>JBBQEL010000052.1:0-23059 GCA_038320645.1 Holophagales bacterium | reverse complement strand
GTCACCGGGCCGGGCCCTGTGCTGGTGCAGGACCACCACCTGGAACGCCTCGACTTCGAGTTGGAGGTGGCCATCGTCACGGGGCGCCCCCTGAAGAACGCCACGCTGGAGGAGGCCGACGCGGCCATCTTCGGTTTCATGGTGATGAACGACTGGAGCGCCCGCGTGCTCCAGATGGAGGAGATGAAGCTGTCCCTGGGCCCCTGCAAGGGCAAGGACTTCGCCACCAGCCTCGGCCCATGGCTGGTCACCAAGGACGAGCTGCCCCTGGAGGGCCAGGCCCGGGGTGCCGTGCTCCACGCAGCCATGACCTGTTCGGTGAATGGACATGTACTTTCCACAGGCAATGCCGACAGCATGAACTGGACCTTCGCCCAGATCCTCCAGCGCACCAGCTACGGCATCCAGATGCAGGCGGGCGAGGTCATCGGCAGCGGCACCGTGGGGACTGGCTGCCTGCTGGAGCTGAACGGTTCCAAGATCACGGACAACCTATGGCTCAAGCCCGGCGACGAGGTCGCCATGGAGATCGCGGGCCTGGGCCGACTGGTGAACACCGTCGTCCATGCCCCCGAGCGCCTCGTCGGCGTGCCGCCGACCCTGGTGGGCGGAAACCTTTCCGATCTTTATGCAGGAACCCCCGGCGGTGAAGCCGGGGATTAACTAGACTGGGGCACCCCGCCCGGAGTTCCCATGCGCCTAGCGATCACCTTGGTCCTCCTGCTGCTGTCCTGGTACAGCGCAGCCGAGGCCCAACCCGCCCCCACGCTGCGCGCCTACTTCGCGGACCCGGCCGCGGTCCGGGAAGGCGGCGTCAAGCTCATCCCCATCCAGACGTCCAAGGGCACTTTCAAGGTCTGGACCAAGCGCTTCGGGAACAACCCGCGCATCAAGCTGCTGTTGCTGCATGGCGGGCCAGGGTTCACCCACGAATATTTCGAAGCGCTGGAGGGCTACCTCCCGGCCGAAGGTATCGAGTTCATCTACTACGATCAGCTGGGCAGCGCCTTCTCGGACCAGCCCAAAGATCCAGACCTCTGGACCACGGCCCGCTTCGTGGAAGAGGTCGAGCAGGTCCGCAGGGCCCTGGGACTGCACAAGGACAATTTCTACCTGCTGGGCCACTCCTGGGGCGGCATCCTCGCGGCGGAGTACGCGCTGAAATACGGCGCGAACCTCAAGGGGCTGATCATCTCGAACATGATGATGAGCATTCCCGACTACAACCGCTACGCCGACGAGGTGCTGGCCAAGGGCATGGATCCGGCCGTTGTGAAGGAAGTGAAGGAGCTCGAGGCCAAGGGCCAGTACGAAAGCCCGCGCTACATGGAGCTGCTCATCCCCCACTTCTACGCCAAGCACCTCTGCCGCCTGCCCGAGTGGCCCGATGCCTTCAACCGTGCCGCCGCCCGGGCCAACAAGGAGATCTATGTCCTCATGCAGGGCCCCAGCGAGTTCCGCGCCTCGGGCCGACTGGAGAAATGGGATCGCAAAGCCGATCTGCCGAAGCTGGCCATGCCCACCCTTGTCATCGGTGGTGCCCACGACACCATGGACCCCGCCCACATGAAGTGGGTCGCCGGTCAGGTCAAGCACGGCAGCTACCTGCATTGCCCCCACGGCAGCCACATGGCCATGTGGGACGACCAGCGCACCTATAGCACCGGCCTCATCCGCTTCCTCAGGGAAACGGATGCGGGCAGGCAGCGCGTCCAGTTTGACCAGCCATGAGCACCCTCACCTTCCTCGCCACTGAACTCGGCCCCATCGAGGCCAATGCCCTGCTATGCGGGGGCATCGGGCCGCGACCCATCGCCCTGGCCAGCACCATCAGCGCCGAAGGCGTGCGGAACCTGTCGCCCTTCAGTTTCTTCAATGCCTTCGGTTCCAATCCGCCCACGGTGGCTTTCGCACCCAACCGCCGCGGCCGGGACGGCACACTGAAGCACACCTACCTGAACGCCGTGGCCACGGGCGAATTCGTCATCGCCGCTGTGAGTTACGCCATGCTGCATCCGACGAATGTGGCGAGCGCCGAGTGGCCCGATGGCGTGGATGAGTTTCCCAAGAGCGGGTTGACGCCCCTGCCATCCCGCTTCGTGAAGCCGTCGCTGGTGGGCGAAAGCCCTTTCCAGATGGAGTGTCGATTGCAGCAGGTCGTGGAGCTGGGCACCGGCCCGGGCTCGGGCCTCATGCTCATCGGGGAGGTGCTCGCCTTCCATGTCAAGGAGGACTGCTTCGCCGGCGGCATCCTCCATCCCGATGCCCTCGATCTGGTGGGCCGCAATGGCGGGGCCTTCTACACCCGGGCCAGCGGCGCGGCGGTCTTTCAGGTGCCCAAACCCGCCGGGCGGCCGGTCGGCTACGACGCCCTGCCCGAAGCCCTGAAGCAGAGCCGCATCCTCACGGCCAACGACTTGGGCCTGCTTGCCAACAGCCAGGGGCTGCCAGACCTCTCGACCATGGTCCGGCAACCCGGCGACCCCCTGGTGGCCGCCGGACTGGATCATGCCATCCGCCGCTCACTAAGCGCAGGTGACCTCGACGAGGCCTGGCGGCTGGTGGGCCTGCGCGTGCGGAGCTGAACGATGTCCAGGTTCCGCTTCGGGCTGATGTCCGCCCTCCTGCTGGCCGCCACCTGGCGATTCACCCGCGGTGGCGCCTGGATGTGGGCTCCCTTCTGCGTCAGTGCCGGGGTGGTGGCCCTGGCTGACACCTTCGGCCCCGACGAGACCTCCGACCTGGCAGACACCGGGCCCTGGCTGTTCAACCTGTGGCTTTTCCTCACGCTGCCGATCCTCCTGGTGATGCACAGCCTGCTCTGGTGGATGGCCGGCACCGGGGACGCCCTGGGACTCGGCGCCGCCCTGCTGCGGAGCGGTGGCCCGGATCTCGTCGCGGCGCGCCAGGCCAGCGGCCCGCTGTCCTGGCTGGGCGCCGTGCTCGGCTGCGGCTTCCTCACCGCCGCGGCGGGCACCACTGTGGGCCACGAACTCGTCCACCGCACCCGCCAGCCCCTGCACCTGCTCTGGGGGCGCTGGCTGCTGGCCCTTACCTTCGATGCCAGCTTCGCCATCGAGCACGTGTACGGGCATCACGCGAAGGTCTCCACCTTTGAGGATCCGGCCTCGGCCCGGCGTGGCGAGCGGGTCTACGGCTTCATCCTGCGCTCCACGTTCGGTCAGCTGGGCGGTGCCTGGCGGCTCGAACGGGAACGCCTCGCCCGCAAGGGTCTCGGGCCCTGGGGGCCGCGCAACCGGTTCCTGCGCGGCTGGTTGTTCTCCGCCGCCTGGATGGGACTGGCCTTCACCCTCGGCGGCGGGCGCGCCGTGGCCTTCTTCGTCGCCGCCGGTCTCTGGGGCAAGGCGATCCTGGAGATCATCAACTTCATCGAACACTTCGGCCTGGTGCGCCTGCCCGGCACCCGCGTCGAACCCCGCCACAGCTGGAACAGCAACGCCTGGATGAGCAGCACCGTGCTCTACCACCTCACCCGCCACAGCGATCACCACGCCGAGGGGGGCAAGCCCTTCTGGCGGCTGCGGCCCATGCCCAACGCCCCCATGCTGCCCGCGGGCTACATGGGAATGCTCATCGTGGCCCTGATCCCGACCTGGTTCGAGCGCACGATGCGGCCCCGCCTGGAGGCCTGGGACTCGCGGCATGCAACCGAGGCCGAGCGTGGCGTCGCGCGAGCCGAGAACGGTCGCGCCGGTTGGGAGACCTCAGTCGCCTGACTCTCCGCGGTGGTGCACCACGCGCTGCGGATAGGGGATCGAGATGCCCGCCTCGCGGAAAGCCAGGAGGATGCGGCGGCGCAGTTCCCGGGCCACTTCCCACTGCGCCCCGGGGGCGGTCTTCGTGAGCGTGCGGATGATGAAGCCGCTGGGGCTCAGGGCTTCGATGCCTTTGACATCCAACGGCTCCACGGCCAGTTCCGGCCTCTCCTCATGCAGGGTCAGCCCGGCCTTCCGCAGCACTTCGAAGGCCTGATCGGGATCGGTCTCGTAGCCCACTTCCACATCCACCAGGGCCCGGGCGAAATCCTTGGACAGCACCACCACACGGATGATGGAGCCGTTGGGGATGTAGTGCGCCCGCCCCTCGGCATCCCGCAGTTGCGTGATCCGCAGGGTCATGCGATCCACCGTACCGGTGTGCTTGTCGTCGACGGTGATGATGTCGCCCACGCCGAACTGGTTCTCGAGCAGCAGGAAGAAGCCGCTGATGACATCCTTCACCAGGCTCTGGGCGCCGAAGCCCAGCGCCACGCCCGCCACCCCGGCGCCAGCCACCAGGGGGCCGATGTTCACGCCGAACTCCTGCAGCGTCATCAGCAGGAAGAAGGCCACCACCAGCACCCGCGCGGCATTGGTGAGCACGGCCCCCAGGGTTTCAGCCCGCCGCTCCGCATCGGAGGTGGCGTCATCATTGCCGTCGTCCACGGCCTTGCGCACGGCCCGAGTGACCAGCTTCATCGCGCCCAGAAGGGCCAGGCAGGAGGCCGCCACGAGCAGCAGGTGCCCCAGGCGCGCCCATCCCGTTCGTCCCATCCAGCCAAGCAGATCCCTAACTTCAGCCGGAATCTGAAAGACCAAAGCCAATGCTGTGAACCGTTCCATCAGGGCATCTCCAGGTTCAGCCTAGCAAACCCTGGGGCCCCGGCCTTCTGTTCCAGCCCGGCGGGCGCCTCCCGGGGTGCCCATGGCCGGGGTCCGGTTGCGTGTTCATTACCCGTCAATAATCTTTCAATGCCGTAATTTACCTGTTTTAGTCTTGCCAGTACCGACAAATGAGTGATCATGATTTCACCTACCGAACCCTGGGAGTCCCCGTGGCCACCTCCGCCGCCAACCAGCTCGACCGCCGCAAGCACCGGGGCCCCTGGCGCTTCCTGTACATGGACCTGAAAGCTTTTCTCCGCAGGTATTTCAGGGTGGGATAAGCAGGGTCACCTGACCAAACCGGTCCGAAAATCGGTGTCGGCTACTTCCAAGAGGCCCAGTAGTTCTCGTTCTCCACAAGACCTGCGGCTGGCGTGGCCCTCAGGGGACGGAAGGTGTCGACCATCACCGCCACTTCATCGGTGCGCTCCTTGGTGCGGCTGAGGGGAATGGCCTTGGGGTGCGGCCCATGGTGGATGCCCTGCGGATGCCAGGTCATCATGCCGGCGCCGATGCCATCCCTCGAGAAGAAGTGCCCCGCGCTGTAGAACAGCACTTCGTCGTAGTCGATGTTGCTGTGATAGAAGGGCACCCGCATGGCGCCCTCCTCCTCCTCGAAGGGCCGGGGCAGGAACGAGCAGATGACGAAGTTGTGGGCGATGAAGGTGCTGTGCGCCGAGGGGGGCAGGTGGTAGCGGGCGCTGAGGATGGGCCGGATGTCCTTCACGTTGATACGCCAAACCGTCAGATCGCCCTTCCACCCCACCACATCCAGCGGGTTGAAGGGGTAGAACACCTTCGTGATCTCGTTCTCGCGCTTGACGTGGACGGCCCACTCTTTGGGGGTCGCATCATAGGGCTCGAGTTCGGGCGTATCGATCATGGCCGGATCGAAGATGGCGTTGGGCCCCAGCTGGTTGCGGTCGGGAATCGTGACTTCGCTGAAGCTTTCGATGAGCAGGTAGCGCTGCTCGCCCTCGTCGGGTAGGAATCGGTAGGTGGTTCCCCTCGGTATCACGAGGTAATCTCCCTTTGCGTAGCAAAGGGAGCCAAAGGTGCACTCCAGCTTCCCGCCGCCCGCGTGGATGTAATAGACATCGTCGCCGTCGGCGTTGCGGTAGAAGAAATCCATGGCCGAAGGCGCTACCCAGTGGAGGGCGACATCGGCGTTGTGGAGGACGCAGACGGGGGCGAAGGCGGGATCGGTGCAACCGAACATCGAAGCCCGGATGGCCTCGTCACGTGGCACATCCTGTGCCCCGCTCTTCGGGCCGCGCGGGGCGCGGTGGGCCTCCGCTCCTGCTCCGGCCTCCATGGAGGGCTTCAGCCCGTTCAGGTCATAGCTGTGGGGCCGCAGGGGGCCCTCGATGCGCGTCCAGTCCGTGACGGGGTGTAGGCGGTAGAGGTGCGTGGTGCGGCCGAAAAAGCCCTGCCGGGCGTGCTCCTCCTCGAAGGTCCCCGCGGGCAGGTCCACATGCGCCTGCCGCGCGTGCAGGCCCTTGCGCAGGGGGAAGAGCTGTGTTTCCTTCTTCGACATGGGGACCTCGGGGCGGTGGCTCATTATCACGGGAATCTGTGGCTACAGGTTTTGCCAATCCGCCTGAGGGCGTGGATTTGGCGTTCCCCGGGGTGGGCAGCCTTCCTGGCAGGGCCGTTCAGCGCACCGATTTATTCACGGCCCCGCCACAATGACCGAAAGGTACTCTGCAAGGGCACGGTCCCATCCGCTCTGGCCAGTCCACTCTTTCGCTGCAGCCTCATGCCTCGCTGGAGGGGCCATGGATCGGAATTACCCTCAGGAATTGCTGAAAGCCATCGAGCAGGCCGACCGGGCCCGCGCCGCGGCCGTGATCGATGCCTGGGCCATCGGGCGCCCCTTCGACCGCGTGGTCCCTGAGCTGCTTTCCCCGGTCCTGGAGACTTTCGGCAAGAACTGGGCCGTGGGCCTGGGCGGCGTTTCCCTCGCGACGGGCTACGTGGCGTCGAAGGTCGCCGAGGATGTGCTCGCCCGCCTGCTCCTGGAGTCCGACACCGCCAGCGGCGCCCAGCCCAGCCGGGGCCCCGTGGTGCTGGGCAACGTGGAGGACGACTTCCATCCCCTGGGCCGCAAGATGGTGGCGGCCTTCCTGCGGGCCGACGGCTGGATCGTCCATGACCTGGGTGTGGACGTGAGCGCCGAGCAGTTCGTGGACAAGGCCGTGGAGACCGGCGCCCGGGCCATCGGCGCCTCCGCCATGATGTTCACCACAGCCAAGAACGTGGCCAAGATCCGCAGCGAGATCGACCGCCGCGGTCTGAACGGCAGGCTCCAGCTCGCCGTGGGCGGCGCGGTTTTCAAGCTGCGGCCCGAACTCGTGGCGGAGTTCGGTGGCGACGGCACCGCCGCCAGCGCCGTGGAGGCCTCGCCCCTCTTCGAAAGCCTGGTGCAGAGATCCAGGGTTTTTGACGGGACAGCTGGAGCGGCATCCCGATGAACAGCCTCGAACGCATCCTGGCCGCCCTCCAGAACCAGCCCGCCGACCGGCCAGCCTTTCTTCTCAATGCGAGCCTGTACGGAGCGCGACTCACGGGCGCCTCCCTCGAAGACCATTACAACCAGGCCGCCGTATACGCCGAAGGCCAGATGGCCATCCGCGAAACCTTCAGCCCCGATCTGCTGCTCAGCCCCTTCTTCATCCCGGCCCTCGGGGAGGCCTTCGGCAGCCGCCTGGGTACCCGCCCCCGCCAGGCGCCCAATGTGGCTGGGTTCGCGGCCAGCACCGCCGAGGAGATGTTGCAGCTCCCCCTGCCGGATGTGGACGGCCATCCCCGGCTGCTCTACCTGCGGGAGACCATCCGGATCCTCGCCAAGACCTATGCCGGACAGGTGCCCATCTTTGGCGCGCTGGTGAGTCCCGCGGACCTCCCCCCGCTCGTCATCGGCCTCGAGGCATGGCTCGATGCCCTGCTCTTCCGGCCGGCCGTGGCCCAGGCGCTGCTCGATCGCCTGACGCCCTTTTTCGTGGCTCTTGGCAAGGCCATGTTCAGCGATGGGGCCACCGGCTTGGCCCTGACGGCCAATCTGGCCAATGGCTTCATCATCACCGAGGCCGTGGCTGATTCGTTGCTGCTGCCGAATCTGAGGACGGCCCTGGCCGAACTCCCGGGGCCAGTGGTCTTCCACCATGGAGGCTGCCCCCTGGTCGACCAGCTGGCCCGGTTCCAGGACCTGCCCAACGTGGTGGCCTATGTCATTGATGCCCACGAGGACCTGGGCGCGGCCCGCCGGGCGCTCGGACCGGGCCCCGTCGTCATGGGCAACCTCGACGGTGCCGGCCTGGTCCATCTTCGGCCCGAGGAAGTCGATCACCTATGCGAACGCGCCTTCGCGCAGCGAGGCGCCGACCGCCAGTTCATCCTGGCTACCAGCGGGGCCGACATCCAGTTCGATACGCCCCCTGAATGCCTTGCCGCCATCACCGAGGCCGTGTGCCGGACGGGAGGCGTCGAGACATGAAACCGGAACCGAGCACCCTCTGCATCTCGTGCTCCATCTTCAGGAAGGAGATCGAGGCTCTGCATGCCTCGGGCCGGCTCGGTCTGCCCGTGGAGTTTCTCAATTCCATGCTCCACATGGTCCCCGCCAAGCTGGAGACCCGCCTGCAGGGCGCCCTCGGCGCAGCCCGGGACCAGGATCGGGAAAAAGCGGTGGTGCTGGCCTACGGGGACTGCTGCGGCCACATGGACACCTTCGAGGCCGAGCCCGGCACCGCCCGCACGGCCGGCATCAACTGCTGCGAAATCATCCTGGGCCGCGAAGCCTATCGCAGGCTCCGGAAGGAGGGCGCCTTCTTCCTCATGCCCGAATGGGCCCTGGCCTGGAGACAGGTGTTCGTGGGCCAGCTCGGTCTGCTGGGCCCCTGCGCCAAGACCTTCATGCAGGAGCTGCACACTCGGCTGATCTACCTCGATACCGGCCTGATCCCCGTGCCTCACGAGGCCTTGCAGGAGGCGAGCGAATTCCTGGGCCTGCCGGTGGAGATCCTGCCGGTGTCGCTGGACCCCCTGCTCGCCAGCCTCAACCAGGCCGCCCAGTCCACCCGCCGCCATGACTGACCCGACCCGCCAGCCGGACGAGGCCGCCGTCCAGTTCATGATCGTGGACTTCCTCGCGGAGATCCTGAAATTCTCCGAAAGCCCCCTGGAGATGGCGCAGTACCTCACCCGGCAGCTCCGCGAACTCATGGGCGTCCACACCGTCATCATGCTCCACCATGGGTCCGGCCTCCCGGCTGGGCCCCATCGGATCGTGGCCATCGAGCCCCCGCGGGCCCAGACTTCCCTTCTCGTCCAGGGGTTGGTCGAGCTGGTGGACCTGCACCCTGGCCCGGCGGCCCTTCTCCTCAGGCCGCTGGTCGCCCCTGACCTCGGGGCGGTGATGGACCGGCTGCGCGTCACCTCCCTGAGCCTGACACCCCTCCATGTCGGCCAACTGCGCGTCGGCACCCTCTTCGCCCTGGACCTCCTGGATCTCCAGCGCACCGAGGACCTGGTCCGGCTCTTGAACGCCCTGTCGCCGGTGTTCGCGCTGATCCTCCGCAATACGCTCCAGTTCGAATCCCAGGAGGCGAAGGTCCTCTCCCAGGCCGAGGAGTACCGGGCTCTGCTAGAGACGAACCTGGATGGCTATGTCCTGGTCAGCGGCAGCGGCGCGCTGCTCGATGCCAATGACGCCTACCTGCGGATGACCGGCTATACCCGCGCAGAGCTGCTGGCCGGCCATGTCAGCGATCTGGACGCCATCGAAACCCGGGAGGAACCAACCCAGCACACCAAGAAGATGAAGGAGGAGGGCTCCGACCGCTTCCACTCCCAGCACCGCCGGAAGGATGGAACCTCGTTCCCGGTCGAGGTGTCCACCACCTATGTTCCCAACCAGGATCAGGTCATCGGCTTCATCCGGGATCTGACCGATCAGGAAGCCACCGAAACCGCCCTGCGGGAGAGCGAGGCCCACCACCGGGAGCTGATGGAACTGCTCGGCGAAGGGGTGTCCATCGTGGACGCCTCAGAGACTTTCATCATGGCGAATCCCGAAGCGGAACGGATCTTCGGCGTCGGCCCCCACGCCTTGATCGGCATGAATCTCGGAGCTTTCATCGAACCGGATGAATGGCAGCGGATGCAGCTCCGCACGACCCAGCGGCGCCAGGGGCAGGCCGAAACCTACGAGGTTGGGATCCGGCGTCTGGACGGCGTGCCCCGGACCCTGCAGGTCACGGTGACGCCCCGGTTTGATGCCAACGGGAGCTTCCTCGGCGGCCTGGGGGTCATGCGGGACATCACGGACGAAATCAAGACCAAGGAGGCGCTCCGCCTATCCCAGAAGATGGAAAGCCTCGGCATTCTGGCCGGTGGCCTGGCCCACGACATGAACAATGTGCTGGGGGCGATCCTGGGGCTCGCCACCACGCATCTGGAACTCCAACCCGAAGGCTCCCGGCTCCACACCACGTTCGCGACCATCACCAAGGCCTGCCTGCGGGGACGGAACACGGTGAAGAGCCTGCTCGACTTCGCCCGCAAGGACATGGCGGGAGAACGGACCCTGGCCATCAACACCCTCGTCAAGGAGGAGGCGCACCTGCTGGAACGGACCATTCCCGCCAACATCCGGATCGAACTGAATCTCGATCCTGCGGCGGGCACCATCCTGGGGGATCCAGATGCCCTCAGCCTCGTCCTGATGAACCTTTGCGTGAACGCCCTGGACGCCATGCCGGAAGGTGGCCGGCTCAGGCTTTCCAGCCGCAACCTGCCCGGGGATCAGGTCAGCCTGACCATCGCCGACACAGGGTCGGGGATGGCCAAGGATGTCCTCGAGCGGGCCTTCGAGCCCTTCTTCACCACCAAGGCCCAGGGCAAGGGCACCGGCCTTGGTCTCGCCCTGGTCTACAGCACGGTCCAGGCCCACCACGGGACCATGGAGATCCGCAGCAAGCCGGGGCAAGGAACCACCGTCGAGCTGTGGTTCCCGAAGGCCGGCACGGAAGACGCTGCCCCCGAACCCAACGCCTTGGCCCCGATGGGTTCGTCCCTCGCCCGGAACATCCTGCTCGTGGATGATGACGAGCTCATCCAATCAGTGGTATCCGGCCTGCTCGAGGCGCTGGGGCACCGGGTCGTCATCGCGGACAGCGGTGAGGCCGCCCTGAACCGCATCGACCAGGGCCTCCGGCCCGATCTGGTGCTCCTCGACATGAATATGCCCGGCTGGGGGGGCTTCCACACCTTGCCCAAGCTGCGGTCGGTCCTACCGGCGGTGCCCGTGATCCTGTCGACCGGGCGGGCCGATCAGCGGGCCATCGACCTCACCCGTGACCACCCCGGCGTGATGATCCTGCCCAAGCCCTTCGGGTTCCGGGAATTGCAGGCGGCGGTCGACGCCATCCTGGCGACGTAGCATTCGTCCGTCCATCAGCCCTGCTTCTGCAGCCACCGGTTGTAGATCCACAGGCTGAGCGCGCTGCCGAGGCCGAACAGGGTGAGGATGATCCAGCCCGTCGCGGCGGCCTTGGGATCCAGTTTCAGCAAGCCATCCGCCTGTTTCACCGCCCCCTCACACATGACCTTGTTGAACAGCCAGGCACCGGCGGGGCCGCCCACCAGGCTGCCGATGGCCATGGGCAGGTTGGCGTAGCCGAGGAATAGGCCCTCCTGGCCCTTGGGGGCGAGCGATCCGATGTATTCGTAGAGGCGGCTCGAGGCGAACAGCTCACCAAAGGCGATGAGAGCCACGGTCAACACCACGAACAGGCTGCCCAGGGGCAGCCACAGCTTCGCCGTCACGCCGCCGGCCATGTAGAGGGGCGCCACGTTGATGAGCATGGACAGGCCGATGATCACCGTGCCCACGATGATGGATTTGATGGGCGGCAGCTTCCCGAAAATCCTGGTGATGAGGAGCTGGAACAACACGATGGTGATGGGGTTCGCCATGGTGTAGAGATCCATGGCGGGCGTCAGCTCCACGGTCTTCTTCACATAGAGCGGCAGCACGTTGTAGACCTGGTTGTAGATGAAGTAGAAACCGCTGCTCACCACCAGGAACATGACAAAGCGGCCGCTGCGCAGCACCTTGAACATCCCGAAGAAAACCTCGGGGATGGTGCGCTTCGGCTTATTCGGATCCACCGTGGATTCGGGATCGCGGTAGAGCAGCAGGACCACCATGAAGGCCAGCACCGCGGCCACCATGGAAACGAGGAAGATGGTGTCGAGCTTGCCGAGCTTGGTGCGCACGATGAACGCGCTGATGCGGCCGAAGACGCTGCCGATGTTGATGACCATGTAGAAGATGGCGAAGGCCAGCGTGGCCTTGCCCAGATGCGTGCGCTGCACGGTGCCCGCGATGCAGGGCTTCACGAAGGAGCCGCCGATGCCGATCAGCAGGATCGCCGCCGCCACGGGCACCATCACACCGAGACCCGCCGTGACTTCCTTCCCTGCCTGCAGAGCCAGGGTCTGCCCGCCGAACCAGACGGGATAGCCCATCAGGAAGTAGCCACCCACCAACAGCACGCAGGCCATGAGCAGGCTCTTCCGGAAGCCGATCTGATCCGCGATGGTGCCGCTGAGGATGGGCAGGAAGTAGACCAGGAACCAGAGCACGCCATTCAGCGTGCTGGGCCAGTAGTCGCCCAGGCCGAGGCGGCCGAGGTAGATGACGATGAAGCTGGCCATCGAATAGTAGGCCGCCCGCTCGAACAGCTCAGTGAGGTTGGCGTTCCAGTAGCTCGTGGGGAACGAGTACTTTTCGCGGAAGGAGGGTTCGGCATTCATGGATACCTCGGGGTCCACTTAGTGTGCCACGGCCGATCGAGACCGGGCTGGCGCGGTTGACTTTCTCCTGGACCCGAGAACACTCAAGGTTTCAAGCGAAGACACCAGGAGGGACCATGCGCGGGATGGCCGTGGGCATCTGGACGACGCTGGTCCTGGGCGTCGGCTGCGGCGGCGGCCAGGGCGGTTCCGTCCAGCCACCGGCTGGAGCCTGCAATGGCGGGGCCCTCGGCATCGGCGCCAGCCTCCAGGGCTTCCGGCCGTTCCCCGCCGACAGCGCCTGGAACCGGGATGTCTCCGGCGACCCGGTGGACGCCAACAGCGCCGCCATCATCGCCTTCATCGGCGCCGGTACCGGCCTGCATCCGGATTTCGGCGCGGGGCTGTATGGCGGCGGTCCGATCGGCATCCCCTATTCGGTGGTGGCCTCCACCGTGCAGCCCAAGGTGGCCGTCACCTTCACGGCCTACAGCAGCGAAAGCGATCCCGGGCCCATGCCGATCCCCGCCAGCGCACCTGTGGAAGGGGGCAACGCAGCCACCGGCGACCGGCACGTGCTGGTGCTGGACCGGGACACCTGCGTGCTCTACGAACTCTATCGGGCCTTCCTCCAGGGCGATGGCAGCTGGAAGGCCGACTCCGCTTCAGTCTGGGATCTGAAGGCCAATACGCTGCGACCCTACGGCTGGACCAGCGCCGATGCAGCGGGTCTGCCCATCTTCCCGGGGCTGGCCCGGTACGACGAAGTCGCCGCCGGAACCATCACCCATGCCCTGCGCTTCACGGTGCCGACCTCGCGCCGGGCCTATGTGCTGCCCGCCACGCACTGGGCCTCGAGCAATACCAGCACCAGCGCGCCGCCCATGGGCTTGCGCGTGCGCCTGAAGGCCGGTGTGGACATCAGCACCTACCCGGCCCAGGCCAAGGTGGTTCTGGCCGCTCTCAAGCGCCACGGCATGATCCTGGCCGACAACGGCAGCGCCTGGTTCATCTCCGGCGCGCCCGATGACCGCTGGGACAACACCCAGCTCGCCTCGCTATCGGGCATCAAGGGCTCGGATCTGGAGGTGGTGCAGATGGGCACGGTCCATACCAGCGATCCCGCGGGCGCGGCCCCTGCCATCTCCACTTTCACGGCCAATCCCACCAGCCTCACCAACGGTGCCAGCGCCACCCTCAATTGGGGCAGCACGGGCGCCACCCGCTGGTTCATCACACCGGACCTCGGCTGGGTGACCGGCACCAGCACCACCGTCCGCCCCACGACCACCACCACCTACACGCTGGAGGCCCAAGGGCCCTTTGGCAGCGCCCTCCACACGACGCAGGTCGTGGTGGTGCCTTGATCTGATCCGACCCCAGGAAATCAGAGAGAATCAACCGGGGTGAAAAAAGGGTGGCGCCCTTTGGCCTCGGGACCGGCCGGCATGGCCTTCACCGGAGCTCGGCGCCCCGAGCTACCAGCAGATCCAGGAGCCGCGCCTGTCCCGGCTGGGCCATCTCCGCCCGGTACCGCCGCGCGAAGGCGGTCCAGGCCCTGGCGTCCGTGGCCTCCTGGGCCAGTTTCACCAGGGCCTCGCTCGGCGCGGCCTCGGGGAGCCACAGGTCGTAGAAATCGCGCCTGGCGAACTCGGCTTTCGGCACCCCACGAGGGGGTCGCCGCACCGTCCCCAGCCGCAGCCCCTCCCCCGGTGCCCGAGGGCTGCCCAGACGAACCACCCGCACGGCCATGTTGTCTCCTCAGTGATCCTCGGCCTCTTCGGTGAGGTGGAGCTGCACGCTCCCGCCCGGCGCCACCCGATCCAGGCCCGCCGGGATCACCGCCAGCGCATTCGCCAGCAGCATGGAGGACAGAATGGCGGAACCCTGGGGGCCCGTGAGCCGCGCCTGCAGCCGGCCATCCTCGCGTCGCGCCACGACCCGCAGGAACGTGGTGCGGGGGTCCCCGGCCTTGCCCGTCCAGCCGCCATCCAGCCGCGCTTCGGCGGCGGGCCGGAGGAGCTTCGCGAAGCCCATCATCCTTCGCAGGGCGGGCCGCACATATTCCTCGACCATGAGCATGGCGGCCACGGGATTGCCCGGGATCCCGAAGATGGGTGTGGCGCCCAGCCTCCAGAAGCCCAGGGGCCCGCCGGGTTTCTGGGCCACCTTCCAGAAGATCCGTTCGGCGCCGAGTTCCTCCAGCAGTTCCTTCATGAAGTCGTAGTCGCCCACGGAGATGCCGCCGGTGGTGAGGATCACATCGGCTTCCAGGGCTTCCTGCAGGACGCGCCGCAGCGTGTCGCGATCATCCGGCACCCGCGCAAAGGGCACGGGGATCGCCCCGCAGGCGGCCACCTGGGCGCACACCGCGTGGATGTTGGCATCGCGGATGCGGCCGGGGCCGGGTTCCACCGACACATCCACCAGTTCGTCGCCCGTGGTCAGCACGGCGACCCGGACCCGCGGATGCACGCTCACGACCGCCAATCCCGCCGCAGCCAGCACACCGATGTCGCCGGGGCGGAGGCCATGCCCCGCCGGCACCAGCAGCTGTCCGAATTGCAGATCCTCCCCCGCAAGGCGGATGTGGAGGCCTGCGGGGAGAGGTCTGCACATCTCCACCCAATCTTCGCCGCGGATGGTGTCCTCCACGGGGACCACCAGGTCCGCTCCAGCCGGCAGCGGCGCGCCAGTCATGATGCGCAGGGCCTCGCCCGGCCCCACCGGGGCTTTCGGAACAGCTCCGGCCGCAAGATCGCCCAGCACCCGCAGACGCACGGGACGCTCCGGCGAAGCTGTATCGAGATCCCCTGCCCGCAGCGCATAGCCATCCATGGCGGAATTGGTGAAGGGCGGTACCTGGGCCGCAGAACGCAACTCCTCCGCGACGGCAAGACCGAGGATCTCCGACAGCGGTTTCAGGGAGGGAGTCAGGGGGGCGACCCGGTCGAGGATCAGCTTCAGGGCTTCAGCAGGCGTGGTCATCAGTCCGGGTACCTCACGACCTTCCAGGTGACGAAGGAGAAGTGCCGCCAGGCCCCGGGCATGTGCGCGCCGATGGAAGCCACGAGGGTGGCGGCCAGGTACCAGGGCAGGCGCTGGGCCGGTTGCAAGACACCCAGGCCGAGCAGGCCCAGCTTCAGCAGCATAGCCACGCCGCTGCCCTGGACGAGAACAGCGGCATCCCGGGCGAGGTCGATGGCGAAGAGGAGGACGCCGCTCAGCAGTGTGATCAGGATGGGGCCGCGCAGCGTCTCGAAACTGCCCCCGAAGGGAAGGCCGCCCACCACCAGGGCCATGCCCGCGATGTGCAGGCTGCGCAGGGCCAACTGCACCGGCCGCGCCCAGGGGAAATGCCGGGGGGACGCGGGAAAGAGCAGCCCCCCAAGGTTTTCTAGCCTGGGGTGTCGCCGCGCTGGCCGGTCCGCGTGGGTGGGATCCATCCGTCCTTTCTAGCAGAGTCTGCGTTCGGGGACCGCCACCGTGCTGAAATGGGCTCCCGGGGTCCGCCATGTCCACCACCGCCGCTTCCATCCGCATCCGCATTGCTTTCGGGGAGCACATCGCCATTGGCCAGGGGAAGGCCGATCTGCTCGAGGCCATCGGCCGCACCGGCTCCATCTCAGGGGCCGCCCGCGAGCTGACCATGAGCTACCGCAAGGCCTGGCTCCTGGTGGACGAGATGAACCAGTGCTTCCGCTTGCCCGTGGTGATCGCAGCGAAGGGTGGCGCCCGGGGGGGCGGAGCGCAGGTGACCGCCCTGGGCGAAGAGGTCCTGGCCCGATTCCGCCAGATCCAGGCCAAGGCTTCCGCCGCCATCGCCTCGGATGTACGGACCTTCAGGAAGAAACTGCTCGCCTGAGCCCTCCTTAGCGAGCAATCGGCCACCCTCAGCCAGAAAAGTCCGCCACGAGGCCCATGAAGGCTTTCCGAGCCCATCGGCAAGCCGTGGCGAATCCCCGTTCATCCTCGGGTATCCCCGGCTCAATCTCCCCTTTTTGGCCGGGGATAGGCGGGGATGGCGGGGATGAAGGCGGGACCGACCCTGGAATCGTCGGCGCATGCCCCCTGTACGGATCGTTATATCCCTGCGAAACTATCGCCGTGGAGGACGACGTGAACCGATCCGCATGCCTGCGCTGGGGACTGAGCCTGGCCATGGCCCTCGCCTCGCCTTTCCTCCGGGCCGCCCCACCGGCCCAGAAATCCATCATCCTCGCCACCACCACCAGCACTCAGGATTCGGGTCTGCTGGACGAGCTCATCCCGCGGTTCGAGCAGCAGTCGGGCTATGCGGTGAAAACCATCGCGGTGGGCTCGGGCCAGGCCATCGCCATGGGCAGACGCGGCGAAGCCGACCTGCTGCTGGTGCATTCCCCCGATGCGGAGAAGGCACTGGTGGCTGATGGGGCGGGCATCAACCGCCGCATCGTCATGCACAACGACTTCATTCTGCTAGGGCCACCCGTGGATCCCGCGGGCCTGGCCAAGCACAACACCATGGAGTGTTTCCAGCGCATCGCTGCCGCCAAGGCCCTCTTCATCTCCCGCGGCGATAACTCCGGCACCCACGCCCAGGAGCTGAAGCTCTGGAAGGGTGCGGGCATTGCCGTGGATGGCCAGGCCTGGTACCAGCAGACGGGCCAGGGCATGGGCCAGACTCTGGCCATCGCCGCCGAAAAGAAGGCTTACACAGTGTCAGATCGCGGCACCTACCTGGCCCTGCGAAAAAAACTCGGCCTGGCCATCCTGCACGAAGGCGATCCCTCACTCCGGAATGTCTACCATGTCATCGAGGCAAACCCGGCGCGGTTCCCCAGGGTGAATGCCGCCGGAGCCCGCGCCTTTGCTGACTTCCTGGTGTCGAAAGCGGTACAGCAGCGCATCAAAGAATTCGGAATCGCGCTCTATGGGTCACCGCTATTCTTCCCTGATGCCGACGCCCCGCCACCGGACGCCGGAAGGAGATAGAACCCATGTCGAATGCGATCTTCAGCCTGCCCGAATCCCACAGCGAGCCCATCCTCCCCTACGCTCCCGGATCGAAAGAGCGTGCCCTCCTGAAGGCCGAGCTGGACCGGCAGTTCAACCTGGAGCTGGACATCCCGCTGATCATCGGCGGCAAGGAGATCCGCACCGGGAAGACGCAGAAGGCCGTCTGCCCCCACGACCACCAGCATGTGCTGGCCCGGTTCCACGAGGCCGGCGAGGCCGAGGTGCGCCTGGCCATTGCTGCGGCGATGGCCGCCAAGAAGGCCTGGGAGGCCACGCCCTGGGAGGATCGCGCCGCCATCTTCCACAAGATGGGCAGCCTCATCTCCTCGAAATACCGTTATATCCTCAACGCCGCCACCATGCTGGGCCAGTCCAAGAGTGCCTACCAGGCAGAGATCGATGCCACCTGCGAAACGGCGGATTTCCTCCGCTTCAATGCCAAGTTCATGGAGCAGATCTACCAGCAGCAGCCGGTGTCCGATCCCCATGTCTGGAACCGCGTCCACTACCGCGCCCTCGAAGGCTTCGTGCTGGCGGTGACACCCTTCAACTTCACGGCCATCGGCGCCAACCTCGCCACGGCCCCCGCCATCATGGGCAACACGGTGGTGTGGAAGCCGGCCTCCACCTCGGTGCTGTCGAACTACTACCTCATGCAGCTCTTCAAGGAGGCGGGCCTGCCGGATGGTGTCATCAACTTCATCCCGGGCCGCGGCTCGATGATCGGGAAGATCGCGTTGGAGGATCCCAACTTCGCGGGCCTGCACTTCACCGGCTCCACCGGCGTCTTCAACAGCATGTGGAAGACCATCGCCGACAATCTGGGGCGCTACAAGAGCTACCCGCGCCTGGTAGGCGAGACCGGCGGCAAGGACTACATCCTCATGCACGAAACCGCCGACGCGGTGGAGACGGCCGCCGCCATCGTCCGCGCGGGCTTCGAGTACCAGGGGCAGAAATGCTCGGCCTGCTCCCGCGTCTACATCCCGGCTTCACGCTGGGCCGAGGTTCAGGAGCTCGTCCTGGGCCTGCTCGCCGAAGTGAAGATGGGTGACCCCCGTGACTTCCGCAACTTCTTCAATGCGGTCATCGACGAGGCCGCCTTCGATAGCACGATGAAGTACATCGAGCTGGCCCGGAACGCCAAGGACGCCAAGATCATCGCCGGCGGCAAGGGCGACAAGAGCAAGGGCTACTTCATCGAGCCCACGGTCATCCTCACCACGGATCCCAAGTTCGTGACCATGGAGGAGGAAATCTTCGCACCCGTCGTCACCATCTACGTCTACGACGACGCCAAGCTGGACGAAACGCTGAAGCTGCTGGACGAAACCTCCCCGTACGCCTTGACCGGCGCGATCTTCGCGCGCGACCGCTATGTCATCAACCAGCTGACCGAGGCCCTGGCCAACACCGCCGGCAACTTCTACATCAACGACAAGTGCACCGGCGCCGTGGTGGGCCACCAGCCCTTCGGCGGTTCGCGCGCTTCGGGCACCAACGACAAGGCCGGCAGTTTCCTGAACCTGATCCGCTGGACCTCGCCGCGCACCATCAAGGAAAGTTTCACGCCCCCCCGGGACCTCAAGTTCCCGTTCCTCCTCGAGGAATAGCTTGGAACTGATCTGGGAGGGCCTCAGGAAGGCGCTGGAGCTGCTGCTCCGGCTGGATCCCGAGGTCCTCCGGATCACCCTGCTCTCCCTGAAGGTATCGGGGATCGCCACATTCATCAGCGTGGTGCTCGGGCTTGGCCTCGCCCTGACAGTCGCCCTCAACGCGTTCCCAGGCAAGCGCCTGGTCATCGCCCTGATGAACACCGGCATGGGCCTGCCGCCGGTGGTGGTGGGCCTCTTCGTGACTGTGCTGCTGTGGCGGAACGGCCCGCTCGGCTTCCTCGGAATCCTCTACACGCCAACGGCCATCATCCTGGCCCAGGCCGTCATCGCCACGCCCATCATCGCGGGCCTCAGCCTCGCGGCGCTCCAGCACCTGCCGCCTGGGCTGCGCCTGCAGATCCTGGCCCTCGGCGCCACCCGCACGCAGATGATCTGGCTGCTGCTGAAGGAGGCCCGCCTGCCGTTGCTGGCGGCGATCATGGCGGGGTTCGGCGGCGTCATCTCCGAGGTGGGCGCCTCCATCATGGTGGGCGGCAACCTCAAGGGC
Source organism: Holophagales bacterium (assembly GCA_038320645.1). Classification (GTDB taxonomy): domain Bacteria; phylum Acidobacteriota; class Holophagae; order Holophagales; family Holophagaceae; genus Geothrix. The sequence continues at coordinate 3,434 of JBBQEL010000052.1, read as the reverse complement.
AGCACCCGGGTGCTGACCACGGCCACGGTGATGGAGACCAGCCGCGGCAACTTCGAGATCGCCTTCGCCCTCAGCTTCATCCTGCTGGTCCTCGCCTTCTCGGTGAACGCCCTGCTCACACACCTGCAGCAGCGGAGCCGGCGCCGATGAGCCGCGCAACGATCTTCCAGGCGCGCGACCTCCAGGTGCATCGCGGGAGCGCCCGGGTGCTCGAGGTGCCGGCTCTGGATCTCCGCGCCGGCGAGGTGCTCGCCCTGATGGGGCCCAACGGCGCTGGCAAGAGCACCCTCCTGCTGACCCTGGCGGGCCTCCTGCCCCCGACGGCAGGCACGCTCCACTTCCGCGGTACCCGGCTGCATTCCCGGGCGGACCGCGATGCCTACCGCCGCTGCATGACCATGGTGTTCCAGGATCCGCTGCTCTTCGACGCCACGGTGGCGCAGAACATCGCCTCGGGCCTGAAACTGCGGGGCCTTTCCGCAGCCGAGCGCCAGCCCCAGGTGGAAGATTGGGCCCGGCGGCTGGGCCTTGGCCACCTGCTGCACCGTCCGGCCCACCAGCTCTCCGGCGGCGAGGCCCAGCGTACGGCCCTGGCCCGCGCCTTCGTCCTCCGCCCCGAGATCCTCTTCCTGGATGAACCCTTCTCCGCCCTGGATTCCAGAACCAGGGGAGAGCTCGTCAACGACCTGAGCCACATCCTGGCCGAAACCGGCACCACCGCCGTGATCACCACCCACGAACAAGGTGAAGCGGCCCGGCTGGCGCACCGCCTCGCCGTGATGCAGGGCGGGCGCATCGTCCAGCTGGGGGGCCTCCGGGAAGTCCTGAATCACCCGGAGGATCCCTTCGTCGCTGCCTTCGTGGGCATGGAAACCCTGCTCAAGGGGCAGGTGGTGACCTGCCGGGACGGCCTGCTCTTCCTGCGCGTCCGGAAGGATTCCGGCGACCGCGCCATGGTGGCGCTCGGCGAGGCCCAGCCTGGGCAAACGGTGCTGGTGGGAGTCCGTCCCGAACACGTGGCCCTGTCTTTACAAACCGACAATACGAGCAGCGCCCGAAACGCCTTCCCGGGGACTGTGACCAAGGTCATACCCCATGGGCCCTTCTTCAAAATCGAGCTGGATTGCGGGTTCTTCCTGACGGCCTTCGTGACCGCCCAATCCCTGTCAGAACTGGATCTCCAGCCCGGCCGGCCCGTGGTGGCATCCTTCAAGGCCACGGCTGTCCACCTCATCCGCCGGGAGGGTCTCGACGCCCAACTGTGACCCTCGACCGTTGCGGCTGGGAGGTGCCGGGATTAGCCTCAAGCAAGGGATGGCAGCGCTGTCCCCGTGCGGTTTTGTGTCCCCTGAACCCTGTCCGGAGGCGCCTTCGCCATGAAACAGCTGGTGATCGACTTCAAGAAGTGTGATGCAGGGCGCAACTGCAATCACGAGTGCGAACTCGAATGCGCCATCAAGGTCTTCAAGGTGAATGATCCCGCCCAGGCCGCGCTCCAGATCAAGGCCTATGAGGATGGCGGCGGCCATGCCGTGCTCTGCGACCAGTGCGGCGACTGCGTGGTGGTGTGCCCCTCGGAAGCCCTCAAGCGCAACAAGCTCGGCGTTGTGATGATCAACAAGAGCCTCTGTGTGGGCTGCTACATGTGCATCGGCTTCTGCGAGAAGGATGCCTTCATGCGGAACTCCGACTGGATCACGCCCCACAAGTGCACGTCTTGCGGCATCTGCGTCAAGGTCTGTCCCCACGGCGCCCTTTCCATCGAGGACGTCCCCGAACCGGCCGTCCGGATCATCTGAGAAAGGGAATCGCATGAGCCAGCTCGTCTTCGATCCCAGCAAGGTCATGGACATCGATTACACCAAGCGCACCGAGTACCTCGACGGCCTCGAGGCCATCAAGGCCGCGCACAAGGTGCTGAAGGAGATCACCTACACGCCCAGCCTGCCGGACAAGGGCTACACCAACCGCACGCTCTACGTGAATGTGGACACGCTGGAGGTCACGGAAAAGCCCGTGACCCAGCAGATGAAGGACGTCTTCATCGGCGGCCGCGGCTTCGGGCTCTACCACCTCTGGAACGCGGTCAAGCCCACGACCCGTTGGAACGATCCCGAAAATGAAATCATCATCTGCCCCGGACCCGTGGCCGGGATGACCCAGTACGCAGGCACCGGCAAGTCGCTGGTGGTGAGCCTTTCGCCCCAGACCGAGATCCCCATCGACTCCAACGTGGGCGGCTACTTCGGCCCCCTCCTCAAGTTCTCCGGGTTCGACGCGCTGGAACTGCAGGGCAAATCCGACAAGGACATCATCCTGTTCATCGACGGTGTGAAGGGCATCATCCGCATCGAGGAAGCCCCCACTGACCCCGTGGACAGCCATGTCCTCGCCGAAATCCTGACGCACATGTATGCCGAGAACGAGGCCGACCTGCCGAACGTGTCCGTGGTGTCCTCGGGTGCGGCGGCCGAGCACAGCCTCATCGGCATGCTGAACTTCTCGTTCTACGATCGGCGCCGCGGCTGCGTGCGCTTCAAGCAGGCCGGGCGGGGCGGCATCGGCACGGTCTTCCGGAACAAGCGCATCCGTGCCCTCGTCATCCGTGGTCCCCGGGTTACCGGCGACCTCAACCACCCGGCGGATCCCGAAACCATCGCGAAGACCGGCATCAAGTACCACAAGGAGATCCGCGAGAACGACGGCAGCCAGTGCATGATGCGGCGCAACGGCACGGCCCACATCGTCGAGATCATGGACGCCTATGACCTGCTGCCGGTCCACAACTTCCAGTTCGGCTCGCACCCCGATGTGCACAAGATCGATTCCGCCTACTGGCAGCAGCGCCTCACCCAGGCCACCTCGGATGGCTGCTGGTACGGCTGCTCCATGGCCTGCGCCAAGGGCGCCGATGGCGTGGTGCTGAAGACCGGCCCCTACGCCGGCCACATGGTCACGGTGGACGGCCCCGAGTACGAGAACGCGGCGGGCCTGGGCTCCAACTGCGGCATCTTCGATCCCGACTACCTGCTAGAGCTGAACTTCTACTGCGACACCTACGGCATCTGCACCATCACCTACGGCACCCTCACCGCCTTCGTGATGGAGTGCTACCAGCGCGGCATCCTCACCAAGGAGCGCACCGGCGGCCTGGATATGACCTGGGGCAACGCGGAGGCCGACCTGGAGATGATGCACCAGATGGCCCGTGGCGAAGGCTTCGGCAAGATCGCCGGCATGGGCGTGAAGAAGATGAAGGAATACTTCATCCGCAACGGCTACGGGGATCCGCAGCTCATCAACGACATCGGCATGGAGAACAAGGGCCTCGAGTACTCCCAGTACATGTCCAAGGAGTCGCTGGCCCAGCAGGGCGGCTACGCGCTCACCAACAAGGGTCCCCAGCACGACGAGGCCTGGCTGATCTTCATGGA
>JBBQEL010000051.1:0-24057 GCA_038320645.1 Holophagales bacterium | reverse complement strand
CCTCGCCGGTTCGGGTCGGGTGCGGCGGAATCGCCGCGATGAAACCGCCCGGCACCGGCAGGCTGCGCAGGTGCAGATCGGGTTGGCCAGTCACCTTGAGCGTGACGTCGAACGGGGAGGGATCGCGCAGCAGGAGCCAATGATCCGGCGCCACCAGGCTCACCCGCGGGGCATCGCCGGCCGCCCAGAGGGTCACCCGGGGGTAGGCCTTCACCGCCAGGGCCGCGTCCAGGGCGGCGAGGAGGTCCCGGTGGAGCCGGTCCCCCTCCAAGTGCGGCAGTGCGGCCAGAAAGGCTTCGGGATCCGGGGCGACGCGCGCCGCCAGTTCGCGCCAGTCGCCAGGACCGATGGCTTCCGCGGGCTGGACCGCGGCGAGGCATTGCAGCGCCCAGGCGGCCTGGGCTCGGGTCCGGCGATAGGCCTCGCCAGCCAGGCCCAGAGGTGTGGCCTGGGCCGACAGACAGCAGCTTCCCCCCGGTGGCAGCGTCAGCTCGCGGTCGCCATTCGGGAGGGTGCGCCCTGCCGGCAGGGGTTGCCCGAGGAGATCCACGCAGGCCTCGCCCAGGCCAGCCCAGACCAGGGCTTCGACGCAACCTGCCTGGGCCGTGACCGGATCGAGGTTCACCAGCACCAGCAGCCGATCGCACCCTTCGGCCGAGGTCCGCAGCAGGCCCAGAATCGGATCATCCTCGCCACTGAGGCGGCGCACTGCGGCGCCATCGAAGAAGCAGGGGTGGTCGGCGAGCAGGCGGTTGAGCGTCGCCAGCTCCGCGACCAGATTGGGTTCGGCGCCCCAGGCGAGGTCGCGCGCCTCGTGGACGTCGACCTTCTCCGTGGCCAGCCATTCCGCGCCGGCGGTGAACCCGAAGCCGCCATTCTGGCCCGTCAGGGCACAGAGGCGGTTCCGCAGACGCGACCAGGCGGGGCTGCGCTGGGCGAGCCGCAGGTTGTCGTGGGTTTCGCTGTAATGCACCAGCAGGCCGCAGCGCTCACTTTCCTGGAGACTGTGATCAAGGTAAGTGGCCACTTCCCTGGGCCCGTAGTTTTGGAAGAGTTCGGAGTAGGCCCAGTGCATGCCGCCTGCGGTGAGCAGGGCCTCCGTAGCCTCCCATGCGCCGCCCAGGCCCTCCAGCAGGAAGATGGCCTCCGGATAGGCCTGGTGCACCTTCGTGATGATGTACTGCCAGGCCGGCAGCGGCACCATGTAGCCCGCATCGCAGCGGAAACCATCCACGCCGCGCTCGCACCAGGTGAGCAGGGAACGGGCCACCACTTCCCAGAGGGCCGGGCTGCCGTGGTCCAACTCCACCAGATCCGCCCAGGTATTGCCCCAGGCACCCGGGCTGTGGAAGGTCCCGTCCGGATTCCGCCGGAACCAGTCTGGGCGGTTTTCCAGCAGCCGGGAACCCCAGCCGGTGTGATTCACGAGAATATCGAGGAGGACCTGGCCACCGCGCTGATGAACGGCGTCCGTCAGTTCCCGGAACTGTTCCTCGGCCGTGGTCCGCTGATCGAAGTCCACCAGAGCCGGATCGATGGCGGTGAGATCCAGCTGGGCGTAGGGACTGCCGAAGCGGCCCATGCGGGCGTGCGTGGTCGGCACAGGGCCCACGGGCAACAGGTGCAGGATGCGGCAGCCGAGTCGGTCGAAGATATGGGGCACCGCGGCCGTGAGATCCCGCAGCCGCCCCGAGGGCGGAATCACTGCGTAGCCGGAATCGTCCAGGGACTGGATGGCCGCAGCCAGCTCAGGTCGCTGGCGGGCGGCCGCCTCGCCGAACATCCGGGGAAAGGCGCAGTAGATCGTGTTGGCCGTGCGGAGGCGGTCCGGGTGGATGGACAAGCTCACGTCCGCGCCCTCGGGCCAGTGCTGGAAACCGTCCGGAGCCACGCAGTAGGCCTTGGCCTGGAAGGGGCCGGACTCGGTCAGGGCCAGATCCAGCAGCCAGCCGCCTGCCGTCTCGCGCAGGGGGATATCGCGCCAGGAGGAGCCGGCGGGATCGCTCGAGCCCTCGCCCAGCAACGCCAAGGTCTCCTCCCGCATCCGGCTTCCCCGGGTGAGGTTCGTCCGCAGGAAGGCCCGCCAGCCCGGTACGCCCGGGGCCGGGTGCGCCAGTTCGAATACCACCCGGTCCCCCACGAAGCGGAGCATTCGGGTGCCACAGGGGGGGAGCATGGCGGGGTGGGACATGGCTGGATTTTCAGCCCAACCGGCGGGTATCGGCCAGGAAAAGCGTTCCCTGGCCGCGGACGGATCCGGCCTGGGGGTGGATGGGCTACGCTGGATGGCTGGAGTTTCGATGGACCGACTGGTGATCCAAGGTGGACATCCCCTGCGGGGGCGCATCCGGGTGTCGGGTGCGAAGAACGCGGCGCTGCCCTGCCTGGCGGCGGCCCTGCTGACGCCGGAGCCGGTGGTCCTGTCGAACCTGCCTGCGGTGGCGGATATCCGCACGATGGTGAAGGTGCTGCAGGCGCTGGGCACGGAAACCACGCTGGAGCCCGAAGGCGATGGCTTCGAACTCACGGCGCGCCTGGCTTGCACCGGCAGTGAGGATCCCAAGGCGCCCTACGATCTGGTGAAGACCATGCGCGCCTCGATTCTGGTGCTGGGTCCCCTGCTCGCCCGGTTCGGCAAGGCCACCGTGAGCCTGCCCGGCGGCTGCGCCATCGGCGCCCGCCCCGTGAACCTGCACCTGGAAGCCCTCGAACGCATGGGCGCTTCCATCGAAATCAGCCACGGCTACATCCACGCGTCGGTGAAGGGACACCTGAAGGCCATCGACCATACCTTCGAGAAGGTGAGCGTGGGCGCCACCGAGAACATCCTCATGACGGCAGCCCTGGTCGAGGGCACGACGATCCTGAGGAACGCAGCCCAGGAACCGGAGATCGGCGACCTGGCGCAGCTCCTGGTGAAGATGGGCGCCCAGATCGAGGGCCTCGGCACGGGCACGCTCACCATCACCGGCGTCGAGCGGCTCCATGGCTGCGAGCACGCCGTCATCCCCGATCGCATCGAGGCTGGCACCTACCTCTGCGCCGTGGCTGCGGCCTGCGGGGATGTGGTGCTGGACCGCTGTGAACCCGAGCACCTGCGCTCGCTGCTGGATCTGCTGGAGCGCACCGGCTGCGTCATCACGGAACGCGAGGGCCAGGATGGCCGCCAGCTGCGCATCCAGCGGGAATCCGGCCAGAAGCTGCGCTCGAAGGATGTCACCACTCTGCCCTTCCCCGGTTTCCCCACGGATCTGCAGGCCCAGGTGATGGCCGTCATGACCCAGGCCTGCGGCATCAGCGTCATCAACGAGGGCATCTTCGAAAACCGCTTCCAGCACGCCATGGAACTGGAGCGCCTAGGCGCCAACCTGCGCACCGACGGCCACACGGCCATCGTGGCCGGCCCCGCGGACCTGACCGGCTGCACCGTCATGGCCACGGATCTCCGGGCCAGCGCCGCCCTGGTCATCGCGGGCCTGGTGGCCCAGGGCGAGACCATCGTGGACCGCATCTACCACCTGGATCGCGGCTACGCCGGCCTGGAAAAGAAACTCCAGGGCGTCGGCGCCCGCATCGAGCGGGTGGGTGGCGGTCGGGTCTAGCGGGAGCTTTTTCGTCTAGACCTTCGGCCTTCGAAGCTTAAATGGGGACCTGGCGACTTCAGTGTCCAGGCTCCTTTTCTGTGACATTCCAATAGGGAAATACCAGGTTTCCGAAGGGATCAAAGCGAAAAACAAACTGTTGTGCCCTTTCGACAGATTCTAGCGTTCTGGGGACTTTGTTTGGAGGGGCCGCAGGAGAAAACTGGCCTGTTTCCGTGTTCAATGTCCACCACTCCACCACTGGATCGTCCGCCAGCGCTTTCTTATCCAATTCCCGCGTTGCGGCAGCATTAGGGCCCATGAGCGCGTCTTTGGAATAGGTTCGAGGGAACCTCTTCCGACCGTTCAGGACAGCATCAGGCCTCCGCGCGGCGATGAGAATATTTCCTTCGGAGGTGGGTTGAGCACAAAGGGTGGCCCAGTCGTAGCTGTTGAAATCTGCCGCTCGTTTCTCGTCCAAGCCGGGATGGAGCCAGACCGTCCTTCGGTATTTACCACGAGGAGTAAGTTCCACAAACGCACCGACCCGGCCAAAGAACAAGAAGACAGAATCCGGCAGAGACAGGAAACAAGGCGCAAAGTGAAGGGGTACTGCCCATAGATATCGAGGGTTGAACGTTCCTTCCTCTGTCGGGGTGGAAGCTCGGAGAATAAGCGGCTCTTTCAACCCAAGATCAAGCCCGTGCGCAATTTTGAGATCCTTTTTTTCGTCGGTTTTCGCCACAACAGCCAGGAAGGGAGTTCCATCCACAGAAAACCCCATGCGTTTTCGTTCGATTAGGATGAATCGCCCCTCAATTAGTGGGTAGATAAACAGGCGACCCATTTCGCGCCCGTCATCGGGGTATGTCCAGGTTGCATCGTGTTCCCAGTCGTTCCCAGTTCTGGAACGCGAGATCAGAACCCTGCGGTTTGCCACATCTTCCTGAGCGACCCAGAATTCACCTGCCGCAAAGCGGTGATCGATCGTGGACCTCGGGCAGGGGATGCTTACGCCATCGGGTTTGTCCCTGGAGTAGATTTTGAATGCCCCTTTTTCTGTCACGACCACTCGATCAAGATCCCAGGCCATCTCCACCCGAGGTCGCGGCGCCAACTGCCCCAGCAGGGAGGCTGGAACAATGAGAAGACACGGGAAAATCCAGAACCTTAGAAACGCCCTTAGCATCGTCGCGCCTCAGCAGTATTCAGAAGGCGAAATTTCGTCAACATAATCTCCGTTTTTCGCCCCTTGAATTGTGATGAAAACAGCACACCTTTTATAATTCGGATCGCAACAACACCAGACCGTGAGGCTACCTGTTTGGTCCATCTGTGTGGGAGTGCAGGCCTTGGCGATCTGCGTGCCGCTGCCCAGGATTACAACCATCAGAACAACCAATCGGAGCCAAAGACGATAGGTGGAAGGTGCGTTCAGCATATGAGCCTCCAGAGGAAAAGGGCGGATAAACAGTCGATTGCCCCTCACCCTACCCCCCCCCTCCCAAAGGCGCAAGGACTATTAATCCTGTTAATCCAGCTTTTCATCCTGTTAATCCTGTCAAGGCCTTTCCGTTTTTTCCATGTGACGACCTCCACCCAAACGGTCGGCTACACTGGGTGAACGATCGGGGGATCCATGTTCGGCGAGATGAAGGTTTTTTCCGGGAGCAGCCACCCGGAACTGGCGAGGGGCATCGCCACCCACATGGGCATTCCGCTGGGCCGCCTCAAGGTGACCCGGTTCTCCAACGAGAACATCAAGGTGAAGATCGAGGAGAATGTCCGCGAGGCGGATGTCTTCGTGATCCAGTCCTCCTGCCCGCCCGTGAGCGACAACCTGCTGGAGATGCTCATCCTCATCGATGCGCTGAAGTTCGCGTCGGCGGCCCGCATCACCGCTGTGTTGCCCTACTTCCCCTACGCCCGCAGCGACAAGAAGGACGAGGCGCGCATTTCCATCACGGCCCGCCTGGTCGCCGACCTGCTGGAGACCGCGGGCGCCGACCGCGTGCTGACCATGACCCTGCACGCGCCACAGATCCTGGGTTTCTTCCGCAAGCCCGCTGATCAGCTGCTGGCCACGCCCATCCTCACCAACTACTTCCTGACCAAGGACCTCTCCAATGCCGTGGTGGTGGCCACGGACGCCGGAGCCGCCAAGTTCGCGGGGCACTTCGCCAAGCGCCTTTCCGTCCCCATGGCCATCATCGACAAACGCCGCTTCGACGATTCAGAGAAGGCCCAGAGCGTGGCCCTCATCGGTGATGTGAAGGGCAAGGACGGCATCATCTACGACGATGAAATCGCCACCGGCGGCTCCATCAAGGAGGCGGCGCGCATCCTGCGGGAATTCGGCGCCCGCACCGTGCGGGTCGGCGTCACCCACCCGGTGTTCTCCGGCAACGCCATCGACATCCTGAACAGCGCCGAACTGGATGAACTCGTCGTCACCGACAGCATCCCCATCCTGCCGGATCGCGCGAAGGCCCTGCCCTGCCTCAAGGTGCTCTCCACGGCCGCGCTCTTCGGCGACGCGATCCTGCGCATCCATGGCGGCCGAAGCATCAGCGAGATGATGGACTGATGCCGCAGCGGATCGGCTTTGTCGGAGCTCCCCCCAGCCTCGATCTGCTGGGGCCGCTCGGAGGGGAGATCCTCCACCTCTTCACCCGGCCCTTCCTGCTGCTCCACCGGGTTTCGGGTCTCTACACCGCCCGCATCTGCGTGCTCCTCCTGTTCGACCTGGGCTGGGAGGAGCGCCTGCGCGGGGGCGTCACCCTGGCTGGCCTGTGTGAGGACCTGCCGGCACAGTGCCGGAAACCCCTGGCCTGGATGCTCCCCTTCCTCGCGGGTGAGGGCTTGCTGCAGCAGGAAGGTGCCACTTTCCGGCTGGTGGGGGATCCCGAGCTCGATCTGGCGGGTCTGCGCGAGGCCGTCGAAGCCGAGGTTCCGGGTCACGCGGTCAACTTCGATCTCCTCGATGGCGTGCGCTCCCACATCCCACCCTTCTTCACCGAGGGCAAGGCTGGCGAGGGACTGCTCTTCGATCTCACCCTGTTCCCCCTGTGGCTCACCTACTTCCGCAACGAGAATCTCTGCTACTTCCCCAACAACCTGCTCGCCTTGCTGGCCCTGCGCGAGGGCCTGCCCGACGGCGCCCGCGTGCTGGAACTGGGCGCCGGCGCCGGCTCCTTCGCCCAGCTGGTAGCCCAGCGCAGCGCGGCGGAAGGGTGGCTCTCCCGCTTCGCGGAGTACCGCTTCACGGATGTGGCCCCCACCTTCCTGCGCCGCGCCCAGCGGGAACTCAAGGCCACCGCGCCAGGACTCCCGCTCACCTTCCAGCCCCTGGACCTGAACCGGCCTCTGGGCGAACAGGGCATCGAGCCCGGGAGCCTCGATGCCATCGTCGGCATCAATGTGCTGCACGTGGCCCAGAATCTCGAGCGCACCCTGGTCGACCTCCGCAGCCGGCTGAAGCCAACCGGGCGCCTGGTGCTCGGAGAGGCCATGAAACCGGCTCTCGACGCGCCCCTCTATCTGGAATTCATCTTCAGCTTCATCAAGAGCTTCACCGAGGTCACCCTGGATCCCCGCTGGCGACCCCGCCATGGGTTCCTCACGCCGGAAGCCTGGGAAGCCGCCCTGCGCCAGGCCGGGTTTACGCAGATCCACGCCATCCCGCCGCCCAGGCCGCTCATGGACGAGCATCCAGGGTTCACCGTGGGCGCCATGTCCGCCTCGGCCTGAAAACAGAAACGGCGCGGAGGCGCGAACGCCATTCACTTAGGGATTAAGTAGAGAAGGTGCAAATGTAACCATTTGCGCCAGCAGACCTAGCCGAACCTTCAGGCCGATGGGAAGGTTCCACCTGTTACCTCCGGCCAAGTCACCTTCATGCTCGTGCCTCCCAGCGGTGCTGGGCGTGCAAGGATTGATCCACCATAGCCCTGGAGGATGGATCTCACGTTGAAGAGGCCCGTTTGATGGCTGGACTTTTTACCCCGGAACAACAGGCGGGACAGCCTCTCCCGGATGGTCGGAGTCACGCCCGGGCCGCTATCCAGGATGTCGATGTGCAGGATGGACCGGCCCTTCATCAGGGTGTCGCGGCCTTGGTAATGATCGACCCAGGCCGATAGCGTGATCATCCCGGTATGGGCAGACACAGCCGCCATCGCGTGCCTGAGAAGCTGATAGACCACTTGCTGGATATGGAAGCGGCTGATCTGGACGTGGTGATGGGCTGCCCCCAACTTGCGCTCGAATCGCACCTTCTTGTCAGCCACGCTGAAGACAAGGTTGGAAATCTCGTGGATGATTTCATCCGGTGCGATCGAAGCCTGCAAAGGTGTTTCGCGAATGGATCGGATCAGCAGGGCCTCGCCTTTTTCGGCGGCGGCGGCAAGCACCAGGCCCAATTTATTGGACTTCTCAAGGAGGGTCCGGTTCCCACACACGGCGGCATCAAGGTCTTCACACATCTTCATCGAGGCACGGACAAGGCCTGTCAAATCGTAGACCAGCCCCAGAATATCCTGGGTACCTGCCGTGCGACATGTCAGCTCCCCTGAGGCCAGAGGCACCGCGCCGGGCCTGGGTTGTTCGGGATGATCCATGAGTCTTGCTCCAAAAAGCAGGCGGGCACGCGCAGTGGCAGAGCGCGAAATGGCTGGCCCGAACCCGGAACCGCTGGGCTCAAGATTCGGGGCAGATCAGGCTGAGACGGGCCGCTCCAGGCAGGAACACTCCGTCCCTGGCGCTATTTCAGCGTGAGGGTTCCCACCTTGATGGTGACGGGCACCATTCTGCGGTCCCACATCGCGTCGGCCAGCAGGCCCTGAATCAGCTTGGCCTTGGTGATGGTGAGGGGCACTTCGCCGGGCATGGCCTTTAGGCTGGGATCAAGCTCCAGCGCCACCTGCAGCACGGTACCGCTGCAGTTCTTGGCAATGGCACCCCGGTCGGTGCCCCACAGGGCTTCATCGGTCTTCTGGTAGATGCCCACCATCAGGTTGCCATTGAGATACCCACCGGCCTGGAGGCTGGGGGGCATATCGTTGTGGGCGTTGTTCTTGTCCAGAAAGATGCCGCCGTCCTTGTAGTAGCCCAGAGGATTGCCGGTGGCATCCTTGAATTTTCCGGCCTTCAACTTGGTGGGATCGAGCTTCAGCGTGAAGCCGACGCCGCGATAGGTGCTGCCGTCCGAAGGGCCCACGAGGTTAAGCACCAGGAAGCTACCCGTGGAAGAAGCATCTTTCACCAATTTCCAGTCGTGGCTGGTGGCCACGGGATCGGTGTAGGCAAGGCTGGCGGCCGGGCTGGGGGCCGGGGCCGCAGGGTCGCTGCCGCCACCGCAGGCCACCAGGAGCACCAGCGCGGCGGGAGCGATCAGGGAGAGAAATCGTTTCATGGGTGGCCTCACTTGTTGAAGGCGTTGTTGAACGCGGCGGCAAAGTAGGCGAAATCGATATCGCCCGCGGGGTAGACGCCCGTGTAGAGCATGGTCAGGGCTACAGCACCCAGATCACAGGCATCCTGGTCGGTATCCAGATCGCAATCCAGGCTCACACCGCAGACATTAGTCACGGCAAAGAATCGGGGATCGGCCACGCTGGTGGCCTTGATGGGCCAGCGGGACATCCAATAGGCCATGTAGCGGCCATCCTCCAGGAACTTCCCGGCGTAGGCGGGGGAGTTCGCCGACATGCCGCCCTTGCTCCAGGTGACCGCCGTATTGGTGGTGCCCGTCACGGTCACTTCGGGTAGCTCTACCGGCATGTAGATCGGCGCATAAAACAAGGTGTTGGAGCCCTTCACATCGGGCAGGGTGATGCTCACCTGCACGGGCACCTTGCCATCGGCGGCGACACCCACATTAATGGCGGCAAAAGCGTTTTTCACCGCAGCCATTTCTGGTGAATCCGCGCTGCCAGCGCCCGGGAAGAGTTCCGAGGCCGATTCCAGCATGGAGGCGCGGAAGGTGTGGTAGGTGGTATCAAAACCCTGGGTCACCTTGGTGGCCATGGCGTTGTACCAGATGCGCAGGGCCTTGTCATTGCCCAGGCCCGTCATGCCACTCGGCAAATAGAGGGAACTGGTATCGCCGCTCGGGGTGGCGCCCTGGCTTAGGAAGAAGAAAGCCCGTTCCGCGGGGCCCGCCTTAAAGTGGGCCACATCCATGTCCATTCCCTGAAACCACGCGTCGTAGCCGCCATCCAAGCTTGGTTTGTACAAGTGACGCTGGTTGGGGGCTGCATCATCATCCTTCCTGTTGTAGCTCCATACTTCTTCAAGGGTGTGCCCCGCGGGCAGGGTGTTGGGGATCACCGTGCCCTGGCCATCGGCGCCCCACACGTAGTACTTGGCCATGGTGGCGTGGATATCGGAATTGGCCTCGTTCACGGCACTACCCTCGCCGCCGCCGTAGGGCCACCAACTCAGGTTGGCCTGGTAGTACTGCACCCCGTGGGCCATTTCGTGGGCGATGGTTTCCAGGTTGGTGTTGGCACCCGTCTTGCCGCCGTCGCCGAGGATCATGTGCTCGCCGCCGGTCATGTACTGGGCGACGTTCCAGGCGGAATCGGGGTTCATCATGCCCTGCCGCTCGTGAACCACGGTGACGATGGAGGTGCCTTGGTTATCCACCCCATCCCGGCCCAGGATGTTCTTGGTGTAATCCCACACCTTGCCCACATGGTACAGGGCATCCACGGCTGCCGTTTCGCCGGTGGTGCTGGTGGGGGGTTCGAGCGGGATGAATCGCTCCCCGTTGCCCCAGGTGTTGGTGTCCTTGAAATACTTGTACCCCATCGGAGAAATTTCCCCGGGAATGTTCTGACTAGCGTCGTAGGTGATGGCCTGGCAGCCAAGGCCCCCGAACTCGGGGTAGTTAAAGGGGCCACCGGGGTCACTGTAGGGGTGCGGCTTGCTGCCCCGGGTGGCGTCCTGCAGGGTGAACTTGTTCAAGAGGTTCGCGGGGGTCGCGGGGTCGGTGAGTTGAGTGGTGTTCAGCGCCACATTGCCGCAGTACTGGCCCTTGCCGGTGCCAACTACAGGCGAATCGGCGTGGGCGGCGCCATCCCATTTGTCCAGCACCTCACCGGTGCGGGCATCCAGGATGAAATCCGTGGCCTCGGGCAACCCGTTTTGCAACTGGGTGGCGCGCACATGGTAGGCCCAGACGAAGGGCGCCTGCTTGCGGGGCGTGCTCACGCTGTACTTCGGCACGGGCACAAAGTTGCCCTCGGCATCCCGACCGTACCGAGTGCCGGCCTGGAGGCGAGTGGGGAACACGATGGGTGTCACCGTCATGGGCAACAGGCGGGGGCGCTCGCCGGGCTGGGTGAGCAGATCTTCGGTGATGTTTTTGGCCTTGGCTTCGCCCATCAGCCGGGTGGGCTGCAGGTCAATGCCCTTGCTCACGGTGGCATGGGTGGGCAGCAGGTTGCCTTCGGCATCCATATGGCCGATGAGGCTGGTGTTCCAGACTTCCACGCCGCGGTAGGTCTGCTTCAACCGCACATGGGTGCGGCCGTAGGCATCGGTGAATGGAATGGTGGGTTTCACACTATCCAGGGCACCCAGGCCCAGATCGAATTTCGAAAGTTCCACGGCCTGGGCCACTTGCCGCGCCCGGGCAGGCTCCTGGCCCTTGAGGGCGGTCAGTCGAGTGGTGGCAACAGGGGTCAAGCCGATGTTTGCAGAAAGCACGCCGGATGCTGTGAGCAGCGCCAGCAGGGTGAGGCCGGAACGGGCACGCCGAACCATAGAGACTCCTTGGCAAAATAAAAACGCAGATGACAGGGTTTCAAACCAGGTGCAGGCGCTACTTCAACGTAAGGCTGCCGACCTTGAGGGGGATATCGATGACGTGGCGGGTGTTCACGTTGTAGTTGTAGCTATCCTTAACCGCCGTGAGAACGATTTCGGGAATGCTGCGAGCCTTGATTACCGTGAGGGGTGCGGCACCGGGCAGGGCCTTGAGGGCGGGATCCAGTTCCAGAGTCACTTGCACCAGGGTGGTGCTGCAGTCCCGGGCTGGGGAGCCCATGCCTTCGCCGCCAGTGAACGCCTCGAAAAGACAATCATCCTTGTTCTGGAAAATGCCCACCATCAGCTTGCCGTCGCGCGCGCCGCTGATCTGCAGCAGGGTTGGCACCGGGGTGAAGACTTTGTTCCAATCCGCATCGAAAGTCACTTCGATGTCTTTGAATACGCCGCCATCCTTGTGGTAGGCCAGGGGCTTGTCATCGGCATCCTTGAACCGGGCCACCTTGATCTGGGTGGGATCGTATTTCAGGGTGAAACCGGCACCACGGTACTTGGTGCCATCAGAGGGGCCCACCAGATTGAGCACCAGCTTGGTGTCCGTGGAGGTGGCATCCTTCACCAACTTCCAATCGCTGGCGGTGGTGGTGGGATCGGTGTAGGCAAAGCTGCTGGCCGGAGTGGGGGCTGGGGCGGCGGGCGTCGGGGCGGTGCTGCTGCCACCGCAACCAACCAGAGCAACCAAGGCCATGGGGGCAATCAGGGAAAGGGTTCGCTTCATGGCTATGACCTCAGCGGTTGAATACGGTGTTGAAACCTTGTTTGAAAATCTCGACGTCGATAATGCTTGTGGGTCCCACAATGCTGGCGAAGATGTAAGCGCCGGTGCCGCCGAAATTCAGCGCCAAGGCGCCCATATCGCAGGCATCCAGGTCCATGTCCCCATCCACATCGAGGCCCACGGGCAGCACAAAACCCGATGCGAACTGATTGGGATCCTGCTTGCTGGTGGCGGTGATGTAGGAGGAATCGAGGCCCAACAGGTTTGGGGCCAGGTAGAAGTTGCCATCCAGGATCTTGCCCTTGGCACCGGTGGTGCTATGAGACACGGGCACTTCCAGCTTCCAGACCAGGGATTTATCCGTGGCATTGGTGACATTGGCCGTCAGGGGCACCGGGTAGAAGGAGGGGGCCACAATGAACTTATCAATGTTGAACCACCTGCCAATCGGGTTGTGATAAAAAGCCACCTGAACCGGCTCGGCGACGCCATCCGGCACACCCACGTTGATGGCGGCGAAGGCGGTCTTAACGGCGGCCACTTCGGTGGCGCCGTAGAGTTCCGTGGCCGAAGCCACCATTGCGTCACGAACGGCGTGGTAATCGGTGTTGATGTCGGTGACCTTGGTGGCCATGGCGTTGAACCAGATCTTGATGGCCTTGTCGTTGCCGATGCCGGTCATGCCGCCTGGCAGGTAGGGGGAGCTGGTGTCGCCCGTGGTCGTAACGCCCTGGCTCAGGAAGTAGAACGCCCGGTTGCCGGGGCCGCTGGAATAGTGGACATCGAACGTGTCCACGCCATCGAACCAGGCATCCGCACTGAAGCCATCCTTGCTGGGCTTGGTGCACCAGCGCAGGGGCGTTCCATCGGTGGCGAGCTGGGCGCCAACGGTCCAGAGGTAATCGGCCGTGTTCTGCCCCCCTGGCGCCTGGGTGGTGGTGTCGGGGATCGTGGCGCCAACGCCATCGGCACCCCACATGTAGTACTTCATCATGATGGCGTGGATATCGGAATTGGCCTCGTTCAGCCCCCCGGATTCACCCCGATAGGCCAGGCCCGCGGTGTACTGCATCACCCCGTGGCTCATTTCATGGGCGGCCACATCCAGCGCAGCCGAACTGCCGTTCTGGAAGCCATCCCCAAAGGCCATCAGGAAGAACGCGCCGCTCCAGAAGGCATTGAAGCGCGCGAAATCCGCATGCACCACGGAGACCATCGAAGACCCCTGGCCATCAATGCCGCCATCCCGGCCCAGCACATTCTTGTAGTAGTCCCAGGTCACCTGCAGGGCATGGGCCGCATCCACCGCAGTGGTCTGCCCATTCTCGGTTTCCATGGCCGGGGTTTCCCAGTAGTTGGGTGCGCTGAAAATCAGGCCATCGCCCCAGGTGTTATCCGCATCGCCATAGACGAAGAAATTCTGGATGATGCTGCTGGCGCTATAGCAAACCTTTGAACCAATGCCCGCCAGCTGGGGAATCTCAGGATGGGCGGCGGCAAAAGGCCAGGGCTTGGTGGGACGGAAGGCGTCGACCAGGGAATAGGTGTGATCGGCATTCTGGAGCGTGTTGATATTCACCACGCCGTTGTAATAACTGTTGCCAGTACCCACGGCCGGGGCGGGGCCATCGTACTGCAGGCCATTCCACTTCTTGAGGATCTCGCCCGTGACGCCATCCACCACGAATTCCGTGCTGGCCAGTTGCTTGTTCACATCCTGGGCCACCGATACGTGGTAGGCCCACACATAGGGCTCGGATTTGGGCGTGGCGGCCACGCTGTAATCGACATCAATGCCGGGTTTGCCATTCTTATCCCGACGCACCTTCAGGCCATCCTGATCGGCGGTGGGGAACACGATCGGCTTAAAGGTGGTGTGGAACACTGTCCCTTCCTTGTGGGGCAGGTTTTCCAGGGCGATGGCCTTGACCCTGGCTTCATCGAGCAGGGGGACAGTCTGCAGATGGATGCCCGATTGCACGGTGGCGCTGGCGGGCAGCACGGCACCCATGGCGTCCAGGTGGCCGATGAGGTTGCCATTCCACACTTCCACGCCGCGGTGGGTTTGGGTGTAGCGCACATGGGTGCGGCCATAGGCATCCGTGAATTGATGGGTGGCCTTCAGGCCATCGAGCAGGCCCAGGCTGGGTTTACTGGCTTCCATGGAGGTATTGATCTGACGGGCACGCAGGGACTCCTGTCCGCGGATGGCGGAGAGCTGGGCCATGGAGAGGGGCTTGAGGCCCTCGCCCGCACAAAGGAGGCCGGAGGCTGTGAGCAGCGCCAGCAAAGTGAGATGGGGACGGGCACGCCGAACCATGAAATCTCCTTAACGAAACGTGGAAAGAGGAAATTCGCTGAAAAGGAAGCCCGGTAGCGGTTGCAACCAAACGCGCCACCGGAGGCTTTCCCAGGGCCCAACACCTGGGCCCTGGGAACCGCCGCTACTTGGTGACCAGCCGGACATTGTCCAGAACAAAAATGGAATCCTTGGCCGCATCGGTCTGGGAGGACTCGAAGCAGATCCGGATGGTCTGCCCCTTATAGGCGCTGAGATCGACGCTTCGATTCACATACTGCAGATCCTTCGATTGGGTCAGCAGATAATTCGTGTCGTTCAACGCAAGCAGGGTGGCGAGTTCCACACCCGCCTCGTCCCGAATCTTCAACCACCAGAAATTGACGGGCGCCTCGGGATTCGAGGCAAACCAATTGCCGATGCCCATGACCCACAGCAACTGGGGTGCAGGCGCATCCACAGGGATCGTGATGGTTTGGTAGGCTGCGTCGGTGGCAACATGGCTCCACCAACCATTGACCAGTCCGAAATTGCCGCTGGCTTCCGGCGGAACCTCCTTCGCGGCGACGTAATCCAGGATCATGCCGTTGCCTTCACCGGCCGGGAATTCACAGATCCAGGAAGTAGGAAGAAGCTTGGCCACATCCGTTTTCTCGAAGGTGCCGTTCAGCAGCAGGGAGACCGAGAGCGTGGCGTGCTTGGAGAGGGCCTCCCCGTGGGCGTTGACAACTTTAACGCTGTAGGTGGTGCCGGTATCTTCCAGGATGGTGGCGCCGGTGACAAAGGTATCCGCGGTAGCGCCTGGGATATCCACGTCATCCTTGCGCCACTGATAGGTCATGGCGCTCATGGCGGTGGCCAGCACCTTGAAGGTGGCCGTTTCGCCCACTTCCACCGTCTTGCTTAAGGGCTGCCCGGAGATCACTGGATAGCCCAGATCCACGGTAATGGTGGCGTATTCACTCCTGGCCTGGCCGTGGCTGTTGGTGATCTTCACCCAATAGGCACCGGCCGATTCAGGCGTGGCCATAAAGGTGTAGGAGGTGGCGTTGGCGCCGGTCAGGACGAATTCACCCTTGGACCACTGGTAGGCCAGGCCATCCCCCTTGGCGGTGACGGACAGGGTGACCGCCGCGCCTTGCACCACGATGTTGCTCAAGGGCTGGGCGGTGATCACGGGGGCGGTGACGGGCGCGGGCGTGGGTGCCGGGGCGGGGTTGCTCTTCCCGCTGCAGTTCAGGGTCAGGGCCAGACCAATGGCCATGAAACCGCCGAGTGCGAGCGCCTTCCAGGGTTGGATTGCAGACCGGACCATGGTGACTCCTTGTGGAATGCAGAGAAGAGAGAGGGGCATGGGCGCTGGAACCCCGCCATGGGGTTAGGAATGGGGACGGTCTTCGGCGCAGACTCCCTGGACACAGGAGGCGCAAAGACGCGTTGGCTGGGCATTCTGCGGTCAAACCAGAAAAAAACCACGGAATGGCGTGCCATGAGACAGATCAGATAGCTGAATATCAATCGAGGGCGAGACCGGGGTAAGATCCACTTCGAAAATAGTCATCAGTCCACTTTGCCCCTTTGACCCCACCCCCTTCCGCCCCCCTGGGACGACCCCCCCTCCATGGAATCTTCGGCAGTCCCCTACGACCTCCCGTCCTTCCCCCCGGATCGATTCGTATTGCAGGATCTGCTGGGGGAAGGTGGGACCGGGCAGGTCTTCGTGGCGCGGGATACCTACCTGAAGCGCGAGGTCGCCCTGAAGCTGCTGCGACCCGGCCAGGAAGGGGAAGGCCATCGACTGGTGCTCGAAGCGCGGAACCTGGCGGCCGTCCGCCACCCCAATGTGGTGCCGATTCACGAGGTGGGACTGCTGGATGGGCTGCCCTGCATCACCATGGATCTCATCGAGGGCCGCAACCTCTGGGAGACTCGGGAGGAGCTCAGCCTCGCGGAACGGGTCGATCTGGTGGCTCAGGCGGCCCGGGGCGCCCACGCCGCGCACCGGGCGGGGCTCGTGCACCGCGATCTCAAGCCCCAGAACATCCTGGTGGAGCGCGAGCAGGTCGGCGAGTGGCGCGCCCATGTGGTGGATTTCGGATTGGCCTTCTCCAACGGGGTGATCCCGGAGACCACCCTGCACGAAGGCACTCCGCTCTACATGGCCCCGGAGCAGGTCCGGGACGGGGGTGTGCTCGACGCCCGCAGCGATGTGTTCAGCCTCGGTGCAGTGCTCTATGCCATGGTCGTCGGCCGGCCTCCCTTCGAAGGGATCAGCGAAGCCGGTGCCCTGGAGATGCCGAAGCCCGCCACCCTCGCCATTTCCGAACCGATCCTCATCGAATTCGCCGGCGCCCAGACCTCCAAGGGGGCCTGGACCGAGGTGTTCCGCCGCCTGCTGGACGAAGACCCGATCCGTCCCCGGGCCGTGGATCGGACGATTCCCCAGGACCTCGAAACCATCATCCTGCGGGCCCTGGAAAAGGAACCTCACCGGCGCTATCCCACCGCCCTGGCCCTGGCCGAGGACCTCGACCGCTACCTGGCCGGGGAACCCATCCAAGCCAGGCCCCACTCCACGGGGTATCGTCTGCGGCGCTATTTCCGGCGCAATCCCGCTGTGGCCTGGGCGACCGGCGTCGCTCTTGCCCTGGCCCTCACCTCCGTGGGGGTAATCGCCTTCCTCACCCAGCGGGCCCAACGGCGTATCCTGACGGCCCAGCGCTACGGGGCCCTGGCCCAGGAGATCGAGCAGCGGATCCGCCTGAACCACATGCTGCCCCTGCACGACCGGCGCCCGCACCTGGCCTGGGCGCAGGCCCGGATCCAGGAGATCCGCCAGGCGGCCGAGCAGGATGGTCCGCTGGCCCAGGGGCCCCTGGCCTTCCTGGAAGGCATCACGCACCTGCGGTTGAACCGCGCCGAGCTGGCCAAGGCTGAACTCGAGAAGGCCTGGCGGTTGGGCTTCCATTCCGTCGCGGCGGCCGAGGCACTCTTTGAGGCCAACCTGGACGTGGAACTGTCCCGAACCGTGAACCGCAACGAGGCGAAGTCCCCCGAGCAGGCGCGGGGCGATGCCCGCGAGTTGGCCCTGCTGGCCCAGGCGATGACGGAATCCCGGCGCTCCGAACCCAGCCTGCTGGAGGCCCGGAAGGCCTTCCTGGAAGGCAACATGGATGAAGCGCTGCGGATGTGCGACGCGGTTCTGAAGCAGAAGCCCTGGGCCTACGAAGCCCACCTCCTGGCTGGCGGCATCGACATGCGCCTGGCGAGTGCCACGACGGATTTCGGGACATTCCGAAAACTCATGGCAGAAGCCAACCAGCGTTTCGACCGAGCCATCGCCCTGGCCCCGAGCGACCCAAAACCCTACTTGAACAAGGTCGCCAGTATGAACCTGCATGCCGTGCGCGAGGCCAATGTCACCGGAGGCAAGGTGGAGTGGGCGCCCCTCCTGGCCGCGCTCGAGGTTTGCGACAGGGCCGAGACGGCAGACCCCAGCTTTGCGAGGGTTTTTGCCCGGAGATCCCAGATCCTGCTCCTCCTGGCGTCCTGGGGACCAGGCCAGTCCGACCGGGGCCGCAAATGGATGTTCATCCGGGAAGCCATCTCCAATGCGCGGAAAGGGCAGGCCCTGGATGCCCAAGACAGCGGATGCGCCGAGGCGCTCGGTTGGGTACTCCAGGCCGAAGTGGACCTGGCCTTTGAGGAGAGGTCACCGCAGGTCGTGGACCTGGCCCGCAGCACCGAGGCGGAGTTGTGGAAGCTGATCAAGTTCCACCCAAACCAGCCTTACCTGAGGCTCGCCATGACCGGGAATCTGGCCATCCAGCAGGCCCTGGAACAGGAGGCTGGTCTAGACCCTCGTCCCACTTCCCAACGCGGCCTTCAGGTGGCACGGGAAGCTTGGAACATCACCTCCCGGAATGCGGAGGCGCTCGGCCTGGCCGAAAACTCCCTCACGGATCTGCTCCTGCGCATCCTGATGCATGGGGACCTGGAACTGGCCTTTGGTGACGGGGGGGCCGCTGGAAAAGGTGCCGATGAGGCGCTGCAGATCCTCAACACGATGCCTGCTGCCAGGTTGGGGGGCTGGCCCGACCGCGTCCGGCTCTGGGCGACGCTCCAGAAGGCTGAGGCCCAGATCCTGCTCGAGCAGGACTCCCGCGAAGTCTTGGCCTCGGCCAAGGCTCTGGAGTCGCGGATCAAGGTGGGCGATTTCACCGCAGTCCACGGTCGCCTGCCGCGAGTCGCTCCCTACGACCGGCTCCTTCTTGAGGCCGAGGTGGCCCGCCGCCGGGGACACGATCCCCGGCCCCTGCTCCAGACCTGTTATCAAGAGGCTTCAAGGGCCATCCGTGAGGATCGCCCGGAAGCCTACGGAACGATGTACGCGCTCCTGGCTTGCCTCGCAGAAAGCCGCTTCGCCCTTGAACATGGCCTGAACGGGGAACTGACGGCAGCCCGGGGACTCAAGCTGGCGAAGCGCTTCGCCCTGCTTGAAAGACGGACCTGGCCGGACGAGCCGAAAACTTATCTGCCCGAGCTTGGAGAGATCTTCTTTGCGCTAGGCGCCAAGGGCTCCCTCGCTACTCCCAGGGATTACGAGCGGGCGAGTGTGAGGCTGGAGGCTCTCCTTAGCCGAAACCCCCACCTGGCCCACCGCTACCGCACCGAGCGAGCCATGGTGCAGCCGCGAGGCGCCCAGCCCAAGGAAGCGAAACCCTGAATGCGTGCCCGCCCCCTCAACCTTCAACTGGATCCAGCTTCCGGCGCGTCGCTGGTGGTGCAGATCGTGGAGCAGGCGAAGGCGGCCCTTCGATCGGGTGAGCTCAGGGCCGGTGATCCCATGCCGAGCACCCGTCAGCTGGCCACGCAGCTGGACATCAACCGGAACACCGTCGTCCTCGCCTATGACGAACTGGCCTCGGAAGGATTGCTGACCTCCCAGCACGGGAGCGGCAGCTTCGTGGTGGATCCGCTTCCGCCCAGTTTCCAGGCTGTGGAAAGACCCTTCGAACCACGCCAAGGACTGGGCTTCAAGGTCGAAGCCCCGGCAGGTTCGCCTCGACCTTCAGATACCCCGAGTGCCATCCTCTCCATCCGGACGGGACATGCAGATCCCCGCATGCTGCCTTCTCTGGCCTTGGCCCGCGCCTTCCGACGGAGCCTGAAAGGACGCGACCAGGAGCGCCTCGCGAACCCCGAGCGCCTGGGCAGCGAGCGCCTGCGCAAGCACATCCTCGAGCTG
This sequence comes from Holophagales bacterium, assembly GCA_038320645.1. Classification (GTDB taxonomy): domain Bacteria; phylum Acidobacteriota; class Holophagae; order Holophagales; family Holophagaceae; genus Geothrix. The sequence goes on along the minus strand of JBBQEL010000051.1, from coordinate 4,378 downwards.
CTGGTCCAGACCGCGGGGCTGCATGGCTCCCTGGAGAACATCCTCCTCACGAGCGGGGTCACTGCGGGCCTTCGCCTGCTCGCACAGGCCCTGATCGAGCCCGGGGACATCGTCGCGGTGGAAGCCCTGGGCTCCCGCCAACACTGGGACGTCTTCCGCCAGGCCGGTGCCGAACTCAAGCCGATTGCGGTGGACCGGTATGGGTTCCAGGTCGACGACCTTATCGAAGCCGGGCCGGTCCGCGCCGTTCTGCTGAGCCCCCGCTGCCAGTATCCGACCACCGTGCCCCTGGCGCCGGAGCGCCGCAGCCGCCTGCTGGCCTGGGCCAGCGCCCATGGTGTGGCCGTCCTGGAGTGCGATGCCGAATCGGGCCTCGTCTACGACGAACGGAATGCACCAGCGCCCCTGGCCACCGAGGATCAGCACGGGTGTGTCGTATACCTGGGCTCCTTCGCCAAGACCCTCTTCCCCCAGCTTTCCCTGGCGTACCTCCACGCCCCCGTCTCGCTCATCGCGCATCTCGCGGAGTGGTTCCTGACCGCCGAACACAGCCCGGATCCCCTCACAGATTCGGCGGTGGCCGACCTCTTTCTGGAAGGGGAGTTCCATCGGCACCTGGCCCGCCTGCGCACAGCGAGCCTGGCCCGCCGCGACACCCTGGCCGGAGCCCTGAAGGCTTCCTTCGGCCCCGTCCTCACCGTCGAACCGCCGGCGATGGGCATGTCCTTCTGGCTCCCCGTGGTCGCGGGCCTGGACATAGACGCCTGGAGCGAGCGCTGCATGCGTAAAGGCGTCGCCTTCACCAAGGGTCGGGAATACGCCTTCGATGGTCAGAGCGTCCAGGCGCTCCGCTTCGGCTTCGCCTCCCACCGCGAGGAAGAACTCCTCGAAATCGTGCGGCGCATGACGCAGGCCTTATAGGTCAGCCCACAAACTCCGTGATCACACGAACGGGGTTCGGGGCTGGGCTGACTGCTTCAGCGTCACCGTGCCCACCCCTAATCGTGGCATCCCTCGTTTTGTGGTTCAGGACGAAATCGTTGACAACGGCGGGGATCACGCGGCCCTTGAGCATGCGGGCTTCCAAAACATCGTTTGTATCCCCCCGCACCCGGCCCCTCATGGACGCCCCTGAGCTTCAATGCAGGGGCACTTTCAGCTTCGCCCTAGGCGCCAAAACAGAAACGGCGCTATCGCGCCGCTTCTGTTTTGGAGTAGGGAAAAGCCTCAGAAGCCGGTGAACACCACCACCGCGTAGGCGGCGAAGCTGCCGTCGGGCTTGGGCACCACGGCGACACGGGTCTTGGCGGGAGCCACGAGCTTGGTGGCCCAGGCACTCTCGGGGACGGGCGCGGCCGTCACGATGCTGCCCTGCTTGATCACTTCGATGACTGCAGGCTGGGCACCGACCGTGGTGTTCAGGCTGACCGTGATGGTCTGGGTGGCCGCGGCGGAATCGATGAAGGTGAAGCCCATGGCTCCGCCGGCGTAGGAGGTGCTGATGGCGCCCTGGGGCAGGCCCACCGGCAGGAAGATGGCGTTGCTGGCATCCCAGAGGCTGGTGCCACCGTTCCAGACCAGATCGCTCACGCCCTGGGACTTGACGTCGCCAGCGCCCGTGACGGCGGCCGCAAAAGCGCCGGCGCTGGTCGAAGGGCTACCGGGGAAGCCCAGGTACCACCAGGTGAAGGGGTTGGCATAGGCATGGGCGCGATCACCAGCCAGCGGATGCGCATAGGTGAACGAACTGGCCGTGGCCGTCTTGATCACACCACCATCCACCGCCCGCTGGATGTTCACGGACTTGGCGTGCATGGGCACCTGGAGGGGATCCTTGACATCGATCTGCACCTTGAACCCGGTCCACACATTGGCGAGGACGGCCTGACCCGTGCCGATGGTCTGGCTCGTGCGGAAAGTGAAGGTGGTATCCGAATCGATGAGGATGGGGCGGGGGGCGCTGGCGTTCGTGCTGACCAGGAGCTTGTTGTTGGCCTGATCCACGCCCACCACATGGCCCTCGGGCGTCCAGCCCGGCAGGGCGTTCGCGCCGTACCACACCCGCACGGCCCAGAGGGTGCCGTCGGTTTGCATGCGCAGGGACACCAGCGCGTGCTTGCCCGCGGCCAGGCCTGCGAAGCTGCCCGGAACCTTGGCGTCCGCATCGAAGAACCAGGCGCCGGCACCCACGTTCACGGTGAGGTCATTGCCGCTGTCCGTGCGCAGCACGAAGCTGGACGCGGCGACGGAGGCAATGGTGCCGCGACGGTGCCGGAACATCAGCTGGCCCATGCCCATCATGCCATTCGCATTGGGCCGGTGCTTGACCTGCAGGTTCATCACCCAATCCAGGTTGGGCAGCTGGACGAGGAAGAGGGGATGGCCGAGATCGAAATCGATCTGTACGGCGTTGCTGCCGGTGGTCGTCACCACGAGATCAGCGCTCAGGCCCACCTGCACGGTGGCCCCCTGCACGTGCACCTGGCTGCTGGGCACGACGGTGCCATCCGCCTTGACGAGATTCACGCTGGCGGGATCGATGGTGATCCGCAGTGCATCGTAGGTGCCGACCGGGATCTGGGCCGTGGCGAGCAGCTCGCCCACGCTATCCAGGTCCACCAGGTTGATCTTGGCCGTGGCACCCTCGAAGGCCACCACTTCCTTGCTGTGGTCGGTCTTGTTCAGCAGGGTCACCTTGGTGACCACCACTTCGATGGCGGCCCACTGGTCTGATGGGGCATCGGTCAGGATGATCGAAGTCGCGCCGGTCGCCGTGGGAACGGGCGTCGTGGACGAGGAACCGCCGCCGCCGCAGGCCAGGGAGAGGGCCAGGGCCGTGAGGGCCGGAGCAGCCAGCAGGGAAAGCGTGCGCAGGGAAGGACGCATGGGGAATCTCCAGAGAAGTCGGAGCCAGGCTCCGGACAGAGGGGCGGGGAAGCAGACACTCCCACTGACCCGCCCCCCGGGAAAAGGGTTGATGCGTGATTTCGCGGCGCCGTTCCAGCCTCCGTCTTGCGACACTTCTGGTCATGGCCACCACCCTGCGGGATCTGCTCATCCAGCGCGCTGCGCGCCTCCAGGACCGCCCGGCCCTGACGGCACCCGGCTGGGGCACCTTGAGTTACGCCCAGCTGCGCAACCGGGCCGAGGGTGTGGCCCTGGGCCTTCTGGCCGGAACCCCGCCCGGGGCGGTCTGCAGTGCCACGGGCACCGCCTGGGACTGGGCCGCGGAGCTGGCCGCCGCCGCCTCGGGGCTGGTCTGGGACCCGGCTGGGCAGGCCGTGCCCCCGGAGGTGCTGGGTGGTCCACGCTTCAACGATGAGGGCGGCCGGGGCCCCTATCACGACCGGGAGGGCCTGGTGCAGACCGCCACCCCGTTCACCGCCGGGCTGGACCACGGCGAGTTCCTGACTCGGCTCCGTCGGCTCAATCTCCAGCTTGGCTGGGATCACGCCACCCGCGTGGAGCTGCCCCAGCCCCGGCTGGCCGAACCCGAACTCCGGGCCGCCCTCTGGAGCTGCCTGTACGCCGGAGGCCATGCCGTGCTGGCAGACAGCGCACCGGCACCCAGCGGGTTCCTGGCCCGGTCCAGGCCTGCGGCACCCGCCTGGGAGCCGGTCCCGTTCGCCGGGATTCTGGTCTGAGAGGGTGTCGCCGATTACCGCTGGGCCTTGGCCCTTTCCACCGCCTGTTTGCGCAGGGTCTCGAACTCCACCTCAGTGAGCAGCCCGTCCCGCTTCAGCGTCTCCAGCCGCCGGAGAGTGGCCTCCAATTCTCCGGTGGGATTGCCGGCCGCCGCCTTGGGGGCGGCCGGTGGGAGCGGCGCCGCTGGAACGAGTGCAGGCAGGGGTGGGGGCACCAAGGGTGGCAGGACCCGTTCCGCCAGCACCTGGGCCAAGGTCCGGCACCAGGCCTGATAGCGCGCCAGGATGGATTCCGCCGTCTGCCCTTCGATGAAATGATGGATGGCCACCAGCAACGCTCCGCTGCGGTCATCCACCAGCTTCAAATCAAAATAGATGCCCGCAACGCCGCCGAACATCCCACCGACGCCACCGGATCGGCAATCGGTGACCCGGCCGTTGAGGCGCACATCCCCAGTCGCCACGGATACGGGCAGGGCCGCCTGCAACTCGGCCGACAGGCCCGCGAGGAGCGTGGGCAGGAGGATGGGTTCCAGCCGGCGGAGAAAGGCCTGATCTGCTTCGGGCCTGGGTTTCACGAGCCAGGCCGGAGCCTCCCAGGGATCCATGCGGAGGCTGCGCCCCTGCAAGGAGAGCCCAGGGCGCACCCACAGGTAGTAGACCCGGGTGGACTTCTCGAAGGTCAGGCCGGGGCCGAACCAGGCCGGGTCCAGGCGGCCATGGTCCAGCCGGGC
>JBBQEL010000050.1:0-24479 GCA_038320645.1 Holophagales bacterium | reverse complement strand
GATGCAGCCCACAGCCCAGACTCCAGTCTCCCCCGCTCCCTGCCGATGCCAGATGAATCGGGGAGCCCCTACTTGGATTCATCCTTTGACGATGTCTGGGCGGAATGTGAGGACCTGTTCGGGCAGGCCCGGCAGACCCTTGCCACCTTGAAAGAGCCCCAACCGGCCCACATCGTCCAGACTTCCGTCAACGCCCTGTTCCGGGCCACGCACACCCTCAAGGGCATGGCCGGAATGCTCGGGTTCCCCAGCTTCAGTCGGTCGGCGCATCGGATGGAGGACATCTTCGATCTCATGCGGAAGGGGCGGCTGCGCTCCACGGATTCCCTGATCGAGACACTGGAGGCGGGGATCCTGTCGCTCGAATCCGGCATGGAAGGCCTGCGCCGGGGGCGGCCCGAGCCCGATGATTACCTGCACCACCTCAGGCGACAAATCGGCGAACTCGAGGCCCTGGCGCGTCCCGCAGAGGGCGGCTCCCAGGACCTGACCTCCCTGCTGGACCTGCCCCCGGAAGCGCTCAAGGCCCTGTCCGATTATGAGCGGACCCGGGTGACGGCGGTGCTGATGGCCGGGACTCCCATCCACGGAGTGACGATCTGTCTGGATTACGCCACCTTCGATGAACGGCTCCGGGCCATCAGTGAAGCGATGGCGGCCCAGGGTGAACTGATCTCCACCCTGCCCTGGGACGTTCCGGACGACCGGGAGGGGCTCGCCTTCCTGCTGATGACCGCCTGCCTCGATCCGGCGCCGGGGCAGCTCCCCGCCCTGGACGGGGAAATTCTCGGGACGGCGATGCTGGCGGACCCGGCGCGAGTGCCGGCCAGCCTCCGGGAGGCAGCGCCCGTTCCCCCACCGGTGCCCGAAGGCAAAGTGGAAGCCGAGGCGCCCACCGCCCACTCTGCGCCGGCCCCCGAGGTGGAGATCCTCAGGCTTCCGGCGCAGCGCGTGGATGCCCTGGAGGCCCGGCTCATGACGGTGGGACAACTCCGGGATACCGCCAGCCGATTGATGCGGTGTTCCCGGGAAGCCTGCGTGGAGGTGCCACTGGCCCTCATGGGTGAGATGGAGGATGGGCTGCTCGATGTCCAGAAGTCTCTCCTGCAGATGCGCATGGTCAAGGTGGAGAGCCTGTTTTCCAGGATCGAGCCGATGGTGAAGAGCCTCAGCCGGGACCTGGGGAAACCCGTGAAGCTCGTGTTCGCCGGCGGGGATCTCGAACTGGAACGAAGCCTGCTCGGGCGCCTCTCCGAGCCGTTCCTGCACCTCATCCGCAATGCCATGGATCATGGTCTGGAGCCGCCATCCGAACGGCAGGCCCAGGGCAAGAGCGAAACGGGCTCCTTAAGAATCTCAGCCTCCCAGCGGGGCCGGAACCTGCGTTTCGATATCCGCGACGATGGGCGGGGCTTCGATCTGGCCCGCATCGAAGCTCGCGGGCTGGAACTCGGCCTGATCAAGGAAGGCCAGCCCCAGACGCCGGATCGCCTGCTCCGGCTGTCCCTTGAGCCCGGTTTCTCCACCCAGGATCGGGCCTCGGAGATTTCAGGACGGGGCGTTGGCATGGATGTCGTGCGGGCCGAGGTGGAGGGCCTTGGGGGTGAGATCCACTTAACCAGCGAGCCCCGGAGAGGCAGCCTCATCCGGCTGACGCTGCCGCTCAGCCGGGCAGTGGCCAGCTGCCTGAAGGTCCGTTGTGACCAGCAGGTCTTCGGGATCCCCATCGGCAGTGTCCGCCGGGTCCAGGCTGGTCGCCAGCTTCTGCGCGGTGGTGACCAGGTGGCAGTCCTGGGGATGTCGCTCCCACTGGAATCACTGCAGGCCTGCCTGGGTTTGCCCGAGCCCGATCTGCAGCGGGCCTTCGTCGTCCTCACCCAGCAGGGCGGTTCCAAGGGAAGCGTGGAGATCGCGCTGGGCGTCGATGAAGTGATGGGAAGGGGAGATGTGCTGCTGAGGAGCCTGCCCGAGCTGGCGCACTCGCCGGGGATCATGGGTGGGAGCCCCCAGGAGGAGGGCATTCTCTGGGTGTTGGATCCCGAGGCGGTCATGGGCCTTGCGATGGATTCCCTGATGCGGCGGGTGGCCCGTGTCTGAGATGGGGACCTGGCTCCATGTGAAGGCCGCCGGCCGGGATCTGCTGCTGTCCACGTTGGACCTCCGCGAGGTGATCGCGCCCTCGCCTGTAGCCCCGCTGCCAGGACGGCCGCGGGGCATTCAGGGGGTGGTGATCCATCAGGGGGAATTCCTTCCGGTGCTGGCCTGGGAGGATCTGCCTGGCTGCCGCAAGCCTTCGGCTGCGCCGGTGGCATTGGCGGTACTCAGGCCCCGACTGGGCATTCCGTTGGACCGGATGGTGGGCCTGGTGGATGCCTGGCCCGAGGCTTGGCAGGAGCCTGGAGACGACGACCCCACGCGGTCCTGGACCGGGTCCGCCGGCCTGATCGCTGGGAAGGAAGTGTGGTTGCTGGATGCCGAGCGGCTCGTCCTCCTGTTGCGGCGCTTCCGGAACGAACGCTGACGCGGTCCGCCGTTCATGCGATGATGACGGTTTCCTTCCGGAGGCCCCTTGAATCGTCGCCTAGCCGCCCCCGTTGGAATCACCGCCACCGGGCAGTGCTACCCCTCCCGCGTGGTCACCAATGATGATCTCTCCAAGATCATGGATACCAACGACGAGTGGATCCGCAGCCGCACGGGCATCCGCGAGCGGCGCTGGGTGGAGCCTGGCACCGGAGCCTCCCAGTTGGGAGCCCCGGCCCTCCAGATGGCCCTCGATAATCGGGGGCTGAAGGCCTCCGAACTGGACTTGATCCTGGTCACCACCGTGACGCCCGATACCCTCTTTCCCGCCACTGCCTGCCGCATCCAGGAAATGGTCGGCGCCAGCAACGCCTTCGGCTTCGATCTGAACGCCGCCTGTTCTGGGTTCCTCTACGCGCTCACCACGGCCGCCAGCATGGTGGCTGGCGGGGCCATCCGGCGGGCTGGCGTGGTCGGGGTGGACATCATGTCCACCATCATCAACCTCGAAGACCGGGCCACCTCGGTCCTCTTCGGTGATGGAGCCGGGGCCGTCATCGTGGAGCGGGTGGAAGATGGCCTGGGCATCCTCGATTTCGAACACAAAGTGGACGGCTCGGGCGGCTGCTTCCTCTACATGCCGGCGGGCGGCTCGCTGAAGCCTGCCACGGCGGAGACCGTGGCGGCCAAGGAACACTACATCCATCAAGCCGGGAGCGAGGTCTTCAAGAACGCCGTGCGGGAGATGGCTGATAACAGCAAGCTTCTGATGGATCGGAACGGCTTCACCGGGGATGAGCTGAAGCTCTTCGTCCCCCACCAGGCCAACATTCGCATCATGGATGCCGCCGCCAAGCGGTTGGAACTGGATCCCGCCCGCATGATGGTCAACATCGACCGCTATGCCAACACCACCACGGCCACCATTCCGACCGCGCTGCACCAGGCCATGGAGCAGAATCGAATGGCCAAGGGCGATCTGGTGGTGCTCTCGGCCTTCGGGGCCGGGTTCACCTGGGGCTCGACCCTCCTGCGCTGGGCCTACTGACCCATGCTCCGGACCCAGTCCCAGCCATGAGGGTGGTGGCCGGAATCATGAAGGGGCGTCGCCTGCTGGCACCTCCTCTGGGTGACCTGAGGGTCCGCCCGACTTCGGACCGGGCCCGGGAGGCCCTGTTCTCCATCCTCCAGCGCTGGCCCCGGGGGGCTTTCCTGGACCTGTGCGCCGGCACCGGGGCCGTTGGCATCGAGGCCCATTCCCGCGGGTACACCCCGGTGGTCTGCGTGGAAGCGGGGGAACCTGGTTGGAGTTGCCTCCAGCGGAATCTGGCGAACCTGCCGCTGCGGGCGATCCAGGGTGATCTCCGCCGGCTGGAAGCCTCGTCCTTCCGGGACCAGGCGGTGATTTTCCTGGATCCTCCCTATGACCAGGCGGCCATTCTCTGGGGCGGGCAGGCCCAACGCCTCCGCTCCTGGATCTCGGCTGGGGGGGTCCTGGTCTACGAAACGGACCGTCGGACCACGCTGGAATTACAGCCCGGATGGATCCTGGCCGAAACACGCGAGTATGGTGCGGCCCGATTCCATTTCTGGATCCCTGCCTGAGTTCAAGGCAGAGGCTACTGTCCATCTCGGCCCCGCCGAGCGGGAGGTGGTCCTGCAGCGCCTCCGGTCAGGAACCGCGCTCACCTGGTTCGTCGGTTTCCTGGTGGCCACCATCCTCTTCGCGCTGGTGGCGCCTCCCGGCTTCCGCCCGACGGTCCAGAGCATCGTCGTCGGCGCCGGCCTCATGGCGCTCACGGCGGGGGCCAGCTTCCTGCAGATCCGGAAGCTTGGTCTGACCCTGACCCACCAGGCGCTCGGCCCGGAACTCTACAGGCCCCTGTCCCGGTTCCCCCAGTCCTCCTCGCTCCTCTTCTTCTACCTCGGGGTCTGCCTCAGCGCCGCGGGCTACCTCTGGGTCAAGCTGTACCTGTGGCAGAGCCTCTGGAGCAGTTTCATCACGATGGCCATTTTCCTGGTACTGGCCGGTCTGGGAGGGATCTGCCAGTACTTCCTCACCAAGCAGAGCCTCATGAAGGTCTTCAAGATTCTGGCGGGGATGCCGGGATTCAATGACTCGTTCGCGCGGTTCTCCACCAGCCTGCGGGCCAAGTTCGGCTTCGGCGTCCTGGGCATCACCGGCGGGGTGTTGCTCCTTTCCATCCTGATTTCGGGATTGACCCTCCAGTCATCCATCCGCACCAAGGTGACCAGTTATGCCAGCAACGAATTGGCGAATCTGGCGGATTCGGTGGCCTTCGTCTCCGAGATGAACACCACTCCGGAAGACCTGGATGCCTTCCTGGGAACCCTCAAGCTTGGCGCCGGTGGCGGCGTGTCCCTCCGCCTGCCGGTGGCCCGGGGCGGGGGCATCCTGGGCTCCCGGATCAAGCCCGCCGGGAGTGGGGACATCCTGGTCGTCCAGCCGCTTGCCGACGGGTCGGAACTCCGCGCCGTGATCCCGGAAGGGGAGTACGCCGACGCCATCTGGCGTGCCCTCCGTCCCAATGTGGCGATCCTCTTCCTGGCGGCCATCTTCCTGGCCTATTTCATCCCCCTGATTCTGAAGGATGTACAACAACCCCTGCTGCTGCTGAGCCGCAACGCCGAGCGGGTGGGCGAGGGCCGCATCGACCGCGTGGAATCGGTGTACAGCGATGACGAGGTCTCCTCCCTGGTCCGGGGCTTCGGGAACATGGTCGGAAGCCTGCGCGGCATGGTCGTCCAGATCCGGTCGGCGAGCCGTGGTCTGGCCAAGGCCTCCGCCCTGATCCGGGAATCGGGAGACGGTGTCCGGCATTCGAACCTCGGCCAGCGCGAGTTGATCGAGGCCTTCCACCAGGAGATCAATGAGCTGACGGACACCTCCATCGGCATCAGCGCGAGTTCCATGGAACTGAGCCTGGCCTCCGAAAGCACCAACGCCACCATCGTGGAAATGGCCGCCAGCGTCCAGCAGATCAACCAGAGCATGGACGAGTTGCTGATGGTGGTGGAAGGCATCACTTCGGCCATCCGGGACTTCGATGTCGCCATCAAGAACGTGGGCAAGAATGTCGACCATCTGGCGGGCCATGCCGAGCACACCAGGGAGTTCGCCGAGAATCTGGAGCAGAGCACCTCGGCCATCGACGACAGCGTGAAGATCGCCCAGCGGTACACCAAGAAGGTCATCCACAACGCGGGCCGGGGTATGGAGTTGGTGGCCCGGAACCGGGAGAAGATCCAGGTCATCGAACGCGTCGTCCAGGATTTCCATGGCACCACCCGGACCCTGCTCCAACTGGGCGCGGACATCGCAAAGATCCTCGATTCCATCGGCGACCACACGCAGCAGACCAACCTGCTGGCGCTCAATGCCGCCATCATCGCCTCCCAGGGCGGGGCCGGGGATGGGCAGGCCAGGGGCTTCTCCGTGGTGGCCGACGAGATCAAGCTGCTTTCCGAGCAGACCAGCCGGTCCACCCAGGAGATCCAGCAGATCATCGGGACGCTCCAGGCCGAGATCCGCAAGGCCTATCAACAGGTGGAACTGGGGCTGGACGCCGTTCGGGATGGCGCCGAATCCGTCGGTCAGAGCGAGGTGGCCCTGCAGGCCATTCTCGAATCCATCAGCGAAACCGACAGCGTGGTGGAGAGCATCCTCAGCGAGACCCTGCAGCAGGCGGGGCAGGCCTCGCTGATCCATGAGGCCAACCGGAACATCCACAATCAGGTGGAAACGATCCGCTCAGTCATCGCCGAGCAGCAGCAGACCAGCAACTACATCCTCTCCCTGGCGATGAACGTCCAGCAGGCCACGGCCGTGGTGCGGGACTCCACCAAGGAGCAGAGCACGGGGAGCGACGAGATCGCCCGGGCCACGGAGCAGGTCAGGACCCTGGCCAGCAACCTGCACGAGATCCTCGCGCGGCAGGAGGATCACGTGATCTCCCTGAAGGAGACCATGAACCGGGTGCTGGGCAAGGCGCTCGAAAGCGAGCGGGCGATCGAAGCCTCCAGTGGCGCCGTGGAAGAATTGGGAATCCAGGTCCACATGCTCAACCGGGAAGTCAATCTCTTCAAATTGTAGCTGCTAGGCTGGAAGCCGGTTCCCCAGGCTCCCATCCATGTACCGCATCTCCATCAAGACCAAGCTGAGCGCCGTCATCAGCATCCTGGTCCTCTCCTTCATCGCCTTCAACCTGCTCTACTACCCGCGTTGGGTGGAGCGGCAGATCCGTTCCCAGGCGGAGCTGAGTGCCCGCCAGGTGGCCGAGACGGCCAGCTACGCCCTGGGGCCTGCCGTAAGCACGGGCAATACCCGCGACATCGCGAAGGTCCTCCAGGGCGTGCAGAACATCCCCGCCTTCCGCTTCAGTGCCGTCTACGGATCCAACGGCGAGGCCCTCGACAGCACGCCGACCACGCCGGAATGGGCCACGGCCCAGGTCCTGCAGGATGGGATCTCCCATACCTATGCACGGCGGGAAGACAACATGCTTGTCGCGGTGGCCCCGGTCTTCTACGAGGAGCCCCGGGCCGACCAGGTGGGAACGCTCATCATCGGATTCACGACCGAGGGCACCCAGCGGGCCGTCTCGGAAAACATCAAGGCCAGCCTGGCCGTGGGCCTGGTGACCCTGATCCTCGGCATCGCCGTGGCGGTCTTCCTCTCGAACCGGTATCTCCGCCCGGTCATCCAGCTGACCGAGGCCGCTCAGAAAGTGGCCCAGGGCAACCTGGGAGCGGTCTCGGTCAAGGTCTACACCCGGGACGAGATCCAGGATCTCAGCCAGTCGTTCGAAGTGATGACCGACAAGCTGCGCGTTTCCCGCGATGAAATCGAACGCCAGAACCGGCTGCTCGAATACCGCGTCCAGGAACGGACACGGCAGCTGATGGAGACCATCTGGGAACTCGAGGAGATTCGCGCCAACCTGGAACAGCTGGTTCAGGACCGCACCCGGGGGCTGGAGCAGAGTCGCCTGGAACTGAAGGCCTGGGCCAGCACCCTGGAAGAGAAGGTCCACGAGAAGACCCAGGAACTCCGGCAACTGAACGAGAACCTGCTGGCCAGCTACCAGCGACTGAAGGAGGCCGATCTTCTCAAAGATGAATTCCTGGCCAACATGAGCCATGAGTTGAGGACGCCCCTGAACTCCATCATCGGCTTCTCGGGGATGCTGATGCAGGACCCCGAGGGCCGGCTGGGCGCGGAGGCCCGTGAGGATCTCCAGATCATCTTCCAGAACGGGCGGTCCCTGCTGGGCCTCATCGATTCGATCCTGGATCTGTCCAAGATCGAGGCTGGGAAACTTGAACTGGAACTGGAGGAGGTCGATCCGTTGCAACTGCTGGACGAGGTGAAGGCGATGGCCGCCGGACTGATCAAGGGCCGTCCGATCGCCCTCGAGTACCAGCGTCCGGAGGAGGCGATCCGGGTGATGGGCGATCGGGACCGGCTCCGGCAGGTCTTCACCAACCTCGCGGGCAACGCGATCAAGTTCACGGAATCGGGCTTCGTCCGGATCTCTGCCGCCCGGGAGGCTGATCGCTTCCTGGTCCGGATCGAGGACACCGGGATCGGGATGTCCGAAGAAGAACAGGGACGGCTGTTCAGGCCCTTCCAGCAGGTCGATGGCAGCATCACCCGGCGCTTCGGGGGCACGGGGCTCGGGTTGGCACTCAGCCAGCGGTTCATGCGGCTCATGCATGGCCGCATCTCGGCCACCAGCCGCAAGGACCATGGCAGTACCTTCATTGTGGAAATGCCGATCGCGGGGACAGGTGGCGCATGACTGAAACCCGCCCTCAGAGCATCGATCCCCAGCCGCGAATCCTTTGTATCGAAGACAATCCCATGAACTGGCGCCTGGTCCAGCGCCTGCTCTCCCAGGCTGGCTACGAAATGCACTGGGCTGAGGACGGGCTGAAGGGCTGTGAACTGGCCGTGGCCCTCAGGCCCTCCCTGATCCTCCTGGACATCAACCTGCCGGGCCTCTCCGGCTTCGAGGTGGCCACCAAGCTCCGCCAGAACACCAACCTGGATGCCACACTCATCGTGGCGCTGACGGCCAAGACCATGCGAAGTGATCGGGAGACGGCGCTGGTCACCGGGTGTGACGGCTTCATTTCCAAGCCCATCGACCCGTTCCTGTTCGTCGGGCAGGTCGAGGGCTACCTCGGCGGGCAGCGGGACCGGCTGGAATCGAGCCGGGAGGGGGCGGCGCTCCGCCAGTTCAGCCAGCAGGTCGTGGATCACCTCGAGACCCAGTTGCGGGAGGCCAAGGAGGGCAACCGGAAGCTGCTGGCGGTCCAGGCCGAGCTTGAGCTGCGAAGCCACCACCTCTCCAGGCTCCTATCGCTCAGCAAAGAGATCATCCCCGTCCAGGAGGCAGGAGAAGTCCTCCGCAAGGTGCTGGGGCAGCTTTGTGAAGAACTGGGGCTCGATCAACTGCGGTCGTACTGCCTCCATGACAGCGGCACCTATTTCCAGGGATTGGCCCGCACGGGCGGGGACTTCGAGGACCTGCCGGTCATGCTCGTGGGGCACCCCATGGCCGCCTGGATCGCCGGGCTGACCGGGGGGGCCGTCCTCTCCGGCATTGAGCTTCGGCAGTCCGGAACCTGGGAGCAGGGGGTCGAACTCGGTCTTTGGGCGCCCAAGACCCAGGCCATGCTCCTCCCGCTCCGGAGCCGCTCCGGTGCAGACCACCTCTGGGGCTTCCTGGTCGCGGGCCGGGCTGAGGCGCCATTCCTGCCTTTCGAGATCGAACTCGCGGCTCTGCATGCAGGCATCCTCCAGGTCAGTCTCGAGAATGCCGGGCTCGTGGCCCACCTGGACGAGACCAGCCAGGCGCTTGGCACCAGCTACGAAGGCCTTGAATCCGCGTATGAAGCACTCAAGGAGGCCCAGGCCGCCCTGGGTGCCCAGAACCAGAAAACGACCCTGGGTGGCCTGTTTCTGAACATGGCCCAGCGCCTGGGTGTGCCGGTGCGAACGCTGAAGGAGGAAAGTGCGGCCCTGTCCGTGTACATGGATCGTACGGAGGTTCCTGCCCCCGACGAGCGGGTGGAATGCCACCGGTCCATGGATCAGATCATCAAGGCGATCTCCCTGGTGGATGGTCTCGTCAAGGCACTCCTCCGTCGCGCTGGCCAGGGCGAGGCCAGCGGCCCGGAGTGGATTCATCTCCACGACCTGCTGCGGGACGAACTTGAACTCATGCGGGTGGAGAACCACTTGCCCCTGGCGATGCCGGTGGCCTTCAACTTCCAGGCCTCCAGGGATCTGCTCTACGGGGTGCACAGGGATTTCACTGAAGTGCTGGGCCACCTGATCGACCATGCCCTCGGCGGCGGGCCCGCCCAGATTTCCATGCGGACCTGGGGCGGGACGAGCCATTTCCGTCTCGAAGTGGAGGATGATGGTGCCCCCATCGAGCCCAGTCTGCTCGATACGGCCTTCGAGCCCTTCCCTGATCTACGGCCGGTCCCCGGCGATGCCGGGCGGCGCCCTGGCCAAAGCCTGCCGGCCTGTGCCCAGCTCATGAATGCCTATGGGGGCACCGTCCAGATCCTGCCTGCGGAACGCGGGTCCCTCGTCCGGATCAGCCTGCCGATGGAGTAGGGCCTGGGCTACCGGGTGACGACCTTCTCGATGCGCTTTTGATAGGCCGTGCCGAGCACCAGCCGATGCACGAAGATTCCCGGCGTATGGATTCCGTCGGGGTCCAGGTCCCCCACTTCGACGATCTCCTCTACCTCGGCGATGCAGATCTTTCCGCAGGTGGCCACCATGGGATTGAAGTTCCGGGCCGTCTTGCGGAATACCAGATTGCCCAGCCGGTCCGCCTTCCAGGCTTTCACCAGCGCGAAGTCGGCGAAGATGCCCGCTTCCAGCACGCACTCCCGGCCGCGCAGCAGCCGGGTCTCCTTGCCTTCGGCCACTTTCGTGCCGGCACCGGTGGGTGTGTAGAAGGCCGGGATGCCAGCCCCGCCGGCCCGAAGGCGCTCGGCCAGCGTGCCCTGCGGCACCAGTTCGACCTCCAGTTCCCCGCTCAGGTATTGGCGCTCGAACTCGGCATTTTCCCCAACATAGCTGCTGACCATCTTGCGGATCTGGCGGCGCCGCAACAGGATGCCCAGGCCAAAGTCGTCCACGCCCGCATTGTTGGAGTAGCAGGTGAGCTGCTCTACTCCCGTTTGCGCCAGCGCTGCAATCAGGTGTTCCGGGATGCCGCAGAGGCCGACGCCGCCCACGGCGAGATGGGCCCCGTCCGGAATGTCCTTGACGGCCTCCAGGGCGTTGCTGACGCGCTTGTCGATCATGATCGGGAACCTCGGATTGTCCCATTCAGTGTGGCATCTCTGGCATCCTGCTCGAGTTCCTGTTTGTAACTGAAGGGGAGTTGCTCATGAAACGGATGATCCTGGCCGCCTTGTGCCCGCTGCTGCTTGCGGCCCAGCCGGCCTCGCTGCCGGTGCCTGGCGACGGCTTGCTGGATGCGAAGGAGAGCCACCTCCACAGCGTGAAGAAGCTCACGGCCACCGGCTCGAACGCCGAGGCCTACTGGTCGCCCGATGGAAAGCAGATCATTTTCCAGAGCACCCGGGACGGCCACCCCTGCGACCAGATCTACACCATGAACGCCGATGGCTCGGACCAGAAGCGCGTCAGCTCCGGTCAGGGCCGCGTCACCTGTGGCTGGTTCCTGCCGGGCAGCCGGAAGATCATTTTCGCCAGCACCCACGGAGCTGGGCCGGAATGCCCAGAAGGGCCGCCCTTCACCCCGGGCAAGTACCAGTGGCCGGTCTTCCAGGGGTACGACCTGTATGTGGCCAATGTCGATGGCAGCGAGGCGAAACCTTTTCTGGCCGCGCCGGGCTATGACGCCGAAGCCACGGTGTCGCCCAACGGCAAGTGGCTCGTCTTCACCAGCGAGCGCGGTGGCGATGTGGATCTCTGGCGGGCGGACACGGACGGCAAGCACCTCATCCGCCTCACGGATGGCCTGGGCTATGACGGTGGCGCTGTGTTCAGCCCCGATTCGAAGCTCATTGCCTGGCGCACAAACTATCCCAAGGGAGATGCCGCGACAGCCAAGTACAAGGACTTGCTGAAACAGCATCTGGTGGAACCCATGGACATGGACATCTGGGTGATGAACGCCGATGGCAGCGGCAAGCGGCAAGTCACGAAGCTGCCGGGAGCCGCCTTCGCGCCCATCTTCACCCCGGAGGGCAAGGGCCTCGTCTTCGCCACCAACCACCACGACAACCAGGGCAAGGGCCGGGGTTTCGATCTGTTCCGCATCAATCTGGATGGCACTGGCCTCGAACGCATCACCTGGACCGGTGTATTCAACTCCTTTCCCGACTTCAGTCCGGATGGGAAGAAGCTCCTCTGGGTCAGTGGCCGCACCCCGCGCGGGCCACGCCAGTTCGATGTGTGCGTGGCCGAATGGCTCCCATGAACGGGACGAAACCGGCCATCTTCCTCGACCGTGACGGCACGCTCAACGAGGAAGTGGACTACCTCTCGGATCCGGACCAGCTGGTCCTGGTTCCGGGGAGCGCGGCGGCCGTGGCCCGCCTGAATGTCCTGGGCATTCCCGTGGTGGTGGTCACCAACCAGAGCGGGATCGGGCGGGGGAAGTACACCTGGCAGGACTTTGACGCGGTGATGCGCCGCATGGATGATCTGCTGGCTCTGGAGAACGCCTGGATCGACGCAGTCTACGCCTCGCCCCACCACGAGCTGGGGCAGGGCGAGTATGCGGTCGTCGATCACCCCGAGCGGAAGCCGAACCCGGGAATGCTGCAGCGGGCCGCCGAGGAACACGGGATCGATCTCTCGCGCTCCTGGATGGTCGGGGACAAGGACATCGATCTGGTGGCCGGGCGCCGGGCCGGGTGCCGCGTCGCGCTCGTCCGCACGGGCTATGGCACCGAAGTGGATGGTGCCCTGGCGGATCTGGTGGCCCCGGACCTTCCCGGGGCCCTGGAGCGCATCCTGGCCCTGTGGCCGTGATCCTGATCCGGAAGACCGGCTTGGTCCCCGGCCGACTGATCCAGCGCTACAAGCGGTTCCTGGCGGATGTGGAACTCGAGGATGGTTCCATCATCACCGCCCATACCACCAATACCGGTTCCATGAAGACCTGCTGGGAACCCGGCGACCGCGTGCTGCTGGAAACTGCGGCCAATCCCGATCGCAAGCTGAAGTTCACCTGGCTGGCGGTGGACCGGCCTGGCGGCTGGATGGGTGTGGAAACGGGCATGCCCAACCGGGTGGTGGCCGAAGCTGCGCGGCGGGATGTGCTGCCTGGGCTGGCTGGCCTGCACGGCGTCCGCACTGAGGTCAGATACGGTTCCGAGCACAGCCGCATTGATGTGCTGGCCCTGGATGAAACGGGCCGCCAGGTGTTCATCGAGGTGAAGAACACCACCCTCAAGGCTGGCCCCTGGGCGCTCTTCCCGGACGCGGTCACCGAGCGCGGGACCAAGCACCTTCGGGAGCTGCAGGCCATGGTGCGCGAAGGCCACCGGGCCGCCATCGCCTTCTTCGTGCACCGGACGGATGTGGACCGCTTTGACGCGGCCCGGGAAATCGACCCGGCCTATGGGGCGGAGCTGGAGCGTGCCGCAGAGACCGGCGTGCTCGTCCTGCCCCTGGCTGTGCGTCTTATCACAAGCCAGGAATCCATTGGTCTGTGGAGCCTGGGCTGGGAACTCCCGGGCCTTCTGCCCTGGGAGCGGCGGCGATAGACTGGGACCTCACGGAGCCCCAGATGCCTGACCTGATGAAGACGCCCCTCAACGCCGCCCACCGCGCACTGAACGCCAAGATGGTGGATTTCGGCGGTTGGGATATGCCCGTGCAATACCCGGCCGGGATCCTCGCCGAGCACGAAGCGGTCCGGACGCAGGCTGGTCTCTTCGATGTCAGCCACATGGGCGAGATCCGGGTGAAGGGCCCCGGCGCCCTGGCCTTGGTGGAACACCTCACGCCGAACGCCGTTTCGAAACTGGTCCTCGGCCAGGTCCACTACACCGCCTTCCTTTATGAAAACGGCACCTTCGTGGACGATCTGCTGGTCTACCGCGAGGGCGAGGAGGAGTTCCTGCTGGTGGTGAACGCCGGCAATTCCGACAAGGACTTCGCCTGGGTGCAGCAGCATGCGAAGGGGTACGACTGCACCGTGGTGAACGAAAGCCCGGTGACGGGCCAGATCGCCCTCCAGGGGCCACTCTCCCTGAGCATCCTGCAGCCCCTCACGAAGACTCCCCTGGACTCCATCGGCTACTACTTCTTCACCCACGGCGAGGTCGCCGGATACCAGTGCCTCATCAGCCGCACGGGGTACACCGGCGAGGACGGTTTCGAGCTCTACTGCGCCGCCGGGGATACGGAAGCGATCTGGAATGCCGTGATGGCGGCCGGAACACCCCAGGGCCTGCTGCCCGCGGGGCTGGGCTGCCGCAATACCCTGCGCCTGGAATGCAAGATGGCCCTCTATGGCCATGAGATCGACGACACCATCCATGCGCTGGAGGCCGGCCTCGGCTGGATCGTGAAGCTCGACAAGGGTGACTTCATCGGCCGCGAGGCCCTGCTGGCCGCCAAGGCCGCCCCCGCCCCCCGCAAGCTAGTGGGCTTCAAGACCTTCGAGAAGCGCGACATCGCCCGCGATCATATGCCCGTGGTGCAGGACGGGCAGCAGGTGGGCTTCGTGACCAGCGCCTGCCCTTCGCCCACTTGCGGCTTCAACCTCGGCCTGGCTTACGTCCCCACGGCGGTGGCCAAGCTGGGTGGCCGCATCCAGATCGAGATCCGCGGCCGCGCAGTGGAGGCTGAAATCATCTCCACGCCTTTCTACAAAAGGCAGAAGTAGCTATCAGCGATCAGCTCTCAGTCAACGCAACGCATCACTGGAGGATCCATGTTTCCCGCCGATCTGAAGTACACCAAGGACCACGAGTGGCTCAAGCCTGCCGGTGATGGCACCGCCATGGTGGGCATCACGGGCTATGCGCAGGAGGCGCTGGGCGATGTGGTGTTCGTGGACCTGCCTGAGGTCGGCGCCACCTTCGCGCTGGGCGAGGAGTTCGGCACGGTGGAATCCGTCAAGACCGTCTCCGAACTGAATATGCCCGCCGCCGGTGAGGTGCTCGCCGTGAACGAAACCCTGGGCGACCATCCCGAATCCGTGAATGAGGATCCCTACGGCAAGGGCTGGATGGTGAAGATCAAGCTGTCGGGGGACCTCGCGGGCCTCCTGGACGCCACGGCCTACGCGGCCCTGGTGACCGCCGAAAGCCACTAGTGCCAATCCCCGTCCTGGCCGCTCTCTTCTGGGGGATGGTACCGGTGCAGTTGCCGACGCCATCCCCCCAGGTCCAGGCGGTCACGGCTCCGGCCAGGGCCGCCGAGTCCGACGCCGTCCGCATTCTGCAACTCCGGGCCCTGGTGGAGGCGGCTGAAAAGGCGCTGGAAACCGACCAGGACGAGGCCGCCGCCGCGCGGTCCGAGGAGGCCGATGTCCTCACGGCCGACTGGTCCGGCGACCTGCTCAAGCAGCGGGAAGTCCAGGTTCTGCTGCAGCGCCTGAAGGACATCCAGGATCAGCTGGCGGCGGAGGAAGTGCCGGGGGCCGAACCTGGTCTGAAGGCGCAGGAGGAGGTCGTCACCATCAGCGGAGACGAGCTCAGGGCCGAGGCGGAGCGGGTGCGGGCGGCGGAGCAGGGCGCCAGCTACGACTTCCCCATCGATCTGAACGACAAGGTGCTCACCTGGGTGAGTCTCTTCACGACCACCAAGCGCGGGTTCATGGAGAACGCCCTCGGCCGGGCTTCCCAATACATGCCCATGATCCGCCAGGTCTTCGCGGAAGAAGGGGTGCCTGCGGATCTGGCCTATCTCGCCGTCATCGAGTCCGGGTTCCGCAACGAAGCCAAGAGCAGAGCCAATGCCGTGGGGATGTGGCAGTTCATCCGCTCCACGGGGCGCATCTATGGGCTTAACGGCAACGCCTGGCTGGAAGAGCGCCGCGATCCCATCAAGGCCACCCGGGCTTCCGCCCGGTATCTCAAGCGCCTTTATGAAATCACGGGCGACTGGTACCTGGCCGCATCCAGCTACAACGCCGGCCCACTCACGCTGGAACGGGCCATCCAGAATGTGGGCACCCGGAACTTCTGGGACCTGGCCCGCTCCCGCTGGTTGCGCACCGAAACCAAGAATTATATTCCAGAACTCTGCGCGGCCATCCTGGTGGGCCGCAACCCCGAGCGGTATGGCCTACGCATCGTGCCCCTCGTGCCCTACACCTATGAGACCGTGACCGTCTCCAGCATGACCAGTCTCACGGTGTTGGCCCGCTGTGCGGGCACCGACGCCGCCACCCTGAAGCTGCTGAACCCCGAACTGCTGCGCGGTTCCACGCCCCCCGGGACCTATCAGCTGCGCGTGCCGCCCGGCAAGGCCATGGACTGCCTGCGGCAGCTGGCTCGCATGCCCGCGGGCAAGCGGCTGGACTTCCAGGGATATACCGTGCGCAAGGGCGATACCCTCGCGAAGGTGGCCAAGCGCTTCAAACTGGCGCCGGAAGATCTGCTGGCGGCCAACGAGCTTACGGCGAAGCAGTTCAAGCCCGGCCAGCGCCTGCTGGTGCCCCCACCCTCGGTCCTGGCCCTGGAGGAACGGGATATCGCGCCCCGGGTCGGCGCCACAAAAGCCCTCGGTGATCGGCCCCTGCCATCGCTGCCGGCCATGCCCAAGGATTTCGCGGCCCCGGCCGAGGCAGGGATCCCCGTCGCGGTGGCTGACAAGGTGGCTGGGGCGCTCCCAACCCGAGCGGCTCCGGCCAACCCAGTTCCAGTTCTCACCAGCGAGCCCGTCCATCCCGCCAACACGCCCCTGCCGAGTTCGAGTCAACCATTGGTGGTTCTCCCGTCCACGAAGGCCGAAGCACCGGGGTCACCCGTCATCCTTGCCAAACCCGGTGACACCTTGGCCAAACTGGCCCGGGCCCACCAGGTGCCCCTGGGTGAACTACTGCGCCTGAACCCGGAAGCCAGGAAGACGCTTCACCCGGGAGACAAGGTCCTCCTGCCCGGTTCCAGCACCCGTGAACGGCGTCCCGCTCCTTCGGTCCGGAGCCATCGCGTGCAGAAGGGGGAAAACCTGGCTTCCATCGCCCGGAAATACGGCGTGGAACAGGGCGACCTGAAGGCCTGGAATCAATTGAAGGGTGACCGGATCCAGATCGGCCAGCGCCTGCGACTGGAGGCCCGCTGATCTGCGCTTGCAGAAGCGCGGAGGGGGTGGGATACTGGTTCTTCCCGATTGGGGCCATAGCTCAGCTGGGAGAGCGCTTGCATGGCATGCAAGAGGTCGTCGGTTCGATCCCGATTGGCTCCACCAAACAGAAGGCCACCGCAAGGTGGCCTTCTTGCTGAAAGCCGATTGCCACCCCCATGCTCGCATCCTTGAATCACATCGACCTGCGCTTCGGCCCCCAAGAGGTGCTGAAGGATGTGACATGGGCCATCCAGGAGGGCGAGTGCTGGGGCGTCATCGGTCGCAACGGCGCGGGCAAGAGCACGGTCTTCAAATTGTTGCTGGGCCAGCTGGAGGCTGACCAGGGTACGGTCGTGCGGCCCACGAAGGAACGCGGCATCCGCATGGGGCACTACGCCCAGGACCTGGTCCCCGAAACCCACGGCAGCGTGCTTGAAGAGGCCCTGGCGGCCTTCGGCGACGTGGAGCGCCTGCAGCACGAGATGCGGGAACTGGAACACCACATGGGTGAGGCCGGGGCGGATCTCAGCGAAGTGATGGACCGCTACCAGAAGGTCACCGAGGCGTTCGAACACCTCGACGGTTTCAGCATCCGCGCCCGGGCCGAAAGCATTCTGCAGTCGCTCGGCTTTGCGGCCGCCGATTTTGAGCGCTCCGTGGAGACGCTCTCCGGAGGCCAGAAGAGCCGGGTGATGCTCGCCAAGGCCATCCTCCAGGGGCAGGATCTGCTGCTGCTGGATGAACCCACCAACCATCTGGACCTGCCGAGCCTGCGCTGGCTGGAGGAGTTCATCCAGGATACGGACGCCACGGTGGCGGTCATCAGCCACGACCGCTACTTCCTGGACAAGATCGCCACCGAGATCCTGGAACTGGAAGTGGGCCGCTCGCGCATTTACGAGGGCAACTACTCCGACTTCATGGAGAAGAAGGAACAGGAGCTGGAGCTGCTCGAGCGCCACTTCGAGCAGCAGCAGGCCTACATCAAGAATCAGGAAGAGTACATCCGCCGCAACATCGCGGGCCAGAACACCAAACAGGCCCGCGGGCGGCGCACCCATCTGGCCAAGCTGAGCCGCATCCAGCAGCCCCTGCGCGATCGCCGCAAAGTGAAGTTCAGCTTCCCCGAGACCCAGCGCAGTGGTGATGTCGCCCTGGTGCTGGAGAAGGCCAGTGTGGGCTGGGACGGGAAGGCCCTCTACGCGCCCCTGGAGCAGCTGCAGATCAAGCGCGGGCAGAAGATGGGCATCGTGGGCCTCAACGGCACGGGCAAATCCACGCTGCTGAAGGCCATCTCGGAGGAGATCCCCTTCATCACCGGCCAGGCCCGCCTGGGCAGCCAGGTGAAGCTGGGCTATTTCGACCAGCACCACCGGAATCTCGATCCGCGGAACACGGTGTTCCAGCAGATCCACGCCGTCAACCCCCAGGCGCTGAAGCAGGACGTGCTGGGCTTCCTGGCCAAGTTCCAGTTCCGCGGCGACGAGGTGGACAAGCCGGTGACGGCGCTGTCCGGCGGCGAGCGGGCCCGCCTCAGCATCGCCACCCTCATCCGCAACGGCGTGAATTTGATGCTGCTGGACGAGCCGACCAATCACATGGACATCCCCAGCATGGAGGCCATGGAGGACACCATCCTGAGCTTCAGCGGCGCGGCCATCGTGGTGACCCACGACCGCTACCTGCTGGGCCGCGTGGCGGATTCCCTGCTGCGGATCCACGAAGGCCAAGCCGAATTCCGCGAGGGCGGCTACGAGGACCACCAGGCCTGGGTGGATCTGGATCTGGGTGCTGAAGACGAAGCCGGCAGCAGGGAGCCCGAGCCCATCAAGAAGGCCGCTTCGCCGCAGGCGAAGCCCATCTCTGCGGCGAAGCCGCAGAGCCTCGACCTGAAGCCAACTCCAGCCAAGCGCACCCCCATCGACAAGGACAAACAGCGGGCCATCAAGCGCTATGAAAAACAGGTCGCCGAGGCCGAGGCCAAGGTCGCCGCTCTGGAAGAGAAACTGGCGGTGTTTCAGAAGGAACTGGCCACCATGGATCCTTCCGACTGGCAGGCCTTCAGCGCCCGGCTGGATTCACAGAAGACCCTGGAGGCCGATCTGGCCTATGCCATGAGTGACTGGGAAACCGCCCAGGGCGCGCTGGAAGAAGCGCAGCGCTAGCCGTTCAGAAATACTTCAGGGTCAGGTCGATCAGCCACCGCACGAACCCGGTGTACGGCGGGTACATGAGCTGGATGGCAGAGAAGCGGGTGCGTTGGCGCAGGAGGCCGCGGGCATTGGAGAATGCCTCGAAGCCATGGACGCCGTGGGCCTTGCCGAAACCCGAAGTGTTCACGCCGCCCGTCGGCAGGCCCGTGTGGGCGAAGTGCAACACCGTGTCGTTGATGCACCCTCCGCCGGCCGTGGTGCGGGCTAGGAGGGCTTCGGCCCGCCTGCGGTTGCCGCTGAACAGGTAGAGTGCCAGCGGCTTGGGGCGGGTGTTCACGAAAGCCACGGCCGCATCCATGTCCGGCACCTTCAGGACAGGCAGCAGTGGCCCGAAGATCTCCTCCTGCATCAGGACAGAGTTGGGATCCACGCCCGTGAGCACCGTGGGACCGATATACCGGGACGCCGCGTCAGTCTCCCCGCCGAAGGCGACCACAGCGGCAGAGCCGCTGAGCAAGGCCGCAATCCTGGCGTAGTGACGATCATTGATGATGCGCGCGAGATCGGGGCTGGCCTGGCGGGCGGTGGGAGTCTCACCGTAGAAAGCCGTGAAGGCGTCCTTCAGTTCTTCCACCAGCGCATCGTGGACCCGTTCGTGGACCAGCACATAATCCGGGGCCACGCAGGTCTGCCCGGCATTCAGGCCCTTGCCCCAGGCGATCTTGCGGGCGGCCTCGCGCAAGTTGGCATCGGCGGCCACCAGTACGGGCGATTTGCCGCCCAGTTCCAGGGTCACGGAGGTCAAATGGTTGGCAGCGGCCCTCATCACGGCTTTGCCCACGGCGGGACTGCCAGTGAAGAAGATGTGATCGAAGGGCAGCGCCAGCAGGGCCTGCGCGGCTTCGGCCTCGCCCTCCACCAGAGCCACTTCCTCCTCGGGGAACAGATTGGCCAGGAGCTTCCGAAGAAAAGCCGTGGTGTGCGGCGTGAATTCCGAGGGCTTGAGGATGGCGCAGTTGCCCGCGGCGAGGGCCGAGACCAGCGGTCCCAGGGTGAGGTAGATGGGGTAGTTCCAGGGGGCGATGATGAGCACCAAACCTCGGGGCTCGTGCACGATGGTGCCGACGCTGCCGAGCAGCCCGATGGGTGTGGGCACTTTCCTGGGCTTCATCCACCGGTGAAGGTGGCACAGGGCGTCCTTGAGCTCGGAGATGACGGGATACAACTCCGTGAGATCCACTTCTTCTCGAGCTTTCCGGAAGTCCGCCGCCAGCGCCATCCGGGCCTCGGCCCGGTGGGCCAGGAGGGCCTCCAGAAGGGCGCGCAGCTTGGCCTTCCGCTGATCCGCCGAAGTCGCCGCCACCCGCCAGCGAGCCGCCTGCTGGCGGGCGAAGAGGGCTTCGAACGGGGCGGAGGTCACGGGCACTCCTTGTCTGGATCTATTTCCTATACCCAGGCCATCTCGGCCGTGAAGTGGCGCAGATACTTGCTCTGCTTGACGATCTTCACGCCGCGGATCTCCTTGGCCTTGGCCTTCACTTCGGCGATGACCTCGGCGGCGAAGTCGAAGTGGCTCTGGGTGTACATCCGGCGGGGGAAAGCCAGGCGCACCAGTTCCATGCTGTGGAAGGTCTCGGTGCCGTCCTCCAGGCGTTTGCCGAACATGACCGAGCCGATCTCCACACCGCGAATGCCGCCTTCCAGGTAGAGGGCGTTGCAGAGCGCCCAGGCGGGGTAGTGGCCCACGGGCATCTCCGGCAGCACGGTCTTGGCGTCGATGTAGACCGCGTGGCCCCCGGTGGGCTTCACGAAGCCGACGCCAGCGGCTTCCAGCTTTTCCCCCAGGTATTCGGCGGTGCGCAGGCGGTAGCGCAAGTAGTCCTCCTGCATACCCTCCTCCAGACCCACGGCCAGGGCTTCGAGATCGCGCCCGGCCAGGCCGCCGTAGGTGGGGAAGCCCTCGGTGAGGATGAGCATGTTGCGGACGGGATCCAGCCACTCGTCGCTGCGCAGCATGATGAAACCGCCCATGTTCACCATGCCGTCCTTCTTGGCGCTCATGGTGCAGCCGTCGGCGTAGCTGAACATCTCCTGGCAGATGGCCCGGACGGGTGTGTCCTGGTAGCCGTCTTCGCGGAGCTTGATGAACATGGCGTTTTCCGCGAAGCGGCAGACATCCATGATGAAGGGCTTGCCGTGCTGCTTGAGCAGCTTGGAATAGGCGCGGATGTTCGCCATGGACACGGGCTGCCCGCCCCCGGTGTTGTTGGTCACGGTGATCATGCCGAAGGGGATGCGGGGTCCTTCCTTCTCCAGCATTGCCGCCACCCGGGCCAGGTCGATGTTGCCCTTGAAGGGATGGATGAGGCTGGGTTGCAGCCCTTCGGGGATCACCAGATCCACGGCTTCGACGCCGTTGAATTCGAGGTTGGCGCGGGTGGTGTCGAAGTGGCAGTTGTTGGGCACCAGGTCGCCCTGCTTGCACACGGCGCTGAACAGCACCTTCTCGGCGGCGCGGCCCTGGTGGGTGGGGATGAAGTGGGCCATGCCCGTGATGTCCTGCAGCACGGCTTCGAGGCGGAAGAAGCTCTTGGCGCCCGCGTAGCTTTCGTCGCCGATCATGATGGCGCCCCACTGGGCCGAGCTCATGGCCCCGGTGCCGGAATCCGTCAGCCAGTCCAGCAGCACATCCTCGGCCCGCAGCTTGAAGACATTGAGCTTCGCGGCCTCCAGCATGCCCAGGCGCTCCTGGGGGGTGGTCATGCGGATGGGTTCAACGGACTTGATGCGGAAAGGCTCGATCATGGTGCGGGGCATGGCGGCTCCAGGCAGAACCACAAGGGTACCGGAGGTGGCCAGGATGGGCATCACAAGGTGTTGAAAGCGAGCGGGATCCAATGAATCGGTGCAGGGTGGTCATTGGTCCAAGGGCGCTCGATTTCCATGGGGAGTGGCGACAGGGAACACACCTGGGCCCACAACAGGGGTCAGCCCTTTCGTCCCCTTCATCCCTTTTATCCCCTTCATCCCTGTTGAAAAAAGCCCTTTGAACAGGGATGAAGGGGATAAGAGAAACACAACCCACCTGTTCCTGGGCAGGCCTTCCACTTTGACCCTGTGGCCGTGTCAGGCGATCCTAGAGGGCTTGGAGTGGGCATGAGTCTTCTGTTGGCAGTGGATGTGGGCAACACCAATGTGGTGCTGGGGATCTTCGACCTGGCGAAAGGGCCGGACGCGCCCCTGGTCTGCAGCTGGCGCCTGGCCACCAGCCGTGAGCGCACCGTGGATGAATACGGCCTCTCGGCCCTGGCGCTCATGCGCCACCAGGGCATCGAGGCCAGCCAGATCAAGCATGTGGCCATTTCCTGCGTGGTGCCGCCCCTGCATCCCGTGCTCATGAGCCTGGCCAAGTCCTACTTCAATGTGGACGCCTTCTATGTCGAGCCCGGCGTGAAGACCGGCGTGAAAGTGCTCATCGACAATCCTTCCGAGCTGGGCGCCGACCGCCTGGTGAACGCCGTGGCCGGCATCGAGAAGTTCGGGGCCCCGCTCATCGTGGTGGATTTCGGCACCGCCACCACCTTCGATGTGGTCAACGCCAAGAAGGAATACCTGGGCGGCCTCATCTGCCCGGGCCTGAAGATCAGCGCCGATGCCTTGTTCCAGCGGGCCAGCCGCCTGCCGCGCGTGGAGATCGCCGAGCCCGAACGCCTGGTGGGCCGCAACACTGTGCAGGCCATGCAGTCCGGCATCTTCTACGGGTATGTGGGCATGGTGGACGGCATCCTCGACCGCCTGCTGGAAGAATGCCCCGAAGCCGCCGTGGCCGCGACCGGCGGCCTGGCCCGGGTGATCGCCCCCCACACTAGGCACATCCGGGACATCGCGCCGGACCTCACCCTGGATGGCCTGCGCATCCTCTGGTTCCGCAACCAGGGTTCCGGGCGCAAATAGCGTGGACCTGCCTCTGATCCGGCTGGTCGTGGTGGATTCCACCCAGGCCTTCCTGCGGCGGAATCTCCATCTGGGTGTTTGCGCCGTGCTGGCGGACCGCCAGACCGAGGGCCGGGGCCGCCAGGGCCACCCGTGGGAAAGTGCCGCCGGAGCCGGGCTCTGGCTCTCCGTGGCCCTGCCTGCGCCCTCGGGCGTGGCGCCGGGGATCGTGCTGCAGCGGGCCATGGCTGCCGCCGCCCAGGTGCTGGACCCCGCCAGGCAGACCCTGGGCCTCAAGTGGCCCAACGATCTGGTGGCCTGGCAGAATGGCCGCCTGGTGAAGGTGGGCGGCATCATCGGCGAACAGAGTGCAGGTCGGCTCATCCTCGGTCTGGGCGTGAACCTGAGCAAGGCCCCGCACCTTCCGGACCGCCCCATCCCCCCCGCCAGCCTGAAAGAGCTGGGATTGGGGTCTCCTCCTTCCGGTGAGTTAGCCGCTCTTATCTCCAAAATTTGGATGAATTTGGAGCAAGATATTCAACCACTCTTCCGGTGGCCACCCGCCGGTACACCCCTGCGCTGGGAAGACGGCCAAGGCACCAGCCTCGGCTGGGAACCCGATGGTCGGCTGAAAGTGACAGCCGCCGAAGGCATCCGGCGGCTGAGCGCAGGGGACATCAGCGGGTTGGCCTGATCACACCACGGCCCGAATTTCGGCCTCGGTAAGGATCCTCGGGCTGTTCTTGGCCACCTTGAGAATGCGGTCCACGCGATCGGGGCTGGGATCGTAGCCGTTCATTTCGAGCCAATAGATCACATTGCTGTGGCCGGCCATGGGGCCGATCTCGATTTCCTGGCGGCGGCCCACCAGAGCGGCGGGGACGCCGGAGTACACGGCGTCGGCCAGATCCACATCGCCGCGGTGCAGGGCCTTCACGATGGCGGCGGCATGGACGCCGGTGCCCGTGCGGAAGGCATCCCGGCCCAGCACCGGGTAGTTCGCGGGGATCTCCACATCGCACAGTTCGGCCACGCGCTCGGCCAGGGCGGGCAGATCGGACAGATCGCCCTTGGGGAAACCCATGAGGTGCAGGTTGATCATGAGCTGATCCAGGGCCACATTGCCGCAGCGTTCGCCGATGCCCAGGATGCTGCCGTGCAGCCGGTCGGCCCCGGCCTCGAAGGCGGCGATGGCGTTGGCCACGCCCAGCCCCCGATCGTTGTGGCCATGCCAGTCGATGCGCACGGTGCGGTCCTTCACCACCTCGTCCTTGATGAACCGCACCAGCCGCCGCACGCCATCCGGGGTGGCATGGCCGCAGGTATCCGATAGGCAGATGGACTGGGCACCCTCGTCCAGGGCAGCCCGGTAGATGGCCTTGAGCACCTCCGGCTGCGCCCGGGTGCTGTCCTCGGTCACCATCATCACCGGCACTTCGTGGCGGCGGCAGAAGGCCACGGCCTGGCGGGCCGTCTTCACGAGGAAGGCCAGATCCCAGCCTTCCACATCCATGCGGACGGGGCTGGAGGCGAGGAAGGCG
>JBBQEL010000049.1:0-24532 GCA_038320645.1 Holophagales bacterium | reverse complement strand
CGCGCTGTGGATCTAGCGCCAG
This sequence comes from Holophagales bacterium, assembly GCA_038320645.1. Taxonomy (GTDB): domain Bacteria; phylum Acidobacteriota; class Holophagae; order Holophagales; family Holophagaceae; genus Geothrix. Next base: position 24,510 of record JBBQEL010000049.1, on the reverse strand, counting down.
GACTTTATTGATGACCGCTACACTGGAGCCCGAGGTTTTTCCGTGGCCGATGATGTCCTCCTGCCCCCCGCCCCCGATGAGCAGCCCAAGCTGCCGGAAGAGTTGCCCGTGCTGCCCCTCCGGGATGTGGTGGTCTATCCCTATGTGATCCTCCCCCTCAGCATCAGCCGGGAGAAGTCCATCCGCGCCGTGGATACGGCCCTGGTGGAGAACCGCATGATCCTGCTGCTGTCCCAGAAGCAAGTGGAGATCGATAATCCGAAGCCCGAAGATCTTTACCAGGTGGGCACGGCCGCCCTCATCATGCGGGTGCTGAAGCTGCCGGATGGCCGCATCCGCGCCCTGGTGCAAGGTCTTCAGCGGGTCCGCGTGGAGTATTTCACCGAAACCGAGAACCTCTTCAAGGCCCGGGTGGAGCCCCTGGCTGAACCCGAGATGAAGACCCCGGATCTGGAGTCGGACGCCCTGCTCCGCAGCGTGAAGCAGACCCTCGAGAAGGCCGTGGCCCTGGGGAAGACGCTGCCGCAGGAGGTGCTGGTCATCGCCAGCAACCTCGATAACCCTGGCCGCCTGGCCGATCTGGTGGCCTCCAACCTGGACCTGAAGCTGGCCCAGACCCAGGAGGTGCTGGAGATCGCGGACCCCGGCCTCCGGCTCAAGCGGGTGAACGAGTTGTTGATGCGGGAGATCCAGCTGCTGGAGGTGCAGCAGAAGATCACCATGGAAGCCCGTGGTGAGATGGACAAGAGCCAGCGGGAGTACTACCTCCGCCAACAGCTCAAGGCCATCCAGCAGGAGCTGGGCGAGGGCTCGGAACTAAGCGAGGAGGTCACCGCGTTCCGCGACAAGCTCGCGAAAATGAAGGTGCCCGAGGAGCCACTGGTCGAGATCGAACGCAACCTGAAGAAGCTCGAGCGCATGCACCCGGATTCCAGCGAAACCGCGGTGACACGCACCTACCTGGAGTGGATGACCGAGCTGCCCTGGGGCACAGTCACCGAGGACAACCTCGATTTGAAGCAGGCCAAGACGGTGCTGGACGAAGACCACTTCGGTTTGGTGAAGATCAAGGACCGCATCCTGGAATTCCTGGCCGTGCGCAAGCTGAAGCCGGATCTCCGCGGCACCATCCTCTGCTTCGTGGGCCCTCCCGGCGTGGGCAAGACCAGCCTCGGCAAGTCCATCGCCCGGGCCCTGGGCCGCAAGTATTCGCGCATCTCGCTGGGCGGCGTCCACGACGAAAGCGAAGTCCGGGGCCACCGCCGCACCTATGTCGGCGCCATGCCCGGCCGCATCGTGCAGGCCCTGCACCAGGTGAAGAGCATGAACCCCGTGATCATGCTCGACGAAGTGGACAAGATCGGTCGCGATCAGCGGGGCGATCCCAGCGCGGCCCTGCTGGAGGTGCTCGATCCCGAGCAGAACCACACCTTCCGCGACCACTACCTGAATGTGCCCCTGGACCTCAGCCAGGTGCTCTTCCTTGCCAACGCCAACGAACTGGAGCCCATCCACCCGGCCTTCAAGGACCGCATGGAGATCATCCACCTCAGCAGCTACACGCTGGAAGAGAAGCTGGGCATCGCCGAGCAGCACCTGATCCCCAAGCAGCTGGAGAAGCACGGTGTCACCCGCAAGCAGCTGACCATTTCCAGGAAGGCCCTGAAGTCCATCATCACGGGCTACACCCGCGAGGCCGGGCTGCGTCAGCTGGAGCGGGAGATCGGCGCCGTCTGCCGCAAGGTGGCCCGCCGCGTGGCCGAGAACACCCTGAAGAAGAAGCTCATTCTCGATGACGCCAGCATCCACGAGCTGCTGGGCCCCGTGAAGCTGCTGCAGGACGAGCGGCTCAAGGCCCCGCGCGTGGGTGTGGTGACGGGTCTGGCCTGGACTTCCGTGGGGGGCGATGTCCTCTTCGTCGAAGCCCTGAAGATGCCGGGCAAGGGCCTGTTGATCCTCACGGGCCAGCTGGGTGATGTCATGAAGGAAAGCGCCCAGGCGGCTTTGAGCTACATCCGCAGCCGCGGCGAGGCCTTCAAGATCGATCCCGAGCTTTTCCAGAAGCAGGATCTCCACATCCACTTCCCCGAAGGCGCCATCCCCAAGGACGGCCCCAGCGCGGGGCTCGCCATCGCCACGGTGCTGTTGTCGGTGCTTAAGGATGTGCCCGTGCGGAACACCCTGGCCATGACCGGCGAAATCGATCTGCGCGGCGAGGCCCTGGCCATCGGCGGCCTCAAGGAAAAGGCCCTGGCGGCCCTGCGCCTTGGCATCAAGGACATCCTCATCCCCCACGCCAACCAGAAGGATCTCGAGGAGATTGATCCGGTGCTGCGGAAGCAGCTGCGCTTCCACCCCGTGAAGCACGTGGAGGAGGTCTTCGAGCTGGCCCTGGTGGGCTGGGTGCGGCCCGAGGTCACCAAACCCCTGAAAAGTCGCAAGCGCTGAGCCTTGCCGGCCCCTCGCCGGAACCGACCCTGAACCTGGAGGTGCCCCCTGTTGACCGCCCCGCTGCTCCTGCTCCTCGAACTGGCGCCCCTGGCCTTCGGCCCAACCCTGCCGGCCGCAGCCTTCCTGCCCCCCCGGGAATTGACCTGCCCACTCCACGACCTCGGCCGAGCCCCGGCGTGGGTGGCGCCCTTGGCCTCCAGGACAGCGGGCCCCACCCTGGATCCCCGCACGCTGACCCCGACCCGGGAACAATACCTGGTCAACCCGCTCGTAGATGGCCTGATGCTGCTGGCGACCGCCTACGGCACACGCGCCACCTGGGATGACCGCACCTGGTCCACCCGGGCCTGGCAGGCCACCGGGGCGGTGGCGCCGATGCTGATCCCGCCCCAGGCGCCGCCGGTTTGGAACATTGGTCATTAGCCCGGGCGGTGTGGGCTATGTTCCACGTGGAACAGCTACTTGGCTTTTAGGGTGGTGAGGTATTTCCCCACCCACTCGGCCTCCTGTTCGGTGCCGGCGAAGGGTGGCATCCGATCCAGGTAGGGGTTCAGGGCCGGGTCCAGCTCCCGAATGGCCTGGATGAACGCCACATTGTCACCTTCGGAATTGGTGGCAGTCAGGGCCTTCAGGCTGCGATAGCCTTCGCGGGTGTGGCAGGCCAGGCACTGGCTGCGCAGGATCGCTTCGCCCTTGGCCAGGTCCGTGTCCCCCTTGGCGGCGGCAAAGGTCTGGGCCCAGGCGTTGGCGGGCAGGAAACCACCCTGCTGATAGGCCGCCACCTGATCCACCCGGATGCCATTGGAGTACATCACCTCGCGGATGACGAAGGGCTTGCGGGCCACCTCGCGAATCCACTCGAAGCCGCCGAAGCCCCAACAGGCGAGCAGGAGGCCGAACAGCGCCACTGGACGCCGGAACGAGGCCGGGGCCAGGCTCGCCCACAGGGCCAACAGGGCGGGCACCAGGAAGGCCCCCAACCCCCAGATGGCCCAGCGGAACCCCTGGGCCAGCCCGGTCGCACCTTTGAGGTTCCCTAGAACCAGGTCCCGGGCCGGCCCCGGGAAACTCTGGAAGTAGTACCAGCCCGAGAGGGCGGCCAGCAGCACGCCCACCAGGGTGAGGAGCGCAGAGGGGCGGAGGATCCGCGGCTTCAGCTCGCCGGTGGTGGCACCACCGGCAGCCAGGGCCCACAGCCCCCCCAGGGCCAGGGCCACGAAGGTGCGCAGCAACAGGCTGGGCAGGTAGGTGGCGTTGAAGAAACCGTCCCACATGGCATGGGTGGTGCTCCAGGCTTTCCCTGGGCTCAGCATGAAGGTGACGATGCCGTTGATGACCACGAGACTGAGCCAGGCGAACAGGGCGTAGAGCCAGACCAGAGCGAGGCGCTGGCCGGGTCGCAGCCGGTCGTAGGCGCGCACCAGCACGATGAGTGTCGCCATCTCCCCGGCGAAGAGCAGCCACTCGGTGGCCCAGCCCATGACGAAGGCGCGGATGAGATGCTGGGTCGCCGTGGGATTCACGAGGCCGATGGCCACCCAGATGCCCACCCCCGTGCCCGCCCCGAAAATGCTCGACAACCAGAGCAGGGCCTTGGCCCGGCCCCGCAGCCAGGCGAGGAGTTCCGTATCACCGGCCCGCTGGGCGCGGCTTTCCATCAGCGCCAGCCAGATGCCGGCCCCCACGACGAGGTGGGCGATGGAGACATGGATGATGCTGATGAGGCCGATGATCCAGCCGCTGCCAAGGAAGGGGATGTCCCAGACGGGATGGTTCATGGGACCACCTCCCCGGTGCCAGGGCTGGGTGGGGTGGGCTGCCTGGCCCACCGCAGGATCACGAACAACAGGATGGCCAGACCCAGCAGGGTCAGGCTGAAAACACCAAGCGACACCCAGTCCGTTCGGTAGGGCAGCGCACCTGGCTGGAAGCCGAAGGCGGCCAGGCTGGCATCCCGGGCCTGATCACGCAACAGGATCATGCCCAGCACCGAGGCCATGGCCAAGCCGACGGGCGGCCAGACGGCCTTGGGTGGGGCGCCCTCCTGGCTGGCGGGGATGGCCATGAACAGGGCCAGAAAACCACAGGCGCTGGAGAGCCACAAGGTCAGGCTGGGGGCCGTGTTGGCATCCAGAAGCAGGTTCAGCACGGGCGCCGGTTGGGTCACCAGCAGCCAGGTTCCCCACACGGCCTGGCTGGCGGTGGCACCCATGAACCAGCGCAGCCCCGAGCGACGCGCGTAGCTGTGGTCGCGCCAAGCGCCCCAGGCGGCCAGGAACAGGCCAGCCACAGCCGTGATCCCCGCCGCCATGTGGAGGTACCGGGGCCAGAGTGTCGGATCGGCCGTGTTCAGGCGCAGGCCGTGGGGCGAGGCGGCCGCGTGGGCGGCCCAGAGATCCGGCCGCAGCGAAAGGGTGGTGACATTGACCAGCATCAGACCCACGGCCAATAACAGCAGGGCCGCCAGGATGCCGCTGCCCGCCTGGAGGGAGGTGGCGGCCGTGGCGCCCACGAAGCGGTACAGCAGCACATACCCCGCCATCAGCAGGAAGATGAGGCTCAGCCAGGGGATGGCCATCAGCACCGAGGCCGTGTAGAAGAAGGGGCCATAGGTCAGCTGAACGAACAACAGGGGCGCCACGCCCAGCGTGATGGCGAAGGTCACGGCCGCGGGCAGCAGGGGCGCCAGGCGCCGCACGAGCTCCCGATCGGCCGGTTTCCCGCGCCACGCGTGGACCGCCAGGATCAGACTGCCCCCCACGCCGAAATTCACGGCCATCAGATGCAGGGTGAAGGTGACCAGCAGCAGCACCTTCAGAACGCCCGGCGGCAGCGGCAGGGGCAGCGGGTCCGGCGCCGGAATGGGCAGCTGCAGCATAGAGGCTCCTCGGGTTGGGCTTTGGATGCCCGCGGGGGACGGTTCCCTCCAGCGTACCCCCAACCTCCGGATTCCGGCGGCGGGGAACCCTCGACGCTTCGGTAGACTGGGGCTTCGCGAGGTGGGCGTTGGGTCTTCTGGGTGGCCTGTTCGACAAATTCAAGCAGGGGTTGAAGCGCACCCAGGAGCTGGTGCTCGCGCCCATGGGCCGCCTGCTTGGGCTGCGGCGTCTGGACGAGGCGCAACTCGAGGAGCTGGAGGATCTGCTGCTGCAGGCCGACCTCGGCCTGAAAGCGGTGGACCGGCTCATGGCCAGACTCCGTGCCGAGCTGAACAGCGGCTCCGACATCGATCCCAAGGCCCTGTTGAAGGAAGAACTCCTGAAGCTCCTGCGCCAAGGTCCGGCCCGCCCCTTCGCGGCGTCTGGAACCCAGGTGGTGTTGCTGGTGGGCGTCAACGGCGTGGGCAAGACCACCACGTTGGGCAAGCTGGCGGCCCACCTGAAGGCCCGGGGCGAGGGTGTGCTGGTGGTGGCCGGCGATACCTTCCGCGCCGCGGCCATCGACCAGTTGGAGCGCTGGGGCGAGCGGGCCGGAGTGCCCGTGATCCGCAACCAGATGGGCGGCGATCCGGCGGCCATCGCCTTTGACGGCGCCACCAGCGCCCTGGCGAAGGGCACGCCCTGGGTGCTCATCGATACGGCCGGACGGCTGCACACCAAGGACCACCTCATGAAGGAGCTGGACAAGATCCGCCGCAGCCTCCAGAAGGTGCTCCCTGCGGCGCCGCACCGTGTGCTGCTGGTGCTGGACGCCACCACCGGCCAGAACGGCCTGGCGCAGGCCGAGGCCTTCTCCCTGGCCGCGGGCGTCACGGATCTGGTGCTCACCAAGTTGGACGGCAGCGCCAAGGGCGGCGTGGTGGTCCCCATCCTCGACCGCCTCAAGCTGCCCATCGCCTTCGTGGGGGTGGGTGAGGGCGTGGACGACCTCATCCCCTTCGACGCCGAGGCCTTTGTCGATGGTCTGCTCGATGTCTGACCTGGTCCTCACCGCCGGAACCGCCTGGGCCCTCGCCACCGGCGGCCCCTGGCCGGAGCCTGCGGCCCTGACGGGCGATGCGCATTTCATGGCCCTGGCGCTGCAGGAGGGCCTGAAGGGGGTGGGGCTCGCCAGCCCGAACCCGCCCGTGGGCTGCGTCCTCGTCAAGGGAGGTGTCGTCATCGGCGCGGGCGTCCACACCCGGGCGGGGGATCCCCACGGCGAGATCATGGCCCTGCGGGATGCCGAGGGCCGGGGCGAGGATCCCAAGGGCGCCACCGCCTTCGTCACCCTGGAGCCCTGCTGCCACCAGGGCCGCACCGGGCCCTGCACCCAGGCGCTCATCCAGGCGGGCATCGCCCGGGTGGTGGTCGGGGTGCGCGATCCCAACCCCCGGGTGGATGGTGGCGGGCTGGCCATCCTGCGGGCCCAGGGAATCCCTGTCGAGGAGGGCGTCCTGGGCGAGGCCTGCGCCCGCTTCCATGCCCCCTTCATTAAATTCATCCGCACCGGGTTGCCCTGGGTGAGCCTCAAGCTGGCCCTGGGTTCGGACGGCTCGCTGGGCCCTGCCGGCCAAACCACGGCGGTGACGCCACCCGAGGTGCAGCGCCTGGGCCACGCCCTGCGCCGCGCCTGTGAGGCCATCGTGGTGGGCCGCCACACCATCGCCGTGGACGATCCCCAGTTGACCGACCGCTGGCCCGCCCCCTCGGCCCCCCACCGCAGCTTCGCCCGGGTGGTCATGGATGAGGATGGCCAGCTGCCGGCCTCGGCCCGCGTGTGGGCTCCCGTGGCGGGCCAGCCGGTCTTCCGTGCCGTCACGGGCGATCCCGCACCGCTCCGCGGCGTGGAGGATCTGCACCTGCCACCGGACGGCCGGGGATGCAGTTTGCGCCACCTGTTGCACGAACTCGCGGCCCGCGGGGTGGGCCGGGTGCTGGTGGAGGGCGGCGGCACCCTGGTCCGGGCCTTCCTCGACCAGGGCCTGGGTGATGACTTCCATCGCTTCCAAAGCGAGACCCCTGCCGGTGGCAACCCACTGGACATCAGCCTTCCCGCCGCCTGGCGACCCCTGGCCGGGGCGCACTGGCCCGGGGGACACTGGGAAGTCTGGCGGTAGCGCTCTGGCTTGTCCGCAGCCCTGGCACGACCCTTGAAGTTAGTCCTATTCCTCCCGGAGCCACCATGCGCCTTCGATCCTGGCCCTTTCTCACCGGACTGCTGGCCCTGGCCCTGCTCACGGCCTGTGGCAGCAGTACCACCAACGGCTCCGAGGCCCGGATCACCCTCCAGGCCCAGTTCGAGAAACGACCCCTCGGCCCAGCGGGGCTGGGCGCCGTCTCCCCCAGGCCCGCCCGCTACTGCTGGGCGGAGGTGCGGGACGCGGGCTCCAGCGCCCTGCTGGCCTCGGGCTACCTGGGCAGCGATGGCACCGGCCTGGCCATCGTGCCCAAGGGGCTGTCGGTCTATGTCCAGGTCTACGCCCAGTACCAGGTGCCCTGCGCCGATCCCGCCAGCTTCTTCCTGCGGGGGAGCGTGAAGAACGGCCCCTATCCCATTACAGCCACGGCGCCCTACCTCGACAGCAACGCCTTCGCCAACACCCCCATTTGGTCTGTCACCAGCGCGACCTTCCTGGCGGATCGCGATGGCACCCTCGGCGTCACCGCCCTGGCCAGCAACCGCATCGCCGGGGCCTTCAACATCGCGGACCAGGCCGTGACCTTCGCGGCCGCCGTGCGGGACATGGATGGCTCGACCACCCTGCGCCTGCCCAACCTGCATACCTTCTGGACCACCAGCGCCAACCCGGCGGATCAGACCCGCACCTACCCCGAGCTCACCTGGAGTTCTGCGGGCGCCTTCTTGGTCTCCAGCAGTGGCCGCGCCCTCTTCGGCCACGGGGTCCAGGGCCTGGGCAGCGGGGCCGCCAGCACCGAAACGGACGAGTGGGATGACGGTGTCCTCCAGGAGACCTTCGCCCGCCTGCTCTTCGCGGACCACAGCTACAAGGCCGACGGCAGCAGCACCCTTTCACTCCTGCGCCGGGACAATGACAATGTCAGCGTGGATCGCGATGTGCAGAGCGAAGCGACCGCCGCCTTCATGGCTGGTTTTTCGGATTTCCTGGCCGGGGCCGTGCGCAACGACAGCCGCATCCTGGATAGCTATGTGGACGCCGCGGGCATTCCCCGGGTGGCCGCGTTCGACCTCACGGATCACGGCTATGTGCCCCTCGCCGCCCGGGGTGAATTCGCCCGGGGCTCCGTGGCCATCAGCCTTTGGGGGCTCTGGAAGAACACGCTGGGGGGCGGTGCAACGGGCCTGAACACCCTCTGGACCGCCGGGCGCTCCACCACGGCCTATGCCGATGGCACCGGGGAATACGAGCAGGCCACCCTGGGCTGCTTCCCCACCTACCTGCAGGGCGTGGCCAGTCGCGTCACCGCCCCCACCTGGACCGCCGCCATCGCCGAACTGGGCTTGGAGGGCGTCGCCAACCCCACCGTCACCTACTTCGGAACCTCGGCCCTCTGGCAGACCCGCCCCGTCGGCTTCTCCGAGGGCGCCAGCCTCCAGACCTACGCCTCGACCTACTACTACGACCGCAACCAGAGCCAAGCCTGGCGCTTTACCCATAGCGGTGGAACCCGCACCCTCACCATGACTCCCACCAGTGGCCAGGACTTCTATCTGGAACTCATCGGCCCCGGCGGCTGGGTCGCCGGCAGCACCGGCAGCGACCGCACCGGCCTGGCCCGGACACTCACCGTCTCCAACCTGCCCGCCGGCGTCTATGCCGCCCGGGTGCGGGCCGGCCGGACCACCGCCACCGGGCTGAACAGCTATTCGATCACAGTGAACTGAGCCATCGTCCTCATACAAGCCTGCTCAATGAGGGCGAGAACGGCCTAAGGGGCCGTAACGAACTGGCGAATTCAAACAAGATGATTCCGTAACGGCCCCGAATCAGCCCCCACCCACCAGCCGCACCACCTCCAGCCGATCGCCCTCTTTCAGGGGCGTCGTGGGGTGCTCGGCCCGCCGGATGACCTCGCCATTCAGTTCCACGGCGCTGCCAAAAGCGGGGAGATCCAGCCAGGAGGCCAGGTCGGCCAAGGTGGACAGGGCCGGCGTATCGCGGACCTCGCCATTGAGGTGCAGTTTCACCGGGACCCCGCGGCCGCCTGGAAGCCCTTTTCCAGATCGGCGATGAGATCGGGCTGATCCTCGATGCCCACGGAAAAGCGCAGCAGGCCGTCCGTGATGCCCAGGCGGGCCTTCACCTCCGGGGCCGTCTTCAGGTGGCTCATGCTGGCGGGGTGCTGGATGAGGCTTTCCACGCCACCCAGGCTCACGCCGCGGGTGATCACCTCCAGCGCCTCGCAGAAATGCTCACCGGCCTTCAGCCCCGCCCGCAGCTCGAAGCCGATCATGGCCCCGAAGCCCCGGTCCATCTGACGCAGGGCGAGTTCGTGTCCGGGGTGCGTGGGCAGACCGGGATAATCCACCCGCGCCACATGAGGTTGCCAGAGCAGCCACTGCGCCAGCGCCTGGGCGTTGTCCGAGGCCCGGCGCATCCGGAGTGCCAGCGTCTTGAGCCCCCGGTGCAGCAACCAGGCCGCCATGGGATCCAGGGTGGGGCCCAGGATCTTTGTGAGGTGCCAGCAAGCCACCACGTCCGCCTCGCGCCCGGCGATGACACCGGCCACCACATCCGAATGCCCTGCCAGATACTTGGTTGCTGAGGCCACACTGAGATCCATGCCGAAGGCCAGGGGCTTGGTGTGGATGGGACTGGGAAAGGTGTTGTCAGCCACCGTGCGGATGCCATACCGCTTTCCAAGGGCTGCCACGCCAGCCAGGTCCGTCATGGTCAGGGTCGGGTTGGACGGCGTCTCCACCCAGATCAGGCGGGTCAGGGGCTGGATGGCCGTTTCCCATTCGCCGAGATCCAGCGTGTTCTGCACCCAGGTCACCCTTAGGCCCCGCTCGGCCTCCCAGCGGCGGATGAGCTGTTCGGTTCCAAGGTAGATGGCGGCAGGCGCCACCATGTGGTCGCCATGCTTGAGGAAGGCTTCGAAAACCAGGGCGAAGGCCGCCATGCCCGAGGCCGCCACCAGGGCCCGCTCGGCCCCTTCGAGCTCGGCGAGCACCGCCTCAACCTCGCTGGCGTTGGGATTGCCCCAGCGGGTGTAGAACGCAGGCGGCTCGATGCTCGCCGCAAACTCAGCGCCCTCGCGGTTCTCCAAGAGCTGGAACACCGAGGTCTGGAAGATGGGCGTGGTCACGGCCCGGGTGGGGTTGAAGTGCTTTCCGGCATGGATGGCGGTGGTGGTGGGTCCCCAGGGCTTCGGCATCGTCGGCGCTCCAGCCCACAGAATAGGCCTACCGCTTCCAGAACACGATGGCCAGCGCCACCACGGCGAAGGCAATCACCACCACCAGCCGCCATACCGTGGGCCGGTCGTCCGGCAGATCGTAGGGGCCGCGATCCTCCAGGGCCGCCCGGGTCAGCTCATCCTCGGGCGCGGGCACTAGGCCTCGACAATCCACACAGCGGAACGGCTCGCCGGGCGTCTCCACGGCGGCCACCACCGAACAACCACACGTCTGGCAGACATGGACCACGCCGGGATGGTAGGCCTCGAGGGCAGCGGGGATTTCGTTGGACATGGGATCAGCATGGGGCGGTGATCAGGCCTTGGCTAGGGCCTCCGCCAAGACCTCGTTCACGCGTCTGGGATCCGCCTTGCCGCCACTGGCTTTCAATACCTGGCCCACCAGGAACCCCTTGAGACTCTCCTTGCCGCCCCGGATCTGGGTCACGGGCCCCGGATTTTCCGCCAGGACCGCGGCGACCAGGGCTTCGATGGCACTCCTGTCGCTGATCTGGGCCAACCCCTTTCGAGCCACGATGGCTTCGGCGCTGCCCTCACCCGCGAGGAGGGCAGGGAAGACCTGGTCTTTGGCTGCCCCGAAGGAAATTTTTTGCAAGTCGATCATTTGCAATAATTCAGAAAGCGAGTCTGGCAATATGGGGAAGGTTTCGATCCCGATGCCCTGCTCATTGAGGGTGCGGCTAACCTCGCCCAGCATCCAGGCTGCAGCACTTTTTCCGGATCCGCTCAGCCGCGCCAGGGCCTCGAAGTAGTCGGCAAAGGCGGGGGACTGGGCCAGGGTCTGGGCTTCGTCGAGACCCAGGGCAAAGCCCTCCCGCCAGCGGCGGATGCGCTGGTCGGGCAGTTCTGGGAGGGTGGCCCTGGCGGCCTCGATCTCGGCGGGAGTGACCGTCAGGGGCGGGAGATCGGGCTCCGGGAAGTAGCGGTAGTCCATCGCCGCCTCTTTCGTGCGCTGCCCCCGGGTCTCGCCGGCGACCGCATCCCAGCCCCGGGTTTCCATCGCCACCGGTTCGCCCCGTTCAAGCAGGGCGGTGTGCCGCTCGATCTCATGCTCAAGCGCCTGCCGCACGAAGCGGAACGAGTTCAGGTTCTTCACCTCCACCCGGGTGCCGAAAGTGGGCGCCCCCGTCCGCCGGATACTCACGTTGGCATCACAGCGGAAGCTGCCCTCCTCCATGCTGCCGTCGCAGATGCCCAGGGCCACCACCAGGCGGTGCAGGGCCTTGAGGTAATCCGAGGCTTCCTGGGCACTGCGCAGATCCGGGGCCCCCACGATCTCCAGGAGGGGCACTCCCGCCCGGTTCAGATCCACCTGGCTGGTCTTGGCATCCCCATCGTGCTGGCTCTTTCCCGCATCTTCCTCCAGGTGGGCCCGCTCCAGGCGGATCCCGACCAAACCCCCGGCGCCGCGCGCGCAGGGATCGCCAGGGATGTCCAGTTGCCCGCCCTCGACGAGGGCCACCGGGCCCTGGGTGATCTGGTACCCCTTGGGCAGGTCGGGATAGAAATACTGCTTCCGGTAGAAGGTGCTGCGGGGCTGGATGTGGCCCCCCACCGCCAGGCCGAGTACCAGCGCCATGTGGACGGCCTCGGCGTTCAGGACGGGCAGGGCGCCAGGCAGACCCAGGCAGACCGGGCAGGTCTGGCTGTTCGGAGCCGCCCCGACCGCATTCCTGCAGGCACAGAACATCTTGGAGCGCGTCCGCAGCTGGACATGCACTTCGAGTCCGATCACCGCCTCGTATCCCGGCTTCATCCATCCTCCCCGGCCAGTCTACTTCGACCGCCCTACTTCCCGAGACAGAAGCCGCTGAAGAGGGCGTCCAACGCGCTTTCGGCGCGATCCTCACCCGTGAGCCGGGCCAGCAGCCCCCAGGCGCCCTGGAGCAGGGACGCGGGCAGTTCCGGTGGGCAGCTGGGCTCCAGGCTCAGCAGCAGGTCGAGCTGCCGGGCCAGCTCGTCCAGGAGCTCCACCTGCCGATCCGTGGCGAGAGCACCCAGGCAGGCATCCGGAGCCAGTCCGCCGAGGAACCACTCCTTCATGGCTGACTCCAGGGCGTCGAGATCCCCCATCAACGCGGAGATGGTGGGACCGCTGGTTGCGGCCTGATCGCCGAATGTGCGGATCTCCAGCACCTTGCCGGTGAAGGGGGCCAGGGCGAGCTTCGTCGCGGCGTCGGGGTCCTCGTCCATGGCGGGGATCAGGTGCAGGACCAGGTCGGCCGCTTCGAGGATGGGGCGCACCCGGGCCACGCCGAGGCGCTCCACGGGATCCTCCGTCGCCCGGAGCCCGGCGGTGTCGAACAGTCGCAAGGGCAGGCCGCGCCACTCGCAGCGCACCTCCAGCACATCTCGCGTGGTCCCCGGAGTTTCGGTGACGATGGCGCGGTCCTCCCCCGCCAGAGCATTGAACAGGGTGCTCTTGCCAGCATTGGGGCGCCCCGCCAAGGCCACGCGAAGACCGTCGCGCAAGTGGCGGGCAGCCCGGGCCCGGGATTGTTCCACGTGGAACCGGGCCTGAAGCGGGGCAAGGTCGGATTCTAAGTCTTTCAAATTCAGACTGATGCCTTCCTCCTCCCCATAGTCCACGGCTGCTTCCGCCCGAGCCATCCATGGGGCCAGGAGTTGACGCGTCGCGAGGAGCCACTCAGGTTGGGCCCCGGCGCGGGCCTGGGCCAGGCGGATCTGGGTATCGGTCTCCGCGGCCACCAGGTCGCGCAGGGCTTCGGTTTCCAGCAAGCCCTGTTTGCCGTTGAGCAGGGCCCGGCGGGTGAATTCGCCGGGTTCCGCCTGGCGCACGCCAAGAGTCCCCAGGTGCCCCAGCAGCCGGCGCACCAGCCGGGGATTGCCGTGGACCTGGAGTTCGACCACATCCTCGCCCGTGTAGCTGGCGGGGGCCGGAAAGAACAGCACCAGCGCCTGCTCCAGGAAGCCGTCCCAGCGCAGCCTCCGCAGCGAGGCGACCCGCGGTTCCGGCAGCGCCAGCAGGGGGAGCAGGGTGGAAGCCAGGTCGGGTCCCGAGACGCGCACCAGCGCCACAGCAGAGGGCAGCAGGGGTGTGGCCGGGGCGCAAATGGGGGCTGAACCTGGGGTCATCTGAAGCACCACCCCTGTCTTTACTTTCTCTGGGCGGAGCCCAGAGCCATTACTTGCGGAATACCCGAACGGGCTTGAAGGTCCCCGTCCCTTCGCTTTCGGTGCCCAGTCCTTCTTCGCGACTCACCACCAAGTGCACCCAGCGGCGTTCCCGGGCACTCAGGGCCCCCAGGGTGTGGCTACCGAGTTCGCGGGCCTTCCCGGCGGCAAAGAGCCCCATGGCCATGACCTCCTGCATGCGGAACAAGCGGGCGCCCTTCACGTCGAAGTAGGCCAGCTTCGCGTCCTCCCGCTCCCCCTGGGCCTCGTGGACCAGGAACTGGAGGGCATCCAGCGCGACCCCCCGATTGGCGCCCAGCCAGGAGGCATCGGGCCCCGAGACGGACGCGCGATTGGGAAAGGCCTCCTCGTCGCCGGAAGGGGCGAAGCGGGCTTCCACGGCCAGGCCCAGATGGGCGGCCCAGCGGGCCACCAACTCGGGGACGGATTCCAGACTGGCGCCGCTTTTCCGCACGGGAGTCTCCTATACCTCGATGGCTTGGGGCTGATAGGACCGCATGACCCACCAGGTCTGGGCAAGACCGATGAGGTTGAAAACGAAGTAATAGATCGTCAGGCCAGCCGGGCTCGTGGCGAAGAAGAAGGTCATCATCGCCGGCATGAGCACAAGCATCATTTTGCGCTGCGCGGGATCGCCGACGGCAGGGGTCATGTACTGCTGGGCGAACATGGAGGCACCCATGAGCACCGGGAAGATGTAGTAGGGGTCCTGGGCGGCAAGGTCTGTAATCCAGCCAAAGAAGGGGGCGTGGCGCAGTTCGAACACGGCGTTCAACATGGACCATAGCGCCAGGAAGATGGGCATCTGCAGCAGCATCGGCAGGCAGCCGCCCATGGGGTTATGGCCATTCTTCTTGTAGAGGGCCATGAGCTCTTTCTGCATCTCGGCCTTCTTGGTCATGTCGCCGCCAAACTTGTCGTATTTGGCCTGCAGGGCCTTCTGGTGCGGCTCAAAGTCCTTCATGCGGAGCATGGAAATGGTCTGTTTGGTGTTCAAGGTCCAGGTGACCAGGCGAATGATCACCGTGAAGATCACGATGGCCCAGCCCCAATTGCCCACCAGGGCGTGGACTTTCTTTAGGATCCAGAACATCAGGTGGGCGACGGCGCCGAAGAAGCCATAGTCGATGACCTGGGTGAAGGGCTTCTCGAAGGCCAGGAGTGTTTCCGCCTGCTTGGGACCGAGGTACAGGGCGGCCTCGATCCGGCCGTTCGCAGGGAGCAACTGATAGCCAGAAGCGTCGCTGGCCGCCAGGCGCGGCAGCTTCCAGAGGGCGGCGAAGTAATGGCTACGCTGATCCTTCGCATCCTTCTCCAGACCGGCATCCAGACCCAGCCGCTCGGCGGTGGGTGGCAGGACCTTGCGCTTGGCCCCCATGAAGCTGAAGAAGGGGTCGTGCAGCATCTCGGCCCAGGTGACTGCTTCGATGCCTTTTTCGGTCAGGGTGAACACGCGACCAAGCTGCTTCACAGGCTCGTCGGCCGTGGGGTTCACGATCAGGTGCAGGGCGGCGCTGGCCGGAGTGCTAGCCTCAACCCGCAAGATGTGGCCCTTGTCGGGTACCAGAAAGCTCAGGCGCTCGCCGGCAGCGTTCTCGAAGATTACATTCGTGCCGGTGGGACCGCGTTCTTCACGGACCGTTTCAAAGCCAGCCCCGGTCAGGGCACCCATGCCGGCGAAGGCGCCCGGGAAGAAGTGGGTGCCATCCTGGCGCCAGATCGCCTGCTTGAGGGCTCCGGTGGCCACCTGCCAGGTGAGGGTGAGCTCTCCCGAGGTGTGTGTGTGCCGGGCGGCGGGATCCGCCGCCTTACTGCTCGCCTGGGTCGGGGCGGTGGGTGCAGCCGGAGCCACGGCCACCGGCGCGGGCTCGCTCGGTTTCGGCACCGCGGCCTGCAGCACCTCCGCCTTGGGGGCCGGCTTTGTGTAGCGCGACGAAAGCCAGAACTGGCCGCCCAGCAGGATCATGCTGCCAACGACGAAAAGAAGGACATTGCGATTGTTCATGGGGCATCCGGGGCTGAAAGTCGGCGCAGGGCCAGCTGAAGCTGGGTTTCAATGTCCTGGAAGGTGATCGTGTCGAGTGGTGGGGCCGTGCGGCTCGGGCGCACCCACACCACCCAGGATCGCCCCAGAAGGGGGGTCACGCCGGCCAGAAAGGCCATGCGCACCTGGCGGCGGAAGCGGTTCCGCTGCACTGCGCGTCCGGTCTTCCGGGGGGAAGTGACCAGCAGTCTCGGCCCCCCGGATTCAGCGTGGGGCCAGGCGCGAACATCCAGACACGACGACTGCCCCAGCAGGGGCCGGGGCGGAGGCGTGGGAACCGCGTGGTCCTTGTGGCGGACCGTGCGGAAGCGGCCCTGGAAGATCACGGGACGAGGATCACGGGACGGGGCCCGGACCGCAGGTCTAGAGCGCCAGGACGTGGCGACCCTTGGCGCGGCGGCGCTTGAGCACCAGGCGGCCATTTTTCGTCTTCATACGGCTCAGGAAGCCGTGGGTCTTGGCACGGCGACGGTTGTTGGGCTGAAAGGTGCGCTTCATGGTTCCACCTCGGGGGTCCCCTCCCGGGGAGGAGGACGAACCTTCGACAATACCAGTCAGGTGCCCGGGGCTCAAGGGCAATTCCGAGCTTCCATCCCCGCTGCGGGATGCTAGATTGGGTTCCCCCCCGCGAGCTTGGCGTGGCCGGAGTGTGCGCGGCGCACTCCGTCGTCGGCGTACGCCCGCATTCCGCTCCAACTGGTGAAACCCATGCGATCCGCTGCTCCATCAACCCTCTGGGAAACCATCCGGCTGGGACTGTCCAAGCAACTGCCAGAGGCCAGCTTCAAGGAGTGGATCGCACCCTGCGAGCCCCTGGAGATGAAGGACGGCGCCCTTTGGGTTCAGGTTCCCAGTGCGGCCGCCAAGCTCTGGATCGAGCAGCAGTTGCCCGAAGAATTCAGCGACGCCTTGGCCCAGGCTGGCCTGGCCGATCTGCGCCTCGAGTTCCAGGTTAACGGCACCTCCGCCCCGGCCCCCAAACCGGTACCTAGGAAGGCTGCTCACATGGTCCCCGGAGCCCCGGAGCCGACCGCCGCCTTTCCCCACCTGTTCAACCGCTACACCCTCGACCGGTTCGTCGTCGGCCCCGGCAGTCAGTTGGCCTTCGCCGCGGCCAGGGCGGTGGTGGACAGCTATGGCAAGGCCGCCACACCGCTCAGCATGAATCCCCTGTTCATCTACGGCGGGGCGGGGCTGGGCAAGACGCACTTGATGGTGGGCATCGGCAAGGGCCTGCTGGCGCGGGATCCCAAGCTGCGTGTGGTCTACATCAAGGTGGACAACTTCTTCAACGAGCTGACCGTGGCCATCAGGGCGAGAAATACCGAGCCCATGCGCAAGAAATACCAGCAGAACGATGTGCTGCTCCTGGATGATGTCCAGACCCTGGGCAAGATGGAGCGTACCCAGGAGGAGATTTTCCACATCCTTGAACACCTGCTCCAGCACGGGAAGCAGATCGTCATCACTTCTGACAAACCGCCCCAGCGGCTCGAAGGCTGCCATGAGCGGCTCATCACGCGCTTCAAATGGGGCCTGACCGCCGACATCCAGCCACCGGATTTTGAGACCCGCATCGCCATCCTCAAGAAGAAACTGGAGGATGCTGATTTCCAGCAGGTTCCACCCATTCCCGAGGATGTTTTGACCTTCATCGCCCACAAGGCGAAGGGGAGCGTTCGCGATCTGGAGGGCTTTCTCACCCGGGTCATCTTCCAGGCCAGTCTGCTCGGCATTCCACCATCACTGGAGGTGGCTCACGCGGCCTTCCAGGGCCAGAGTGGTGAGGAGGCATCGGCCCCTGTGCCCCCCGAGCGCATCTTCCGGATGACCGCTGAAACCTTCAATGTCGCGTTCGCCGACCTCATGAAGAAGCGCTCCCGCCAGCAGGCCATCCTGTTGCCGCGCCAAGTCGCCATGTATCTCGCCCGGGAGATCTCCTCCCTCGCCTTCACTGACATCGGTCGTGCCTTCAATATGCACCACTCGACCGTGATGAATGCGGTGGATTCCGTCCGGGAACGCATGAAGCGCGATCCCGAATTCCACAGGATGGTCCAGGCTCTTTTGAACAGCATTCATTGATTAAGAAGTGCTTAGTCTGTTTTCCACAAAGGCCGACCCAAATGAATGCACAACCGCCCCGGCGTGGGGGTCCGCACGACCGGATGAAGGCACTTCTCCACCCCCTCCCGTGCGCTTTCCGCAGCCTGTCCTGGGCAGGGAAACTCCGGTAGGATAGAGCTTTGACACAGCTTTCCACAGGTTGCCCAGGCGCTCAGCATCATCAAGGGTGATTCATGAATCTTCAATTACAGGTTTCCAAAGATCGTCTTGATCGGACGCTGGGGCTTTTGAAGCACGCGCTGGATCGCCGGGTCACGCTTCCCATCCTTCAGCACATCCTGGTCGACGTCCGGCCGAAGGAAGTCGTCATGAAGGCGACGGACATGGAACTGGCTTTTGAAGCCACGGTTCCTGGTGAGGGTCAGGGCCAGTGGACCATGGCCGTTCCCGGGAAGAAGTTCATCGAAACCGTTCGGGTCTTTCCCGACGGGATTCTGAGCTTGGAGTGCCCGGATGCTGGCGGCCGCCTGTGGCTGCGGGCCAAGGGGATGAATTCGGAACACAACATCCAGCCCGGGGAGGGTTTCCCGGAGTTGCCAGCCCCCGGCAAGGACCTCCCGGTGGTCAGGATTCCCGTGCTCCGCTTGAAGCGCGCCATCCAGCTGGGATCGATCGCCGTGAGCCGGGATGCCACCAAGCCAACCCTTTCCGCTGTGCTTCTGCACCTGTCGAAGCATCATGTCCGTGTGGTTTCCACGGATGGTTTCCGCCTTGCGGTGGCCGAAGTCCCCTGTGATACCAAGCTCAAGGATGAGGTCCGCCTCATCGTGCCCAAGCGGGCCCTGGATCTGATCCCCACCCTGCTGGGGGACGAGGGCGAAGTCGAACTCTGTTGGGACGGCACCACCCTGTTCCTGGACCAGCCGGGCCTGAAATTCAGCACCCGCCTGGTCACGGGCAACTACCCCGCCTACGAGAAGGTGCTGCCGGCAGAATTGCCCAAGCGCGTGATCATGGACCGGGAAGCCTTCCTCCGCACCCTGCGCTTCGTCGGCCTGAAGAAGGACGACTACAACAAGAATGTGCGCCTGTTCTACGAATTCCCCAACCTGCGCACGGTTTTCCAGCACCCCGACGAGGGCGTGAACCAGGCGACTCTGCCGTTCACGGGCGAGGAGCACCCCTTCGAACTGGCCTTCAACATCGACTACCTGACCGAGTTGCTGGAGCGGCTGCCGGGCGAGGAAGTGGTCTACCAGTTCAAGGATGAGGTCGGGCAGGGTGTCTTCATGTCCCCCAGCCTTGAGGACTTCAGCTTCCGTTATGTCCTGATGCCCGTCCGCTTCGCCAACAGCGCCACCGCCTGATCTGCGCTGACAACACAGGAAACCGCCGTTTCCACCATCCCGAAAAGAGTGAGTCTTGATGTCTGAAGAAGTCCTTGGCGCCCGCGTGCACACCCCCCTGGAAACCGATAGCTACACCGCCGACAACATCACGGTTCTGAGAGATCTCGAGGCCGTTCGCAAGCGGCCGGGGATGTACATCGGCGATACCGACGACGGCAGCGGCCTGCACCAGATGGTCTACGAAGTGGTGGACAACGCCATTGATGAGGCCCTGGCCGGGTTCTGCACCCACGTGGATGTCATCCTCCATGGCAACGGCAGCTGCAGCGTCGAGGACGACGGCCGCGGCATCCCGGTCGACATCCACAAGGAGGAGGGCCGCAGCGCCGCGGAAGTGATCATGACGGTGCTCCATGCGGGCGGGAAGTTCGACAACACCAGCACCGAGGGCAAGAACGCCTACAAGGTGTCCGGCGGACTCCATGGTGTGGGCGTCTCCTGCGTGAACGCGCTGTCCTCCAAGCTCTTCCTCACGGTCTGGAAGGATGGCCAGGAACACGCCATGACTTTCTCCCAAGGCAAGGCGGACGCTCCTTTGAAGGTCGTCGGCCCCACGGCCCGCCGCGGCACCCGGGTGCGCTTCCAGCCCGATCCCGAGGTGTTCAACAACGTCCTCGACTTCAGCTTCGAAACCCTCAGCCAGCGCCTGCGGGAGCTGAGCTACCTGAACCAGGGCGTCCACATCCGCATTACGGATGAGCGCAACGGTGACACCCACGATTTCATGAACGCCGGCGGCATCAGCGCCTTCGTGGAACACCTGAACCGCAACAAGGTGCCCCTCCACAAGCCCCCGATCTTCATCAAGGACGAGAAGCAGGACACGGTCGTGGAGGTGGCGCTCCAGTGGAACGACACCTACCAGGAGACCATCTACTGCTTCACGAACAACATCCGCAACCGCGACGGGGGCGCCCACCTGGAGGGTTTCCGGGCCGCCATGACGCGGGTCATCAACACCTATGCCGAGAAGAACAACCTCCTGAAGAGCGCCAAGGTGACCCTCTCTGGCGAGGATGTCCGTGAGGGCCTCACGGCCGTCATCAGTGCCAAGGTTCCTGATCCAAAGTTTTCCAGTCAGACCAAGGACAAGCTGGTCTCCAGCGAGGTGAAGGGCGTCGTCCAGACCATCGTCTACGAGAAGCTGTCCAGCTTCTTCGAAGAGAATCCCCGCGAGGCCAAGGCCATCCTGGAAAAGGCCATCGAGGCGGCCCGAGCCCGTGAGGCGGCCCGCAAGGCCCGCGACCTGACCCGGCGCAAGGGTGCCTTGGACGGGGGTGGCCTGCCCGGCAAACTGGCCGACTGCCAGGAGAAGGATCCCGCCCTCAGCGAGATCTTCCTGGTGGAGGGCGATTCCGCCGGCGGCAGCGCCAAGCAGGGCCGCCACCGGGCCACCCAGGCCATCCTGCCCCTCAAGGGCAAGATCCTGAATGTGGAAAAGGCCCGCTTCGACAAGATCCTGAGTAGCGGCGAGATCCGGATCCTCATCCAGGCCCTGGGTGCGGGCATCGGCAAGGATGAGTTCAAGATCGAGAACCTGCGCTACCACAAGGTCGTGCTGATGACCGATGCCGATGTGGATGGGTCGCACATCCGCACCCTGCTGCTCACGTTCTTCTATCGGCAGATGCCCGAGCTGGTCGAGCGTGGCTACCTCTATGTCGCCCAGCCGCCCCTTTACAAGGTCAAGAAGGGCAAAACCGAGAAGTATCTCAAGGACGAACGGGCGCTTGAAGAGTTCCTCTTCCAGAAGGCGCTGGACGGCTGGACACTGACCCTGCCTGATGGCAGCGAGCACAAGGGGGCCACCCTGGTGCGCGAGATGAAGAAGTGGGGCGAGGTGCAGCAGCTCTACGGGAAGCTGAGCCGCCGCGGGTATGCGCGCCCCTTGGTGGACGCCCTGTTGGCCGGGGGCCTGCTGGATGCCGACCGTTTTGCCGACCGGGCAGGCCTGGAGGCGCTGGCTGCCGGCATCGCGAAACAACAGCTAGGAACCTGCGAGATTGAGACGACCGAGGCCGTCGAGATTGCCGCCGAAGGCGAGGGCGCCCCCGTCACCATTCCCGCCTGCCACCGGCTCCGCGTGGTGCGCATGCATTTGAACCGACCCATCACGCTGTGGATCGATGTGCAGGTGGCCCATTGGGGAGAATTCCGGCGCCTGGCCACCCTGCATGTGGAGCTGGCCGCCTTCCAGGGCGGCGAGCTCCGGCTTCGGCACAGCAAGGATGCGAAAGAGACCGCCAAGGACAAAGAGGAAGAGTCCGAGGAGGGCACCAAGCTGGGCAAAGAACAGGTCTTCACCGACCCCGAAGCCATGCTCGCGATGGTCATGGAAGAGGGCAAGCGGGGGCTGGGCATCCAGCGCTACAAGGGCCTGGGCGAAATGAATCCAGAGCAGTTGTGGGAGACCACCATGGATCCCGAGCGCCGCACCCTGCTGCAGGTCCGCGTGGACGACGCGGTCGAGGCCGACGAGATCTTCACCATCCTCATGGGCGATGCCGTGGAACCGCGGCGCCGCTTCATCGAGACCAACGCCCTCCTGGCGGAGAATATCGACATCTAAGTCTATGTTTAACAGTGATGTCGAGCAGCGTTCCACGTAGAACACCGGGAAACACATGAATCCGAATCGCATCGAGCCCCTGGAAATTGAAAAGGAAATGCGCAAGTCCTACCTGGACTACGCCATGAGCGTCATCGTGGGCCGGGCGTTGCCCGATGTCCGCGACGGCCTCAAGCCCGTGCATCGGCGCGTGCTCCACGCGATGAAGGAGGCCGGGAACGACTGGAACCGGGCCTACCGGAAATCCGCCCGCACCGTGGGCGATGTGATGGGTAAGTACCATCCCCATGGCGACTCGGCCATCTACGACACCCTCGTCCGCATGGCCCAGCCCTTCTCCATGCGCCATGTGCTGGTGGATGGCCAGGGGAACTTCGGCTCCATCGATGGTGATTCCGCGGCGGCCATGCGCTACACCGAGGCCCGGTTGTCCCGGGTGGCCAACGAGATGATGGGTGACATCGATCAGGACACGGTGGATTTCGTGCCCAACTACGATGGCAGCCTGCAGGAGCCCCTGGTGCTCCCCGCCAAGTTCCCCAACCTCCTGGTGAACGGCTCCCAGGGTATCGCTGTGGGCATGGCCACCAGCATCCCGCCCCACAACCTGCGGGAGTGCGTGGCGGCCCTGGTCACCCTGATTGATCATCCTGAGACGGGGGTGGACGGACTCATGACCCACGTCAAGGGCCCCGACTTCCCGGGTGGTGGCCTTATGCTCGGCACCGAGGGTGTGGTGGACGCCTATCGGACCGGCCGCGGCCGCTGTGTGGTACGGGCGAAGTCCCATGTGGAACAGATCAAGCGGGCGGGGGACCGGGAGCAGCTCGTCTTTACCGAACTGCCCTACCAGGTGAACAAGGCCAATGTCATCGAGAAGATCGCAGACCTGGTCCGCGAGAAGAAGATCGATGGCATCAGCGACCTGCGGGACGAGAGCGATCGCGAAGGCATCCGCCTGGTGGTGGAATTGAAGAAGAACGAGCCCAGCGACATCGTGCTCAACCAGCTCTACCAGCAGACCCAGCTCCAGAACAGCTTCCCCATCACCATGCTGGCCATCGTGAACGGCCAGCCCCGGGTCTGCACCCTGCGTGAAATCCTCCAGGAATTCATCGGGTTCCGCCGGGAGGTGGTGACCCGCCGAACCCTGTTCCAGTTGCGGAAGGCCGAGGAGCGGCACCACATCTTGCTGGGCCTCAAGATCGCCCTGGACCATCTCGACGCGGTCATCAAGCTCATCCGGGGTGCCAAGAGCCCCGAGGAGGCCAAGGCCGGGCTCATGGCCGGCGCCTTCGCCTCGGCAGCCGCGCTCAAGAAGGACCCCTCCCTCTGTCTCTCGGCCGTTCAGGCCCAGGCCATCCTGGACATGCGCCTCCAGCGTCTGACGGGCCTGGAGCGGGAGAAGATTCTCGATGAGCTGGCCGAGATCGAGAAGGTCATTGCCAAGCTCAAGGCCATTCTGGCCGACGAGAAGCTGCTGCTGAAGGTCATCAAGGAAGAGCTGCAGCAGGTGGCCGATCAGTTCGGCAACGACCGGCGGACCGAGATCGTGGGTTACTCTGGCGAGATCCGCATGGAGGACGTGGTCCCCGACGATCCCATGGTCGTCACCATGTCCAAGACCGGTTACATCAAGCGGACCGACCTGAACTCCTACCGCCGCCAGCGCCGCGGTGGCCGGGGCAAGGTGGGCATGAAAACCAAGGACGAGGATTTCGTCGAACAGCTCTTCATGACCAAGGCCCACGACACCCTCATGGCCTTCACGGACAAGGGTATTGTCTACGCCCTCAAGGTTTACGATTTGCCAGAGGCGGCAGCCTCCACCCGGGGCAAGCACATCCGCAACCTCATCTCCCTGAAGGACGGGGAGAATGTGGTCACCCTCATGGCTCTGCGGGACTTCCCCGAGGGCGAGTGCCTGGTCTTCGTCACCAGCGACGGCACCGTGAAGAAGAGCAGTCTGGCGGCCTACGCCAACATCCGGGCCAACGGCCTCATCGCGCTGAATATCGACGATGACAACAGCCTGGTGGCCGTGCGCCGATCCACGGGGCAGCAGCAGATCGTCCTGGCCACTGCCCAGGGCAAGGCCATCCGCTTCCCCGAGGAGGATGTCCGCGCCACGGGCCGCGCCACCACCGGTGTTCGCGGAATGAAGTTGGCCAAGGGCGACCACATCGTGGATATGGAAGTGGCTGATGCCCTCCCGGATCTGCCCGAGGGCGTGGAACCCGACGAAAGCACCGAGGACCACGGCATGCTGCTCACGGTCTGCGAAAAGGGCTATGGCAAGCGCAGCCTGCTGCAGGACTACCGCTTGCAGGGCCGGGGCGGCACGGGCGTCATCAACATCCGCGCCGGGGTCCGCAATGGCCGTGTGGTGGGCTTCAAACTCGTCAAGCCAGGGGAAGGGTGCCTCCTCATCAGCCAGGAGGGTATGGTCATCCGCTTCCTCATCGACGAGGTCCGCAAGACCGGCCGCAACGC
>JBBQEL010000048.1:0-25181 GCA_038320645.1 Holophagales bacterium | reverse complement strand
ACCCCGCCGCCCCACCCGCCAGATCCTGGTGGGTAAGGTGCCGGTGGGCGGGGACGCGCCCATCTCCGTCCAGAGCATGACCAAGACGGACACCCGCGATGTGGAAGCCACGGTCAATCAGATCTACGGCTATGCCAATGCCGGCTGTGAAATCGTCCGGGTGAGCGTGCCCACCAAGAAGGCTGGCGAGGTCTTCCATGAAATCTGCGATCGCAGCCCCATTCCCGTGGTGGCCGATATCCACTTCGACTACCGCCTGGCCCTGGTGGCCGCGGACGGAGGCGCCGCCTGCCTGCGCATCAATCCCGGCAACATCGGGGGGCAGGATCGGGTGAAGGCCGTGGTGGACAAGGCCGGCTCGAAGGGCATCCCCATCCGCATCGGCGTAAACGGCGGCAGCCTCGAAAAGGATCTGCTGGACCGGTTCGGCACCGCCACGCCCGAGGCCATGGTGGAAAGCGCCCTGCGCCACATCGACGTGCTGGAGCGCGAGGGTTTCCGCGACATCAAGATCAGCCTGAAGGCCAGCGACGTGATCCGCACCGTGCAGGCCTACCGCCTGCTGGCCAAGCAGGTGGACTACCCCTTCCACCTCGGCATCACCGAGGCCGGTACGCCCTTCGGCGGCACCATCCGCTCGAGTGTCGGCATGGGCATCCTGTTGGCCGAGGGCCTGGGCGATACCATCCGCGTCTCCCTCACGGGCGAAGGCGAGGACGAGTGCCGAGTGGGCCACGAGATGCTGCGCTCCCTGGCGCTGCGCTCCGGCGGGTTCCGCATGGTGAGCTGCCCCAGTTGCGGCCGCGTGCAGATCGATCTCAACCGCGTGGCCAACGAGATCGAGGAAGGTCTCAAGTTGATCAACCACGAGAACATCACCTACGCCGTCATGGGCTGCGTGGTGAACGGCCCCGGCGAGGCCAAGGACGCGGACCTCGGCGTGGCCGGCGGCGCGGGCGAGGGCCTCATCTACCGCAAGGGTGAGCTCATCCGGAAGGTGAAGGAGGAGGACCTGGTCCCCGCCTTCCTGGAAGAAGCGCGAAAGGTGAAGGCCGAGGCCGATGCGGCCAAGGCCTAGGATGGCCGACTGGCTGCTGGCCCACCCCATCGCTGCCGTGGCGCTGCTCCTGGTCGGGGAGGCCCTCCTGCCGGTGCGTTTCCAGCCCACGGCCTGGGTCTGCCGGGGCGCCATCCGCGTCTACCAGGCGACCCTCTCCAGCCACCTGCCCACCCAGTGCAAGTACACCCCCACCTGCAGCCACTACGGCCTGGGCTGCCTCCAGCGGTACGGCACCCTGCGGGGCGGCCTGCTGACCACTTGGCGCCTCATCCGCTGCTCGCCTCTGACCCAGGGCGGCACCGATCCCGTGCCATGAGATTGAATTGACACAGATACCCGAAAGCAAAACTGAAGGAATTTTCAACCACCGATGAACACCGATGCACACCGATCAAGATCATTTTTATCGGTGTTCATCGGTGTTCATCGGTGGCAAATTCTTTTCCCCTTTGAGGCTATAAATCTGGCGCCGAGCCACGATCCCGTGGCCCTTCCTGGTTCTATCTGTGGCAGGCCAACAACTCTCTTTTCATGCATTTCCAGAAACAAAAAACAGCCTTAAGATAAGGGTTCTCCCGCCTGTGCACATAGGTGTCCACGCTGGATCAGAGGAGTCTCACCGTGTGCGGAATCGTGTCGCTTTGCTATGGATCAGAGATCGCCGCCCTGGGGCATGAGGCCGGTGAGCTCCTCAAGCGGCTCGAATACCGTGGCTACGATTCCACCGGGGCCGCCTTCATCGGCGACGATGGCGCCATCCGACTGCTGAAGAAAACCGGCGCCCCCAGCCGCGTGGTGCCCGCGCTGGGCATCGACCGGCTGGCGGGCCAGCGCTTCATCGGCCAGGTGCGCTGGGCCACCTATGGCGCCGTCACGGACATCAACAGCCAACCCCATCTCGTGCGCTGCAAGGTGGAACTGGTGGGTGCGCACAACGGCAACATCTCCAATACGGACGCGCTCAAGCCGGCGCTCACCCGCCAGGGCCATGCGGTGATCTCCGACAACGATGGCGAGATGATCACGCACCTGACCGAAGACGCCTACGCGGCCAACCGCGCCCAGCCCGGCCGGGCCCTCGCGGCCTGCCAGGGCGCCTACGCAGCTGCGGGCTTGCAGGCCGCGATCCCGGACGGCGCCTTCCTGCTGCTGGACGCCGCCCGCAAGGCAGACGCCGCGGCGGAAGGCTCGTACGCGGCGGCCTTCGCGGATCCCCGCGTGCCCGGCGTGGTGGCGGTGAAATCCGGATCCTCCCTGTACGCGGGCATCGGCAGCGATGCGCATGGCGACTTCGTGGTGATCTCGAGCGACCTGACCTCAGTGCTCTCCAAGACGCGCATGCTCATTCCGCTCGCCGAGGGCGAAGGCATCTGGTTCACGGAACGGGAGTATCTGGTCTTCACCCTGGGAGAGGAGCTTGCCTTTTCCGTGCCGCGGCCCAAGCGGTCCAAGCTGAATGTCAGGGACACCGGCCTGCGGGCGCCTTTCCGGTATTTCATGGAGCAGGAGATCGCCTCGGCGCCAGCCAACCTGGACGAGATCCTCCGCTACTACTTCCGCACCCCCGAGACCGAAGGCCTGTTCACCGCCTTCGAGGATCGCAAAGATCTCTGCAAGGCCCTCCTCGACAAGGTGCTGGCCCTCTACGAAGCGCCCGGGGCCACGGCCCTGACTGCGGCGGTCCAGGCGCTCCTGGTGGACGCGGTCTACCTGGAACTGGCGACCCGAGTGAAGCCCCACGCCGATGTCCTGCGGGCACAGCAGGGACTTCCCCTCTCCGACGAGCGGCAACTGCTTACCGATCTGGGCCGCCTCGAGCCCTCGGCCGGGGAGGCGCTCGCCCTCTTCGACCTGCTGTTCATCTGGAAGAAGCGCCGCCGGGTGACCCGCCACCTCCTGGACCTCGTCCAGGCGATCCGCGACAGCCAGAAGGACGGTGGCCGCGTCTTCCTGGTGGCCTCCGGCACCTCGTACCATGCCGCCCTGGTGGCTGCCACCTTCTTCAATAACCTCGCCGGCGTGGCCGTGTTCCCCTGCAATCCCGGGATGTTCCGATCGATGTACCTGAACACGCTCCAGGCCCAGGACCTGCTCATCGGCATCACTCAATCCGGCGAAACCAAGGATCTGGTCGACATCTTCCAGGACGTGCGATCACGGGCGCCCGGCCTGCGGCGGATCTCACTGGTGAACAACGAGAACAGCCGCATCCCGCAGGAGCTGTCCGAGTTCTACCTGCCGATCCTCTGCGGCCCGGAAATCGCCGTGGCCGCCACCAAGAGCTTCCTCAACCAGGTGGCCATCCTCTATGTACTCGCCGCCTCGTTCTCGCTCACGGAGCGGAAGATCGCCGGAAACCTGGAGCGGGCAAAGGCGCTCATCGTCGAGACCCTCCGCCAGTGCGAAGGGGACATCGAAGACGCCGCGCAGCGCCTCTACCTCGAACCCTCGCTGCACATCCTGGGGACCGGCCTCATCGGGCTGGCCCGGGAAGGCGCGCTGAAGATCCGCGAGGTGGTGCTCAACCACGCTGAGGGCTACGACGCGGCCGAGTTCAAGCACGGCCCCAACACGATCCTCGGCAAGAATACCCTGTTCTCCATCCAGGATCTGGCGGGCCTGCTGGAAGTCTACGAACAGCACCGGGACGGCCGCCCCTTCACCGGCGGGATCGAATCCCTCCAGGCCTGGCCTGAGCTGGTGGAGACGCGCTTCTCCAACTACCCCCTGCTGTTCGTCTGCCCCAGCGAGGAGCGGGACATCCGCATCACCATCAGCCAGATCCATACCCACAAGATCCGCGGCGCCGACATCCTGCTCCTGGCCGAGAAGCAGCCCGACCTGGCCCTGGCGGCCGCCGGCAGGCCCACGGGTGACGACCGCTACTGGTCGAAGGTCATCGAGGTGCCGGCCAGCGGGGATTCCAACCTGTTCGTCTTCGCCGCCACCGTGGCCCTGCAGCGACTCGCCTTCCGGATGTCCGTGCTGAAGATGGACTACCTCGACCGCCTCGCCGTCACGGACCACGGCGTCCACCCGGACGCCCCGAAGAATGTTTCCAAATCGATCACGGTGGATTGATCAGGGCGCGTCTTCCAGGCTCCAGCGGTCGGTGCAACCATGGCTCTCCACCACCTGGTGAGCCTGTCTCAGGACCAGCGTGTGCTGGACCGTCTGCATGATGGTAAACAAACCGTCAGGGATGCCCAGACGGGCCATATCTGCCGCCGCAAACCAGGTGACGCCGTCCCGGTCTTTGCGTGCTTCGTGATCGGCCAGGATCTGCTCGGTGATGCTCACGGAAGACCTCCATTACTTCTGCTGCTGCTAGCTTAGTTGCGGGAGGGCGGCGTGGCCAACTGGCGCGAGACGGGGTTCGGCACGATTTTGATGGGGGCCTGGGCTCTGGCGATGGTACCCGTTACCGTCCTGGCGGTCCTGGTGGCCGTGCCCTTCCTTGGCCGCCCCCGGGCCTTCTTCGCCGTCGCCCCCATGTTCGCCCACTGCGTGGCCTGGTTCTGTCGCGTCCCCTTCAGTCTGCGGGGTTGGGAGCGGATGCCGGCGGACATCCGCGAAGGCCGCCAGTCCGTGATCTTCATGTCCAATCATGAAAGCCAGTTGGACCCACCCTACCTGGTGGCGGCCCTGCCGGTCCCGGCGGTCTACATCGGCAAGATGGAATTGAAATTCGTGCCCTTCATCGGCTGGGCCGGTTGGGCCGCGGGGGTGATCTTCATCGACCGGGGCGACCGGGAGCGCGCCATCCAGAGCATCAAGGACGCCGCCCAGCAGATCCGCGGCGGCAAGAATGTGGTCATCTTCCCAGAAGGCACTCGCAGCCCCACCGGCGAGATGCTGCGCTTCAAAAAGGGCGGCTTTGCCCTGGCCATGGATGCAGGCGTGCCCATCATCCCCATGGCCACCGTGGGCGGTTTCCAGGTGCTGCCCTCCGGCAGCATGAGGCTCCGGCCCGGCCGCATCACCATGCTCCTGGGCGACCCCGTGTATCCAGGCGATCACCCTGACCGGGAGGCCCTGTCCACAGACGTCCGCCGGCGCATCGAGGCCCTGGTGGCCGAGGCCCGCGCCGGGCTCTGAGGCTCAGCGGAAGGCCGGATCCTGCCTGGCCACACGCAGCTTGCCGGCGTGCAGGCGATCAGCCAGTTCCACCATGGCCTGGGCGGCGGACCGGTCCCCGAGGCGGGCCATCGCCCGCGCCATGAAATAGAGATTCACCGACAGCACCCGGCGCTCGTTGTGTTTCTTGGTGGCCAGATCCATGGCCGCGATCTTCTGCCGGTAGGCCTCGAACCGGGCCCGGGCTCCGGGCCCATCCCCTCCCACGGCCTGCTTCACGCCCCCCAGCAGCACCGTATTCGAGTGGTCCGGGGGCCACACGCCGTCGAGTTCCCGGAGATAGGTTTCCGCCACAGTGCGGTCGTTCCGCTCCCAGGCGGTGTAGGCCATGAGGCTGCGCAGCACGTTGGAACCGGGGATCTCCCGCAGCCCCGCCCGCAAGCGCGTTTCCGCCTCCTGGTTGCGCCCCATCCAGAGCAGGGCATCGGCGGCGGTGACATACGCGAATTCCGCCGCCGGGCGCAGCGCCACTGCGCGGTCCGCGTGCTGCAGGGCGGCGGGGAGTTCCCCCTCGTTCTGGAGGAGCACCCCCAGGCGGTGATGGGCCTGCCAGCCTTCCGGAAACAGGCTGAGCGACTTCTCGAAGTAGCGGCGGGCGGCCAGATGGTTGTCCTCGCCCTCCAGCCCCGCAAACACATCGGCCAGCACATCGTAGGCCTTGTGATCCGCGGGATCCAGGCGCACGGCCTGGAGCGCCGAGCGGCTGGCACCCTCCAGATCACCCATCCTGAGGAAGATGGAAGCCAGGGCCCGGTAGGCCTGGGAGGCGCTGGGATCAAGTGCGATTGCCTTCTCCGCTGCGGCCTTCCCCTGGCGGAGCAGGGTCTGGGCCTCATCGTACCGGCCCTGACTCAGGGCTGTGGTGGCGCCCAGTTCCGCGAGGGTCCACGCGAATTCCGCGCGAGCCGGCGCATAGTCGGGCTCCCCTTCGATGGCCGAGGCGAGCAGGGAACTGGCCAGCCGCACGGAATCCTGATTGCCTTCAGTGATGACCTGGAGCGCCTTGGTGTAGAGTTCGCGCGTCCTCGGCAGCTTGGCCTGGGAGCGCAGGGCGCCGGGATCGCTGCCAAGCCCCATCTCCTGGGGCAAGCGCTGCTGCAGCTCATCCTCGAGTTTCAGCAGATCCGCCACGGGGCGATCCAGCTGGAACTGATGGAGGGTCGCCCCCCGCAGCGCGTCCAGCACCCGGACTCCCATCCGCAACTGCCCGCCCACCACCTGGAAACTGCCCAGCACCAGCAACTCGGCCTTGAGCTGGCGGCCCAGTTCGCCGACGGCCTTCGGGGCCTGACCCGGCGTATCGCCAAGCTGATGCATGGCCTCCACCACCCGCAGGCGGTCCACCACAGCGAGATCCTCGCGCCGCACCAGCCCGAAGGCCATGGCATCGGCGAAGCTGTTGCTCAGCCAGGCGTATTCCGCGTTCGGCTGCAGCTGCTCCAGGGGCAGGATGGCCACCACCCGGCGGCCCTTCGTGAAGTCCTCCCGCGACGCCCGGCGTGCCTCGCCCAGTCCCGTGGCGTCCGTGCGCCGCAGCACCAGCCAGGCACCGAGCGCCGTTGCCAGGACGAGCAGCACCCCGGCGGAAGCCAGCAGCCAGCGCCGGCGGGGCTTGCGGAGCAGGGCCAGCGGGTGGTTCAGATGGGGCACGGCGGCCGTGGTGACGTTTTCGGACAGACCGACCGCGAGCGCCTGGAGATTGGGGAAGCGCGCCTTCGGGGTCTTCGCCATCAGACGGTGGATCGCATCCTGAAGGGTGCGGGGCAGATCGGGGCGAGCCTCGGCCAGGGGCCGCGGATCGTCCCGGGTCACCGCATAGAGCGTGTCCACCAGACTCCCGCGCAGGAAGGGATGGACGCTCGTCGCCAGTTCATAGAGCACGACCCCGAGGCTGAACTGGTCCGACTGGCCGGTGAGGGCCTGGCCGTTGGCCTGCTCGGGGCTCATGTAGGCGGGCGTGCCCTGGCTGTAGCCAGGCGCCGTCCGCTCCACCAGCGTCATGTGATGGGAGGTCGGACCGAGCGCCAGTTCGTCGCCGCCGCGGCGGGCGATGCCGAAATCGAGGATCTTCAGCTGGCCTTCATCCGTGAGCAGCAGGTTCTCGGGCTTGATGTCGCGATGGACGATGCCCTTCTGGTGCGCGTGCGACAGCGCGGAAGCGGCCTGCCGGGCCAGATCCAGAAGGGCCTCGGCCTCCAGGGGCTGCCCCACCAGGACCCGCAGCGTGCGCCCTTCCACCAGTTCCATCGCGATGTAGGGGATGCCTTCGACATCGCCCGCATCGTAGATGTGGGCGATGTTCGGATGGTTCAGCTGGCAGGCCAGCTTGGCCTCGCCGATGAGCGCCTTGCGGCGCAGGTCATCCGCATCCTTCAGGATCTTGAGGGCGACCTCGCGCTCAAGCCGCAGATCGAGCGCTCGCCAGACCTCGCCCATGGCGCCCTCCCCAAGCCGGGAGAGCAGGCGGTAGGAACCGAAGTGGGTGGCGTCGGCGGACAAGCTGATCCTTCAAGTGGCGTCACGCAAGTATACCTTTCGGAGGAAGCTGGAAAGCTCACAAGACCTCACGGAACCTTGAGCGGGACTTGACCTGGATCTCGAAATGTCGAGAATCAGGCCGGAGGTGCCCATGCCCATTCCGGATCTCGAAGCCGCGCTGACCGGGGCCCGCCTGGTGGAGGAAGCCGGCGCCCTGCTCACCCTGGGCGAAGCACCCGAGCGAATGGTGGCGCACGCCTTCGAGCGCCTGGGCCAGCTCGTGCCCTTTGATCTGGCCACGGTGCTGCTGCGGGAAGGCGATGGCCTGCGGGTGGCCTACGCCCTGGGCCCCCTGGCCACGCCGCAATTGGCGCATTCCCTCATCCCCGTCCGGGGCAACCTGCGCCTCCAGAACGCCCTCAAGGCCCGCTCGCGGCCCGCCACCTTCGAGGAGGACGATCCGGGCGAGGACACCTTCCACGGCCTGCTCGAAATGCCCCACGGCCACAGCTGTCTCGTGGCCCCGCTGCGCAGCCGGGGCGAAACCTTCGGCCTCATGACCCTCGATGCCATGGTCTGCCGCCAGTACCCGGACAGCGTGCTGCATCATGTGGGCGTCTTCGCCTCACTGCTGGCCCTGGGACTGAAGCAGGCCGAGCATCTGGCCCGGCTCGCCGAGCGGGAACGGAACCTGGCGGAGGAGGTCAGCTATTTCCGCGAAGCGCAGCGCAGCGCCGTGCTGCAGGAACCCCTCCGTGCCGAAAGTGCCGCCATGCGCGGCATCCTCGAGCAGCTGCGGCAGGTGGCCGCCACCGCCGCCACAGTGCTCATCACCGGGGAGACCGGCACCGGCAAGGAGAAGGTGGCCCAGACGCTCCATCACCTCTCGCCCCGCCGCGAGAAACCCTTCATCAAGGTGAACTGCAGCGCCCTGCCTGCGACGCTCATTGAATCCGAACTCTTCGGCCATGTGAAGGGCGCCTTCAGCGGCGCGGCCTCGGCCCGGAAGGGGCGGTTTGAACTGGCGGATGGCGGCACGCTCTTCCTCGACGAGATCGGTGATCTGCCCCTGGAACTCCAGCCCAAGATCCTGCGGGCCATCCAGGAAAAGGAAATCGACCCCCTCGGCAGCGAAAAGCCCCGCAAGGTGGATGTACGCCTCGTTGCCGCCACCCACGCGGACCTGGGCCAGGCCGTCGCGGCGGGACGGTTCCGCCAGGATCTCTTCTACCGCCTCAGCGTCTTCCCCATCCATCTGCCGCCGCTGCGCGAGCGGCCCGAGGATATCCTGGCCTTGGCGGAGGCCTTCCTCGACCGCTTCGCCCGGGAGAACCGCCGACCGCCCATCCACCTGCCGGAAGCGGTACGCGAGCAACTCGAAGGCTACACCTGGCCGGGCAATGTGCGCGAACTCCACAATGTCCTGGAGCGGGCCGCCATCCTCTCGGCCGGCCGGGAGCTGCGGCTGCCGCCGGGCGCCCTGCCCCACCGGGGAGAAAAGGCCGGACGGCCCCTCACCTGGGAGGCCCAGGAACGCAGCTACCTGGAGCGCCTCCTGCGGCACACCCGCGGCAAGATCGCGGGCGCCGAAGGCGCCGCGGCCCTGGCGGACCTCGCCGCTTCCACCCTGCTCTCCCGCCTCGAAAAACTGGGGCTGCGGCCCAAGGATTTCCGCGGAGCGTGATAGCGTAGGCTCGCCAGATGGAGCAAAGGATGAGCGAGATCACCGGCCCGAACGAAAGCCTTTCCGCGGTCCCCCCCGTGGCTGAGCCGCGCTTCCTGCCCCCACCCACGGCCTTCGCCCCGCCGTCGTTCGAAGCTCCGACTCTGCGGCCCGTTCCCTTCGAGGATCTCGAGGCCTTCCCGGCATTCTGGCCCCGCGTCGGCGGCATGTTCCGGATGGTCTTCAGCAACCCCCTGGAACTCTTCGACCGCGTGCCGGTCACCGAGGGTCTGGGAGCGCCCTGGCGCTTCCTGCTGCTGCTGTCGATCCCCGTCTTCCTCATCGTGGCCCTGGTCTTCTTCTTCGTGGGCACGGGCATCATGCTGGCGGCCCTGGAACAATCCGGGAAAGGGGACGGCAAGGCCATCGCCGCCATCCTGCCGGTGATCTTCGGGGTGATCCTCCTGCTCATGCCCCTGTTCACCTTTCTCGGCATGGTCATCGGCGGCGCCTTCAACCACTTCTTCCTCTGGATGTGGGGCGGACTCAAACCCGGCATGGGCACCCAGCAGAGCATCCGCGCCTACGGCTACGCCCATGCCTTCCTCCAGATCGCCGGGCTCATCCCCTACCTCGGCATCCTGATCCAACTGGCCGGGATGGTGGTCATCGGCATGGGCCTCGCGCGGATGCACAAGACCGATACCTGGCGCGGCATCTGCGCCGTCCTGACGCCCCTCTTCCTGCTTTGCTGCTGCGGTCTTGCGGCCGCACTGGCCATTCCGGCGATCATCGCGGCGACGCGGTAGAGCCCAGCCAAGCCAGGGTTTCATCGCCGACCAAGGCCGGTTCCACCACCCGGTGGACGGCTCCAGCGGCCAGGGCGGCGCCCTCGTCCCAGGTCTCGAACCCCCGGAAGAGTCGATCCGCCCCTTCGCGCCCCAGGATCTCCGGCAGCCGCACGGTGCCGCCGAAGCCTGTGAGGATGCCGTGTTTCGCGGCGGGGTGGCCCAGCCGTAAGCCGCCTTTGCCGGTGGCGGGATCCGCCGCCACCGCCCAGCGTTCCTGGCCGTGCAAGGCCAGGTCGCAGCCGCCCCCCATGGCCACGCCGGAGATCGCGGTGAGGCTGCGCCAACCCGGCCAGAGCAGGTGGCCCATCACGCGCTGGCCGCGCCGGGAGAAGGGCTCCGCCGAGCTGGGATCCAAGGAGGCCACCTCATGCAGATCCGCCCCTGCGGAGAAGTGATGGCCCTGGGCCGTCATCCAGGGCGCGCCGCTGAGGGCCACGCGGCGGATGCCCGTCCAGCGCAGTTCGATGAACAGGCGATCCAGGGCCAGCAACAGATTGCTGTGGAGGCGGTTCAGGCCGTCGCCGGAACGCAGACCGATCCAGGCCCAGTCCGGGCCGCGCAGCAGTTCCAGCGAGGTGCGGCCTGCGTACCAGGTCTGCGGCATCATGGCAGCCCCAGCCGGGCGAAGGCGGCCTCCAGTGGCTCGGTATCAGGATCCCAGACAGGCACACCCGGCAGTTGATTGCGGAACCAGGTGGCCTGGCGCTTGGCGTAGGCCTGGGTGTCCTGCACCACCGTGGCCTGGGCCCGTTTCGGGTCGCCCCCGCCCAGCCAGGCGGCGTAGCCCAAGGGCCGCAGGGCCACCAGGTCGTCCGCATGGCCCTCTGCCGCCAGTGTCGCCACTTCCTCCCGCCACCCGGCGCGCACCTGCGCGGCCACCCGGGCCACCACGCGCTCCCGCCGCTGCTCCCGACCGGGCGTGACCACCAGGACGCGCCAGCCGGTCGGGATTTCCGCCTGCAGCCCGGGCAGCAGGCCCGAAGGCGCGCGGCCCGTGGCCAGATGCAGGGCCAGGGCCCGCTGGACCCGGGCGCTGTCGTTGGGATGGAGTTGCCCGGCCCGGGCGGGATCCACCGCCGCCAGGTAGCGGTGCAGATTCGGTGTGCCCAGCGCCGCCCCCCAGCGCCGCACCCGGTCCACCAGGGCCGGCTCCACCTCCGGCAAAGCGCTGAGCTGATCCCAGATACCCCGCAGGTAGAGGCCCGATCCCGTTACCATTACCGGCTCGCGGCTGGCCGAGAGCCAATCCCGAACCAGCGCACCAAAGGTAGTCGGGTTGGGCCGTGAGGACAGCGGCAGGATTCCGTACCCCACATGGGGAACGTCCTCTTGTTCCACCTTGTCGGGCTGCCCCGTGCCTATGGCCAGTCCCTGAAGGGCCTGGAAGGGATCCCCGTTGACCACGGTGCCCCCGATCCGTCGGGCCACGGCCACCGCCACGGCGGATTTGCCGGAGGCCGTGGGTCCGAGGATGGCGATGGGCATGGGCTGTGGGCTGTGGGCTGTGGGCTGTGAGGGGCAGCATCCAGGGAGGTGGCAGGTCCTGGGGCAGAAATGGCGCGGTCCGCAGGGCCGCTTCTGATCGAACCTACAGCCTACAGCCTACGACCCACGCCCCCCAGCGAAGCGCGGGAACCTCGGCCGGCATGGGATCATTTCAACACCATGCGCCCTTTGATCTGCTTCTGCCTCGTGACTGGCTTGTGGGCCGGGGAGACGCCGCAACCGGGGCGGGACCAGGCCTTCCTATCGCGGATCCTCGCGGATCCCGAGGGCGGCTCTCGGCCGTGGAAGACCTTGCGGGCGCCCCTGGAATCGGCCTCGGCCGTGGTCGAGGTGGTCGGAGAACTCACCCGGGAGGAACTGCGGCAGGTGACCTTCCAGGAATTCCTGGTCTGGTTCCAGGCGGATCTGCGCCGGTTCTGGCGGACCCACGGCTACTCGGGTCCGGCCCCTGATCTGGCTTCGGCCACCCTCCCGGTGGACCGATTCGGCGGCAACCCCGTGCCCCGCAACGTGCCGCTGGCGCGGGCCAGCTACTAAGCCAGCAGCCGGGGCAGCAGCCGGGCCGCCTCATCCCGGGCCAGGCGGGCCGCGGCCAGGGCATGGCGGGCGGCATCCTCGGGGGTCTGGCGGGGCGTAAGCAGGGCCTCGAGTTGGCCGCGCAGCCGGGTCACATCCCCCTGGGGATCCTTCAGGTGCCGCTGGGCCGCCGCGTCGAAGGTCACCATGAAGCACTGGATGGCATCGCAGGCGGCCGACACGATGGCGGCACTGTGGCGGTGGTCCACCTCCAGGGCCAGGGCCGCGGCAAGAAAGCGGAGGCCGTCCTCGAAGCGGGCCTGGGGCGAACCTGAGGGGCCAGTGCCGGTCATGGCTATAGCTAACCACGACTCGTCCCTGGCTCGTAGGCTCCCTATTCCGGAGTTTCCATGCTTCACCCCGCCCTCCTCGCCACCCTGGCCCTCGTGAGCGGGCTGTTGCAGGCGGATGGACTGACCGACCTGAAGACCGCCCTCAGCGGGTTGCCCCAAACCGCCAAGGTACGGGTCCAGATCGAGGAGGAGAGCCGGGAAACCGAAGGCGGCAAGGAACAGATCGAGCGCCGCAGCCGCCAGGTGGAAGAGGGCCCGGGGGGCATGCGGATCTTGGCCGACAGTCGCCAGCCCTCCGCCCCGGCGACGCAGAAGGCAGCTCCGGTCGAGGATGGCGGATCCATTCAGGCCGCGCTTCGCCCCTCGGCGGGCCTCCTGCTGGATCTCGCCAAAGCCCGGGTGCTGGAGGAGAAAGCTGAAACCTGGGAGGGCCGCCCAGCCCGCCGGCTGAAGGTCTCTCTGGAGCTCAACCTCAACCAGGAGGCCCGGTCGCACCTGAAGCGGGCGCTGCGCGAGGCCACTTTGTGGCTGGGGCCAGACGGCCTGCCCTATGCCATGACCGAGCGCGTTGAACTCCAGATCCGGATGTTCCTGGTGGCCAGTGTCCGGACCCAGGTCGACATCCATCGGCGGTTCCTGCGCACTCAGGATCGCCTGCTTGTGGCCGAGGAGCGGTCAAGTGTCCAGGGCTCAGCCATGGGCAAAGCCTTCCGCACCCTCGAAACCACCCGCTGCAGTGTGCTGCCTTGACTAGCACTACTGTGTTTCAAATCAATGTTCCATAAAATCAGGTCATCTGTCTCCGGCTTCGGGAAGTCTTGGCGGCAGAATGGGCACCGATGGAGCGCCTTGAGGATCTGCCGCTGGAGGCGGATCCTTTGTGTCGTGATTGAGGTTGCCTGGTGCCGTTCAACCCGCAGGGGGAGCAGGCCGCCCTCGGGGACGAGGGGATACGGCAGGTTCCGGGAGTTTAAAGAAGGAGCTAGGCTTTGGGGGGGAAAGCCGAGCGCGCTCGGCCACCACGAAGGCGTAGGTGGCAATACATAAGCTCGCGTGATGGTGGAATCCTCGCCATCCGCGTCCTTCGTAATGGTCCAGGCCGATCTCATCCTTGAGTTCCTGGTAGTCCCGTTCGATCCGCCAGCGGAGCTTGGCCTGGGCGACGAGATCCCTCATGGAGATGCTGGGCTTCTCATTCGAGAGCCAGTAGTGATCAGGTTCTTCTGTTCCTTCCGGCCATTCGATCAGCAGCCACTCCTCTGGCCTGGGCTCCGTGCGTAGATGATCCCGATGGGCAGGCCTCACACGGAGAAGCGCGAAACGGGATCGCAACCTTCCCTTGGTGCCATCGGCCCAATCGATCTCCTGCCAGGCCTTTTCCGGCAACCCCTTCGCAAGGTTTCGGACGCTGCTTGGTTTGTGTTCCTCGTCCCGCCTCAACCGTTTACCGGGCCGCCCCCGGCCAGGGGCTTTTGGCCGGGGCGAAAGTGGCATCCTCTCCTGGGTCCACACCGTGAGGGTCGGCCCCACGCCCACCGTGTAGGTCAGGTGCCGCTGGCTGATTCCCTCTCGGAAGGCCGTGGCATCGCCATAGGCAGCATCGGCCAGGATCGGTGCAATCGGCACGCCCTCTTCGGTGAGATGGTCAATCAGTCCCAACGCGATCTTCCACTTGGTCTGGAACACAATCGCCTTGGGCACGCCAACCTTCTCCCGCCGCATCGAGTTGGAGGCCCAGGACTCAGGAAGGTAGAGCCGGAAAGCCGCCGGAATGCTGGCCACCCGATTGGCCAGGGTCAAAGAAACCGCGCACTGACAATTGCCGGTCTTGCCGAGCACGCCGCAGTATTGGTGCGCGACTCCCACCGAATGAGAACCCTTCTTCGGGAAACCTGTGTCATCGAGGATCCAAGCTTCCAGCGGCCCCTGAGTCTCCATCGCCTCCAAAGCCCACATCCGCGCCACACCGAGCACCCCTTCGTCACTCCAGCCCGAATCCGCGACGAAGTGGTGCATAGACTGATGGCGGGAACTCAAATGGCAAGGGTCTACCCGAGCCGCCATCGGCTCGACGCTCTTGCGGTCACCTGGCAATACCAAGCCCTGGCAGTAAGCCCGCATCGGCTCTCGCCGATCCGCATGTCCCACCGCCTTGGCCAGCAGGTCGATGTACGCCTCGAAGCGAGTCTCACACGCTGAATCCAGATCCATGCCCCACCCCCAACCCCAGGTTAGGTTGGGAAAGAGAATATGCGAATATTTTTAACACAGTAGCGCTAGGCCTCGGGCGGCGCCACGGGATAGTCCCCGGTGAAGCAGGCGTAGCAGAAGCCCTGGCCAGTGGTATCGCCCATGCAGCCCTCGAGATCCTGCAGATCGAGGTAGCCCAGGGTGTCGGCTTCCACGAAGGCGGTGATCTCCGGGAGGGGCATGTACGAGGCGATGAGGTGCTGGCGCTTGGGTGTGTCGATGCCGTAGAAGCAGGAATGCGTCGTCGGCGGGCAGGCGATGCGCATATGCACTTCCTTGGCTCCAGCCTCGCGAACCATCTGCACGATCTTCTTGCTCGTGGTGCCGCGCACGATGCTGTCGTCCACCAGCACCACGCGTTTGCCCGCCAGCAGGTGGCGCACGGGATTCAGCTTCACCTTGACGCCGAAGCTGCGGATGTTCTGCTTGGGCTCGATGAAGGTGCGGCCCACGTAGTGGTTGCGGATGATGCCGAAATCGAAGGGGATGCCGGACTGCTCGGAATAGCCCAGCGCCGCGCTCACGCCACTATCGGGCACGGGTACGATGAGATCCGCTTCCACAGGATGGCGGAGGGCCAGGCGCCGCCCCATCTCGCGCCGGGCCACCATCACGCTCTGGCCGTAGACCAGGGAATCCGGCCGGGCGAAGTAGATGTGCTCGAAGACGCAGGGCTTCGGCTGCACCTTGGGCAGGGGGAACCGGGAGCGGGTGGCTCCCTCGTGCCGGGGAACCACGATCATTTCGCCGGGCTCGACATCCCGGAGATAGGTGGCCCCGACCAGGTCGAAGGCGCAGGTCTCGGAACTGAACGCGGTGGTACCGTTCATGTGACCCATGGCCAGGGGCCGGAAACCTCGGGGATCGCGGGCGGCGATAAGGGCGTCCTCCGTGAGGATCAGCAGCGAGTAGGCGCCCTGGGCCTGCCGGAGGGCCGCGACCACGGCGTCCTCGAGCGTCTCCGCCTGGGCCCGGTTGATGAGGGCCAATAGCACTTCGCTATCGGAAGGGCTGGTGAAGGTATGGCCGTCGGAGATCAGCCGTGCGCGCAGTTCCTCGGTATTGGTGAGGTTGCCGTTATGGCAGAGAGCCACCTGGCCGAAGCGCCCGTGAATCAGAAAGGGGTGGGCCGCCGAGGCCACGTTGCCGCCGGTGGTGGAGTAGCGCGTGTGGCCGATGGCCGAATCCCCGGGCAGCCCGTCCAGAACCGCTTCGGTGAACACATCCGCCACGTGACCCTGGGCCTTGTGGAGATGCAGCCCCCGCTCGTCACCCGAACAGATGCCGGCCGCCTCCTGGCCCCGGTGCTGGAGGGCGTAGAGGCCCAGGTAGGTCTGCCGGGAGGCTTCGGCCTGGTGGCAGATCCCGAACACTCCGCATTCGTCCCTGAACGGCATGATCCCTCCGAGTCGCTCAGAATAACCTTCGGGAACCCGATCCCGTAGCTCAGGCATCCTAGGAGCGTGTCCAGGGTCATCTGTGGAGTACTCGTGCGCGCACTCATCGTTCTGCTTTCCCTGGCTTTGCCTCTCCCGGCCCATGGCCTCGACGATCTGCGGGCCGCCCTGCAGAAGGTCCAGGGGAGTGAGCCGGTGAAGGCCGCCCTGGAGCACAGCTTCTGGCGCCAGACCATGGATGACAAGAAACCCACCGTGAGTCAGGGGAAGGTCACCGCCCAGCTGGAGGACGGACCCCAGGGCTTCCGCGTGACCTGGGGCCGGCCGATCCTGCAGCAGGCCTTCAAGGAAATGGCCGCCCAGGAACGGGAACCGGAGAAGACCACCCCGACCCGCACGGCACTCCGGAACATGGATCCCCTGGAGACCGCCGAGTCACTGAATCATGCCGAGGCGCTCCTGCGCGACCTCGCCCAGGCCCAGGTGCAGGAAGAAAGGGCCGAGGCCTGGCAGGGGCGGCCCGCGAAGCTGCTGGTCTTGAAGCTCACGCCCAAGATCCCCGAGAGCCAGAAGAAATACCTCAAGGAATTGAAGGCCGACGCCAAGGTATGGGTGGGCGCCGACGGCCTGCCCCTGGCCTTCTCCAGCTCCGTGGCCTACAAGGGCAGTCGCATGTTCATCAGCTTCGAGGGTGGCAATACCCAGGAACGCCAGTTCACCCGTGTCGGCAACCGCCTGGTGGTCACCAGGGCCACCAGCGAGGAGCACAACGCCGGGTTCGGCGCTTCCAGCCAGACGAAGAAGACCACCACCCTGACGGTGCTCTAGCGCTACTGGACCGTCACTCCCGGCGCTGAATCCGGCTGCGCCTCCCGCGCCCAGGCCTGCAGGGTGCTGAGGAGGCTGGTGCCGGCCTCGGCGGGCGCTAATCCGGTCGTGCTGTTCAGCCCCTCCAGATGCAGCTCCACCCGGGCGATGTCCCCCTGCTCGAACCGGGCGCTGAAATCGCAGAGGGCGAGCAGCTTCGGCCCGATTTCCACCAGCACCGTCGAGGCATGGATCCCCGGCGGCATCTCCAGGCTCCACACAGGTAGGCTGCGGTTGCCGAATCGGAGCGAGATCGGTTCGGCCCGCGTCTGGGGCGAGGGGCCCGCCAGATAGAGCAGCCGTTCGGCGCGGCCGAGCAGCATCGCCTGCGCATAGGGCGTGCCCTGGGTGCGATCCGCCTCCAGGCGCCAGCCGCCCATGCGGGGCTTCTGCACCTTGTTGTGGCTTCGCGTTCCGGCGGTGGATTCCAGCCGGAACCGCGCCTCCAGCGGTTGGGATTCACCGCGCATCCAGACCTGGACGCGGTAGCGCAGGCCCTCCTGGGCACGCACCTGGAGCGGAAGGGCCAGAAGGAGCAGGACGAGGAAGCGACGCAATGGGAACCACCTTCCCATTGAGGATGCCATCCCGTGGGATCCTGGGCCAGAGAGGGAGAATCCGCGTGCCCATCTGCTTCGATCTCGACGGCACCCTGGGGCATTTCAGCTCCGGCTTCGTGCTGCTGCGCGAGGCCCTGGGGGCGTTGTGGGGCGAGACGCCCACGGCGGAAGAGCTGGGCCGCTGCAGCGGGTCCACGGACTGGGAGATCGTGGCGGATCTCCACCGGATGCGCTTCGGCCAGGAGCTGGACGAGGTCGGTTACGCCGCCTTTGAAGCTGCCTGCGTCACCCGTTTCCGGACCGCCTTCGCACCCGGAGGCCAGGAGGCGGTGGCGTTCGCGGGCATTCTGGAGGGCATGCACCTTCTGGCGGCGACCAGCCGGGTCTGGCTCGTCTCCGGCAATGCCCCGGAGTTGCTGGCCTTCAAGGCTGAGGTTTTGGGGATCCATGCCGCGATTCCCAGATTGGGCTCCCTGCCCCGGCACGACCGCGCCGCTCTGCTGAAACGGGCCCTGCGCGACTGCCCGGGCCCCCACCTCTACCTGGGCGATCGACCCCATGATCTGGCCGCCGCCCAGGCGGCGGGCGTGCCCTTCGTGGGCATCGGGCACGGCGTGCCAGGCACCCATCCCATTCTGCCGGCGGGCGCGCCTGCGGCCCTGGTGGTGGCCGTCGCTTCCTCCACGGCCTGGGTGCCGCCTACCGGGTCCTGACCTCGAAATCGTCCAGGAAAGCCAGGGTGCGCGGATCGTTTTCCCTCCGGGCGATGGCCTGGGCGTGGTGCAGCCGGCCCCGGCGGACGACGACCACCCCCTCGATGAAGCTCGTGTGGGGGCCCTTCACCTTGTAGCGGAACCCGGGCCCCTTCGCCACGGGCAGTTCCCTGCGCTGCAGGGCGCCGAGCCGGTAGCCGAGGAAATTCTGGTAGGTGGTCAGGATCTCCCGGGGGCTGCTGCCGCCCTTGTCCCCGGGGGGCAGGTTGCCCACCGAGACGCTGAAGGTTTC
Source organism: Holophagales bacterium (assembly GCA_038320645.1). Classification (GTDB taxonomy): domain Bacteria; phylum Acidobacteriota; class Holophagae; order Holophagales; family Holophagaceae; genus Geothrix. Next base: position 6,538 of record JBBQEL010000048.1, on the reverse strand, counting down.
GTCCAGCCGGCCGGGTGGGCTCATGGCCAGATCGAACCACTCGACTTCGCCGAAGGGTCCGGGATCCGTGTGCCGGTGCAGCTTCGGCGGTCCCGGGAAGGTGGCGGCGATGCCGAGATTCTCGTTCTCGATGCGGCGGGGATCCTCCTTGCACCCGCCCAGCGCCAGAAGGATCACCAGGCTCAACCCGAATCGCGACATGGCCCCCCCTTTGAGTGTCATCGGGTGGCCCCCTCAGGAAGTTGACTCACGGGCCACCGCCTCCGACCAGCGGGCGGCCTCCCGGGGATCCCGCAACACCCCGTGGCGGCAACTGGGCCTGGGCCATTCGCCTGCTGCGGCCGGCGGGCCCTCCTCACTTCGCCTTCAGGGCTTCGGCCAGAGCCTGCTTCGCCATGCCCTCCCGGAAACCCGACCACCGCTGCACCAGGCGGCCCTGGCGATCGATGATGAGCGTGGTCGGAATGCCGCGGATCTCGCCGAAGGGCGCCAGGGCCTTGGCCCCATCCGGCAGGAAGGCGGTCAGGGCAAGTTGGGGATTCTGGGCCAGGAAGGGGTTCACATCGCTCCAGCCAGCCCGATCCACGGAAATCGGCAGCACGGCGTAGCTCTCGCCCCCAGCCCGCTGGAGTGCGGCCACTTCGGGCAGCGACTGGCGGCAGGGCGGACACCAGGTCGCCCACACATCCACCAGCACCACCTTGCCCTTGAACTCCGCCAGGGTTCGCCGGTGCCCGTCGGCATCGCGGAAGGCCACGCGGCTGACGTCGGCACCGGGCGCGACGCCCTCGGACCCGCCCCCTGAGCCGCCGAGGCCCCGCACCAAGGCGACCCCGCCCAGCAGCAGGCCGCCGCCCACCAGCAGCGCCGCCGCCACCATCCGCCAACGGGATTCGGGAACATAGGTCTCAGACACGGGGGTCTCCTCGCTTCAGGCTTCATCGGACGGCGCCTGCACCGTCCGATGTCGATCCTCAGGGTACCCCTCCGGCTGGTCGCTTCATACTGGGAGGATGCCGCTCATCTCTGCCACCGACCTTTGCGCCCGCCTGGCCTCTGTCCGACTGCTGGACGCTCGGCCGAATCCCCTGGACTACGCCGCCGGGCATCTACCCGGGGCCCTGGCGGTGAATCTGGAGCGGGATCTCAGCACCGCAGGCGATCCCGGCCACAATCCCGCCCGGGGCGGCCGTCACCCGCTCCCCCCGATGACGCGCTTCGCGGCCCAGGTGGGCGCCTGGGCCATCGGGCCGGAGACCGCGGTGGTCGTCTACGATGCCAGCGGCGGGGGCAACGCGGCCGCACGGCTCTGGTGGATGCTGCGGGCCTTGGGCCATGCCCGCGCCCAGGTGCTGGACGGCGGCCTTGCCGCTGCCCTGGAGGCGGGCTTGAGGCTCACCACCGAGGCCGCCTGGGTGCGCCCGGAGGCAGCCTATCCCGCCGACTGCTGGGCGCTTCCGGTCGCCGATGCCGATGGGGTGGCCGGGTGGCGGGACGATCCAGGCCGGAAGCTGCTGGATGTGCGTTCCGCTGAGCGTTGGCGCGGTGAGGTTGAGCTCTTGGATCCCGTAGCCGGACATATTCCAGGCTCGGTGAATCTGCCCTGGAATGACAACCTGGCGCCGGACGGCCGCTTCAAACCGCCCGAAGCCCTCCGCGCCCAGTACGAGGCCCTGTTGGATGGCACGCCCCCCGGCCAGCTCACCGTCCACTGCGGCAGCGGCGTCACGGCCTGCCACACCCTGCTGGCCCTGGAGGCCGCCGGGTTGCCGGGCGCGGCCCTCTATGTGGGCAGCTGGAGCGAGTGGTGCCGCAGCGATCGGCCGAAGGCTGGGTCCGGCAGATGAACCCCTGGCGCGGCCTCCGCGGCCTACCCCGTGAAGTCTGGCTGGTCTGCGCCAGCACGCTGGTGAACCGCCTCGGCACCATGGCCCTGCCCTTCCTGGTGCTCTACCTCACCGAGGGCCGCCGCTGGACGCCGGAGGAGGCGGGGTTCGGCATGATGGTCTATGGCGCCGGCGCGCTGGTGGCCGGCCCCTTCTCGGGCCGCCTGGCGGATCGGCTGGGTCATGTCCATGTCCTGAAGGCCAGCCTCTGGGCCTCTGGGGCCCTGCTCCTGGTGCTGCCGTTCGCCACCACCAAACCCCCGCTGTTCACGCTCATCTTCCTGTGGGCGGGCATCACCCAGGCCTTCTGGCCCAGCGCCATGGCCCTGCTGGCGAGCCTGGCGCCGCCCGAACAGCGCAAAGCCGTGTTCGCCCTGCATCGCCTCTCCGTGAATCTGGGCATGGCCGTGGGCCCGGCCCTGGGGGGCTTCATCGCCCACCACAACTACAGCTGGGTGTTCTGGACCGATGGCCTCACCACCCTGGCGGGGGCGGCGCTGCTGACGCTGCTGTTGAAGGTACCCAAGGCCCCCAGCCTGCCCCATGACCATACGCCCGGCCAAAGCCCCTGGCGGGACCGCCATCTGGCCTACCTCCTGCTGCCCTTCGTGCCGCTGCTGATGGTGTTCTTCCAGGTCGAGGGGACCCTGCCCCTCTGGGTGGTGCGCGACCTGGGCCTGGGCAGCCGGTTCTACGGCCTGCTGTTCACCGTGAACACCCTGCTCATCGTGGTGCTGGAGGTGGCCCTAAATCTGGCCATGGCCCGCTGGCCCCACGGCCGCCAGCTCTTCGTGGGCTCGCTTTGTTTCGCGGTGGGCTTCGGCCTCACGGCCTGGGCCACGGGCCACACCACGCTCATCCTCACCACGGTGATCTGGTCCTTCGGCGAGATGATCCTCTTCCCCGCCATGAGCGACGCCGTGGCCACCCTGGCGCCGCCCGACCGCCGCGGCGAGTACATGGGCCTGCTCTCCCTCAGTTTCGCCGCGGCCCTGGCCCTGGGGCCCTGGCTCGGCGTCCTCGCCTACGCCAAGGTGGGCCCGAAGGCCGTGTGGCTATCGACCTTCGTGATCTGCCTTGGCGCCGGGCTGCTGCTGGTGCGGTTCCGGACACCGGGCGCCAAAACCCAGCCCCAGGCGTGACCAGAGGTTCCCGGCCCGGCTTGGTATTCCTGGTCTGCCCGCGGAAAATCCTTATCCCAGCGTCTTGTGGGGCAGGCTTTCGATGCGCCCGGCGGGCGACACCAGCAGGTAGTTGAGCTTGCGCTGAAGTTCGCGGATGGTATTGGCGCCCGCGTAGGTAAGGCCCGAACGGAGGCCGCCGATGATGTCGGCGATGATCGCCTCTTCGTCTTCCCGAAAGGCGACCTTGGTAGCCACGCCTTCGGCGGTCTTCCAACCGGTGAGGCCGCCCAAGTGATCCTCGGCGACCTCCTGGCTGGCCATGCCACGGTAGACCTTGTGGGTGGGTGTTCCCGCAGCGTCACGGATCGGCTCCCCAGGCGTGGGCCGGGTACCGGCCAGCATGCCGCCAACCATCACGAAATCCGCACCGAAGGCCATGGCCTTCACGATGTCGCCGGGAGTGCGGATGCCACCATCGGCCACGATGGAGCGATCCACCCGGGCGCACTCCTGGATGGCCGTCAACTGGGGCACGCCGAAGCCGGTTTTGATGCGCGTGGTGCAGACACTCCCGGGGCCGATGCCCACCTTCACGATGTCGGCCCGCACGCCGGCCAGGTAATCCGCACCGGCGTAGGTGGCCACATTGCCCGCCATGATGCATTCATTGGGCAGGATCTGGCGCATGCGCTTGATCATCTTGCCGACATATTTGGCATGGCCGTGGGCCACATCCACGCAGAAATACTGGGCACCCGCATCCTTGAGGGCCTCGACCCGCTCCATCTCAGCCTCCGCCGTGCCCACGGAGACGAAGGTGGGGAACCGGCAGCGCTTGAACATCGCCACGTTCTCCTCGACGGAGACAAAGCGGTGGAGGACGCCGATGCCGCCGTGACCGCCGACGAAATCCGCCATGGCATCTTCGGTCACGGTATCCATGTTGGCCGTCATGATGGGCAACCCGAGCTTGAGCTTGCCGCTCTTGTCCGTCATGCCGATGTCCACGATGCGCCGGGATTCGTGATGGTTGTAGGCCGGGATCAGCAGCACGTCGTCGAAGGTGATGGCGGTCTCGACCATGGGGACTCCAGGAGAGGTGAGGATCGGATGCTGCAACAGAAATCAAGCCGTTCGGGAATCGCCAGAGATGCGGGCGCGCTTCAGGCGGAGGTCGTTAGACCCTGACCGCGTCTCCCACGCGAAGATCCCCGCCCTCGAGGATTTCCGCACGCAGGCCGCCACGGTGGATCAGGCCGGGCAGAATCTCCGGCTTTCCGGTGAGGCCCACCAGGTACTTGCAGGGCTCGCACAGCTCCGTGCCGCGGAAGCGCGCCGAGCCCACCTGGAATTCGCAGTCCACCAGATGATTCAGCGCCACCCCGCGGGTCACCACATTGCGCCGCGTTTCCCCTGGGCCGAGCGCCAAACCGAGTTCGCGGGACAGGGCCTCGATGGCCTCCGCCTCGATGAAGGTGATCTGACGGCCGGATTTCGGCTTGGAGGAGAAGGCTCCGGTCTGGGTCGCATAGCGATCCCCTTCGATGCCGGACCCAGCGAGCAGGCGCACCTGGGCCCGCGCTTCCATGGGAGCCCCGGCCGAAAGGGCCACATGGATGAACTCGACGCGACCCTCAGACATGATTACCCCCGATTGGAAGGATATAAGGAATGACTGGAGTGAGGACCTGGAAGCCCATGGTTGGGCACCAATATTTCCCAAGTCCTTCCCGGTGGTCTGAAGCCCGAGCCGGTTCGGCTCAACCCTTCCCTTGACCGTGGAGATGGCTTGGCGTGTGTAAGGACAGGAATACCACCAGCTCACCGGGTGAGTGCCAGCTTTGGCCCCCATGGAACTCGCCGAGATCCTCGATTTCGGGATCCAGAAGGCCGAGGCCCTCGATGCCATCGCCAAGGCCGGGCGCGCAGGCTTTCGGGACTCCGACTGGGTCCGCGGCGACCCCGACCTGGAGATCCTGCACGGCGACCCAGAGTTCGAGCGGCTCTATCCGAAGAAGGACTAGGATCTGGTTCCAGCGCCGACCATTCTTGCTCCTCCTGGGGCCCGTCGCGTTCAGGGAGGAGATGGCTGCTACCCGGAGGGGTCGCTATTCACCAACCGGATCTGTTGGGACCGATCAACGCGTCCCATCTTGGGCTTGGTCTTGGAGACCACGCCCAGGAGTTCCCATGGTATCGACTCGTATTGCACTGATTTCCTTTTCGAGCGGTCTAGTCCTCTCCCTTTCCCTGGCCTGTGGCGGCGGTGGAGGGGGTAGCAGTTCCGTCGCTCCTCCACCCCCGCCCCCACCCTTTGTCCGTACGGCTGCCCTGAGTGGCGCCAACGAGGTGCCGGCCAACGCCTCCACCGCCCAAGCCACGGGCCAGGTCACCGTGAACCCCACCACGCTGGCCATCACCGGGAGCGTCGTTTCCACCGGCATCCAGGGAACGGGGGCCCATATCCATGAGGGGGCTTCAGGCGTAGCCGGGCCAGTGGTGGTGCCTCTCACCGGTGGCGCTGGGGGTGTCTGGACCGTCGCCGCTGGTACCGTCCTGACCAGTGCCCAGTATGCGAGCCTCCAGGGCGGCAACTACTACTTCAATGTCCACAGCGCCGCCAATCCGGCCGGCGAAATTCGCGGCCAGATCAAGCTGGTGACCCAGCTCGCATCGTTGACCGGGGCTCAGGAAGTCCCGGCCTCGGGCAGTACCGCCACGGGCATGGGCGTCCTCTCGGTGAATCCCGCCACAGGGGATGCCTCTGGCAGGCTCGTCACCCTGGGGATCACCGGAACGGCTTCCCACGTTCATGATGGCGCGGTCGGCGTCAGCGGCCCCGTGCTCCTCCCCCTGACGGACGGCGGCGGCGGGACCTGGACCCTGCCGGGCGGCTCCCTCCTTACGGCTGCCCAGGTGACCACCTTCCTGGCCGGGGGCCTGTACGGCAACGTTCACAGCGCCGCCTTCGCCGGTGGCGAGATCCGAGGACAGTTCAATCTCCCCAGTTCCCTGATCCGCAGCACCACGCTCAGCGGGACCAACGAGGTACCCACCAACGCCTCCACGGCCACTGGCAAAGGCACCTTCGCCCTGGATCCCCTGACCGGGGCCATCCGTGGCGGCGCGGTCATCTCCGGCCTCGTCGGCACTGGCGCTCACATCCATGCCGCAGCTGCGGGGGTCTCCGGCGCCGTGATCATACCGCTGAACCTGGACACCGACGGGTCCTGGGTGGTCCCCGCTGGCACCTTCCTCACGCCCACCCAGTTCGACCTGCTCCGGAGCGGCGGCCTCTATGTGAACGTGCATAGCGCGGCCTTCCCGGGAGGCGAGATTCGCGGCCAGATCCCGGGTGATGCAGCGGTCGGGACCGGCGGTGGCGGTGGCGGCACGGGCGGCGGCGGTTATTGAGCCAGACCTGCTGAGCCAAACGGTTCGCGGCCCAAGGATGCACCCCGATGCAAGGGGGGCGGCAGTGGTTGTTGTGTTGCTCTGGGCGAGCACGGCCGCGAGCAGATCCACGGC
>JBBQEL010000047.1:0-25289 GCA_038320645.1 Holophagales bacterium | reverse complement strand
CCATGGTGGCATAGCCCTTCAAATACACGTCCTCGTACTTGACGCTTCGCCAGAGACGTTCGACGAAGATGTTGTCGAAGGCCCGGCCCCGCCCATCCATGCTGATGACGATACCCTGGCACTCCAAGGCACCCGTGAAGTCCTTGCTGGTGAACTGGGAGCCTTGGTCGCTATTGAACATCTCCGGCTTGCCATGGGCACGCAAGGCGCCTTCTAGGCAGTCCACGCAGAAGACCGTTTCCATACTGTTGCTTATGCGCCAGCTGAGGACCCGGCGCGAATACCAGTCGAGGACCGCGACCAGGAAGGCAAAGCCATGGGCCAAGCGGATGTAAGTAATATCCGTGCTCCAGACCTGATTCGGCCGGACCACAGGAACGCCGCGCAGGCGGTAGGGATAGATCTTGTGCTCGGGGTGGGGACGACTGGTATTGGGCCCTGGCGCCATGCCGGCCAGTCCCATCTCACGCATCAGGCGCTGCACCCGCTTGCGATTGACCGTGTGCCCTTCAACCTTGAGGAATACGGCCATCTTGCGGCTCCCGTAAAAGGGCCGCCTCGTGTATTGCTCATCCAGTAGGCGGCTGATCAGCAGGTCGCTTACATCGATCCGCTTTGGCCTTTGGTGCGCATGGAAGGTGGCACGCGAGACACCGGCCAGCCTGCACTGCTGGACCACCGGCATGGCCTCCCTTTTGGCGACCCACCCGAGGCGAGTCACGACAGGCTCAGCCCGGACTTTTTTTTGAGCCAGTCGAGTTCCACCTTGAGCTTTCCGATCTCGCTGTATAAAAGTTCTGGTGACTGGTGTTCTGCCATCGGCTTGGGCCCGCGTTTTCCTTCAAAGAGCGTTTTGGCTTGCTCCAGTATCTCCTTCTTCCACTGCCCAACCTGCACTGGGTGGACCCCATATTCCTGCCCGATCTCGTTGATCGTCTTTACCCCTCGCAGGGCCTCCAGTCCAACCTTTGCCTTGAACTCGGCCGTGTGGACCTTGCGCTTCTTCGTTTCGCTCATGTTTTCCCGTTCCTTGCTCTAGAAGACAGCTTAAATACCTGTCTCGAAAACGGGGTCCACTATACAGATTAGAGTTGAGAAGTAGTTGTGGTCAGGCATCGATGGGGTGGTCTTCCTTGAGAGCTGTCATGGTCGCTGCACTTCGCTGGGACGCCTAACGCCTGAATTAAGCCGAGCCGCGAAGCGGCTTCGGCTTGAATGAATTGTTAGCCCCTACTTTGCCACAGCACAAGATCGAGTTTCTTCGCGTTGGTGATGCCAGAGTCCGGATAGAGCCCGTCAAATGCACGCACCAAATACTTTCCGCCGTCCGTGCCAAGGAAGGCTGCAAAAAGCGTCTCCAGCATTTGATGCAGTGAGGAGATCGCAGCTGTCCGATCAGCGGTCTTGTACGAAGGAAGGTGCAGCCCAAGTTTTTTTAGAACGACAGAATCAATGACGGGCTTAGTCGGATTGAGGGTAGCGATTAGCTTGCTTGCAAAAGACGACTCGTAGCGTCCAGTTGATTGACGTAGAAGGTCCAAAACGGCATGAAACTGCAGTTGCTCTTTCTTCGCGCGAGCCATGAGCCCAAAAAAAATGTTCTGCCACGCTGGAGCTCGACGCACGCGGTAAAAATGATTGTATCGCCGTCGAAACTCCGGGTCGTCATGGAACTGACCTCGTCCGAATACTTGAGACTGAAGCCACATGTATTGTTTGAGGCCCGGCTCAACCTTGAGCAGCGCTGCATCTATTTCTGCTTCCGTCAGTTGAATGGTCATAGTGCTCGCGTAGGGGCTAACTTTGTATTGGACGGTGGTGGTTTTGGGGGGTGGGTTCGGCTAGTTGGGGGGAGGGGGTGGGCTATTGGGGGAAATCGGGTTTGTAATTGGGGGGGAATAGGCATACCGATCCGGGGGGTTGACAGGCGAAAAAAAAACGATAGATTGAATCGTCGCCTGTCAATTGTGCTGATGGTCCGGTCCCAAGGTTAGCGCAATAGGCGAACTGGGTCGATCGGAGCGGAACACATGCTTGAGATGAATAGGCAGACCGGTGAAACACGGATCGAGGGAGGGGTGCTGCCACCCCCGAGGCTTCTGGATCAGATGAAGGAGCACCTGCGGATCCGGCACTACAGCCTGCGGACCGAGGAGGCCTACCTCGACTGGACGCGGCGGTTCATCCTCTTCCACGGCAAGCGGCATCCCAGGGACATGGGCGCGGTCGAAGTCCAGGCGTTCCTGAGCCACCTGGCCGTGGATCGCGGCGTTTCGCCCTCCACGCAAAACCAGGCCAAAGCGGCGGTGCTCTTTCTGTATCGGCAGGTCATGGGCGCCGACCTGCCCTGGCTGGGCGAGGTGGTCCAGGCCCGGCGCCAGCCGCGGCTGCCGGTGGTGCTCACGCCGGGCGAGGTGCGCGTTTTGCTCGGCCAGATGGAAGGGGGCATGGCCCTGGTGGCGCAGGTGCTGTACGGGACGGGGATGCGGTTGATGGAGGGACTGCGCCTGCGGGTCCAGGACCTGGAATTCGAGCGAAGGGAGATCCTGATCCGGGACGGCAAAGGTGGCAAGGACCGGGTCACCATGCTGCCGGATCGGCTGATCGGGCCGCTCCGGGCGCACCTGGACAAGGTGCGGGCCCTGCATGAGCGGGATCTCGCGGATGGCTTCGGCGAGGTCTTCCTGCCGCATGCCCTGGCCGAGAAATTCAAGGCGGCGCCCCGGGCCTGGGGCTGGCAATGGGTGTTCCCCTCCGGCCTGCGCTCGGTGGATCCCCGCTCGGGCCTCACCCGCCGCCACCACCTGCAGGGGGAGAGCGTGCAGAAGGCCGTCCGCATGGCGGCCCGGGCTGGTCAGCTGGTCAAGCCCGTGACGCCCCACGTGCTGCGCCACAGCTTCGCGACACACTTGCTGGCGACGGGCTCTGACATCCGCACCGTGCAGGAGTTGCTGGGCCACAAGGATGTGGCCACGACGATGATCTACACCCACGTGCTCAACCGGCGGCCGCGGCGTGGCGAGCCCGCTGGACGGGCTGTAAGGCTCCGGGAGGGGCGCTGCTGCTCGTCGCGGGAAAGGACGAACGGCCTCAGAGGGCGTGGAATTCCCGGGGTCGTTCAGCAGCGTGTTCTGCTTTCCGCGCCTTCTGCGAGATTCGTTTCTTCCGTGACCAGCGCTTTTTCCAGAAGGAGGCAGCGCTAGGATGGTCCCATGCACATGTCGGACCGGGCGTTCCGCAAGCTGGTGGATGAGGCGCGGGCGCTCATCCCGGCGGAGTTCCGGCCCTACCTCGACGGCGTACCGGTGGTCATCGAGGCGTGGGCGCCCGACGCGCTGCTGGACGAGCTGGGCGTCCCCGAGGACGACACGCTCTACGGCCTCTATTCGGGCCACGCCCTCACGGACGGCCCCGCCCCATCCGGGGAACTGCCGCCCCGCATCACGATCTACCGTGGGCCGCTGCTGGAGGACTGCGTGGACGAGGAGGACCTGCGCGAGGAGATCGCCACCACCGTCATCCACGAAATCGCCCACCACTTCGGCATCAGCGAGGAGCGGTTGGAAGAGCTGGGTTGGGGGTGAGGGGGAACCTGAAGCCTCCCCTAAAGTGTCCGCAGAATCGCTTCGCGCTTGGCCTGGTATTCGGCTTCGGTGAGCACGCCTTCGTCGCGCATTTTCTTGAGGGCTTTCAGGCGCTGGGTCTGGGCTTCGTAGAAGGCGGCATCGCGCGGGGCGGCTGGTGGTTCGGGCGCCGGGGCCGAGGCTGGGGAGGCGGGCGTGGTGGCGAGGGCGGTCACGGCCGCCGCAGGGGGGGCCGCCACCGGCGCCGGGGCGGCTGGCCGGGCAGGCGCGGCCAGCAGGGGTAGGGCCAGCCAGTCGGCGCGCGGCTGCGCGGCGCCCCGCGCCTGGAGGCTCGCCCCGGAGGCGGCCGTGCGGGAGCCGTAGACAAAGGTGGGCAGGGTGCGATCGGCGGCGTAGCGGTCCATGAACCCCAGGCGGGTGTCCTGGACGATCAGGTTCAGGGCGCCGTCCCGCACGAAGAGTCGCGCCGTGAGGCCCACGGCCATCTCCATGAAACTGCCGCCGCGCTTATGCGTGCTGAGCAGGATCAGATCCTCACCGGGCTGGGCCAGCGCGAAGGCTTCGGCCAAGGGTTTAACCAGGGCCTTCAGTTCGTCCTTGGCGAAAAGGGGGATGGCCTGGCCCTCCACCATCGCCTGGACGGGTTCGAGCATGGCATGGAGGGTGTCGGCGGCCAGCGCGGCGGGGTGGGCATTGGCTGGGGCGCCACCTTCGGCGGGCACGCGCTTCAGCCAGGTGAAGTTCGCCAGCTTCCACTGGGTCTGGACCGGGTCGGCGGCGCGGCCGGCGATTGGGGCCAGGGCCAGCAGCAGCAGGGTCCGGAGCATCCATGTCCTCGGTCGCATCTGGCTTTCCTCCCGGTAATCGAACCCCAGCATAGCCGGGCCAGTGTCCCGCCAGCCCAGGTGGAACGACCTGGAACCGCAGAAGGCGCAGAGGCAAGTCAAAAAGCTTTTTCGCCGCTGATTTCAGTGATGACGGTGATAAAGCAGAGCCTTGCTGGTCCCCGCATGGGCCCGCCTTTGGCGGCTTCCGGCTTGCCGGAAGTTACCCAGGGGCGCCGCCATCGCGCTCTGAAAAGGCGCGGTGACGGCGCCCCTGGGTGAAGCCCATGCTTGCAAGTTGAACGGTCCTATCACCGCAATCACTGAAATCATCGGCAGAAGTCCTTTCTGAAGTTGTTAGGCGAGGGTCCGTGTTTTCCGCGTGCCTTCCGAGGCTTCCGCGACCAGCGCTTGCCGCCGCCGCGCCTCCGCTATGCTGATCGGTCCGGCCCAGGCGGGTTGGCAGGGGTTCTGATGTCCCACCGTGTCTGGTCAGCTCTCAAGGGCAGCTTCGCCAGTTCGATGCTGGCGGCGAACGCCGTCACCATCTGCGCGGGGCTCATCCCGCTGGCCCTGGTGAAGCTGGCGCTGCCCTTCGCCGCGGTGCGCCGCGTCATGGACCGCGCCCTGATGGCCACGGCCGAGCGGTGGGTCGCGGTGAACGGCTGGTGGATGGCGCGGGTGCAGCGCACCCACTGGGATGTGCAGGGCCTCGAGGGGCTGCGCCGCCATGGCTGGTACCTGGTGAGCAGCAACCACCAGAGCTGGGTGGACATCCTGGTGCTGCAAAAGGTCTTCCACCGCCGCGTGCCGTTCCTGAAGTTCTTCCTCAAGCGCCAGCTGCTCTTCGTGCCGGTGATGGGCCTGGCCTGGTGGGCGCTCGATTTCCCCTTCATGCGGCGGCGCAGCGGCAGCCGCTCAGAGGATCTGGCCACGGCCCGCAAGGCCTGCGAAAAATTCCGCCTGATCCCCACATCGGTGATGAATTTCCTCGAAGGCACCCGCTTCAGCCGCGGCAAGCATGACGCCCAGCAGTCGCCGTACCGGCATCTGCTGAAGCCCAAGGTGGGCGGCCTGGCCACGGCGCTCTCGGCCATGGGCGAGCGGTTTGACGCGCTGCTCGATGTGACCATCGTCTACCCCGATGGTGTGCCCAGCTTCTGGGATCTGCTGTCCGGCCAGGTGCGGCGGGTGCTGGTGCGGGTGCAGGCGCTGGAGATTCCGCAGGACCTGCTGGGTGGCGACTACGAGGGTGATCCCGTCTTCCGCGCCCACCTGCAGGCCTGGGTGCAGGCCATGTGGACCGACAAGGACCGCCGGATCGAGGAGCTCGTCAGAGCGTTCGAGCCGTCCGTCGTGGACTGAAAAGCGCTTTCCGCGACCAGCCCGATCAGCTGAGCATGAGGGTGCCAAAGGGCGAGCCGAGCAGGGGTGGGGCGGCGGGGTTGCGGTCCTCGTAGAGGCCCGCCAGGCCTGCGTCCGGATGGGGCCGGGCGCCGGCGGGAGCGAGGAGATCCTGGAAACAGACCCGGGCGCACAGGTTGGAGGCCAGGTCAGCCTCGTCGCCGGCCTTGGCCTGGCCCGTGCGGAAGGCCCGGGACACGACCTTGTGGTGCCGAAGGTACTTGCGGAGCCGCTCCAGCAGGCTGGCGTAGTCGGCGAGCGGCATGGGCGCGCCCAGGTGCCCCAGGCGATCCAGGACGATGAAGGCGTGCAGCAGGACCTGGACCGGGAGGCGGCTGGCGGAGCCATCGTCGCGCAACCGGGCCTGGAGGGCGCGGAAGGTCTCGACGGGGCCCTGGAGCCGGGCCTTGGCGAACCCCGCGGCATGGGCCAGGTGCAGGCCGAACATCAGCTTGGTGCCCCGGTCCCCCAGATCGTAGGGGGCGGCCTGGGAGGCCTCCACCACCACCTCGAAGGCCTGCCGGAGGAATCGGTCCATGAGGATGCCCGGCGCGAAGTTGCGCACCCGGGCCGCATGGGTGAGGACGAGCCCGAGGCGCAGGAACTGGCTGTCGCCGATGCGGGTGTCCTGCAGCAGGTCGGATTGGATGCGGTGGACGGCCTCGAAGATGCAGGCCCGCTGATCGGCCTGGGCGGCGTCCTCCTGCAGGCCGCCATCGGCCAGGAACAGATCCACGGCGTAGGGCAGGTGCCAGCCGGATGCGGCCACGGAGTTCGGCACCAGGGCGCGCATGCGCTGGAGCAGGGCGCTCAGCCGCTCCCGGTTGCACCAGTAGTAGGCACGCTTGGGCTCGTCCCGGGCGGCCCGCAGGAGCCGTACGAGAAAGCCGATCTTGGCCCGGATCGCGCGCAGATCGGCAAAGCCGGCGACCCGGTCATAGGCCTCCAGCAGGGCGTCGTATTCGGAGACCAGGGCCGAGGGCCGCCCGCCCCGGCTCATGCCCTCCAGCAGGTAGGCCAGCAGGCTGGCGGGATCCTCGCGGAAGTGGGAGGAACTGGCGCTGCGGTGGGTGAGGGGGCCGAACGCGGCCTGCAGGGCCGCTTCGAAGGCCTCGAGCACGGGGGCCTCGGGCAGGGCGGCCGCCCCGGCGGGACTGAGCGTGAAGAAGCCCTCGGGCTCGACCAGCGTGCCGGGTGGCGCCTGCTTCTGGAGGAGGTCGATCTCGCGGTCTGTGTCGGCCAGGCGGTCCAGGCATTCCCGCCCCTCCACCTGGAGGTACTCGAGGACGCGGTCCAGGTGGGCGGGCAGTTCCCCGGCCTCCTTCACTCCCCGCACCTGGATCTTCAGGGTCTCGAGCAGGGTGGCGAGCAGGAGGACATCCGGATCGTCCGGGCCCGGGCTGGGGTGGCCGCCGATGGGCAGCAGGCCCGCCAGGCGCGAGCGCGGCGCCATGCGGCGCTGCAGACGGTCGGCGCAGCCCCGGGCCTCGAGGATGTGGCGGTGGGTCTCCTGCAGGGCCTCGTAGCGGTGTTCCAGGCTGGCCAGCAGCTTCAGGCAGTCGAGCCAGGTCGAGGGGGTGTCCATGGGGGTTAAGGCAGACTCCGGGCGGGCAGGATAGGCCGTAGGACTGTCATCGGCCCGCGATGTCCGCTGCCCAAGAATGGGCAGGGTCTCGCTCGGTTTGAGCAAACGCAGGAATGGGCGCCGGAACCGGCGCCCATTCCTGCGTCAGGGGCTTGGCCCCGGGGAGCTACCCGTTCACCTTGACGAACTGCTCCATGAATTCCACCAGGGTCTTCACGTTGTCGACGGTGACGGCGTTGTAGGTGCTGACGCGGATGCCGCCGATGTCGCGGTAGCCCTTCAGGCCCACCATGTTGGCCTTCTTGGCTTCCTTCACGAACTGGTCGTCCAACTCGGGAGTGGGCAGGAAGAAGTCCACATTCATGAGACTGCGGTGGGCCTTTTCGGTGACGAAGCCCTTGTAGAAGCCGGGGTGCTTGTCGATGCAGCCGTAGAGCAGCTCACCCTTCTTGCGGTTGTTGGCTTCGATGGCCTGCAGGCCGCCGATGCTCTTGTTGTAGGCCAGCACGTTGCGCAGGATGTAGATGCCGAAGGTGGGCGGGGTGTTGTAGAGGCTGTTCTTCTCGGCGTGCAGCTTGTAGCGCAGGTAGCTGGGCAGGTCCTGGGCTTCGCAGGTCTCGAGGAAATCCTCGCGGATGATGGTGAGCGTCACGCCGCTGGGGCCGAGGTTCTTCTGGGCGCCGCCGTAGATGAGGCCGAAGGGCGACACATCGAAGGGCCGCCACATGAAGTCGGAGCTCATGTCGCAGACGAGCGGCACATCGGCCTTGGGGAACTCCTGCCACTGGGTGCCCTCCACGGTGTTGTTGGAGGTGAAGTGCACGAAGCTGCTGTCCGCGCCGATCTTGATCTCCTCGGCGAAGGGCAGGCGGCTGAACTTGAGATCCTTGGTGCTGGCGGCCACGCGCACGTTGTCGCCGGCCACGAGTTTGGCTTCCTTGGTGGCCTTCTCGGCCCAGTTGCCGGTGACGATGTAGTCGGCCTTACGGCCGCCGCGCAGCAGGTTGAGGGGGATCATGCCGAAGCTGAGGTGCGCGCCACCCTGGAGCAGCAGCACCTTGTAGTTGGCGGGCAGGCCCATCAGCTCCTTGGTGAGGGCGATGGCCTCCTCGTGGACGGCGTCGTATTCCTTGGAGCGGTGGCTGACCTCCATGACGGACATGCCGGTGCCGGCGAAATCCAGCAGCTCCGCCTGGGCGCGCTCGAGGGCGGGCAGGGGCAGGCCGGCGGGGCCGGCGTAGAAGTTGATCGCGCGATGGGTCATGGGGGCTCCTAGGCTTTGAAGTCGCTGAGGATCAGGACGACCTCGTCGCCGATGCGGCCGAGGTTTTCTTTGGAACTGGCGCCCAGGTGGGGGGCCATGAAGACATTGGGGGCGCTGAGCAGGGGGCAGTCCGCCGGGGGCGGATCGCTGGGCCAGACATCGGTGCCGTAGGCGCGGACCTTGCCGCTCACGAGGGCCGCCGTGAGGTCGGCCTCGTTCACGCACTTGCCGCGGCCGGTGTTGATGAGGATGGCGCCATCCTTCAGCTTGGCGAGGAAGGCGGCATTGATCATGCCCTTCGTCTCGTCCGTCAGCGGCGTGTGCAGGCTGATGACATCGGCCTTGGCGGCCAGTTCATCGAGGCTGACGAGCTTGGCGATGGGATGTTCCTGGAGGAAGGGATCGAAGGCGAGCACCTCCATGCCGAAGGCCTGGGCGCGCTTGGCCACCTCGGTGGCGATGTTGCCGGCGCCGATGAGGCCGAGGGTCTTCTTGAACAGCTCGGTGCGCTTCAGATCGCTCTTGAGGAACTTGCCTTCCTTCATGGAGGTGTGCGCCTCGATGAGCCGGGCCGGGATGGCCACCATGAAGGCCATGGCCATTTCCGCCACGGCCACGCTGCTGGCCCGGGGCGTGTTCACGGCCTTGATGCCCTTCTCGGCGCAGAGTTTCTTGTCCACATTGTCCATGCCCACGCCGCCCCGGATGACGAGCTTGAGGTTTGGGGCCTTGGCGACAAGATCGGCATCGACCTTGGTTTTCGAACGCACGAGGAGGACGGTGGCCTGGCCGAGGGTGGCCAGGTCGTTGGTGACGGTGCCGAACGGAGCGAGGCGCTCCGGCAGCTTGGCGTCAAAGGCATCGGCGATGAGGATGTGCATGAGGTCAGCCTTCGTACATGCGGACGAGCAGTCCGGAGCGCAGTTTGGGTTCGAACCAGGTGGACTTGGGCGGCATGACTTCGCCAGCGTCGGCCACGGACATGAGCTGGGTGAGGGAAGTGGGATACACGGAGAAGGCCACGGCGCAGCCTTCCTTCACGCGGCGCTCCAGTTCATCCATGCCGCGGATGCCGCCCACGAAATCGATGCGGGTGTTGGTGCGGGGATCGTCGATGCCGAGGATGGGCTTGAGCAGGTTCTCCTGCAGGATGCTCACGTCGAGGCCGCGCACGGGATCGCTGGCGGGGAAGCTGCCGGGCTTGGCCTTCAGCTCGTACCAGGTGCCGCCGAGATACATCCCGAAGGTGGTGGGACCCTGGGCGGCGCGGTGGGCCGACGCGGCGACCTCGAACTTTTCGCCGACCTTGGCGAGGAAGGCGTCCTGGCTCAGGCCGTTCAGATCCTTCACCACGCGGTTGTAGTCCATGATCTTCAGCTGGTCGTGGGGGAAGACCACGGCCATGAAGCTTTCGAAGGGCTCATCGCCGTCGAGGGGGACGCCGCCCTGCCTGGCGGCGGCTCGGCAGGCCTGGCCGTAGCGGATGGCGGCGGCGGTACGGTGGTGGCCGTCGGCGATGTAGAGCGCGGGCACGCCATTGAAGAGGTGCACCAGTTCGTAGATCACGGTTTCGCCCGACACGACCCACACCGTGTGGCCGATGCCATCCGGCGTCACCACGTCGTACATGGGGATCTGCTTGCGGATGTCGTTGACGATGTGATCGATGTAGGGAACGGCCTTGTAGGTGAGGAAGACGGGCTCGGCGTTGGCGGCCTGTTCGGTGACATGGCGGGTGCGGTCGTCCTCCTTGTCCTTGCGGGTGAACTCGTGGCGCTTGATGCTACCCGTCTCGTACTCCTCGACGGAGCAGAGGCCCACCAGGCCGGCCTGGACGTGATCGCCCATGCGCTGCTGGTAGACATAGAGGCAGGGTGTGTTCTCCCGGAACAGGGTGCCCTGCTCGATGAGGCCGCGCAGGTTGGCCACGCCCTTGGCGTAGACTTCGTCGGCGTGGACGTCGATGCCCGCGGGCAGATCGATCTCGGGGCGCCCCACATGGAGGAAGGAGTGGGGGTTTCCCTTGGCCAGTTCGGCGGCCTCCTGGGTGTTCACCACGTCGTAGGGAACGGCCGCCACCTGAGCGGCGAATTCGGGCCGCGGCCGGTGGGCGCGGAAGGGCTTCAGCTGGGACATGGACACCTGCCAGAAAAGGGGCCCCCATAGGGCCGCACTGGCGCCATTATTCCCTCATAGCCGCCCCATGAGCGACCTGAAGGTTGTTTTTTTTATGAATCAGTTAATTTTTTGATCAAAATCCCAACCACCGCCCGATCGGGTGTCAATCCGACAAGGCTGGGAACCTCTGTTTGGCTGATGGCAGGTGTCAGGCTTCGCCGAACTCGGGGTTCCGGTGGTCGGTGATCATGGCGGCATTCATCAGGAGTTCGGTCAAGGGCAGGTCGATGGTGTGCTCCACGCGGCAGGTCTCCACGAACTCGATGTCCGGCCGGTCCCAGATGAGGATCTCGTAGGCGGCGGGGAGGCTTTGCTCGGCCCGGTAGGCCGCGTGGACCACCTCGCCCAGGTTGAGATAGAGCAGGCCCATGCCGGCCTCGGACTTGACCGTGAGGGTGCAGGATTTCTTTTCCCAGTTGAGCAGCTGCAGGATGCTGTTGAGCCCGATGCCGCGCACCATGCCCGTGGGTTCGTATTGCGCGGCGGACCTGATCGAATCCATGAGCAGGGTGAGGCGGGGCGGCTTGGTGAGGATGCGGACGGCGCCCAGCTGCAGGGGCGTGTTCAGGTGCTGGCTTTCGTCCAGGCCGGTCATCACGATGACGGGTATCTGTGGATAGAAGCGGCTCACCTTGGCGATGAGGTTGAAGCCATCCATGACGGGCATATTGAGATCCGTCACGAGGACATGAACCGGCTCCTGCCGGAGCATCTCCAGGGCCTGGCCACCGTTCTCGGCCATGATGATCTTGAAGCCCTGCAAGCCCTTCAGGCCCGCCCGGTACAGGCTCAGGGTGGCGCGATCATCCTCCACCACCAGCAGGGTCTTGGTGGGGGCATCGGGCTTGGGCATGGGGCGGGGGCGGGCGGGCAGGCTCATGGCAGGGCTCAGGATACCTCGGGTTTTGATGGGTGCTCCTAGCGTTCTTCCCCTTTCGGGATCTTGCGTTCCGGCGCCGGCTCCTTTGCCAGGACGGCCCGGGCTTCGGCAGCGTCCCGGGGGTGGCGGGCTTCCCAGTCCACCACCCAGAGCGGCAACTCGGCATCCTCATAATCCCGCTGCTTGCGGTGCCAACTCAGGAGGGACTGGACCATGGCCTCGTGGCTGTTCTCCGGCGTGGGCGGGATGTGGCCTTCCCAGATGGGCTCCTGGAAGTACTTCCGCAGGGTGGTTTCGGCGGGCTTGCCCCAGACAGCGTAGGTACGGTCCAGGGGGCCGCCCACGGGCTTCTGGTTGAGGTTTTCGCCGTAGAGGTAGAAGAACACCGCATCACCGTCGCTCCAGTGCCGCAGCACCCCGAAGGCCCCCTTCAGCAGGTGGTCCTGGAGGGCCAGATCGAGGGGCTTCTCGGTGCGGAAGTCCCAGGGCCCCACATGGGCATGGGCCACGGAGGGGTAGCCGACCTCGGTGATCATCACGGGTCGGTTGAACCGGGCCGTGAGGGTGCGGGCCTTGTAGACGATCCACCACCAGGCGTCGCGGATCTGCTCGGGCGTGGGGTAGTCGTCGTATTTGGCGATGGGATCGTAGGTGTTGATGCCGATGACGTCGAGGCAATCGCCGAAGGTGAAGGTGTCGTGGCTGTCGAAGTTCACGCTGTAGACCAGCTTGCCCTTGAAGACCTTGCGCACCTCGGCCGCCAGCTGCCGCCATTGCGCTGGGAAGGGCTGCGTCGAGGCCATCTCGGTGCCGAGGCTGTACCACTCGACGCCGCCCTCCTGGGCCAGGGCGGCCAGGCGCACATTGAAGGCCGTGTAGCTCTGCCACCAGCGGTTCCAGTCGTCGGGCGCGATGTTGCCCCGCCACCAGTCGGCGTTCTCCGCCTCGTCCCGCATGTTGAGGGTGGGGAAGAACATCATGCGCAGGCCGTGGACCTTCGCCTGCTGGAAGGTCCGACGCAGGGCCTCCTCCGTGGGGCTGGAGGTGGGATGGCGGCGGATCTCCGTGCTGTGGCCTGTGTCCATGCGGTAGATGGCCTGCAGGCTCACGCAGGTGGCGCCGGTGGTGGCGATGCGGGCCAGTTCCTCGCCATAGTCGTAATCCGGCACGCCCGCGTACAGGCCCAGCACCATGCCCCGGGGCTGCGGCACCAGGGCCCTCCGCTGCTTGCGTTGCACGAGCAGCAGGGCGAGCGGCAGGGTGAGGAGGGCGATCAGGATGAGAAGGCGACGGGTCATTCGGCAGGGCTCCAATCTCCAGCCTAGCGGCTGAAGATCGGAGATAGGAACTGCTCAGCAGTTCCATAAACTTTTGTTATCTCGCGGATCGCAGATCCGCGAGCCCAGCCGGACCTTCGTTGGGACCCACCCTCTCCACCCGCACCTGCACCACCCGCGTGCCCTCCATGCGCAGCACGGTCAGGTGGGCACCTTCGACGGCGACGGATTCGTGGGGTTTGGGTACGCGGCCGAGGCGGGCCATGACCAGGCCGGCGAGGGTATCGAAGCCGTTCCGCTCCCAGGCGAGGCCCAGGGCATCGGCCACATCCTCGACATGGGCCTGGCCGGCCACGAGCCACACGCCTGGGGCCTGTTCAACGAGCCCGGCCGGGGCCTCGTGCTCATCCTGGATCTCGCCGAAAACTTCCTCGAGCAGATCCTCCATTGTGACCAGGCCGGAGACGCCGCCGAACTCGTCCACCACCAGGGCCAGCTGGGTGCGGGCCCGCTGGAGATCCCGTAGGAGTTCGGCCACGGGCTTGCTCTCGGGCACGAAATGGGGCGGCTTCACCAGGCTGGCCAGGGGGCGCTGGGCGCCGTCCGGGAGTTGCATGAGGTCCTTGAGCAGCAGCACGCCGCGCACCTGTTCGATGCTGCCTTCATAGACGGGCAGCCGGGAGTGGCGGCTGGCCGTGAAGGCCGCCCAGGCGGTGGGGATGGTGGCATCCAGGGGCAGCGCGACGATGCGGGTGCGCGGCGTCATCACTTCGCGCACCACCGTATCGCCGAAGGTGACCACATTGCGGATGAGTTCCCGGTCCTCGGCCTCCAGGATGCCTTCGGCCTCGCCTTCTTCGAGAAGCGCCGTGACAGCCTCCTCGGTGGGATCCTCCTCGTCATCGTCCTTCGCCCGCTCCTCGGCGTGGCGGCGGTCGATCATCCGGGCCAGAGGCTCGACCAGGGGCTGGAGGATCGCGTGGGCCGGGGCGTAGAAGGGGAACAACTGGCTGAGCCAGTAGAACGAATCGCGGGAGGTGAGCAGGGCGGGGAGGAGCAGGTCCAGCAGCCAGAGGCCCCCGAGCACCAGGGCGCCCAGCGTCCAGGCGCCGCCCGGCAGGGCGTGATGGACGGGCCAGAGCAGGGCCACCAGCAACAGCAGCAGCACCTTGTTCCAGAACCCCAGGCCCATGCCCAGGCCCCGGGGCCGTTCCAGGAGGCCCGCCAAGCGGGGGTCGGCAATGGCCTCCTCCTCCAGCAGGCGGCGCCGCTGCAGGGAGGGCATGGCATGGAAGGCCGACAGCAGGATCACCATGGCGGCACGGTAGATCAGCACCGCGAGGGCGGCGAAGAGGAACCAGGAAGAGGCGGCGCTGCCGCTTGAATCAGCCATTGTTGAATTGATTCTACCGGGTTTCCCGTCGGGCCAGGATTTGCCGGGTAAGGTCGGCGCGGGTGGCGGCGCTGAGGTGCAGCTTCATCCGCTCGGCTTCGCGGAAGTATTCCTCGGGATCCAGGCAGAGGCCGTCGGGCGTGGGGGGCAGGCCCTTGCGCGCGCGGGCGGCGTTCAGGAACCGGTAGGGCTCCTTGGCCAGCTCGGGGCTTCTGAGGAAGTGGCGGAAAGTCCACCAGCCCCCCATTACGAACCATAGGCCCAACACGGCCACGGCCTTGTGCTGCAGCCAGCGCATGCGCTCCGGCGTCTGCCGCACCTGCTGCCAGGCGATGCCGGCCCAGAGGTTCAGGCCGATGATCAGGGCGGTCATCAGCAGGGTGCCAGTCCAGCCCAGGCTGCCCCAGCCCCAGCCGGTGAAGCCGATGACCGCGGGGGCCAGTAGCACGCCGAAGATCATGTTGAGGTGCAGCATGTAGAGGAGCAGCGACTCGGCACTGGCGGCCTTGATGGGATTCGCCAGGTTCCATCTGGGGCGGACGAGTTCGAGGGCGCCCATGAGGGAGCCGCCGAGGAGGATGCAGCCCAGGCGGCCTGCCACGCTGGGGGGCGTGGTGTTGGCGATGCTGCCCAGCTCGGCGTAGGTGAACGCGCCGGAGCGGCTGTGCAACAGCCAGACACCGTTCTGTTGGAGCCACTGGCCGCCCCATAGCCAAGCCTGTTGGGCCGAGGCGCCCCAGGCCAGCAGCAGGGCCCCGAGGATCGCCAGCCCGGCGAGAAACCGGGGCTCGCTCAGCCGGGCCTGGCCGCCCACGGGCTCCACCCGGAAGTGGCGGTAGAGGCCGCCCAGGAAGGCGCCGAAGGCCGGAAAGGCGAGCCAGGGGAAGAGGGGGAAGAGTGCCTGGACGCCGCGGTCGGGATTGCCGTTGAAGAAGCCGCGGATGGGCAGCCACAGGCCGTCCGCCACGCCTGTGGCCCAGAGGTGGGGCGAGATGAGCGGAACGGAAATGGCGATGGCCAGGGCGAGGCCCGTGAAGATGCGCGGGTTCCGCACCAGCCGCGCCAGCCCCTGGAGAATCAGCAGGGAGAAGACGATGCACTGGAGGACATCGAGCTTGAACAGCTCCCGGGCTTTCGGCACGGTGTTGAGCACCGTCCAGTCCGCCGCGGTGATGCCCGGGGCGTGCAGGGCGTAGGCGCAGAGCAGGATGAAGCCGAGGCGCCGGGCCGTATCGGGCCAGAAGGGACGCAGGGTGCCGTCGATCCTGAAGGTCGAAATCACCAGGCTGTAGCCGGCTGCCATGGTGAAGCTGGGCGCCACCAGGCCGTTCAGGTAGTTCAGCCAGTCCGGGCGGAGACCCGGGTGCAGATAGACATTCACCACGTGGACTTCGATCATCACGATCACCGCCCAGCCCCGCAGCTGGTCGATCCAGTCGCAGCGCTTGGACGGAGTCAGGTCATTCCAGGTCGACATCACGGTGGCCTAGGACGCGTTGCGGCGCATGACGCTGTGCTGCTTGCCGTAGGCGAAGTAGATGACGAAGCCAAGGGCCAGCCAGGCGATGAGCCGCCACCAATTCGCGACCGGCAGGGAGAACATCAGCATCAGGCAGCTGAGTACGCCCATGACCGGCACGAAGGGCACCCAGGGGCAGCGGAAGGGGCGGGCGGCTTCGGGGTGCTTCTTGCGCATGATGAGCACGGCGGCGCAGACGATGACGAAGGCCAGCAGGGTGCCGATGTTGGCCAGGTGCAGCAGGGCGTCGATGGGCAGGAACCCCGCCAGGGCCCCCACGAAGAGGCCCACCAGGATGGTGGATTTCCAGGGGGTGCGGAACTTCGGATGCACGTCGCCGAAGGTGGCCTTGGGGAGCAGGCCGTCCCGGGCCATGGCGAGGAAGACGCGGGGGCCGCTGAGCATCATGACCAGCAGTACGGAGGTGATGCCCGCCACGCCCGCGGTGGCGATGAGCCCTTCGGCCCAGCCCATGCCGTTCTGCTTGAAGGCGGTGGACACGGGGGCGTTGATATCGAGCTGATCGAACTTGACCATGCCCGTGAGCACGGCCACCACGGCGATGTAGAGCACGGTGCACACCAGCAGGGAGACGATGATGCCGATGGGC
Source organism: Holophagales bacterium (assembly GCA_038320645.1). GTDB lineage: Bacteria > Acidobacteriota > Holophagae > Holophagales > Holophagaceae > Geothrix. The sequence goes on along the minus strand of JBBQEL010000047.1, from coordinate 8,771 downwards.
ACATCGCGCTGGGGGTTCTTGGCCTCCTCGGCGTGGGTGGAGACGGAATCGAAGCCGATGTAGGCGAAGAAAATGATGGCCGCGCCGGCCATGGTGCCGATGGGCGCGCCCCCGCCATCCACCATGCCCGCCACCCGGTGGCCGAAGAAGCTGATGCCGGTCCAGCCGAAGGGCGCGAAGGGGTGCCAGTTGGTGGTGTTGATGAAGAAGGCGCCGACGATGATGACGAACAGCACGGCGGCCACCTTGATGGCCACCATGATGCCGTTGAAGGTGGCGCTCTCCTGGATGCCCTTTACCAGGATGAGTGTGATGATCACCACGATGATGAGGGCCGGCAGGTTCATGATGGAACCCGTGGCCAGGAAGTGGCCGGTGGCGGGGTCGTACTTCCAGGGCGATTCGCTCACGATCTTCGGGATGTGGATGCCGATCTTGCTGACGGCGCTCTGGAAATAGGCGCTCCATCCTGTGGCCACGGCCGCGCTGGAGACGCCGTATTCGAGGATGAGGTCCCAGCCGATGATCCAGGCGAACAGTTCACCGAGCGTGGCATAGGCGTAGGTGTAGGCCGAGCCCGCCACGGGCACCATGGCCGCGAATTCGGCATAGCAAAGGGCTGCGAAGATGCAGGTGATGCCCGCGATGACGTACGACACCATCAGCGAGGGCCCGGCGATGTTGTGGGCCGCGGCGCCGGTGGCCACGAAGATGCCCGCGCCGATGATGGCGCCGATGCCCAGGGCCGTGAGCTGCACGGGGCCGAGGACGCGACGGAGCCGGTTCTCCCCCTTGGCTTCCTCCAGCAGCAGGGCCAGGGGCTTGCGGGCGAACATCTGGGAGACGGGGCGCGGTTCGTTCGGCATGAACAAGACTCCATGCGATCCGGTGGGGGGATCCGGAAGAGGGTTCCAGGAGGAGGTGCCAGGAGGGGGGTGCCAGGGGCTTCCGGCGATGCTAGCACTGATCCCGGCTGGTTATGATGCCCCATGCTTCCGGCCGCTCTCCTCACCCGCCTCAAGGAGGCGCGGCGTTCCCTGCTCCTCTGCCGGGGCTGTCTCGGCCGCGTGGGTGATGGCGCCGAGGCGGGGCTTTGCGGTCGCTGCTGGAGCGGTCTGCTGCCCTTGCCCGAGGGACGCTGCGTGCGCTGTGCCCTCGTCCATGCCGAGGGGGAATGTCCCGAGGCCACCGCCTGGGAACGTGGCGATGCTGTCTGGGACTACCATGGCGGCCGGCCACCCCTCGGTGCCCTGCTGCTGCCGGGCCTCAAGCAGGGCGAGACCGGGTGGCGCAAGGCCCTCCTGGGCCGCCTGGCCCGGGCGCCGCTGCCCGAGTGGGCTGGGGAAGTGGATTGGGTGACCGCGGCGCCGAGCACCTTGCACCGCCGCCTGCTCCGGGGGTTCGACTTCAGTTCGGAAGCAGCCCGGCTGCTGGCCACGCGCCTCGGCCGGCCCTATGCGCCCTTGCTGGCCAAAGGCTGGCGCAGCGGCCGCCAGGCCTCCCGCACCGAGACCGAGCGGCGGCGCCTGCGACGCAAGGACATCGCCCTGCGCCGGGGCGCTGCACCGAGTGGCATCGTCCTGCTCGTGGACGACGTGTGGACCACCGGCACCACCCTGCTGCGCTGCGCCCAGGCGCTGACGGATGGCGGGGCGGACGAAGTGCGGGTGTTGGCCGTGTTCCGGGCGCTATAGGGGGCTTCGGGCCTCAGGCCTCAGGCCTTACCTCAGCGGCACCGTCTCCTTCGCTGCGCGGGCGTAGGAGGCGGGCCAGGGTACTTCGGCGCCGAGGGTTTGCGCGGCGCGCAGGGGCCAGCGGGGATCACGGAGCAGTTCACGGCCCAGCAGCACCAGATCGGCGGAGCCCTCGGCGAGGATCTGCTCGGCTTGGTCCGGCTCGGTGATGAGGCCCACGGCGCCGGTGGGAAGGGCCGCTTCGGTCCGGATGCGGGCCGCGAACGGCACCTGGTAGCCGGGCCCCAGGGGGACCTTCGCCAAGGGTGAGAGGCCGCCGGAGGAGCAGTCCACCAGGTCCACACCCAGATCCCTGAGCTCGATTGCCAGTGCTACCGACTGGTCGATATCCCAGCCCCCAGCCACCCAGTCGGTGGCGGAGATCCGCACGAACAGCGGCAGTTCTTCGGGCAGGATGTCGCGCAGGGCACCGACGACCTCGCGGATCAGGCGGGTGCGGTTCTCGAAGGAGCCGCCGTACGAATCCGTGCGCTGATTGGAGAGCGGCGAGAGGAACTGGTGCAGCAGGTAGCCGTGGGCGGCGTGCACCTCGATCACCTGGAAACCCGCGGCCAGCGCCCGCCGGGCCGCGTCCATGAAGGCCTCGATGACGGCCAGGACACCGGCCTCGTCCAGGGCGGTGGGCATGGTCCAGCCTGCATCGAAGGGCAGGGCGCTGGGGGCCAGGGGCGTCCAGCCGCCGGACGTCAGGGGCACGCTGCCGCTGCCCTTCCAGGGTGTGAAGGCCGAGGCCTTCCGGCCCGCGTGGGCGAGTTGGATGCCCGGCACGGCGCCCTGGCCCTTGATGAAGTGGGCGATGCGGGCCAGCCCCTCGGCCTGGGCCAGGTTCCAGATCCCGAGATCGTCGGGGCTGATGCGGCCTTCGGGCAGGATGGCCGCGGCCTCCGTGAGCACCAGTCCCGCACCGCCCTGGGCCAGGCCGCCCAGGTGGACCAGGTGCCAGTCGTTGGACAGCCCCTCGTGGCACTGGTATTGGCACATGGGCGACACCGCGATGCGGTTGGGCAGGGTGATGCCGCGGAGGGTGAGGGGTTCGAAGAGGTGGGACATGGGGGCTCCGGTCAGGCTCGGAATGGGGCCCCTGCCCCATTCCAAGTTAGGGTAAGGCGTGAATGGGTTGGGCTCGTCAATGAATGTTCGGAGAGGTGTTCCGTGAGAGCGAGTTCCGAGAGGCCGTCGATCCGGATCTGGGTGGATGATCGGGAGGCACGGGGATCAGGTATCGCGAAGCGATTGGCAGAGATGGAGGGTGTGTTCGTCGGAGTCAAGCGGCTGCGGACGGGGGACTACCTCATTGAAGGCAAGGCGGTGCTGGAGCGGAAGCGGGTCCCCGACTTTCTCGACAGCATGTTCGTGGGAAGGCTCTTTACCCAGGCCCAGCGCTTGGCGAATTCGCCGATTAGGCCGTTTTTCATCCTGGAGGGGCCAGCCTCGGAATGGACCCATCGTCACACCAGACGGGAGGCGATCCAGGGGGCGATGCTGACGCTGTCAGTGGTGTTTGGCATACCTGTGTTGCGTTCCCAGAGCGAAGAAGAGACCTCGCGCCTGATCCTGTACACGGCCCGGCAAATGCAGTCGGTCACAGTCCCCAATGTGCACCGAACCGGACGACAACCCAGGGGGAAGCGCGCCCTTCAGATGCGGGTCTTGTCTAGCCTCCCTCGGGTGGGGTCGAAACGCGCCCAACACCTCATTCATCACTTTGGAACCCTCGAAAAAGTAATGGCAGCCGACCCCAAGGAATTGATGGCCGTCCCTGGCATCGGAAAGCAAACGGCCCAGTCGATTCACTGGGCCGTTCACGAGGATTGCATTTTCTATCACATGTAAATCGAGGGGCCTGCCCCGCGATTTACATTGCCGACATCACGCACCTACGCCTGCAGCGCCAACACCTCCAGCACCTTCTTGACTTCGGTTTCCAGCTGGCCGACCTGGACTTCGGCCAGGTCGTAGGTGGCGCGCAGCATGGGCTTGTTGACCTTGAGCACGCGGGTGATGTCAATGGGCGTGGCGGAGAGCACCACATCGCAGGGGGTGGCCTCGATGGTGGCTTCCAGATCCTTGATCTGGGCATCGCCGTAGCCCATGGCGGGCAGGATGCCCTGGGCATTGGGGTACTTCTTGTAGGTCGCGGCGATGGAGGCCACGGCGTAGGGCAGGGGATCCACGATCTTAGCGGCGCCACAGTTCTTGGCCGCCACCACGCCGGCGCCATAGGTCATGGAGCCGTGGGTGAGGGTCGGGCCGTCTTCGATGACGAGCACGTTCTTGCCCTTGACCATCTCGGGCTTGGTGCAGGTGACCGGGCTGTTGGCGCGGATCACGACTGCCTTGGGATTGAGCTTCGCGGCTGCGGCTTCGATGCTCTTGATGTCCTCTTCCTTGGCCGAGTCGCACTTGTTGATGAGGATGACACCGGCGCGGCGGAAGTTGGCTTCGCCCGGATGGTAGATGGACTCATGGCCGGGGCGGAGGGGATCGGCGACGACGATGTGCAGATCGCTCGCATAGAAGGGCAGATCGTTGTTGCCGCCATCCCAGAGGATGACATCCGCTTCCTTCTCGGCCGAGCGGATGATCTGCTCGTAATCCACGCCGGAGTAGATGACGAAGCCGTTGTCGATATGGGGTTCGTACTCCTCGCGCTCCTCGATGGTGCACTTGTGCTTATCGAGATCCGCGTACTCAGCGAAGCGCTGGCAGGCCTGGATGGCGAGATCGCCGTAGGGCATGGGATGGCGGATGGCCACGACCTTCTTGCCCATGCTCTTCAGGATGTTGCTGATATAGCGCGTGGTCTGGCTCTTGCCCGCGCCCGTGCGGACGGCGGTGATGGCGATCACCGGCACCTTGGCCTTGATCATGGTCTTGTCCGCGCCCAGCAGTTCGAAGTCCACGCCCAGGGCGATGCAAAGGCTCGCCAGGTGCATGACCGTCGCGTGGGTGACGTCGGAATAGGAGAACACCGCCACATCGGGTTTCAGGGTCTGGATGACCGTCACCAGTTCGGATTCGTCGAAGATGGGGATGCCCTGGGGGTACAGCTTGCCGGCCAGCACGGCGGGGTACTTGCGGCCCGCGATGTCGGGGATCTGGGTGGCTGTGAAAGCCACCACGTTGAAGTCCGGATTGTCCCGGTAGACGGTATTGAAGTTATGGAAGTCGCGTCCTGCGGCCCCCAGGATCACCACGCGCCGTGTCGTCATGACACTATGCCTTTCGGTCCAGCGGAGGGCCGACACGCTCGGTGGTGGCAGTCCTGGCCCTTCCGCGACCCATGGAGAATAGCCCCCTTGGGCCTGCTTTGAGAATGGGATTGTGGCCTGAATCACAGGGGCGGAAGCGTCTATGCTTTTCCCATGCCAATCTCTGCCTCCTTCTCGTCCTTTTTTCGCCGCTGGCGCCGCACCCTCCTCGTCCTGACTGGTCTCTACGGGCTTTGGCTCCTGGTGGGCTTCTTGCTGCTCCCGGCCCTGGTCCGGCCCAGGATCGAACGGGCGGCCACCAAGGCTCTGAAGCGCCCCGTCACGGTCGCGAAGCTCCGGTTCAACCCCTTCACCTTCGGGACCACGCTCGAGGGGCTGCGGGTGGCCGAACGCGGGGGCGGCGACTGGATCAGCCTCCGGCGGATCTATGTGAACTACGACATCTGGCGCCTGGTCAGCCACACGGTGGGCTTCGCCGCGGTCGAGGTGGAGGGGCTCACCTTCCGCGCCGCCCTGGATGCTAAGGGCCGCCTCAACTTCCAGGATCTGCTGGAAGGGGACGGGCCGACCAAGGCGGTGCCTGCGGCCAAGGCATCGAACTGGATCCTGGAGGTGCGCCACTTCCAGTTGCGGGAGGGCCGGGTCGACTTCCAGGATCACTCCGGGGCCACTCCGTTCCAGACCGTGGTGGGCCCCATTTCGTTCACGCTGGTGGGCCTGCGCACCGAAGTGGGCCACCGCAGCGGCGTCTCGCTGGAGGCTTGGACCGAGGCTAAGGAGCACCTGGCCTGGAAGGGGGACCTGGGTTTCCAGCCCTTCGCTTCCAAGGGCAGCCTGCTGCTGGAGAACCTGTCGCTACCCAAGTACCGGCCCTACGAACAGGAGCAGGTCTCGACGGAGATCCGGAGCGGCACCGCCGCGGTGCGCTCCCAATACCGCATCGAGTGGGGCCAGGACCGCCATGTGGCAGAACTGTCTGGTCTCGGCCTCACACTCAAGGATGTGAAGCTGGCGGAGCGCGGCGTGGCCGAACCCGCCGTGGAACTGCCGCTGCTGGAGCTGCGCGACGGCAAGCTGGACCTGCTGGCCGCCACCCTGGAGGTGGGTGCACTTCTGGGGCAGCAGGGCGTGGTGCGGATCCAGAAGGCCAAGAATGGCGCCCTGAACCTGGCGCGGCTCTTCGCGCCCACCAAGCCCAAGGCTAAGAACCCTGACGAAAAGCCATTCAAGCTGCTGGTGCGGGACCTCTCGCTCAAGGGGTTCCGCCTGGGCTGGGAGGATCTGGGGACCCTGCGGCCGGTGAAGGTGGAGGCCACGGAGCTCAATCTGCACTGGCAGGACTTTTCGCTGGATCCGGCGGCGACCAGCAAGGCGTCGCTGGAACTGAAGCTGGGCAACGGTTCGCTCCAGGCGGAGGGCAGCCTGGCCCCCTTCAAGGGCAGCGGCGAGCTCAGCTTGAAGGCCGACGGGTTGGACCTGGGCATCTGGGATCCCTACCTGGATTCGGCCCTGGAACTGCGCATCGCCTCGGGGAAATTGGCCGCCGATGGCCGCGTGCGCTTCGCCTTTGTGGGTCGTCCCTCCGATGGCCTCGCCTATTCAGGGGCCGCCTCGGTGCAGGGCCTGGACGTTCGCGATGCCGTCCGCAACGAGCCCTTCCTCCGTTGGAAGCAGCTACGCGTCAGCGGCGCGGAAGTGCGTACCGCACCGTTTTCGGTGGCCATCCAGGCCGTGGACTGGACCGATCCGGAGGGCCGCCTGGTGGTGCAACCCGACGGCCGCACCAACGTGGCCCAGGCGCTGCGGTTGCAGCAGGGCGCCAAGCCCGTCCCGGTGACCGCGGCGGTCCTGCCGGCCACGCCGGCCGCGGCCCCGGACCTGACTATCACCCGGTTCGGCATCACCGGCGGCAAGCTCAGTTTCATCGACCGCTCGGTGCAGCCCAACGCCGCCCTGGTGCTGAGCGATCTCGAAGGCTCGTACCTGGGCCTCTCCAGCCGCCCCGAGGCCGCCTCGAAAGTCGCCTTCACGGGCAAGGCCGGCGGCCTGGCGCCCATCACCATCACGGGCCACGCGAAGCCTCTGCGCAGCGATCTGGATACGGATGTGACGCTGAAGATCCGGGGGGCCGATCTCACGGACTTCACGCCGTACACCGGCAAGTACCTGGGCTATGCCGTGCAGAAGGGCAAGCTCGATGTGGATGCGCGGCTGCGCATCGACCACCGGAATCTGAAGGCCGAGAACGCCGTGAAGCTCGATCAGTTCTACCTAGGCGAGAAGGTGCCAAGCCCCGAGGCCACGCACCTGCCGGTGAAGCTCGGCCTGGCCATCCTCCGCGATCGCAAGGGCGTCATCGCCTTCGACCTGCCCATCGAGGGCAGCCTCGACGATCCCGATGTGAAGTATGGGAAGCTCGTCTGGAAGGCCGTGTTCGGCTTGCTGGGGAAGATCGCCACCTCCCCCTTCACGCTGATCGGCAAGCTCTTCGGGAGCGAGACGGGGGATCTCAGCAGCGTGACCTTTGCGCCCGGAGCCAGCAGCCTGGATGCCGCCGCCACGGCCAAGCTGCAGTCGCTGGCAAAGGCGCTGCACGAGCGGCCCGAGCTGCGCCTGGAGGCCGAGGGTGCGGTGGCTATGGAGCAGGATGGCGCGGCGCTGCGCAAGGCGGCGCTGGAAGCACTGCTGCGCCAGACGCGCACCAAGGGGCTGAAGCTGGCGGAGGAAGGCTCTGTCCCCGCTGCGGAGCGTGAGCGCTGGCTCAAGCTCGCCTTCGAGGGAGCCTTCCCGCCCCCGAAGGAGGTCAAGGACGCCAAGCCCACGCCGCTGCCACCGCCGGCGGAAATGGAACAGCGCATGCTCGGCGCGGTGGGGGTGGATCCCGCCGCCCTCGACCAGCTGGCGGATGCCCGCGCCAAGGGGGTACTGGCCTGGTTGCTCAATACGGCCAAGGCCGATCCCGAGCGGGTCTTCCAGGTGCGCAGCGGCCAGGCCAAGGGTGCGGTGGTGGCGTTCACGCTGAAATAACGGCGGTCCGCGCCCAGGATTCCACGCCCTCGGCGAGATCCGGGATGCCGGGTCCGAACCGCGCCGCGCCGAGCCAGTGGATTCCCTGCGGCAGCGCCTTCAACAGCCGGTCCACCCGGTGGGCATGGCCCGGTTCCATCAGCGGAAAGGCGCCGGGGCAGGACTCCTCGCGCACCTGCACGGGCTCGCCCAGCTCGGGCAGCCAGCGGCGCAGCTCCTGAAAGACGCCCGGCCAGGTCTCGAGTCCGGGCGCCACCGAATAGGCGCCGCCGAGATAGGTGCGGAGCTGCAAGAGGCCCGGCACGCCGCGGGGATCTTCCGTGGCGAACGAGACGGCCCCCAGCAGGCCGCGGCCTTCCGGTGGATGGACGAGCAGGCCGATGCCGCCCTCCCAGCCCGGCACCAGCGCGTGGCGGCTGTGCCAGACGCGAAGATCGAGGCTGGGGATGCCGGCGAGGAGGTTGGCCGCTGCGGGCGCCACGGTGGTGAGCAGGGTCGCGGCCGCTCGTGCCGGCAGGGCCAGTACCAGCGTCTCGACCTCGCCCGTCACACCGTCGCCGTGCACCCGCCAGCGGCCCTCAGGTAGCGATTCCAGGCTCCGGGCGGGACGCTCGGTGTGCACGCAGCCCAGGCGTTCCGCGAGGGCCTGGGCCAGGGTGCCTACGCCGCCCACGGGAACGCGGGCGTGTTCCCGTCCCGCCCGCAGGCTGCCGAAGAGCAGGCCACCGCGGTCCTCCAGTTGCCGCAGGCGGGGCAGGGCCTCCCTCCCGATGCGTTC
>JBBQEL010000046.1:0-26124 GCA_038320645.1 Holophagales bacterium | reverse complement strand
TGCGGGTTGCACCGCCCTACAGCCTCCCTCCGCCCCAGGAGAGTGCCGTGCCTGATTTCCGAGTGCCGATGGCAGGTCGCACAGGTCCCTTGGGGTGCGTTGGGCTGGCGGCCAGAGTGGGTTTTTCAAGGCCGACTATGTCCTGGGGTTCTCCCGGGACATCACCGAACGGAAGGAAGCCGAACAGGCCATGCTCAGGACCCAGCGCACGGAAAGCGTGGGCGTCCTGGCGGGTGGCATCGCCCACGACTTCAACAATCTGCTCACGGCGATCATGGGCCAGACCAGCATCGCCATGGACCGGATGGATGCGCGGACCCCTGGCCGTGAAAACCTGGGGAAGGCCTTGAATGCCGCCGAAAAGGCAGCCACCCTCACCCAGCAGATGCTGGCCTATTCGGGGCGCGGGAAGTTCACCATCCAGCCCGTCTCCCTCAATGGGTTGATCCACGAAAACCTCCAGTTTCTGGCGGCGGCCATCACCAAACACGTGGCCTTCGAACTGGACCTCGACGAACGCATCCCGCCCGTCACAGGAGACCCCGGCCAGTTGCAGCAGGTGATCATGAACCTGTTGATCAACGGGGCCGAAGCGATCGGTCCTGGTTCGGGAACCATCAGCATTCACACCCGGGAAGTCAACCTGAGCCAGGCCGAGGCCACGCAGTGGCCCCTGAGCGGCCACAGTCTGGCGCCCGGGGCGTTCGTCCAGGTCGAGGTGAGAGACACCGGCTGCGGCATGAGCCAAGAAGTCCAGGCGCGGATCTTCGATCCATTCTTCAGCACCAAGCCTAAGGGCCATGGCCTGGGCCTATCGGCTGTACTGGGGATCATCCGGGGGCACCGGGGCGGGCTGGCCATGAGCAGCGCAGTGGGCACCGGCACCACCTTCAGGATCCTCTTGCCCGCCGGTTTTCCCGAGGCATCCTCCCCAGGCCCCGTGTCCCAGGGCACGCCCCAGACAATCCGGCGAACGGTCCTCGTCATTGATGACGAGGACTACATGCTGGAGGTGGTCCGCGACTCACTGGCCACCCGGGGCCATGAGTCCCTGCTGGCCCTGAGTGGTGAGCAGGGAATCGACTTGATGAGCCAACACGGGGAGCGCATCGATCTGGTGCTGTTGGATCTCACCATGCCGGGGCTTGGCGGGGTGGACACCTTCCACCGGCTGCGAACCGTGGCCCCGAAGGTGCCGGTGGTGCTCAGTTCCGGCTTCGCGGAGGAGGAAGCCACGGCGCAGATGGTGGGCATGGATCTGACGGGGTTTCTCCAGAAACCCTACCTCGTGGCGGACCTGCTCCGCGTGGTGGAAGCGCTGCCAACCCGCCGCCAGGAGTAGGCCGAGGCCCGTTGCCGTGGAATTTGAAAACAGACCCTAGTCGAACTCCAGCAGCAGCTGCCCCTTCATGACCGTATCCCCCGCGGCCACATGGACGGCGCGGACGGTGGCATCGTCGTGGGCGCTGATGTGATTCTGCATTTTCATGGCTTCGAGGATGAGCAGATCCTGGCCGGGGCGGACGACATCGCCGGGGCGGACAAGCAGCTCCAGGATGAGGCCCGGGATGATGGCGGTGAGCCGCCGCGGATCCTTCGGCACGAAGGGTTTACGGTTGGCGTATTTCTTGGTGAGGGTCGTTTCGTAGACCGTGTCGTTCAGCTTGATCATCTGGCGGGTGAGCTTCGGTGTGGCAGTCATGGGGCCTCGCGCGTCGGGTGGCAGCGGATGGAGAGGTGGCCTCAGAACGGCGGCACGCCGTGTTTCCGGGTGGGCCGCAGCTCGGCCTTCTCTTCGGAAATCTCCAGGGCATGCAGCAGGAAGTCGCGGGTCTGGTGGGGGGCGATGACGGCGTCCACATGGCCATTGGCGGCGGCCACGTATGGACTGGCGAACTTCTCGGTGTATTCCCGGACCTTTTCCCTCCGGAAGGCTTCTGGGTCGGCGGCGGCGGCGATCTCGCCCTTGAAGATGATGTTGGCCGCGCCCTCTGGGCCCATGACGGCGATCTCGGCACAGGGCCAGGCGAAGACGAAATCGGCGCCGAGGTGCCGCGAGCACATGGCGATGTAGCCGCCACCGTAGGCCTTGCGCAGGATCACGGTGATCTTGGGGACGGTGGCCTCGCTGTAGGCGTAGAGGAGCTTCGCGCCATGGCGGATGACGCCCGCGTGCTCCTGATCCACGCCCGGCAGGTAGCCCGGCAGATCCACGAAGGTCACGAGCGGGATGTTGAAGGCGTCACAGAAGCGGATGAACCGGGCCGCCTTGTCCGAGCTGTCCACATCCAGCACGCCTGCCAGCACCATGGGCTGGTTGGCCACCATGCCCACCGTGCGGCCGTCCATGCGGGCGAAGCCCACGACGATATTGGCCGCCCACAGGGCCTGGACTTCCATGAAGTCCGAGCCGTCGGCGACCGCCCGCAGGACATCGCGGACGTCATAGGGCTTGTTGGATTCGGACGGAATGACCTCCTCGAGGCCCAGCTGGGTGCGCGGGGGGATGGGGTTGCAGGGGTCGGCCTTCTTGCGGTTGTTCCAGGGGATGTAGGTCACCAGGCGCTTCACCTGCTCAAAGCACTCGGCTTCGCTCTGGGCGAAGAAGTGGGCGTTGCCCGACAGCTCGGCCTGGACCCGGGCGCCGCCCAGGTCCTCCATGGAGATCTCCTCGCCCAGCACCGTCTTGATGACCTCGGGCCCAGTGATGAACATCTTCGAGATCTTGTCCACGACGAAGACGAAATCCGTGAGGGCCGGCGAGTAGACCGCGCCGCCCGCGCAGGGGCCCAGGATGATGGAGAGCTGCGGGATGACACCGGAGGCCAGGGTGTTGCGGTAGAAGATTTCGCCATAGCCCGCAAGGGAGTTCACGCCCTCCTGGATGCGAGCGCCGCCGGAATCGTTGATGCCGATGAGGGGGATGCCGAGCTTGATGGCGTGATCCATGATCTTGGTGATCTTGCGGGCGTGGGCCAGCCCCAGCGAGCCGCCCGCCACGGTGAAATCCTGCGCGAAGATGGCGACGGGATGGCCCAGGATCGTCCCGGTCCCGGTGATGACGCCATCCCCCGGCAACTGCTTCTTCTCCATGCCGAAATCCGAGCACTTGTGTTCGACGAACAGGTCGTACTCGTGGAAGGAGTCCTGATCCAGGATGGCGGTGATGCGTTCCCGGGCCTGCAGCTTCCCCTGAGCCGCCTGTTTCCGGGCCGCCTCCGGGTGCGGCTCGGTGGCCTCGGCGTGCTTGGCGGCGTGATCCTTCATCTTCTTGGGCAGGGACATCGGGGGATCCTCGGGGTGCCAGTGGGGGTCGAGTCGGGCCGATCCGCGTTCATCAGATAAGAGGACTCGCGCATCGCAAATAAACTATGCCAGGGACCACTTGCGGCATTGATCACGGTTCGGGTGGGGCGGGGCCATAGATTCCCCGGCACGCTTGTCAGGTCTTGGAAGTATAGTCAGGGCCACGGATCCATAACCCGACTTAGGCGCCTGATGGCAGGGGAGACAACGATGCGGCCACTGAAGCAGCTGATCGAGGGGAAGAAAGCCCTGTTGTCGGTGGGGCCAGAGGACACGGTCCTCGTAGCCCTCACGCTCCTGGCTCAGCACGACATCGGGGCCCTGCTGGTGCTTGAGCGCGGCAAGCTCGTGGGGATCTTCTCCGAGCGGGATTACGCCCGCAAGATCGTCCTCAAGGGCAAGGCCTCCAAGGACACGTCGATCCGGGAGATCATGAGCGACAAGGTCAGCTGTGTGACCCTCAACCAGACCGTCGAGGAGTGCATGGCGCTCATGACGGACAAGCACATCCGCCACCTGCCCGTGCTCGGGGCCGGCGGCGAAGTGCTCGGCATCATTTCCATCGGCGACCTGGTGAAGGAAACCATCTCCCACCAGAAATTCACCATCGAACAGCTGGTGTCCTACATCCAGAACTAGGGCGGCGCCAGATCAGCCCTTGGGCTTCGCGGCTTCCCGCCAGGCGGCGAGGAGTTTGGCTTCCTGTTCGGCGCTGGGGCCGGCGAGTTTGGTGCGGCCCTTCTCGACCTTCTCCTGGGTCTTGAACCAGGCGAGGGTGTCCTTGGCGGTCTGCTCGGCGGGGCGGAACTTCAGGCCGGCCTTCACGGCGCGGTCGTTGCGCCAGGTGTGGAAGCCCTTGCTCTCGCCCTCGAAGGGCGCCCAGATGGGGAACTCCAGGTCCTTCTGCTTCGCGATGAACTCGGTGGGAATCCAGACGGGCTTGGCGTTGGAGTTGCCGGCCTTCTGGCAGGCCGCGACGAGGGTACCCCAGGCCAGGCGCTGCTCGGGGCCACAGGCATTGAAGACGCCCATGGTGCCCTGCTCGACCAGGTGGACCAGCCAGGCGGCCAGATCGCGCACATCGATGATGGCCACGGGGTCTGAGGGGGCGCCGGGCACGGCCAGCTCGCCGCCCTTGTCGAAGCGCACGGGCCAGTAGGTGAAGCGGCCGGTGGGGTCGTCAGGGCCCACGATGTAGCCGGGGCGGATGATCGCGGTGCGGCCCGGCATGGCTTTTTGCGCCACCTGTTCGCAGAGGGCCTTCAGCCCGCCGTAGTTCTGATACTCCTTGCCCATCTCCTCGACGGCTGGATCGGCCAGGGTGGCCATGGGCGCGTCCTCGGTGCCATTCTCGGGGTTGGGTTCCTTGTAGGCGCTGATGCTGGAGATGTAGAGGTACTGCTTGGCGCGGGGCGCCAGCAGGGCGGCGGAGGCGCCCACCATGCGGGGGTAGTAGCCGCTGTTGTCGATGACCGCGTCCCAGGTGCCGGTTTCCAGGGCCTTCAGGCCTTCGCCCTTCTTGGGATCGCGGTCGCCGTGGAGCCTGGTCACGCCAGGGAAGAGATCAGGCCGCGTCTTGCCGCGGTTGAACATCGTCACCTGGTGGCCGCGGGCCTGGGCCAGCTCGATGGTGGCGGGGCCCAGGAAGCCCGTGCCGCCGAGGATGAGGATCTTCTTCGGCGCGACCTTGGCGGTGGGCTTGGCCGGGGCTGCGGCGAGCTCAAAGCCGGTGGTGGCCAGGGCGGTCGCAGTGGCGGACCACTGAATGAACTCGCGGCGGGAAACAGTCATGGGGACCTCCGGGGGATGGGCCGAGTACGGGGCTAGGAGTGATACATCGTGAACTGACATATACTCCTTCCCAAACCCTCCGCAACAGCTTTTCTCTGTGTCCTCTGTGGTTCTCTGTGTCCTCTGTGTTCCCGCTGTTTTTTGAATCCAAGGATGGTCCATGACGCCCGCCCGTCTCCTCCGCCGCCTGGTTCTCCTGGATGAGGGCGAGGCGCCGGCGCTGCTCTGGTCCGCGCTGTACTTCTTCCTCTTGCTGTTCGGCTTCTACCTGCTGCGGCCCGTGCGGGAGGCCATCGGCATCGCCCGGGGCGCGGATAAGCTGCCCTGGCTGATGACAGGCACGCTGCTGGCCATGGTGCTGGCGAATCCGGCCTTCGCGGCGCTGGTCTCGAGGCTGCCCCGCCGGCGATTCATCCCTCTGGCCTACCGCTTCTTCGCGGTGAATATGCTGGCCTTCTTCCTGGCCTTCCGGTTCCTGCCCCAGCGCGCCGGCGCGGCGCTGGGTTACGCCTTCTACATCTGGCTCAGCGTCTTCAACCTTTTCGTGGTGTCCGTGTTCTGGGGGCTGATGTCAGATGTCTGGTCCGAGGGCCAGGGCAAGCGCCTCTTCGGTTTCATCGCCACCGGCGGAACGCTCGGCGCCATCGCAGGCGCCGCGCTCACGGGCGCCCTCACGAAAGGCTTCACTCTTGGCGGCCACCGGTTGCAAGTGGATCCACTGTCGCTGCTGCTGCTGTCGATGCTCACGCTGGAACTGGCCGTGCAGTGCGTGCGGCGGCTGGCGGCGATCTTCCAGCTGGGTGACCTGGCCCACGGTGACCGCGAGCCCGGCCCCGGTCCCCTGGAGGGATTGCGCCTCATCGCGACCTCGCGGTACCTGCAGCTCATCTGCGCCTACATGCTGCTCTTCACCATCACCAGCACTTTTCTCTACCTGCAGCAGGGCAGCATCGTCGAGCGGGCCTTTACCGGCACCGCCGCGCGCACGGCGGCGTTCGCGCGCATCGACCTCTGGGTGAACGCGCTGACCCTGGTGGCCCAGGTCTTCCTCACGGGTCGCCTGATCACGGCCCTGGGCATCCCGGTGGTGCTGGCCATCCTGCCGGTGCTGACGCTGGCCGGCTTCGGCGCCCTGTGGGCCTGGCCCACCTTCGGCGTGATGGCGCTGTTCCAGGTGCTGCGCCGCGGCCTGCATTACGCCGTGGACCGCCCCGCCCGGGAGCTCCTCTATGTTCCGCTGGGCCCCGAAGAGCGCTACAAATCCAAGCCGTTTATCGATACCTTCATCTACCGCGGTGGCGATCTGCTGGGCGTGTGGGCGCCCACCGCCCTGGCGGCCCTGACCATTCCCTTGGGGCTGGCGGCGGTCGGCTGCTCGGGGCTTTGGTGGGCCACCAGCCTGGCGCTGGGAAAGCGGGTGAGGAAAGCGAGTTGACTTTCCCCCGTCTTCGCTGAAGATAGCCGTCATGCCTCTGCCGGTGGAAAACCTCCCCTGCGCGCCGCGGACTTCCGCGGTTGGCGGGCGGCTGGCCCTGATGCATACCACTGGCACCATTACGCTCGCCGTTCCGCGGGGCGCCTGACCTGATTCCTCCCTTCAGACTCAGCCCCGCGGTTTCCCCCGCGGGGTTTTTCCGTTCGGTCCTCTCGGAGCCCCCATGCAGCCCAGCGCCATCCGCGTCATGAAGTTCGGCGGCACCAGCCTCGCCGGTGCGGACCGCCTCCGTGCCGTGGTGGACCTCGTCGCCGCGGCCCGCGTCACCCACCGGGTGTGCGTCGTGGCCTCGGCCATGGCGGGCGTCACCAACCTGCTGCTGCACGGGGGCCGCGTGCCCAACCGCGAAGAGGCCGACCGCCTGCTCGGCAGCTACCTGGACCGGCACGCCGAAGTGG
Source organism: Holophagales bacterium (assembly GCA_038320645.1). Taxonomy (GTDB): domain Bacteria; phylum Acidobacteriota; class Holophagae; order Holophagales; family Holophagaceae; genus Geothrix. The sequence continues at coordinate 19,134 of JBBQEL010000046.1, read as the reverse complement.
TGGCCGCGCTGGCCGCTGATCTCGGTCCCGAGGCGGAGACCGTGCGCGGGGAACTGGCGGCGCTCGAGGCCCTGGGCCGCCGCCTGCTGCACGGCATGGCGTTGCTGGAGGAAGGCCCCCCCTCGGTGCTGGCCCAGGTGTCCAGCCTCGGGGAGCGGGCTTCCTGCGCCCTGCTGGTGGGCCTGCTGAAGGCCCGGGGGCTGGCGCCCGGGTACCTGGATCCCGTGACGCATATCCGCGTGGAGGGCGACCCCCTGCAGGCGCGGCCGAAGATGGCCGACATCGAGGCGGCCTTCGCGGCGGTGAAGGCGGGGCCCGGGAACCTCTGGGTGCTGCCGGGCTTTTTCGGTGGCGATGGCCAAGGCCGCATCCTGTCGCTGGGACGGGGCGGCTCGGATCACAGCGCGGCCCTGGCGGCCGCGGCCCTCGGCGCCGATCTGCTGGAAATCTGGACCGATGTGCCGGGCCTCTACAGCGCCGATCCCGGACTGGTGCCCGAGGCCTTCCCGCTGCCTGAGGCCAGCTTCGAGGAAGCCATGGAGTTGTCCTACTTCGGCGCCAAGGTGCTGCATCCGAAGACCATCCCGCCGGTGCGTGAGCGGGGCATCCCGGTCCGGGTGTGCAGCAGCTTCGATCCTGCCCATCCGGGCACGGTGATCCGCGAAGAGGTGCCGCCGCCGCCCAGCGGCGTGCGCGGGCTGTCCTTCCTGCGCGGCCTCTCGGTGGTGAACCTCACGGGGCCTGGGATGCCCGGCGTGCCGGGCATCGCGGGCCGGGTGTTCGGCGCCCTCGCCCGCAAGGGCATCTCCGTGGTGCTCATCACCCAGAGCTCCTCGGAACTCTCCATCTGCTTCGCCGTGCGCCGGGCGGATGGCCCCGCCGCGGTGGCGGCCATCGAAGAGGCCTTTCCGGCGGAGCTCTCGGCAGGCTTCATCGATCCGGTGGCCCTGCGCACGGGTCTCGCCGTGCTCAGCATCGTGGGGGACGGGATGCGCACCCGGACCGGCGTGGCGGGAACCTTCTTCGATGCGCTGGCGGAAGCAGGCTGCAATGTGGTGGCCATCGCCCAGGGCGCCAGCGAGCGCATCATCTCGGCGGTGGTGGAGGAGGCCGATGGCGCCCGGGCCATGACCCACATCCATCGCCGCTTCTTCCAGGTGCAAGTGGTGGTGGATATCCACCTGCTCGGCGCCGGCAACGTGGGCGGCAGCCTGCTGGGCCAGATCCAACGCCAGCACGCCCGGCTGGCGGCCCAGGGGCTCGATCTGCGGGTGGTCACCATCGCCAACAGCCGGCGCATGAACAGGGATCTCAAGGGGCTCGACCTCGAGCACTGGCACGAGGATCTGGCCCAGGCCGGGCCCATGGATCTGGACCTGCTCATGGAGACCGTGCGCACCGGCCCGCCGGCCCTTTCGGTGCTGGTGGACTGCTCCACCAGCGGTGAGCTAGCCGCCCGCTATCCCGATCTGTTCGATGCGGGGTTCAGCGTGGTGGCGGCGAACAAGAAGGCCAACAGCAGCTCCCAGGCCTTCTACCGCGAGCTGCGGGAACGCTCGTCCCGCCGCGGGCTGCGGTTTCTGTACGAAGCCAATGTGGGCGCGGGACTGCCCATCATCGACACGGTGAAGAACCTGGTGCTGACCGGTGACCGCGTGCTGCGCGGCGAGGGCATCCTGTCCGGCTCCATGTCCTACATCCTCGGCCTGCTCGGCGAAGGCGTGGCCCTGTCTGAGGCCGTGGGCAAGGCCAAGGAGAGCGGCTTCACCGAACCCGATCCCCGGGACGATCTCAGCGGCATGGATGTCGCCCGCAAGCTCATCATCCTGGCCCGGGAGCTGGGCATGGAGCTGGAGCTGGCCGATGTGGCCGTGGAAGGCCTGCTGCCGGCGGACTTCGACGCCAGCGGGGACATCCCCTCCTTCATGGACCGTCTGCCGAGTCTGGATGCGGCCTTCCGCGAGCGCATCGCCGCGCTGCAAGCCGAAGGCAAGACGCTGCGCTATGTCGGCTCCCTTTCTGACAGTGGCTGTCGCGTGGGCCTCCTGCCGGTGGACGCCGAACATCCCTTCATGGCCATCAAGGGCGGCGAGAACGCCCTGGCCCTGCTCACCGAGCGCTACCAGCCCCACCCCATGGTCATCCGCGGGTACGGCGCCGGGGCCGAGGTCACGGCGGCGGGCGTGCTGGCGGACGTGCTGCGGCTGGTGCCGCCGGGTTCCCGGCCCGGCGTGCGGAGGTTCGCATGAGTATGCAGCGGCATCAGGTAGCGAGCGTGGTGGCCTACGCCCCGGCCAGCATCGGCAATTTTGCCGCGGGTTTCGATCTGCTCGGCGCCTGCCTGGCGCCGCTGGATGGCAGCCTGCTCGGCGATCTCGTGGAGGCGTCGCAGGCAGACGCGGCGGAGTTCCACATGGAGGGCCCCTGCGCGGGCTCTCTGCAGGGGGACACCCGGCCCAACCTCGCGGTGCGCGCGGCGACGCTCTTCACCGAGGCCCTTGCAGCCAAGGGCCTCGCCTGCGGTCCTTTCAGGCTGAGGCTGGAGAAGCGGCTGCCCGTCTCCAGTGGCCTGGGTTCCAGCGCCAGTTCCATCGTGGCCACCCTGGTCGCCCTGCAGGCACTCTGTGGCGAGCCGTTGTCCACGGGCGAGCTGCTGGAAGTGGCCGGTCGCGCCGAGGCCCATGCCAGCAACGGCCTGCATTGGGACAATGTGGCGCCTTCGTTGCTCGGCGGCTTGCAGCTCATGGTGCCGGGCCGGGACCAGCCCTTCACCACCCGGCGGCTGCCCTGGCCTGCGGACCTGCTGGTGGTGGTGGCCCATCCGGACTACAGCCTGCCCACGGCCGAAAGCCGTGCGGTGCTGCCAACCACGCTGAGCTGGGCCGATACCCTGGGTTTCGCCGGGAATCTCGCGGGTTTCGTCCAGGGCGTGCAGAGTGGCGATCGTACCCTGCTGGCGCGCTGTCTGCGGGATCCGCTGGTGGAGCCGCACCGGGCGCGACTGGTGCCGGGCTTCCGGAACACCCAGGCCGCCGCCATGGCCGCCGGGGCCCTGGGCTGCAGCCTATCGGGTTCGGGCCCTTCGATATTCGCCGTTGCGGATTCCGAAGGGGTGGCCGAGGGCGTGCGGGAGGCCCTCCAGTCCGGGTTCCAGGCGGAAAGATTGGCGAGCCGCGCCTGGATCTGCGCCCTGGATCCCGAAGGTGCACGCCTCGTTCCCGCCCAGACCGAGGTGCGTCCATGAAACTTGTCAGCACGCGCAACGCCACCATCGAAACCAGCTTCCTGGGGGCGGTCCAGGCCGGGCTCGCGCCGGACGGCGGCCTCTTCATCCCCACGGAAATCCCGCGCTTCGCCGATGTGCCGGAGCTGCTGGCGGCAGACTTCCAGACCCGTTCCACGGAGATCCTGCATCGCTTCATCGGCGACGAGATCCCGAGGCCTGAACTGGAGGCGATGGTGCGGGCGGCCTTCACCTTCCCCGCGCCGGTGGTGCCAGTCATGGACCACATCGCGGCGCTGGAGTTGTGGCACGGCCCCACCTTGGCTTTCAAGGATTTCGGCGCGCGGTTCCTAGCGCAGGTGATGGCCCATGCGACCACGGCCCACCGCCGCACGGTCCTCACGGCCACTTCGGGTGACACCGGCGCGGCCGTGGCCCAGGCCTTCTGGGGCCTGCCCGGTGTGCAGGTGGTGGTGCTCTATCCCAAGGGCCGCGTGTCGCCCCTGCAGGAGCGCCAGTTCGCCACCTGTGGCGGCAATGTGCTGGCCCTGGCGGTGGAGGGCGCCTTCGATGACTGCCAGCGCTTGGTGAAGGCCGCCTTCGAGGACGCGGCCCTGGTGGCGAACCTGGGCCTGACCTCGGCCAACAGCATCAATATCGCGCGGCTGCTGGCCCAGACCCTCTACTACTTCGAGGCGGCCGCCCAACTGCCTGGCCGCGAGCCACTGGTGGTGGCCGTGCCGAGCGGCAACTTCGGCAACCTCTACGCAGGGATGCTGGCCCAGCACTGCGGGGCGCCCATCGCCCACTTCGTGATGGCGACGAATGCCAATCGCGTGGTGCCTGAGTACCTGGAGACGGGCGTGTATCAACCCCGGCCTTCGGTAGCCACCAGCTCCAACGCCATGGATGTGGGCGCGCCCAGCAACTGGGAGCGGATCCATGCGCTGTTCGGGGGCGATCACGTGGCCATGGCCACGGCCCTGCGCTGGGGCAGCCGCACGGATGCAGAGACGAAACAGACGCTGGCCCAACTCCATGCCCTCGGCTACCTCACCGATCCCCATGGCGCGGTGGCCTGCGGCGTGCTGCAGGGTTGTCTGCAACCCGGCGAGCAGGGCCTCTTCCTCGCCACCGCCCACCCCGCGAAGTTCGGCGAAATCCTCGAACGCGACTTGGGCCTCACCGTGCCCCTGCCCAAGGCCCTGCTGGCCGTGTTGGGACGGCCCCTGCTGAGCGAACCGCTGGCGCCAGACATCGCGGCCCTGACGCGTCGAATCTCGACGTTGTGATGGGCCTTCGTGGTGAATCAGTTTGATTTTCAGGCGGTGAAATCAGAGTCCATCGACGATCAGCACGGCGGGGGTGAAGGGCAGGTCCTTGGCGGCGGCGGGGGTCTTCATGCCCCAGAGGGCGAGGCGGTGGGCGTAGGGCGCCCAGAGTTCGGGCCTGGCCTGCACGGCCTTCAGGGGTGGATGCAGCCAGAGGGCCTCGGGCAGATCGGCCAACTCCTCGGCACTCAGGTCCATGGCCTCGTCGGTCTCCCACAGGAAGCCGCAGCGCGCGGTTTCGCAGGCGGCCCAGAGCTGCAGCACTTCGCTGGGTTCAAAGCTGCTGAAGAGCACGCGATCCAGGGCCTCGGCGGCCTCCACGGTGGCCAGGGCCTGCTGCCAGCCGGGTTCGCCCTTGAGTTCCACATTGACGAGCTTGGCCGGCAGGTCCAGCACATCCGCCAGGCGGGGCAGGGGTTCTCCGTTCTTGAGGGAGGGCAGCTCGGCGGCCTTCATCTGGCGCAGGATGCCCGCGCCAAGGGCGGTGCGGGCGAGATCCTCATCGTGCAGCACGGCGCAGACCCCGTCGCGGGTGGGCTGGACATCCAGCTCGAAGCCATCCATGCCCGCCGTCAGGGCCGCGCGGAAGGCCGCCATGGAGTTCTCCAGGTGCTGCGAGGACAGGCCGCGGTGGCCGAGGATCAGGGGGCGGGCGGAGGACATGGGGACTCCAGGGGCAGAGGCTATTGTGCCCCGCCGCGCGGGCCGTGTGCGGGATTCGCCCTTTCCGCCTGCCGGGCCGATGAGAGGAATCCGGTCCATGGCGTTCATGGGGGGGGTTCAACGATGCGGATCCTGCTGGTGGATGGAGACGGCGCCCAGCTGCAGGAGCGGCGGCGTGCCTTCTGGAAGTGCCACCGGGGCTGGGAAGTACTCCTGGCCCAGACGGGTCTGGAGGCGATCCAGGTGCTGGACCGCGATCCCGTGGACATCCTGGTCACCGACCTGACCCTGCCGGACATGGAAGGCACCGCCCTGCTCCGCCGCGCGCGGGAGACCCAGCCGGGGACCGTGCGGATCGCCCTGGCCGAGCCGGGTCTGGCTGGAGGGCTGGAGCCGGCGGAGGGGGATCTGCACCGGCTCTTCATCAAGCCCGTGAAGGCCGAGTTCCTCATCGGGGTCATCGAAAGCCTCGATATCGAGGATGACGAACGGAGCGTCCGGGCGATCCGTGCCTTCGTGGGCGGTCTGGGGCGGATCCCGAGTCTGCCGAGCCTCTACTCTGAGCTCGTGGCGCTGCTGCAGCGCGATGACGCCGGCATGAACGAGGTGACCCGCCTCATCCGGAAGGATCTGGGGGTGGCGAGTCAGGTGCTGAAGCTGGCCAATTCGGTCCACTGCGCCTCGGACCGCCCCGTGGCGGAAATCGGCCAGGCCCTGGCGATGCTCGGCACCGATTCGCTGCGGTCCCTGGTGCTGTTCCGGGGGGTCATCGCCGGTTTCGATTCGCTCCGGCCCCAAGGCCTTGATCTGGAAAAGCTGTGGTTCCATTCCTTCGAGGTGGCCACCGGCGTCCGCAAGCTGGTCATGGCCGAAGGTGAGACCCGGCTCGCCGATCTGGCCTTCTCCGTGGGGCTGCTGCACGACATCGGGTTGGTGGTGCTGGCCACGGATCCCGCCGGGCGCTACAAGGCTGTGCTCGAGCAGGCCCAGTCGAGCCGGATCCCCCTGGCGGTGCTGGAACACGATACCTATGGGGTGGATCACGCCCAGGTCGGCGCCCACCTGCTCAGCCTCTGGGGCCTGCCGCCGACATTCTGCAAACCCGTCCGGGAACACCACGCACCGCCGGCGACTACTGATGGATTCCCGCTGTCCGCAGCGCTCCATCTGGCGGATGCCCGGCACGGCGGCGGGGCCACCGCCGGCATCTTCGCGGATGGCCGCTGGGGGCTGCATCCGAATGTGCTGTCGGATCCCGGGCGGTTCGCCCGCTGGAAGGCGTGCCTGGCCATGGATGGGGGAGAGGCAGCGGAAGTCTGAGGCAGCCTAGATTACTTTGCCTGGATTGAAGATGTTGCAGGGGTCCAGGGCCTGCTTGATGGCGCGCAGGGCCCGGATCTGGGCGGGATCGCTGAGGGCGAGGAAGGCGTCGCGCTTGGCGAGGCCAATGCCGTGCTCGCCGCTGAGGGTGCCGCCCAGTTCCATGGCCAGGCGGAAGAGCGCCAGGAGCTGGTGCTCGAGCTGGGCGGGCTCCGTTTCGCCCGCCGCCAGCAGGTTCACGTGCAGGTTGCCGTCGCCGAGGTGGCCGTAGCTCACGCTGGGAAGGTCCAGCCGTTCGAGCCGGGCGAAGAATTCCCCCAGGCGGCTGCGCGGCACGACGATATCTTCGCTCACCTTCAGGGGATGCCGCTCCTTGAGGAAGGCGCTGGTCATGCGGCGCATGGCCCAGATGGCCTGCCGTTGCCGTTCGTCCGCGGCCACCTGGAGGCTGTCGGCCGCTGGGCCCAGCAGGTCGAGCAGTCCTTCCCGGAAGGCCTCGGAGGTGCAGCCACGGTCATCGAATTCGAGGATCGCGAGGGCTTCGCCGGGCAGACGGCGGGCCTCTTCGGGGCCATGGGCGCGCAATTCCGCCAGCACGGCCGGGTCGAAGAATTCGAAGGCGCTGGGCAGAAATCCGGCGGCGCAAAGGCGGCCCGGCAAGTCCAGCAGATCAGCCCAGCGTTTCACGGGCAGCAGCAGGGTGGTGAATTCGCGGGGCTTCGGGGTGAGACGCAGGGCGGCGCCGGTAATGAAGCCGAAGATGCCCTCGCTGCCCACCAGCAGCTGGGCGAGGTTCGGCCCGGCATTGGCCTTGATGCCCGGGATGCCGAAAGTGTGGATTTCGCCGTCGTCCAGGAGGGCATCCACGGACAACACCCAGTGGCGGGTCATCCCGTACTTGCAGGCGTTGGGCCCGCCGGCGTTGGTGGCCAGGGTGCCGCCCAGGGCGCAGCTCTCCCAGGAGTTGGGGTCGGGCGGATAGAACAGCCCCTGGGCCTCCGCAGCGGCCTTCACCTCGCGCAGAGGCGCGCTCGCTGGGGCCGTGAGGCAGAGATCCTGCGGCGAGACGCGGATGTCGCCGGGCCATTCGGAGAAGTCCACGACCACGGTGCGTTGGGTCGGGACACAGCCCCCGGCCTTTCCGGTGCCGGCACCCCGGGGCACGAGCCCGAAACCTTCGCCCTTGGCCTGGCGGACGAGTTCGCGCAGGGCCGCGGGACCGCGGGGCTTCACCACGGCCAGGGGCAGGACGCCGCGGACATGGGATTCGTCGCGGAGGAAGGGCTCCATCTCGCCGGGATCCCGAATGATGGCGGCCTCGGGCAGGCCCTTGAGAACATCCATTGGTTGATTGTGACGGAACAATCCGCGGCCGTGTACGCTGAAGCCATGACGCCATTCCACGCGCCGTCCTTCCGGGCCCGCCGGGGATGGCTGTTCCAGATGCTGGGCCATGTGACGCCTTGGCTGGTGCTCCTGCTGGGGCTCGCCGGGACCGGCTGGGCCTGGTGGGCCCTCACCCTCCAGGAGCGGGGGTTCCAATCTGGCCGCCTGGAGGGGGCCGTCGCCCAGACCCGGGAGGCCGTGGACCACCGAATCGAGGAACAGACCCGGCTGCTGCTGGGAGCCCAGGGCTTGGCCGTGGGGCGCCCGCATCTGGGCGCCGAGGACTGGCGGGCTTTCGTCGCGGGCTTCGACATCCGGCGACTCTCCCCCGGCACCCGGCTGCTTAGCTATGTGTCCCGCGAGGCCCTGCAGGGCAAGCCCGGTGCGGTACCGCTGCTGGAGCCCGAGGCGGCTGCTCTGGTCCTGGGGGCCAAGGGCGCGGGCCTGTTGAACCTGCCCGGTTTCCAGGAGGCGGGCGCCAAGGCCATCGACACGGGCGAGCTCACCGCCACAGGCCGACTCCAGCTCCCTGGGGAACAAGCGGCCACGGTCATCTTCGTGCTGCCCGTCTTCCGTGACTTCGCGCTCCCCAGCGACACCGCGACCCGCCGGGCCGGATTCCAGGGGCTGGTGGTCTGCGTGGCGGACGGGGGCGAGATGTTCCGGCCCATGTACGGCGCCAGCCCCATCGCCGACCTCGATGTGGAGATCTATGACGACCCCGCCTGCCGGGAGGAGGGGCTGATCTACGACCGGGATCTCTGCCTGGCCATGAGTGGCGTGTCGATGGCCCTGCGGCCCGAATCCAGGCACCTGCCCCTGCTGGTCGGAGGGCGGCGCTGGGAACTCGTCGTCGGCTTCCTGCCCACGGGTGCTGGTGTCCGCGAACGCCGGCTCCGGCTGGTGGCGATCGGCGGGGCCACCCTGAGCCTGCTGGCCTTCGGACTGACCCTCTTCCTGGCCTACAGCCGCGCCAAGCTGGAGACGCTGGCGCACCAGCTGCAGGAAAGCGAAGCCCGGTTCCGGTCCGTGGCGGAAACGGCCTCCTGCGCCATCTTCATCTATTCCGACCGCATCGAGTACATGAACGGCGCCGGGTCGAAGATCTCGGGCTACGAGATCGGAGAAATCATCGGCGAGCCCCTGTCGAAGCTCATTCATCCCCTTGACAAGAATCTGGTGGAAACGCGGGCGAAGGCGCGTCTCAAAGGCGATTCCGTGCCGTTGCGGTACGAATTCCGGCTTCAGACGAAACAGGGCGAAACCCGCTGGATCGATTTTGCAGCCGGAACTGTTCGCCTGGGGGACCGGACGCTCGGCCTCGGCACGGCCTTCGATGTTACCGAGCGGGTGCAGGCCAACGAGGCGAAGCTCAAGGTCGAGCGGCGGCTACTGGAGGCCCAGCGGCTGGAGAGTCTCGGCCTGCTGGCAGGCGGCGTGGCCCATGACTTCAACAACCTGCTGACGGTCATCCAGGGCAACGCGGGGATGTTGCGCGAGGCCCAAGACGAACCGGAGCTGGCCCAGGGTTGCCTCCGCAACATCGAGGACACTTGCCGCCGGGCCTCGGATCTCGTCCGGCAGATGCTCGCCTACTCCGGGCGGGGCCGCGTCCATGTCCAGCCCCTGGACCTGAACCGCCTCGTCCAGGAGATCGCCCAGTTGCTCAGCATCTCCATCCCCAAATCCGTATCGCTGCGCTACGAACTGGCGGAGGGGCTGCCACCGGTTTCCGCCGACACCGCTCAGTTGCAGCAGGTGGTGATGAATCTGGTCACCAATGCCGCCGAGGCCATCGGTGAGGCTGAGGGCTGCGTGACGCTGCGCTCGGGGGTCCGGGACCTTGGCGAAACGGATGTGACGGGCCTGCGCGTGGCTGAAGCGCTGAAGCCGGGGCCGTTCGTCTATCTGGAGGTGGCCGATACAGGCTCGGGAATGGATGGCGAGACTCAGGCCCGCATCTTCGATCCCTTCTTCACCACCAAATTCACGGGGCGGGGACTCGGCCTCGCGGCCATGCAGGGCATCGTGCGTGGCCACGGGGGCGGCGTGGAGATCCAGAGCCAGCCTGGTTCGGGCACGATCTTCCGGGTCTACCTCCCGGCCGGGGAGGAGGTCCTGGTCCCAACTCTGGCCGCGGTTCCCGAGACCTCGCCGGCAGGCTGGCGGGGCGAAGGCCTGGTGCTGGTGGCCGACGATGAACCGGGCATCCGCGATTTTGCCCGCCGGGTGCTGGAGCGTGCTGGTTTCGAGGTGATCCTGGCGGCGGACGGCGTAGAGGCCGTCAAGCAGGTTCGGGCACACCAGTCAGAGATCAGGGTCGCCCTGCTGGATCTGACCATGCCGCGACTGGGCGGCGAGGAAGCTCTGGCGGATATGCGGGCCATGGGGTTCCGGGCGCCGGTCATCCGCTGGAGCGGATTTGCCCAGAACGATGCCGCTCCGGATCCCGCGGGGATCTTCCTCCGCAAGCCGTTCAGCTCGGAGGAATTGCTGGCGGTGGTCCGGCAGGCGCTGGGTTGACGGGGCCTCGCGTCAGCCGACCAGCGTCCCCACGGCTTCTCCCTTCACGGCGGCGATGAGATTGCCGGGCTTGTTCATGTCAAAGACGATGATGGGCAGCTTGTTTTCCATGCACAGGGCGATGGCGGCCGCATCCATCACCTTCAGGCCCTTCTCCAGGACCTCCTGGAAGCTGATGCGGTCGAAGCGAGTGGCGGCCGGGTCCTTCTTGGGATCGGCGGTATAGATGCCATCCACGTTGGTGGCCTTCATGACCACTTCGGCATTCACTTCGTTGGCGCGGAGGGCGGCAGCGGTGTCCGTGCTGAAGTAGGGATTTCCCGTGCCCGCGCCGAAGATCACCACGCGGCCCTTTTCGAGGTGGCGGATGGCGCGGCGGCGGATGTAGGGCTCGGTCACCGTGGGCATATCCAGCCCGGAAAGTGTGCGGGTGTGCACGCCCTTATGCTCCAACGCATCCTGGAGGGCCAGGGCATTGATCATGGTGGCCAGCATGCCCATGTGATCGGCCGTGGTGCGGTCCATGCCCTTGGTGGCGCCGGCCACGCCGCGGAAGATGTTGCCGCCGCCGATGACGAGACCCACCTCGACGTCCATCTCCCGGATGGCCTTCACCTGGTCCGCGATCATGGACACCACGGCGGGATCGATGCCGTACTTCTGCTCGCCCACCAGGGCTTCGCCGGAGAGCTTGAGGAGGATGCGCTTGAATTTCATAGAGTCTCCCTGCGTTGTGCCACTTGATTGCCGTTCCTACCTACAAAAAGGGCGGCCGAAACGGCCGCCCTTTTTGTAGCAGAGAAAAGCCTACTTGGCGGCGGCGACTTCAGCGGCGAAGTCCTCGCTGCGCTTCTGCAGGCCCTCGCCCATGATGTACTTGGTGAAGCGGCGGATGCTGAGCTTCTCGCCGATCTCCGCGGTCCTCTGGGAGAGGTACTGCTGGATGGTCAGGTCGGGGTTCATGATGAAGGGCTGCTCGAGCAGGCAGACTTCCTTGAAGATGCTGTTCATCTTACCTTCGACGATCCGCTCGATGATATTGGCGGGCTTGCCGGTGGCCAGCGCCTGCTCGGTGGCGATGCGCTTCTCGGTGTCCAGGAATTCCTGAGTGACTTCTTCCTTGGTGACGAAGCGGGGCGCGGGGTCGGCGGCCGCGATGTGCATCGCGATCTCCTTCACCAGGCGCTGAAAGGCCTCGTTGCGGGCCACGAAATCGGTTTCGGCGTTCACTTCAACCAGCACGCCCACGCGGCCACCGGGGTGGATGTAGGCTTCCACGATGCCTTCGGCGGCGATGCGGTCAGCCTTCTTGGCGGAGGCGGCCATGCCCTTCTTGCGCAGCCATTCGATGGCCTGCTCTATGTCGCCATTGTTCTCTTCCATGGCCTTCTTGCAGTCCATCATGCCGAGGCCGGTCTTCTCGCGCAGTGCCTTCACGTCAAGGGCGGTGAATGCCATGGGATCTCCTGAGTTCGGTGGAATCTTCAAAAAATCAGCCATCAGCGGGGGAACCACCGATGGCTGAAGATCGGGTGGAATGGGGTCTAGCCTTCGACTTCCATCTTTTCAGCCATCATCTTCTTCATCTCGTCGCTGTCGCCCTTGTCCTGGAAGGAGTGGCGGCCTTCGAGGATGGAGTCGGCCACGCGCTCGGAGAAGAGCAGGATGGAGCGGATCGCATCGTCATTGGCGGGGATCACGTAGTCCACCATGTCGGGATCGCAGTTGGTGTCCACGATGCCCACGACCTTGATGCCGATCTTCTTGGCTTCGGTGACGGCGATGTCCTCGCGGTGCGGATCGATGACGAAGATGACATCGGGCAGCGAACGCATGTCGCGGATGCCGAGGAAGGAGGCCTCCAGCTTCAGGCGCAGACGGTTCAGCGTGAGCAGTTCCTTCTTGGAGAGCAGCGCCGTGCGGGCGGGATCCGCCAGGGTGGCCTCGACCTCGCGGAACTTCTCAAGACTCTTCTTGATGGTGGTGAAGTTGGTCAGCATGCCGCCCAGCCAGCGGTTGTTGACATAGAAGGCGCCGCAGCGGGCAGCCTGCTCGGCGATGAGTTCCTGGGCCTGGGGCTTGGTGGCCACGAAGAGGAAATTCTTCCCCTCGCCGGCGGACTTGGTGAGGAAGTTGGCCGCCGTATTCCAGAGGCGCAGGGTCTTCTGGAGGTCGATGATGTAGATGCTGTTGCGGGCCCCGAAGATGTACTGCTTCATCTTGGGATTCCAACGCTTGGTCTGGTGGCCGAAATGGGCACCGGCCTCGAGGAGTTCCTTCATCTGGATGGCAGCCACGTGGGCCTCCCTGGTCAAGCGGCGATGTCTATGGAAGGACGCCGCGGGTGGGATGAAAGGCGTCGGGTTGGATCCCTTCGCCCGAGTCGTCCGCCCCAGACATGGGCATGTGGCGGACCGGGAAAACAGAAGGGGGATCCGAGGATCCCCCTTCCAGAGACAGGGACTAGCGCTTGCTGAACTGGAACCGGCGACGGGCGCCCTTGCGACCGGGCTTCTTGCGCTCCTTCATGCGGGGGTCGCGGGTCAGGAGACCGGCGCCGCGCAGCAGGGACTTCAGCTGGTCGTTGTAGCTGAGCAGGGCGCGGGAGATGCCCAGGCGGATGGCCGAGGCCTGGCCAGCGGGGCCACCGCCGCAGACGCTGATGAGCATATCGAACTTGCCGTCGAGGTCAGCCAGCACCAGGGGCTGGTGGACCATCATGCGGAGCACGGCGTTCGGGAAGTAGTGCTCGAGGCTGCGGCCATTGACGGTGATCTTGCCGGTGCCGGGACGGAGGAAAGCGCGAGCGGCCGCGCTCTTGCGACGACCGGTTCCGTAGTTCTGGGAGATGGCCATAAGTTCCTCGCCTCTACTTCTGGATGGTCATGATCTGGGGCTGCTGGGCGGCCTGGTCATGGTCGGGGCCCGCATAGACCTTGAGCTTGCGGTACATCGCCCGGCCGAGGGGGCCCTTGGGCAGCATGCCCTTGACCGCGCTCTCGATGATGCGCTCGGGGAAGGTGGCCTTCATCACCTCGGCGCGGACTTCCTTCATGGAGCCGGGCTGGGTGGTGGTGCGGCGGTACATCTTCTGCACGCCCTTCTTGCCGGTCAGCACGGCCTTCTCGGCATTGATGACGATCACGTGGTCGCCGGTGTCGAGGAAGGGCGTCCAGGTCGGCTTGTTCTTGCCGGACAGGACATCCGCGACGGCGGTGCTCAGGCGGCCCACGGTCAGACCGGCGGCATCCACCAGGAACCACTGGCGCTTGAGATCATTGGCTTTCGGGAAGTAAGTGCTCATGGCCTGCTCCGGAATCGTGATCGATCCGCGAAGACACCACCTCAGGGGTGATGAATCCACAGAAGGGAAAGCTTATCGTTGAGCGGCCGGGGGGTCAAGGCGTGTTTTCAACGCCGGGGGTTCCGCGCTGCGCGCAGACCCCTGGGGCCCCGCGCAGCTTCCCGGCAGAGCCGGGCTGCTGCGGTTTTCAGTCCTGGCCCGGCGCCAGCCTCCGCAGCTCCCGGGCGATCCGCGAGGCGGCCATGCCGTCCACCAGCGCCATGCCATCCCGCACCTGCTCCTGGCGGTTGTCCTGCCCTTCGGGGCCGAGCCACTGGGCCAGGGCCTCCCGGACGATGCCGATGTCGGCCCCGGGGCCCACGCCCAGGTCGAAACAGCCGTTGGCCAGGGCGAGGTCGGCCAGGATGGCGTGCTGGCGATCGTTCTGGCCCCAGACGGTGGCGGGGATGCCCATACAGAGTGCTTCTGCCAGGGTCACCCCGGCCGAGCACCAGATGGCATCGAATTCCGGAATGCGCACGGTGAGTCCAGGCAGGCTGCGGATCAGGGTGCAGCCCGGGAAGGGGTCCCCCTGGATGCCGTTGGGGGCGAGGATGGTGCAGGCGCCGCGCCAGCGGTCCTCGGCGGCGAGGCGCGCCAGGGCGTCGAAGGCCTTCTGGGCCAGATTCGGGCCGTCGCTGCCGCCAAAAGTGACCAGGAGCTTGTGGACGGCCAGTGGTTGCAGGGGCATCCGTTTGGGCCTCAGGGCGAGAGCCGCCTGGTCCACCACGATGAAGCTGGAACCCCGCAGCACGCGGCAGGCACCGGAAGTGGTCTCGAAGGGACGGACCTTGCAGCCGTTCACCACCTTCACGGGATGATCGGGCCAGCGCACGCCTTCGAGGAAGGGCTGGAAGAGCAGGTCGGCCGCTTCATGGGCTTCCGTATCGTCCTCCATCACGGCCACTTTCAGTGGCCGCAGGGCCTCGAGGAAGGCGGGGGTGGTATCCCACTGATCCACCAGTACCACCCCGGCGCGGGCTTTGAGCTCCACGGGCAGCAGGGCGTGCAAGGACTCCCCCAGGTACTGCGTTTCGCAGGGAATGGCCTGGTCGAGAAAGGGGTGCCTGCCGCCACCCACCCGCCGGGCGCGGTCATCGCCGGAAACCGCCAGGCAGGCCCGGCCGCCAAGGGCGCACCAGGCTTCCTGCAGGGCGAGCGCCCGGGCCACATGGCCCAGCCCAAGGCGCAGATCAGCGTGGACGCGGAGGATCAGCAGGGGGGACATGATGCGGAGAGTCTAACCGTCCCGGCCAGAGATGGGGAGGGACGATCTTCCCGGGAGGGCCGGGATCTGGAATGCTGGGAGATTCCCCCATTGGAGACATCCATGTCCGACACATCCCTGACGCCAGCGCTGGTGGCGGCTCCAGGCGCCAAGGCCGCCAAAGTATGCGGCATCCTGGCCATCGTTTTTTCGCTCACCTGTGTGGGCATCCCCGTTGCCATCGTCCTGGGCATCGTGGCGCTGGTGCAGTACGGAAAGGCCAAGCGTCTGGCCAGGGAAAGTCCCCAGACCTTCCAGCCCGTCCCGGCCACGGGTCTGGTCACGGGCATCGTGGGCATGGTCCTGCCGGTGGTGATGCTCCCCTTCGTCGGCATCGTCAGCGCCATCGCCATCCCGGCCTTCCTGGGGCAGCGCGAGCGGGCCCGCGAGGTGGCGATCCAGGCGAACCTGAATCTGGCCCGGCTGCGGGCGGAAGCCGCCGTCCAGGCCATCCACGCCAAGGCCCCAGGCCAGATCCCCTCCCAGGAGGTGATCCTCCAGGGACTCGCCCTGGACCCCGCCATCCAGGCCCTCCGGAATCCCATCACGCCTTCTGCCCCAGCCCTCCAGCGGGGCACCTCCGGCCTGCCCGGCACGGTGATGGTGTTCGCGGGCCAGGAAGACGAAGGCGGCGTCACCACCTGGTCCATCAAGTTCCAGGCCGTGGTCACGCGTGGCGGGAAAGAGCGCGTGCTCGAAGCCGAGGTGATCACCCACACGCAGGAGCAGGTCCACAGCCGCACCGAGGATGGGTGGGAAATCGTGCAGCCGCCCGCCGGACCGCCAGCGGTGCCCCCGCAGCCCTGATCGGATGGCCGCAGGGTCTATGGGAAAGGATGCCCCTCCGCAAACCCCGGCTGGGGCGCATCGATCAGGGGCGCCACGGCGATGGGCCAGCCATCGGTGAAGTAGGCTTCCTTGTAGCGCACATACCGCGCCCAGACGCCCCGCACCAGGGCCCGCTGCTTCTCACTGAGGGGGCCCTTCACCACCGCGGGCCAACCCGCCACCAGGCTGTGAGGCGGCGCCTGGAAGCCTTCCCGCACCAGGCTGCCGGCGGCCACGAGACAGCCTTCGCCGATCTCGGCACCATCCATGATCGTGGTGCTCATGCCGATGAGGGCGCCCTTCCGGATGGTGCAGCCGTGCAGCATGACGTTGTGCGCGATGCTCACCTCGTCTTCGATGAGGAGCGGCCAAGTCGTGTTGGAAACGTGCAGGCAGGATGCGTCCTGAATGTTCGTACGGGCGCCGATGCGGATCCAGTTCACGTCGCCGCGGACCACGCAGTTGAACCAGATGCTGGCGTCGTCGCCGAGGGTCACATCCCCGACAACCAGGGCGCTGTCCGGAAGGAAGACGCGGCTACCGAGCTTGGGGGCCATGCCTTGAAAAGGGCGGATCATGGGCATTCTCCAGCGGGAGAGTCTACCCCACGGTGAGCAGCCCCAGTTTCACCGCGCCCAGGCCCAGCGACCCGACGATCAGCCATAGCAGCAGCCCCTGGAGAAAGGGCCGCAGACCGACATTGCGGAGGGCCTCGCGGCTGAGGCCAGCGCCGATGAGGAACAGGGTCAGCACCAGCAGGCGTCGCGCGGCGACAGCGAGGAAGTGGCCGGGCCCCTGGAGCGCGGGCACAAAGGTCACCAGGGCGGCCATGGCCAGGAAACCGGCGATGAACCAGGGCTTCTTCCCGGGTGGTGCCTCGGGGGCCGCCTCGCCGCGCCGCGCCACGAGCCACCCGATGCCCAGCGTCAACGGCACGATCCAGAGGGCCCGGGCCAGCTTCACGGTGGTGGCCACTTCCATGGCGCGGGGCCCGTAAGCCAGTCCCGCGCCGACCACGGAACTGGTGTCATGGATGGCCAGGGCGGACCAGAGGCCGAAGGCGTCCTGATTCAAACCCGCGATCCGGCCGAGGGGCGGGAAGATCACCAGGGCAGCGGCATTGAGCAGAAACACCGTGGCCAGGGCCATCGAGATGGCCTCCTCCTTCGCCCGGAGGACCGGCGCCACGGCGGCGATGGCGCTGCCACCGCAGACGGCGGTACCCACGGAGATCAGCAGGCCCGCGTCGCGCTCGACCTTCAGCCACCGGGCCAGCCACCAGCCCAGGGCCAGGACGATCGCGAGGCTGAGGGCCGTGTAGCCCAGGCCATGCAGGCCCGCCCTCGCCACCGCCCGCAGGTTCATGTCCGCGCCGAGGCCGACCACGGCCAGGGGGAGCAGGCGCTGGGTCCAGGCCCGTGTCTGGGCCTGCCTCGGGTTGCCCAGGGTCAGCGCCAGCAGGGCGCCACCCAGGAGGGCAGCGGCGGCGGGGGTGCAGGGCGCCAGGGCCAGGAGAACCCCGACCAACAGCAAGCTCAGGGGAACACGGTCGTCGAGGCCAGAGGTGCGCATATCCCAGCCTATCTGCTCATGAGGGGACGATGATTCTTGGCCTTCCTCCTGAATCCGTGAGCCCAACGCTTCAAAATACTATTCAAGGTGAACTATATCAGCAATAGAAGCATCTACCTTTTGTCGTCCGACTTCACGGCGGCTATGAGGTGGATGACGATGAAGCGGATCGGAATGCAGGCGTCGGAAGGGCTGGAGCTGACGGGTATGGGCGGGCTGGTGCTTGTCGGGGCGTTGCTGAAACGCTTCACGAGCTTCCAGGCGTCCTTCAACACCACGATGACGAAGGGCCCCGGCGGTATCCCGTTCGGTGACGTGCTGATACCGGGACTGGCCATGCTCTGCACAGGCAAGTCGGATTTCGAGGCCGTCTCACACCTCCGTGCGTCCACGTGGGCGGCGCGGGCGTTGCAGGTGGGGCGCATCGCTTCGCCAGAGACGCTTCGACAGAACCTGGATCTCCTGGGCGAGCGGGCCTTCCCTATGAGCCGCGAGATCATCGAGAGCGCCATGCTCGATGTATCGCGCAACACGGGGATGAAACCATCAGCCCTCTGGACAGGCCATGTCGCGCTCGACATTGACACCTCGCCACACGACAACAGCAAGACGAAGAAGCAGGGCATTGGCCGGACCTACGATGGCGGCATCGGCTACTGCCCGATCCTGGCCTACGCAGGGCTAGAGGGCTTCCTCATCGGCAGTGAATTCCGAACGGGCACCCAGCACAGCCAGAAGGGCGCCCCAGCGTTCATCGCCACGCAGATCCAACGGCTGAGGAGGCTCGGTGTGGACCGAGTGCTGGTGCGCCTCGACAGCGGCTTCGACGCGGCGGACACCATGCTCGCGATTCGCGCTGAAATGGCGGACCTCGTCATTTCTGTGAACCCTCGCGGCGAGTCCGCCCAAGTCTGGCTGGATCAGGCCAAGGCGCTGCCTGCCTCTGCCTGGATTCGACTCAAGGACACCCGCAATTTGCGCGTCGCCTATTTCGAGCGGGTGGAGGTGCGGCGGAACAAGGATGGCGAGGAGATCGTGGTTCGTCGCATCGTGCGGGTGAAGAAGCGCCTGGAGATCATCGTGGCCGAGGAGGGTGGCCACACGCCGATCCTGGGGCGCCGAGTGGTGTTCGAAGTGGGATCGAGTTGGAGTACAAATCTCGATCTACCCGCGCCCGAGGTCGCCCGCCTCTACGAGGACCACGGAACCAGCGAACAATTTCACAGCGAGTTGAAGGGGGAGCTGGATTTGGAGCGACTTCCCAGCGGAAAGTTCAACACGAACGCCCTGGTATTCCATCTCGGCGGCCTGGCCTACAACCTGCTGCGTGTCCTGGCCATCAAGGGCAAGGGGGTGTTCCAGCACCGCCACACGAGCAAGCGTCGTCGCCTGAAGACCGTGATCCAGGAACTGATCCTCGTTCCTGCGAGGTTTCTCGGAGGTTCCGGCCAAATGAAGCTGGACCTCGGCAAAGCCCGCCCCAGCCGAAACGCCATCCTGGCCCTGCACCGGGAACTGGTCCCGCCACTATTGAAGGCTGCCTGACACCGACACCATCGCCAAAGTCCCCGGAACTCGGCCTTCGGCCTTTCCCGAAACTCCAGAATCAGATAACGAAGCCGGGGCCGCCGCTGTCAGCCCTGGGGGACGCCTGGAAAACGCACCTGGTGCGAGCACG
>JBBQEL010000045.1:0-26389 GCA_038320645.1 Holophagales bacterium | reverse complement strand
CACCGCCAGGGGAAGATCCGGGGCCGACTCGAGAGGCGCAGCGGTCGGTTCAGCGGCTACCGCGGTCCCCTCCTGGGGACTGGACTGGTCTGCGGGGGCTGATGTCGTGGGCGCCGAGAGGGGCTGAACGAACTGGGCCATCAACCCGGCGAAAAGGCCCTCGGTGCCATCCGGGGCCTTGGCTTCCGGCCGCTCCGCCACGGGCCGATCCTGGGCGACCAGAATGGCTGCAGGGATAGCAGAAGCCATGGGAACCTCACGTCCGGAGCATCCGGATGGGTTCCTTCCGCCAGGAGCGTGCCGCGGCCGGTGGGCAGAAAGTCGCTACCCCCCCGCGGATCCGTCTGGAACGGCCTCCGGTTAGGCGGTGGGCTCCTTGGGACGCGACATTCCGACGCGCTCGGAGAGCCGGCCGGCGAGCTTGGCGTCCAGGGGGGCCAGTTGATCCATCAGCTTGCCGGCTTTTTTCGGCGTCATGCCCGCCAGCAGGGCCACGGCGACCTCCAGGTTCTGGCCGGCGAGTTCCTTCATGGCCTGGGCGCCTGCGGTCGGATCCATGGCCTCATAGGTGCGGATGATCTGCGGATCGATGGTGGGCCGGACCTTCAGGTTCTCGACTTTGGCCAGGGCCTCCTGGACAGCCTTCTCCCGCCCGGCCAGCTCACCCCGGTCCTTGTCCAGCGTGGCCTGAAGGGTCGTGAGGCGCTGTTCCAGCTGCATCAGTTCAGCTTCCTTCTGGGCGATGGCCTTCTCCCGGTTCTGGAGGCGGGAGGCCAGTTCGGCCACCTTCACCCCTTCGGCGGCGGCGGGCTTGAGCTCGCCCTTCGGCTCCTGGGCCGACAACCAGAGGACGCCCGCGGACAGCGCGACGGGCGCTGAGATCCAAAGCAGGTAGCGTGCGTTCATGGCGGACTCCTTCGAGCTAGACGGTCTGGCGGTGATGGCGCAGGACGGCGAGTTCGTCCATGTCCAGGGCCTCGCGCAGCGCCTGTTCCTTCGCATGCTGGAGGGCGCGGCGCTCCTTGAGGCGGACAAGCATCAGGTGCTCGCGGTGAGCCAGGGCCAGCGCCTCCCGGGCCGTGACGACTTCGGCGGACGCCACCCTGAGGTGCTCATAGCCTTCGAGCTGGCGGCGTTCCAGCACGACCAGATAGCGCTCTCCGGCCCGCCACAACTCGAGATCGAGAAGCTGGCCCGAGGCGAGGCGGCGGGCTTCGAAGATGGCGACCCGCTCGGCGGCCAGCGCCTCGAGGTGGGCGCGGAGGGCCTGTTCGGCCTGGAGGGTCCGGGCCAGGGCGCGCTCGGCGTCGTGCTCCAGTGCCTCCCGCAGTTTGCGCAGGGGCTCGAGGCGGAAGCGGAAGCGGGCGGCCATCAGCCGCGCGTCTCAGAGTGTCTAACCAAACCCCCACAGGGCCGCGCGAGGGCCGCCGGGCGAGCGATGCGAGGAACGCGAGTCGAAGCGTAGCGGGTACTACGCGTGACGAGCGTGACGCGGCATCGCGACGCCCACCGACCCTCGCCCGAAGGGATGAAGTCAGGCAGGCGCACCGCGGCGTCAGGTCCCTTGAACAACGAACCACGTTGCCCTGCGGGCCCTTCCTTGCGGTGCATCCTGCCTGGCTTCATCGCGGCCTCGTCGGGGTTTGGTTAGACACTCTTAAGAAACGGCGCCATGTCGATGCCGAAGATCTGGCCCATGGCCAGCATGGCCTGGTGGTGATCCGAGGATTCAGCCGTGGCCTGACGGAGGAAGGACTGGATGGCCGGCTGGAACTGGATGGCCTGATCGATGGCGGTGCTGGAACCCCGGGTGTAGGCGCCGATCTGGATCAGATCCTCCGCGTCCTGGTAGGTGGCCATCAGATCCCGCAGTTTGCTCGCGAGCTGCTTCTGCTCTGGTGGGGCCAGGGCGCTGAAGAGACGCGACAGGCTGGCGAGGATATCGATCGCCGGAAAGTGGTTCTTCGAGGCCAGCTTCCGGGAGAGCACCACATGGCCATCCAGGATGCCGCGCACGGCGTCGCTGATGGGCTCGTTCATGTCGTCACCTTCCACCAGCACGGTGTAGATGCCGGTGATGGAGCCCATGTCCTCGAAGGTGCCGGCCCGTTCCATGAGGCGGGGCAGGAGGGCAAAGACCGAAGGCGTGTAGCCGCGGGAACTGGGGGGCTCACCGGCGCTGAGGCCCACTTCCCGCTGGGCCATCGCGAACCGGGTGACGCTGTCCATCATGAGCAGGACATCCTTGCCCTGGCGCATGAAGTATTCGGCCACGGTCGTTCCGGCCATGGCGCAGCGCAGCCGGAGCAGAGGCGTCTGGTCGCCGGTGGAGACCACCACCACGCTGCGTTTCAGACCCTCTTCGCCCAGGTCGTTCTCGATGAACTCGCGGAGTTCACGGCCCCGCTCACCCACCAGTGCGATCACGTTGACTTCGGCCGAGGTATTGCGGGCCACCATGCCCAGCAGCGTGGACTTGCCCACGCCGGAGCCGGAGAAGATGCCCACCCGCTGGCCCTTGCCGAGGGTGAGCAAGCCGTCGATAGCCCGCACGCCAGTGGACAGGGCCTCGTCGATCCGCTTGCGCCGCATGGGATTGGGCGGTGGGCCCTGGAGGGGCAGGTGGGCGGTCGCCTCGATGGGCGGGCCGCCGTCCAGGGGCCGGCCCAGGGGATCGATCACGCGGCCCAGCAGGCTGTCGGCCACGGGCAGCTCGGATTGATGCCCGGTGCCCTCCACCCAGAGTCCTGGCCGGATGCCTTCGGTCTCCTCGATGGGCATGAGCAGCACCCGCTGGCCGGCGAAGCCCACGACTTCGGCGTGGATGAGGCGCGGCCGTCCTGCGGCATCCGTGGCGTGGATGAGCATCTGCTCGCCCACGGAACAGTCCGGGCCGGTGGATTCCACCACCAGGCCCACCACCTTGGTGACGCGACCCATCCAGTCGCCCTTCGGCAGATCGCGGAGCCTGGCCGCGAGCGCAGAGGGTTCGACCGGATTACTCATGGCGCGCCGCCCTCTTTCATCCGGGCGATGAGTTGCATGAGCCGTTCGCGGCGGCGCTCCAGCGTGCCGTTGAGGATGCCGTGGGGGGCCTCGATCCGCAGGCTGCCCCGGGACAGGCCCGTATCGGCCAGCAGGGCCAGGCCTGTCTGCCCCGCATAGTGATCGCCGAGCTGCTCCAGATCCGCTGGATTCAGGAAGACCTGCATGGGCATCTCGCCATCCCGGCGGCCCCGGGGCAGGGGGAAGGGCAGTTCTTCAAGGATGCCTTCCATGAGTGCCTGCACGGCCCCGGGTGATTGTTCGATCTGCTGGACGGCGAGATACTCGCCGACGGCCAGGGCGAGCGCCACCAACTCTTCGTTCAGGGCCTCCTTCAGGGTCAGCGTGGCTGCCGCCAGATCGGCCAGCTGATCATCGAGGCGCAGGATGTAGGCCTTGTACTGGCTTTCCCCGAAGGCGCGGCCTTCGGCTTCGCCGGAGGTGAAGCCCTCTTCATAGGCGCGACGGGCGATGTCCTGGGCCTGGCGCTCGGCCTCCTGGAGCCGGTCCACCAGCCGCTGCTCGATGGGCGTGTCCGAAGCTTCGGTATCGTTGAGGTCGGAGGCCACGGAAGCCAGCCCCTCGTCGAAAGCGCCACGGGCCAGCACCGAATCCACGGGAAAATAGGGAAAAGCCTCCAGGTGTTTGTCCTGGAGGTCTTCCGAGCGGATGTAGCCCTTAGATGCCATGGGGAGGCCTCGGCTCAGCTGACATAGTCCTCGCCCCCGCCGCCACCAATGCTGATGACGCCCTCCTCCTCCAGCTGGCGGACGATCTCGACGACTTCGTGCTGGGACTTCTCCACGTCCTTCAGCTTCACGGGGCCCATGAACTCCATCTCCTCCTTCATGAGCTCCACGGCGCGGCTGGACATGTTGCGGAAGAACTGGTTCTGGAGTTCCTCGCTGGTGCCCTTCAGGGCGATGGTCAGCGTCTTCTTGTCGGCCCGCTTGAGGATTTCGGTGATGCCGTTGTCGTCGATGAGCAGGATGTCGTCGAAGACGAACATCAGGTCCCGGATGCTGGCGGCCAGCTGGGGGTTCTCGGTTTCGATCTTCTCCAGCACGGCGCGGCCGGTGTTGCGATCCATGCGGTTGAAGAGCTCGGCCACGGCGCGGACGCCGCCGTAGGCTTCCGTCGCGAAGGAACCCAGGGCCTCGAGCTTCTGTTCGAGGATGAGGCTGATGCGACGCACCACCTCGGGGCTGATCTCCTGGAGGCTGGCCATGCGCAGGGCCACGTCGCTGCGCAGCGCCTCGGGCAGGCTGGAAATCAGCTCGGCCGCCTGGGAGGCATTCAGATGGGCGAGGATCAGGGCGATGGTCTGGGGGTGCTCGTTCTGGATGAACTTCGAGAGCTGCTGGGGGTTCGCGCGCTCCAGGCTGGTGAAGCCGGCGCTGGATTCCAGGGCCTTCACCAGGCGGTCGATGATCTTGCGGGCCACTTCCGGGCCCACGGACTTGATGAGCAGTTTCTTGGCGTACTCGATGCCGCCCTGGCTGATGTAGCTGCGGGCCTGGGTCATGGTGTGGAACTCCTCCATGACCTCCTCGGCGATCTCGGGCTGCACATGCTTGGTGATGGCGATCTCGCGGGAGATCGTCTGGATTTCGTCCTCTTCGAGGTACTTGAAGATGTTCGCGGCGGTCTCGTCCCCGAGGGTGACCATGAGCACCGCGGCTTTCTGTCCGCCTGTGAGTTTCGCCATGGCTACCGTCCTTCCTCAAGCAGCCACGACCGCACCAGCGATGCGATGGTCTCGGGATCCTCGTGCGAACTCTCCTGCAGGCGCTTCTTGATGAGCTCGCGCCGGCGGGCTTCGGGGGCGCTGAAGGCCGCATCGGCATTCAGTTCCGCTTCGATTTCAGCTTCGATTTCCGACACAGACTTCACCTGAACGGGCTTCCGGGTGGATCCACCACCGGCGCCGGCCAGGAGCGCCTCGCCACCATCGGCGCTGCCCACCCGCATGGGAGCGGGCCGGTTGATGGCGGCGGACATGCGCCGGAGCATGGGCAGGAACAGCATGAAGAAGACGATGAAACCGACGATGCCCCAGGCGGCGTAGGGCAGGGCCTTGAGACCCAGATCGACCCAGATCTGCTTCTTGGCGTCGGCCTCTTCCTTCGGGTTCACCTGGAGGGTGGCGAAGGCCATGTTCTCCACGGTGAGTTCGTCGCCCCGCTTGGGCTGGACCCCCACGGCCGACGAGACCTGATCGCGGATCTTCTTCAGCTCGTCCGCGGTGCGCGGCGTCTGCTTGAGCACGGGTTCGCCCTTGGCATCCTTGTCCCACGAGCTGAGGTGGTCCACGATCACCGCCAGGGTCATCCGCTTCACGGAACCGGTGGCCTGTTCAATGGCCCGCACGGTCTTGCTGATCTCGAAGTTGGTGGTGGTCTCCTTCTTGTCGGAGTTCTCCACCACGTTGGCGGAAGCCCCGCCTGTCGCGGGCGCCACATTGCTGGCGGTGCCCGGGAGGCCGGCGCCGGCTTCGCGCTTCTGGACCTTTTCATCCTTCTGCTGGACGCTGCGCTCCACCTGGCCCTGGGGATCGAACCGCTCCTCATTGACCTTGACCTTGTCGAAATCCAGGTCCACATGGGCCGTGGCGCGCACCTTGCCGATGCCCACCACGGGCTCGAGCAGTTCAGTCACGCGGCGGACGAGATGATCCTCCTCCTCCCGGGCCACCTTCTTCTGGGCATCACTGGCGCCCACCATGGGGTCGCGGCCGGTGCGCGAAAGGATGCGGCTGTACTGATCGATGATCACGACCTGGTCGGGCTTCAGGCCCTCGACGCTGGCCGCCACCAGGTTGACGATGGCCTGGGTGTTCTCGTCGGGCAGGATGCGGGAGCCGCGCAGCTTGAGCAGCACGCTGGCCTTGGCATCCTCCTTTTCGGTGAGGAAGGGGCTGTCGCTGGACGGCGTGATGTGGACGGTGGCCTCGGCCACCTGCTGGAGGCTCATGATGGTCTTGGCCAGGGTGGACTCCATGGCCCGGCGGTGGATCACCTTCTGGGAGAAGTCCGTGGTGCCGAGACCGGCGTTTTCCAGCTTCTCGAAGCCCAGTTTGTCGCCGGACAGCAGGCCGTCCCCGGCAAACTTCAGGCGCAGGGTGCCGACCCGGCTTTCGGGCACCAGGATGGTCCGCTGGTCGCCGCTGAGTTCGTAGGGCACCTGCATCTTGTCCAGCTGCGCCACGATAGAACTGGCTTCCTGAGGCGAAATATTGGCGGCCAGGACACTTTTGGTCTCCTGCCCGGCCCAGATGCCGAGGCCGCCGAGGGCCAGCAGCACTGTCATGGAAATGGCGGCCACCATGACGCGCTGGGTGGCGCTCATGCCCTTGAAGGCGTTGGTCAGTTGATCAGCGAGGTTCGTTTCCCCGGCCATAGGCGTTCCTCAGTCAGGGGTGAGGCCGCGCCGGAAAGCTTGGCCTGCGCTACATCTGCATGCGCATGACCTCGCGGTAGGCATCGATCAACTTGGATCGCACGGCCATCATCATCTGGAAGCTAAGATCGGCCTTCTGGACAGCCAGCATGGCCGAGTGCATGTCTGCACTCTCTCCTGTCATCAAGTTCCGTGCCTCACCTTCAGCCTGGGCGGAAGCCTGGTTCACTTCCTGGAGGGCCTGCTTGAGGAGGTCGCCGAAGGCCACGCCGCCCTCGGCGCCCGGAGCGCCGCTGCCCAGGCCGGGTTTCGAGGTTCCGGACACGGGGCTGAGGGGCGACAACTGGGGGATGTTCTGCAGTGGGTTCATGGGGTCAACTCGGGGAAAGGCCTTTCACACGATCGGTCGGGCGCGCGCAGGGGGCAAGTCGAATTTCCGACAGGCTACGAGACGCGCAGGATCTCCAGGGCCGAACTGGCCATGGTCTTGGCTGCGCGGACCACGGCGATGTTCGCCTCGTAGGCCCGGCTGGCTTCGGTGAGGTTCACCATCTCTTCGACGGGATTCACGTTCGGGTAGCTCACCACCCCATCGGCATCGGCATCGGGATGGCCCGGTTCGTAGCGGGAGAGGAAGGGCTCCTGGCTGACCTGGATGCTGGCGACGCGCACGCCGGCATTGGCCAGGGCGCCGGAGAAGCCCATATCCTGGGCCTGGAAGACAGCATCCTTGCGGCGGTAGGGGCCGCCCTCTTTGGTGCGGGTGGTCTCGCTGTTGGCGATGTTCGAGGCGATGAGCTGCACCCGCAACCGCTGGGCGGCCATGCCGGTGCTGGCGATGTCGAGGATCTGATTGATGCTCATCAGTGCGCTACCGATTCTCGGATGAGGGAATAGAGCTTCCGGAGCTCGACCTGCATGAAGGTTGAAGCGTTCTGGTAGGTGGCCTGGGTGCGGGCGAGCAGCATGTTCTCCCGGTCGAGGCTCACATCGTTGCCATCGTTGCGTTCCGAACTGGGCCGCAGGGCGTCTGTGGTCGGGGGGAGCGAGCCACTGGTGCTGCCCTGGAGGTGCATGGGATGGGTGGTTTGCAGATTAGTGGGCGATGTTTGCCCAGCAAGGGCCGACTTCATGGCCCCTTCAAAGCTGAAATCCCGGGTCCGGTAGCCTGGCGTGTCCAGGTTGGCCAGGTTGGAGGCGATGAGGGTCTGGCGCCTGGAAGCCAGCGTCAGGCCACGATCCATGGTCTGGATCATCCCGTTACCACCGATGAGATCGAACATGACGCACCCTGCAGAATGGGCCGGGTCGGATCCGGCTCTGGGTGAAGGGATGCAGTCTGCGTACCGATCTGGTCAAGAACCTGACCCGGGGACCCTTGCGCTGGACTGTGTCTCCCTTGCTAAACTGGGCCCTCACCCCGAGGTCTCCATGATCCTGAACACCCGCAAGCACAACGATGTGCTGATCCTCTACCCCGAAGGCAAGGTCACCCTGGGAGATGGCGACCAGGAACTGGGCGAGGCGGTCCGCACCGCGCTTTCGAGCGGCGAGCGCAAGATCGTCATCAACTTCAGCAAGGTCACCTACCTGGATTCCTCAGGCGTGGGCGAACTGGTGGGCTGCTACACCTCCATCAAGGGCAAGGGCGGCGAACTGCGCATCTGCGGGATGAACTCCAAGATCTTCAGCCTCATCAAGATGACCAGCCTGCACTCGGTCTTTGAGGTGAAGGACAGCGAGGACGAGGCCCTCGCGGGCTTCTAGGGCGGTGCGCTTTCGCGCCGTCCTGTGCATCGGCCTCCTGGCGCTGGCTTCGGCCCGCGCCCAGGGGGCTGATGTCCCGCGGGCACTGACGGCGGTCAGGCTTGAAGGCGGGGATGAGGATGACCACCGCTTCGCCCTGGCGGCGCTGGGCCTGAAGGCCGGCCAATCCGTGGACGAGGCGGCTTTCCAGCAGGCCCTGGCAGCCGTGCGGCTCGTCGATCGCTACCACTCGGTGGAGGGCTCCATCGGGACGGATGGCGCGGTGCTGCTCAAGTTGGAACCCCTCGCGCCGGTCATGACTTGGACCTGGGAAGGAGATGCGATTCCCCAGGCCCTCCGGAAGTCGCTCCTCCCCGAACTCCGCCGGGGCCAGCGGCTCGGTCCCCAGCGCCGGGCCATTCTTTCCGGCGTGGCCGAACAGCGCCTGCGCGAGGCTGGCTATCCCGAGGCCAGGGTCGACGCCAAGGTCGAGGAGCGCGGACGGAAGTTCCGGCTCGTCCTGACACTCGGGGCCCCGGCGCTGATCCGGGAGGTCCGTCTCGAAGGGGATGCCACTCCCTACTCCCGGGAGGCCCTCCTCAAGACGGCCGGCCTGCGCCCCGGCCAGACCTTCTGGACGCCCACCACGGTGCGCGAGTGCCAGCGGCGCCTGCGCCAGAAGCTCGTCAAGGATCGCCGCCTGGAGGGCTTCGTGCGGCTGGAGCCGGCCGCCGAGGCGGGCGTGATGATCCTCGAAGTGCGCCCCGGTCCCAAGGTGGCCTTGAAGGCCAAGGGACTGAATGTGCTGGGACCGCTCTGGGGCCAACCGCGCCTGGCGGAGTTCGTTCCCCTGGCCCGGGCTGAACGCTATTCGCCGAGCCTGCTCGAGGAGGGGGCTGGCCGCATCACGACCTATTTCCGCAACCAGGGCTTTCCCGAAGCGAAAGTCACCTACGAACGCGTGGTGACGGCCGGACCGGTCGATCGTCCCGAGGCGGTGCGTGTCACCTACTCGGTGGAGCCAGGTCCGCGCCGCACCCTGGGCAGGGTGCTGTTCGAGGGCAATCGGGAAGTGTCGGAAAAGGAACTGTTGGCCGCCACGGCCCTGCCCAAGCGGTTCCTGGTGTTGCCGCCCCATGCCAAGGCGGAGGCCGTCAAAGCTTTGGAAGATCGGGTGACCGCCTACTATCTGCAGCGGGGGTTTCCCGAAGTGCGCGTGCGCCGCCGCGTGGACACCGCCCCGAACGGCTCTGTCGAAGTGCGGCTGATCATCCGGGAGGGCCAGCAGCGCTTCCTGGATGCCCTGGTGCTGGAGCTTCCCGCGGATCCCGCCTTCCCGCGTGAGAGCCTATCCCAGAGTCTTCTGCTGGTGCTTTCGGAGCGTCCGCAGCCCGTGCGCGGCACCGCGCGATTCCGCTCGGATCGGCGGCATCTGCAGGGCGTGGAGGGCACGATGGAATCCACCCCGCAGGGGGCCCGCCTCAGCTTCAAGCCCGCGCTTCCGCTCGTCCGGAACGATCTGGCCCTGGTGGTTTCGGACCTCCGCCAGCGGCTTTCCTCCATCGGGGCTGCCAATCCCCAGGTGAAGCTAGCCTTCGAGGATGACGAGGCGCAACCCCTGGTCAGGATCCAGGTGCCGCCCCAGCCTCTGGACCGGTTCCGGCGCCTGGTGGTTCAGGGCAGCGACCGCACCCGGGCCGAGGCGCTGTTGCGGGAGATCGAGGTTCCCCAGGGTGCTCCGCTTGATCCGGCCCGGCTCGATGAGGGCCAAATCCATATCGGTGGCATGGGCGCCTTCCAGCGGGTGGACCTGCTCACCTTGAAAGACCTTCCCGACCAGGAGAACCAGCCCTGGCAGCGCGGGGATCTGGCCCTGCGCCTGCAGGAGCGCAGCCCCTGGGTGTTCACGGAATCCTTCGGCTATGACAATACACAGGGCTACCACTTCGGCCTGAACGCCCAGCGGCTGAATGTCGCCGGAATGGGGCGGACCCTCGACTTCGGCCTTCGCGCCGGGGATCAGACCCTCGACAGCCCCTGGTTGCGCAGGGCCTTCAGCACCGGTGAAATCAAGCGCTCCGTCGACAGCTACAGCGTCGGCTACACCGACCCCTGGTTCCTCCCGGGCTCGCTCGATTCATGGCTGGCCCCGCGTACCCGCTTCCGCATGGAGGGCGCCTACATCGAGGAGGCCCAGGCGGCCTTCTTCGCGCGGCGCCGGCGCTTCACGCCGAGCCTCGAGTGGAGGCTCAGCCCGGTGCAGGTGGTGCAACTCGGCTATCGCTTCGAGCGCGTGGAGGTGGCCGCCAATACCAACGGTGACGGAGTTCCCCTGCTCCTGGACAAGGAGCTCATCCTGCTCGCGCGGACACCGCCGCGCAGCATCATTTCGGCGCCCTACCTGCAAGTGGCCATCGACCGGCGCGACCGCCCGTACGATCCGACCCAGGGGAGTTTCTTCCTGGGGCGGCTGGAACTGGCCAACCAGCTGTTCGGCACCTCCACCAACAGCAGCTTCGTGAAGCTGGATCTCCGCTACCAGTACAACTGGCCCATGGGCTTCCATGCAGAGAGCGGCGTGGTGATGACGAACTTCCGGCTGGGCCTGGCACGGCCCACCGCGAAGTCCGCCGAGGATCTGCCCCTGTCCGAGCGCTTCTTCGGGGGCGGTTCCTTCACCGTGCGCGGCGTGGAGCCCGACATGCTGGGAGAAGTGCTCCGCACAGACAGCCTTGGAACGCTGCTCCCCCAGATGATCCCTCTGGGCGGCCAGGCCCTCGCCGTCATGAACCTGGAATACCGGTTCCCCTTCTTCGGCATGCAGAGCATCTGGGCCGAAGTATTCGTGGATTCAGGCATGGTCTACCGCACCCTGAGCCCCAAGGCGGGTGATGCCTCACCCTTCCCGCCGTTGCGCACCACCGTGGGTGTGGGCCTGATCCTCAAACTGGGTTTCCCCCTCAAACTCGAATACGCCGCCGATTGGAAGCGCATTATGGGGCGCCCCCGCACCCAGGACGAGCGCGATACCCAGCTGAAGAGCCTCCTGATCTCGGCGGGATTCCAGTTCTGAATGACCGCTTGGCTGCGGCCTGGCACGGGGCCCGCTGGACTTTCTCGGCGGTCCGAGACCGCCCGGTTGGAGGGACAAAAAGGGCCGCTTTCGCGGCCTCTTTTGGTTGGCGCGGGCGGTCTCGAACCGCCGACCCCCACCGTGTCAAGGTGGTGCTCTACCGCTGAGCTACGCGCCAATGGGACGCTCTATTCTAGCGGAATGGGGGCGGTTGTCGAGCCTTCACCTGGACGGGCCGCCTCCCCCTAATGATGGGTAGCGGGCCAGAAGAGCCAGGCGAACAGGGCACCGATCAGGATGAGCAGCCAGTCCAACGAGGGGGAGTGGGCGGGGTCGAGGCGACGTAGCAAGTGGGCAGCCATGGCAGGCTCCAGCCAAGAGACAGCTTGGCGTCCCAAGGGTGGGTTGGTGGCCGGCGGTCTGCTGTGACTTTCCTGGAAATTCCGGCCCCGGCTATTCCACCGTCACCGATTTCGCCAGGTTGCGCGGCTGGTCCACATCGCACCCTCTCAGCACTGCAATGTGATAGGCCAGCAATTGCAGGGGTACGGCGTAGACGATGGGGGCGAGCCAGGGGTGTACGGCGGGCAGTTCCAGGACGTCCTCCGCGATGCTGGCCAGGCCGGTATCACCCTCGGTCACCAGGGCCAGGATGCGGCCATCCCGGGCGGCGGCTTCCTGCAGGTTGCTGAGGGTCTTTTCCCGGTGGGCGTCCTTGGGCATGAGGGCCACCACGGGCAGGTTCTTGTCGATGAGGGCGATGGGGCCGTGTTTCATTTCGCCGGCCGGGTAGCCCTCGGCGTGGATGTAGGAGATCTCCTTCAGCTTCAGGGCGCCTTCCAGGGCGATTGGGTAGCAGGGGCCGCGGCCCAGGTAGAGGAAATCCGTGGCGTCCTTCCAGCGGTGGGCCCACTGGATGATCTTCGGCTCGAGGGCGTTCAGCCGTTCAAGGTGGGCGGGCAGCTCGCGCAGGCCCTGCAGCAGTTCCGCCTTGAGCTTGGGATCCAGGGTGGCCTTGGCCTCCCCGAGCTTGAGGGCCAGCAGGGTGAGCACGGCCAACTGGGTGGTGAAGGCCTTGGTGGAGGCGACGCCGATCTCGGGGCCCGCGTGGGTCAGGATGGTGGCTTCGCATTGGCGGGTGGCCGTGGAGCCCATGACGTTGCAGATGGCAAGGGTGCGCGCGCCTCGCGCGGCGCCTTCCTTCATGGCGGCCAGGGTATCCGCGGTCTCACCGCTCTGAGTGATGCCGATGATGAGCGTGCCGGGTTGGATCACGGGCTCGCGGTAGCGGTATTCACTGGCATAGTCCACTTCCACGGGCACGCGGCTCAGCTGCTCGATGAGGAACTTGCCCACGAGGCCGGCGTGCCAGCTGGTGCCGCAAGCCACGATGTGGATGCGGGTGAGTTCGGCGAGATCCTGTTCGCTGAACGGCAGGTCGAGGGGAATGTCCTCGCCGTCCAGCGGGAGCCGGTTCAGCAGCGTGTTCGAAAGGGCCTGGGGCTGCTCGAAGATCTCCTTCTGCATGAAGTGCTTGAAGCCGCCCTTCTCGGCGGCGACGGGGTCGTAGGGGATCGTGACGACCGGACGCTGGACTTCGCTGCCATCCAGGCGGAAGATCCGGACCCCCGCCCGGGTGAGCTCCGCAAGATCACCATCTTCCAGGAAGATCACGCGGCGGGTATGGGGCAGGAGGGGCACCACATCCGAGGCCAGGAAGGTTTCGTCCTCGCCGAGGCCCAGCACCATGGGCGGACCGCTGCGGGCGGCCAGGATGCGGTCCGGATCCCGGGCGTCCAGGCAGGCCAGGGCGTAGATGCCCTTCATGCGCAGTACGGCCTCGCGAAAGGCCTCGGCGAAGGGGCGGCCCTGCTTCATGAGGTGGGACACCATCACGGGGAAGCACTCCGTGTCCGTTTCTGATTGGAAGGTCTCTCCGGCGGCCTTCAGCTCGGCACGCAGTTCCAGGAAGTTCTCGAAGATGCCGTTGTGGACCGCCACCACCTGGCCATCGGCGCTGCAGTGCGGATGGGCATTCTCCTCCGTGGGCCGGCCGTGGGTGGCCCAGCGGGTGTGCCCGATGCCGAGTGGAGTCGGGTCCGACAGGTCCACGCGGGCCGCGAGGTTGGCCAGCTTGCCGGAGGCACGGATGATCTTGAACGCGCCCGAGCCGGAGGCCAGGGCCACTCCCGCGCTGTCGTAGCCGCGGTATTCCAGGCTCCGCAGCCCGTTCACCAGAATGGCCGCCGCGCCCTGCTGACCGATGTACCCGACGATTCCGCACATGGTTGACTCCTCTTCACCCTTCCCAACTTAGCGGGATAGAGCCTGAGATCCTATGTGGTGCGGCGCACACGCCCTGAGGTGATGAAGGGACACACCTGTGGCGATTCACCCCCAGGCCAGCTTCAAGGCCTGTCGCGGCTCTGCTTTCCTCCGCTTTCAAAATGCTTTTCCGTCGCCGGGCAAGATTGTCGGACTCAAGCCAATGAGCGGATTCGTGCGGCCCGGGTATCGATTTCGGTGATGCGGAAGGCGAAGTTGCCATCCACGACGACCACCTCGCCCTTGGCGATGAGCTTGCCGTTGACGAGCAGTTCCACGGGCGCATCGGCGCTGCGGTTCAGCTCGAGGATGGAGCCGGGCGTCAGCTTCAGCAGCTCGCCCATCTGCATCTCGGTCTGGCCCATGCGCACCACCACCGGGAGCTGGATGTCCAGCAGCAGGTCCAGATTGCCGGTGTCGTGGGCTGGCCCCGACGCCACGGGCGCCTGGCGGGCGGGGGCGGCCGGGCTGGCGGCGGCGGGAGCCACAGCCTGGACCGGGGCGGCCAGTGCTTCGGCGAAGCCCAGCTTCCGCTTGAGCTGCTGGAACAGGAGCTCGGGGAACAGGAGGTGGATGGTGGTGCTAAGGTTGTCCTGGGTGGTCGCCAGGGCAATGTCCTGGAAGGAGCCCTGGCCCATGTGTTCCTGGAAGGCGGCCGCATCGGGTGCGACGGCCAGGATCTCCACATTGGCGATGGAGAAGGTCTCCCCGGCCAGATCCGACAGGGTCTGGTTGGCGCTGCCCATGACCTGGTTGAAGGTCTCCGCCAGGGCATCCTTGGAATCGCCCACCAGTTCCTCGGCGGAAGCGCCCTCGCCCCCCAGCATGAGGTCCACCAGCATGGTGCCCTCCTTCAGTGGAAGGCTGAAGAGGAGGGTTCCACTCAGGCCCTTCTGGTAGTTGGCCTTCACCAGGACGGCCGTGCCTGCCTGCAGGGCGGCGGCGCCAGCGGGCTCCAGCAGCTCACCGGGGGCGGACTCCAGCTTGAATTCGCGGCCGGTGAGCATGGAAAAGACCGAAGCCATGCTCTCGGCGAAGGCGCCGCCGGTTTTCTGGAAGAACTCGATGTCGCGGGCATCCATGATTCACCCTTCCGACCGGCTGCCGGTCACTTGGAATACGCGTTTCCCGTTGGGGTTCAAGGCCACCAGGCCCAGGAAACGCGGAATGCCGTCCACACAGAGGTCAAGTTCGGCATCGAAGCGCTTGGTGAGGGGGATGAGGTCGCCCGCCTTGAGCTGGAGGACCTCTTCCAGGCTGAGGCTCGTGCCGCGGATCTCCGCAGCCGCCTCCATCGAACAGCGTTTGAGGCTGCCCATGAGCAGGCGGGCCTCTTCGAAGGTCGAGGATTTCTTGTAGCCAGTGAACATCTCCTGGTCGAACTTGCTGGAGATGGGCTCGAGGATGATGCTCGGGATGGCCAGGTTGATCATCCCCGTCACGGGGCCCATTTTCACTTCGAAGACCACGAGCAGGACCACCTCGTTGGGCGCCACGATCTGGATGAGCTGTGGGCTGGTTTCCCGGGCCTGGATGCGGAAGTCCAGGTCCACGATGCCGCGCCAGGATTCGCGCAGATCCTCCAGCACCAGCTTGAGCACGCCATCGAAGATGCTCTGTTCGATGTCGGTCATGGTGCGGAGCTGCTTGAGCGGTTCGCCGGGGCCACCCAGCATCTTGTCGATGATGGGGAACACCAGGGTGGGGTTCACCTCCAGCGCCAGGGCGCCTTCCAGGGGCTTGATGGAGATGGCGTTGAAGCAGGTGGGATCGGGCACCGAGAGCAGGAATTCCTGGTAGCTGAGCTGTTCGACGCTCACCAGGTTCACTTCGGTGATGGTGCGGAGGTAGGCGCTGAGGGAACTGGAGAAGTTGCGGGCGAAGCGGTCATGCATGAAGTGCAGGGAGCGCATCTGCTCCCGGCTCACCCG
This sequence comes from Holophagales bacterium, assembly GCA_038320645.1. GTDB lineage: Bacteria > Acidobacteriota > Holophagae > Holophagales > Holophagaceae > Geothrix. The sequence goes on along the minus strand of JBBQEL010000045.1, from coordinate 10,870 downwards.
ATCGGGGCGGCGGAAGTTGTAGAGCGTGACTTTGCGCTGAACCTGGGCTTTTTTTGCCTGCCCAACGGCCACACCCCGGTCCCCCCCTCCCGCGCCCGAGGCCTTTCCGGCCGGCTTGGTGTGGGACTTAAGTAGTGCGTCTACTTCCTCTTGGCTGAGTATCTTGGCCATGGATTACCCTTCGATGTGCTTCTCAAGGAGCTTGCCCCTGAGCCGCAGCATGGCCTTGGTATGCAATTGGGATACCCGGGACTCGGTGATGTTCAGGAGCGTCCCGATCTCCTTCATGGTCAGTTCGTCGAAATAGTAGAGCTGGACGACGAATTTCTCCTTCTTGGGCAGCACTTCCATGGCGTCGCGGAGGATGTCCTTGATCTCGGAGGCCTGGAAGAGCTGGTGGGGGTCCTCCGCGTCCGGATCCGGAACGAAGCTGATGATGCTTTCGCCTTCCCCGTCCTCGCCCACCTCCATGAAGGTGCCCAGGGTGACGCCCTTCAACTCGTCGAGGTTCTTGTGCAGCTCTTCGAGGGGGATGCCCAGGTGGACGGCCACTTCCTCGTCCGTGGCGGCCCGGCCCATCTGCTGCTCGAGCGAATGGTAGGAGCTCTCGATGTCCTTCTTCTTGCGGCGCAGGCTGCGGGGCACCCAGTCCAGGTCGCGCAAGCCATCCAGGATGGCGCCCTTGACGCGGAGTTCGGCGTAGGTCTTGAACTTGATGTTGCGGGCGGGCTCGAACTTCTCGATGGCATCCATCAGGCCCAGGATGCCGCTGTTGATGAGGTCGTCCAACTCCACGTGGGAGGGCAGGCGCGAGGCGATGCGATGGGCCACGAACTTCACCAGGGGCACATAGTCCTTGATGATCTGCTCGCGGTTGTTGCGGTCGAAGGGTTCGGGCGGCTCGGAGGATTCGGCGGCCTGAGCCGGCAGCGGGGCCTCGCTGTGGGGCGCCGGTGCGGGAAGGGGCGCGGCCTTCCCGTAGGCCTTCGCCGCGGCCAGGGCCGCCCAGGGGCGGAGTGCGGCGGGGGCCGCTTCAACGGCCCGGAGGGCCTCGCCACTGAGGGGCAGGCCAGGATCGGCGGGCTGGTCCGGAGTCGGATGCATGCTGGGACCTTACTGGGGTTCGTCGGAGGCGAGCTGCCTCCAGAATGACGCAAAGCCATCCGGCTGCAAGGACACTTGCCCCAGCAATTGCCGGGCAAGCGCCTGGAAGGCCTGCGTGGCCGGGCTGCGGGGGAAGAGGTCCACCACGCCCCGCTGCTGGCGCACGGCCTGCAGGATGTGGGGATCGTGCGGGATCAGGCCCAGTACTTTGAGCTGCTTGCCCAGGAAGCGCTCCGTGGCCGCCTGCAGCTGATCCACGGTCTCCTGCGCCTCTTCGGGGTTCTGGCCATTGTTCACCAGCAGCCACAGCGGCTTCGAGGCCTCGCGGAGATGCAGCACCTTCACCATGGCGTAGGCGTCCACCAGGCTGGTGGGTTCCGGGGTGGTGACGAGGATGACTTCCTGGGCCGCCATCAGGAGCTTGAGGACGGAATCGTGGATCCCCGCGGCCGTGTCGATCAGCAGCCAGTCCGCCGTTTCCGCCACGCGCTGCAGCCCCTGTACCAACCGCAACTCGCTCATGGTGTCGAGGCGGGTCAGTTCCTGGATGCCGCTGCTGGCGGGGATGATGCGGATGCCCATGGGGCCGTCGAGGAGGATCTCCTCCAGCACCTTCTCACCGCGCAGCACCTGCTCCAGCGTGAACTGCGGCGACAGGCCGAGGAGGATGTCCAGGTTGGCCAACCCGAAATCCGCGTCCATGACCACCACCCGCTGGCCCTGCTGGGCCAGGGCGAGGGCCAGGCCGGCCACCACGTTGGTCTTGCCGACGCCCCCCTTGCCCGAGGTGATGGCCACCACGCGGGCGGCGAAGAGCGGCGCCTCCTGGCGCTGCCCCTGGGCCAGGCTGCGAAGCCGGGATGCCTGATCGCTGCTCATTCAGCCTCCTTCACGGTGGCGGGAAGGATGAGGTCGGCCACCCGTCTGCTGGTCGCCAATTCCAGGGCGTCCGGCACTTCCTGGCCCGTGCCCAGGTAGCTGAGGGGCAGTTTGACGCGGGCGAGGGTGCTGAGGATGGGTCCGTAGGTGGACGTTTCGTCGAGCTTGGTGAAGAGCAGCCGGGTGGGATGCAGCGGCTCGTAGCGGGCGGCGATCTCGGTGAGGTCGCGGGGCTTGGTGGTCGCGGATAGCACCAGGTGGGTCTCCACTTCCGGCAGTTCGTCCAACAGGGCCCGCATCTGGCCCAGGGTTTCGGTGTCCTTGGGGCTGTGGCCGGGGGTATCGATGAGCACCAGGGCGCGATCCTGGTAGAAGCGGAAGGCGCTGCGGAGATCCTCCACCGTGAGGGCCACATGCAGGGGCACCTGCAGGATCTGGGCATACTGCTGGAGCTGGTCCACGGCCCCCAGGCGATAGGTGTCCAGGGTGACCAGGGCCACCTTCTGTTTGAGTTTCAGCTGGGCGTAGGCGGCCAGCTTGGCCAGGGTCGTGGTCTTGCCCACGCCCGTCGGCCCCACCAGCGCGGCCACCCGGGTCTTGCCGGGATCCAGCTGGATGGGCGGGGCCACGGGGATGAAGTCTGCGATGACGCGGCGCAGGAAGAGGCGGGCCCGTTCGGAATCCACGGCACCGGCCGCGGCGTCGCCATCCTGATCGGTCAGGGCGCGCTGGGCGTACTCGCAGAGGCGGAGGGCGATGAGCGGCTCGACGTCATTGGCAACCAGATCGCCATAGAGCTCCAGCAGGCTCGGGGGCAGGTGCAGTTGGGCGGGCGGCATACCCTGGCGCTGGATGCGGCTGAGCAGCGCCTTCATCTGATCCAGTTCCTTCAGGATCGAGGCGTTGCGCTGATCGTTGTCCTTGAGGGCCGCCACGGCGCCCTTGATCTCGAGCAGTTCCCGGCGCAGGGGCTGGAGGTCCATGGGCGGAGCGGGGGGCGCGGGTGTGCGGGGGGGCCGGGCCGCTGGCGAGCCTGGCAGGGGGGCGCGCAGACCGTAGGTGAGGGCGGCTGCCCCCGTGGCTGGTGGGGGGATGCCGGCCTGCACCTGGGCCTCGTCGACGGCGGCCGTGACCTCGATGACGGCTTCCTCGCCCCGACCCAGGGCCGCTGGGCGCCGTCGGGTGCGGGTAGACAGGATGAAGGCCTCTTCGCCCATCTCCTTCTTCACGACATCCAGGGCATCCTGCATGGAGCCGGCTTCGAAGGTCTTCACGCGCATGGTTGGCCCTTCAAGGTTTGTTCCTTCATGAGACGGTTCCCAGGTTTACGACGCGGACATCCATGGGTACTTCGCTGTGACTCAGCACCACCAGGTGGGGCAGGGCCCGCTCCAGGAGGCGCCGCAGATGGGGGCGCACCACGGGGTTGGTGAGCAGGACCGGCTGGGCGCCGGGCAGCAGGGCCGCGATGCCGTTGGCGATGCGGGTGAGCAGTTCCTGCGTGCGGCCGGGCTCCAGGGCCAGGAAGCTGCCCCGGTCGGTCTGCTCGATGCCGCCCTGCAGAGTCTGTTCCAGGGAGGGATCTAGCACCAGCACGCCGAGTTCGCCCGTCTCGGACAGATGAGGACTCGTTAGCACGCGGCCCAGGGCCTGGCGGACATATTCGGTGATGAAGCCGATGTCCTTGGTCAGGGTGGTGGCATCGGCAGTGGCTTCGAGAATGCGCCCCAGATCCCGGATAGGCACCCGCTCGCGCAGGAGGTTGTGCAGCACTTTCTGGAGGGTGGTCACAGTGATGAGGTTGGGGATGAGATCGTCCACCAGCCGGGGCGTGGTGTACTTGAGGGTATCGAGCAGGTGCTGGACCTCGGGCCGGCCCAGCAGTTCCGGCGCGTGCTGCTTGATGAGCTCGGAGAGGTGGGTGGTGAGCACCGTCGCCGGTTCCACCACGGTGTAGCCCAGCATCTGCGCCCGGTCCCGCTGGGCATCGGGAATCCAATAGGCGGGCAGCCCGAAGGCGGGCTCCGAGGTGGGCGTGCCGGCGAGATCCTCCGTGGCGGTGCCGGGATTCATCGCCAGGAACTGGGCGGGCTGCAGCTCCGCGCGGGCGATTTCCTCGCCGCGCAGGAGAATCCGGTAGGTGTGGGGCGGGAGTTGCAGGTTATCGCGGATGCGCACCGGGGGCACCACGATGCCCAGTTCCTGGGCCATCTGGCGCCGGACGGCCTTGATGCGCTCGAGCACGGTGCCGCCCTGGTTGATGTCCAGCAACGGGATGAGGCTGTAGCCCACTTCCAGGCCCAGGGGATCGATCTTGAGCAGACCTTCCACCTTCTCCCCGGCGTCCGCGGAGGCCGCCTTGGTTTTTTCGGCGGCGGCCAGCTCTGCGACGGCCGTGGGGGTCTCCTTGGGGAGCTTCCAGGCCGCATAGGCCATCACGCCGAAAATGGCCGCCATCACCCAGAAGGGGAAGAGGGGCAGGCCCGGCACGGCGCCGAAAAGGAACAGCACGGAGGCGGCGATGGCCAGCGGCCGGTGGTCTGCGCCCAGCTGGCCCAGTACCTCGCTGCCCAGGCCCGAGGCATCGCTGCCGCTGCGGGTGGTGAGGATGGCGCCGCCCACGCTGATGAGCAGGCTGGGGATCACCGTCACCAGGCCGTCGCCCACGGTGAGGAGGGTGTAGACCTCCATGGCCTGCATCACCGGCATGTTGTAGCGCACCACCCCCAGGATGATGCCCGCCACGATGTTGACGGCCAGGATGATCAGGGCGGCCACGGCATCCCGCTGGGTGAACTTCACGGCACCGTCCATGGCCCCGTAGAAGCCAGCCTCCTCCTGCAGATCCTTGCGCCGCCTCCGGGCCTCGATCTCGTCGATGTAGCCCGCGTTCAGGTCGGCGTCGATGGCCATCTGCTTGCCGGGCATGGCGTCCAGGGTGAAGCGGGCCGTCACTTCGGCGATGCGCCCGGCGCCGTGGTTGATGACCAGGAACTGGATGGCCAGCAGGATCAGGAAGACCACCAGGCCGATGACATAGCTGCCGCCCACCACAAACTGGCCGAAGGCCTTCACCATGTGGCCGGCCGCGTCAGCGCCCTGGTCGCCGGCGAAAAGCAGGATCCGGCGGGTGGTGGCCACATTGATGGCCAGACGGAAAAGCGTCACCACCAGCAGGACCGATGGGTAGGAACTGAACTCCTTGGGCCGGCGGACATACATGCCCACCATCAGGATCACCAGACTCAGGGTGATGTTCAGGACGATGAGCAGATCCAGCATGAAGGCCGGCAGGGGCAGGATCATCACCACCAGCACGATCATCACGAATACGGGCGCAGCCAGGTCCGACCGCTTGGCCAGGCGGCCCATCAATGGAAGCAGACGATCCAGAAAGGTCAACATACCGACACCCGCAGGGTGCGGGGCGAGGGGCGTGCCAGATGGGCTCTGGGCTGTGGGGCGCTGGGCCTAGCTGTTGGGGATCTTCAGGGCATCCCAGCGCTCGGGTGGGTGGAAGCGGCAGCGGAAGCCGGCCCAGCTCACCCGCTGGAAGCTGACCTCGCCGGGCCAGGGGACGCGGTCGAGCCAGGTGCGGAGGGCGCGCTGGAGGCGCAGGCGCTGTTCGGGCTCCAGGGCCGTGTCGGCGCCCACCCAGGTGCCGGGGCGCCGGGCCTTCACTTCGAGCAGGCGCAGTTCCGGCCCGCGGCTCAGCAGCAGATCCAGTTCCCACCGGCCCAGTTTCTGCCGCCAGGCCACCAGGTCCCAGCCCCGGGCCCAGAACAGCCAGAGCGTCAGGCGCTCGGCCCGCAGGCCCAGGCGCCGGGCGGCCTCGCCGCGCCGGGAGTGGGTCACTCGTCCCGCCGCGGCAGCAGGAGGCTGCGCTGGACGCGCTCGAGGTTGCCGTGGATGCGCACGATCTTCCAGGCCAGTACCATCGCATAGCCCAGCCAGACCCAGAGCAGGCGGGGATCCACGGGGGTGCGCTTGAGGAGGTCGGTGCTCATGTCGAGGCGCAGCCCTTGGAGGTACCACACCACGGCACCGAAGGCGATGAGCAGGTAGCCCCAGCGGATCCAGTAGGGCCGCAGGCCCTCCTTCACCTTCCAGCGCAGCAGCAGCCAGCGGTCGAAGCGGTCGCTCTTCTCCTCGGCGAAGTGCAAGGCCAGCAGCTGGTCCACCAGCGGCGCGTAGCGGTGCACCTTCAGCTCCTGGATTTCCTCTTCTCCGTTGACCTTGCGCAGGAAGGCCGAGCGGATCTTCCCGATGCATTCCTCCCAGGGCGTTTCCTCCCGCTGGAGCGACAGGTGCAGCCGCACCAGCCCCACCCAGAGCAGCGCCTGGGCCAGCAGCACCGCCCAGAGGGACATGCCCTGCCAGCCCTGCGTGCGGACGAGTTCGAGGAAGCGCGCGAGATCCATGGGGTCCAGCTTAGCCGGATGCCAGGCCCAGGCTAGATCGGGGGCGAGGGCCACTGAACATCCACTCTGTCCATGACACGGGACTTGTGGACACGGACGACCTCCTCGATATCCCTTCTGACTCACCACTGGCGTGGACCACCAACAACTATGGAATCCACAATATCAAGTGAAGACACGCTCGTCGTGGGATGGCACAGCGCCGCCCAACCCCACTTCACGGCGTTCAGCGGAGGCCAGGTCCTTCACAGCGTGTGTGCTCAGGACCTGGCGGGAACATCACCAGGCGCGCACCGGTGAGAGCCCAGATACACCGATCGAGAGGGTGCGTCGAAACACCGACAGGGCCATGGCGGTGGTGGCGGCGTATCTCCCTGAGTGAAGGACCTCACAAAGCAGGCCCTGGCGCTTCCAAATCCGAGTGGTGATGCCACCCAGAGCCACAAATGCTTTTAGCCAGTAAAGGGATGTGTTTGGCTTCAAGGAGGGTTCAGAACACCAGGCGGGCGCTGATGGCGCCGCCGCCGAAGCTGTCGCCGTGAAGCGTCTGGGAGAGCAGGAACTGGATGGAGGCGCCAGGGCGAAGGGTCCACAGCAGCTTGGCGTGCACCTTGTCGGTGGTGCCTTCCTGGCCGCCGGGGGGAAGGGTGGAGGCCATGCCCAGGGCTGCTTCACGGCGCATGCGGTAGCGGCTGGCCAGGCCGCCTAGGCGGACCTCCAGGCCTGGGCGGAGGGGGCGCGCCGCTTCCAGGCCCGCCAGCCAGGCGCGCTCGTCGTACCGCCCGGGGCCGGTGGTGCCGCTGACGAAGGCATCCTGGGTGCGCACATGGGCCACCAGGCCCAGCAGGCGGGTGGGGCCGAGGGTCCGCTCGGCCTGGAGCAGCAGCCGCAGGAAGCTGCGGTCCAGGGACAGGAGCGGCCCGGTGGCGCTGCGCTCCTCGTGCGTGCGCGCCGCCCAGGCCACCCGCGCTCCCACGGCCCAAGTGGGCATCCGGAACTCGCCATCCCCCTCCAGCGACCGCTGGAAACCCATGGCTTCGCGCGGAGGTGCCAGGCCTCCGGGAGCTTCCTCCCGGGCCCGGAACGCGGTCTGCCAATCCGCCGTGAAGGCGGCCCGCAGCACCCCGCCCCCGGGGGCTCCCGCCAGGGCGGCATCCACCAGGAAGCGGCGGGGCCGGGCGGTGTAGCGGACGGGCGTATCGGTCTTCTCGTTCCACAGGGCCCGCTCGTCCACCACCATGAGGCTCATGGTGTTGCCGGCGGCGGGGGCGCCCAGGCGCAGGCCCACCCCCAGGCTGGCCTGCTCTTTCAGGGGCGCGGGCCAGCCGGCGAGGCCCACGGCCCAGGTCCCGCCGGGGGAAACCCAGGCCTCCAGCCGCTCGCTGCGCCGCTCGAAGCGCCCATCGTTGAACAGGCGTCGGTCGTAGCGCACCTGCAACTGCTCCGTGGCTTGGGCCTGGGCGGCCAGGTGGAAGCTGGCGAAGAGCTGCCGCGAGGTGATGGAGCCGAACTCGCCCAGCAGCCCACTGCGGTGGTTCCGCGCCGCAGTCCAGTCCAGGAACCAATTCAGGTCGGCGCGGTATTCCAGCTGGTGGAGGTCCAACTGGGGATCGAAGTGGCCCACCTTCAGGTCGGCGAGGAACTCCGCCTCGGACCCGTAGAAGGGCAGGGGCCCCGCCTGGGCGGCCAGCAGTCGGGGCAGGAGCAGCAGGGAAAGGGCGAGGCCTCGGGGCACGGATGTTCCAGGGAGGTTTCCTGGATTCTACGACAGGGGGAAAGGGCAGCCCTGCCGTTCAAGCCCCGGGATCGACCGTCATGTGGTTTCCCCATCGCGATGGATCGAGCCCGAAGGTGATGACCTCAGGCCTGGCCCCTGAGCGTAATAGTGCTGCACCTGGGCTGCGGCCGGGAGTTCTGCTCCACCGACGGACTCGAAGGCTGGATGGGAAATGCCAAGGCGCATCAGGCCTCCCTCTTCTGCCGCCCTCGCCCGCCGAATGCGAATGACCGTGGTGGGTAGCATTTCGCCAGCCCACGCCTGACGCTGCCGACTCATGGACTTCCTCAGGCTATCCACACTGCCCAGGCCGTTCATTCAGAAGAACGGAGGCGCGCCGCCTTCCGGGGCCCTCCCTGGCGTGCCTGCGCCGGACAGACGAAGGGAAATCCTCACGGAATATTCCCACATCCGGTCCGCTTGGTATAGGCTACTTCGGCATCCGCAAGCAGACGCCCGGCCAAGCCAGCTCCACTAGGGAGGTTCCCATGGGTTCTTCACGACACGTTTCACTTGCCCTGGCCGTCTGGCTGCTCACGGTCCCCGCCACGCCCCAGGTGCCGCCCCAGGTCGTCACGGCACTGAAGCCGCTGGTCACCAAGCTGGCGGAAAGCCTCCTCAAGCCGAAGATGCAGGTGGAGAGCTTCAGCCTCGGTGGCTTCAAGGCCATCCGCGTGGATCCGGATGGGGATGCCACTCCCGAAAAATTCAGTGGCAGCGCCACCTTCGAACTGCCCCAGCCCCTGGGGCTGCAGAAGCTCGACTTCAAGAACCTGGTGCTCAAGGGCGGCACCGCCGAAGGCACCCTGGACGCCACCCTCAAGGACTTCTCCGCTGATCATCAGAACTGGACCTACCACCTGAAGAAGGTCGTACTTTCCGACAAGGGCAGCCGCGTGGAGGGTACAGCCACCCTGGCTGGACTGAAGCTGGACGTCGGCCCGCTCACGCTCGCGCCCCAGGGCCTGCAGGGCACGCTCACACCCGGCGACCTGCCCCTGGCGGAAGGCCATTTCACCGCCACCCTGCTGGCTGGCGAGGCCACATTCTCCACCCAGGGCGTCAAGCTGAAGGGCAATCTCGAAGTGATGATCGCCCCCCCCGTGCGCCATGGGGCGACGGGTGAAGAGATCCACCTCGATGGCGGCACCCTGACCATTGACAGCGCCATCCTCGTGGGTTCCGGCGTGGTGGCGCCCGCCCTGGCCACAGACCTGCCCCTGCTGCACAAGGGCCAACTCTGGCAGAGCCAGAAGCTGGCCTTCCTGTTCGAGCGGGGTACGCCCCTGCTGAGCAGCCCCACCCGCCTCCAGTTCCCCCTGAACGTGTTCTGCAGGGTCGGTGCGACAGATCAGCCCTATTTCACCGAAGCCCTGCCCTGCAGCATCCGCGGCCGGGCCCCCGCACCGGCGGCACCGGCCTCCAGCGGCCGCTCCTTCGCCGTGCGGAGGCAGCTGGCTACGGCTTCGAACACCGCCCTGAAACCGAGCGTGGATCCAACCATCGCCCAACCGGCCCTGGGCTGGGAGGGCTTCAGCGGCAACTTCGCGCTGCCCGCCGCCGCGTTGCATCCCTCCGGCCTCACGGCCTATCGCCTGGACCTGGAGAAGGGAACGGCCCGCGTCGACAAGGGCGCGGTGAATCCCAGCGGCACCCTGGTCACGGGACGCATCAGCTGGGGCCCGAACTTCACCTTCCAGACTCAATTCGCGGATGCACCCGCCGCCCTCTCAGGGGGCCTGTATGTCAACGGCCAGGCCATGAAGGTGCCCGCGGAAGTCGGCGCCTACCGGGTGTACACGCCCCTCACCTTCCTGATTTGCGATTTCTCCACCGCCCACTCCCCCGAAGGCCTGCCAGAACCCTGGATGGGCATCTACATCCCGGCGTTCCACCTGTCCCTGCCCATCGAGCTCTTCACCCTGAACGCCAAGAACGAACGGCTGCCCGTGCTCGCGACCGCCAAGGGGGGGCGTTTCGAAGGCAACGGCACCTTCAGTGGTTCAATCGGCTTCAAATCATCAGATCTCCTCAACCTCCATATCGCCCCGGTGCGCTTGAATCCCTTCGACCTGCACTTCACCGAGGGCGCCCTGCTGAATAGCCCGCTGGTCACCGGCCAGATGGATCTGACGGCCCCGCCGCTGCTGGAGCACTTCAATCCGGGCGTTACGTTCCGCTTCACCCAGAACGGTGCAGACCAGATCGAGATCAACACCCAGACACCCAAGGGCGCGATGGCAGTCCAGACCCACCTCCCCGGCGTCATCATGGTGATGGATTCGGCGCGACTGAATCCCACCACCCTGGATTTCACCGGGCGCTTCGACTTCGCCATCACCGGTGCGGTCATTCCTTCTACGCCGTTCGATCACCTGGTTTTAGAGGCCAGCGGGGCGGGCATCGAAGGTAGTCACGATCCGCTGTCCCTCGACTTCAAGGGCTCCCGCTGGGCGGGGGTTCCGGATCGGCCCCACATCAGCCTTTGGGGCTTTCCCTTGAGCCTCGGTGAAACCGGCTACGGGGTCTCGGGTGGACGGTTCTATGTGGGCCTGGGCGGGGAGATGGAGATCAACCCGATCATCCCCTCCCTCTACAACCGGCTGCTCTTCACCACGGAAATCGGGAACGAAACGATCGGCACGGTGGAATTGGAAACTCCCTACAAGGTGGATCAGAGTGTGGCCTC
>JBBQEL010000044.1:0-26569 GCA_038320645.1 Holophagales bacterium | reverse complement strand
CCCCTTTGCACCCCGCTGCTCCACGAGCTTCAGCGCTGCCTGGCCGAGGCGCCACCCCTGGATCTGGAGAAGGGCGGCGTCATTCGTGAAGGCGTGGACCCCGAGCTGGATGCGGTGCGCCGCCTCGCCCGGGACGCCAAGCAGGTGATGCTGGAACTGGAAGAAGAGGAACGCCGGGCCAGCGGCATTCAGAGCCTCAAGATCAAATATAACCGGGTGTTCGGTTACTACTTCGAGATCACGAAAGCCAACCTGAGCGCGGTTCCCGCGCACTTCCTCCGCAAGCAGACCCTGGCCAACGCCGAGCGCTTCACCACCGAAAAGCTGGTGGCTTTCGAGCAGCGGCTGCTGAGCGCCGAAAGCGACCAGGGCCGCCTGGAGGCCATCCAGTTCCAGCGGTTGCTGGCCCTGGTGCTGGAAGACCGGGTCGACCTCATGCGGCTGGCCCGGGCTGTGGCCGCGTTGGATGTGCTGGCGGCCCTGGCGGAGCGCGCGCGGCTCTCGGGCTGGACCCGGCCCGAGCTGGGCGAGGAGCGTGAGTTGGTACTGGCGGCCGCCCGCCATCCCATGCTGGAAGCCCGGCTCGGCCGCGAATGCATCCCCAACGACCTGCAGTTCAACGCGGCCCAGCCCATGGCCGTGGTGACGGGCCCGAACATGGGCGGCAAGTCCACCTTCCTGCGGACGGCGGCCCTGTTGGTGGTGCTGGCCCAGACTGGTTCCTTCGTGCCCGCGGAGCTCATGTGCTTCGGTCTGGTGGATCGCATCTTCACGCGCATCGGCGCCTCGGATCAGCTGGCCAAGGGCCAATCCACCTTCATGGTGGAGATGACGGAAACCGCGCGGATCCTGAACCAGACCACCGCCGCCAGCCTGGTGATCCTCGACGAGATCGGGCGCGGCACTTCCACTCGGGACGGCCTGGCCCTGGCTGAGGCCATCGCGGTATTCCTGCGGGACCTCAAGGGCGGCGCGCCCCGCACGCTGTTCGCCACGCACTACTTCGAGATGACGAAGCTGGCGGAGGATGCCCGCATCCAGAATCTGCACGTGGAAGTCCAGGAGTGGGAGGAGCAGCTGCACTTCCTCCACCGCGTGGCGCCGGGCCCCGCCGATCGGAGCTATGGCATCCAGGTGGCGCGGCTTGCAGGAATTCCCAAGGCCGTCATCCAGAAGGCCCAGCGGCTGCTGGCCCAGGCACCTGAGGCGCCATCAAGGGCACCCACTGTCAGTCAGCCGGCGCTGCCGCTGTTCGAGGTCGAGCCCGATGCCCTCCGCGCCGAGCTGGAGGCCCTGGACCTGAACCGGATGACGCCCATGGAGGCGCTGAACTGGATCGCGTCGAGGCGCCGATGAGCGTACCTGCCCACCCCATGCGCCGAAAAGACCGCGCCCTGACCGAGGTCGAGGCACTCATCCTGCTCCGCGAGGCCGAGTGGGGCGTCCTCGCCACCGTGGATGTGGAAGGCTGGCCCTACGCGGTGCCCGTGAATCACGCCCTGGTCGCCGGTGATCTGATCATCCACTGCGCCACAGTCGGCCACAAGCTCGACAATCTGGCGTTCAATCCCAAGGTCTCCTACTGCGCAGTGACGGAGGCTGAGACCCTGCCCCTGGAACTGGCCACCCGCTACGCCAGCGTGATCGTCTTCGGCCAGGCCGAGGTGGTTACCGAAGAGGAGGCCAAGCGCGACCTGCTGCAGGCCCTGGGGCTGCGCTTCGCTGCGGAGCATCCCGAAGTGGTGGGAAAGGAGATCGCGAAGGATCTCTCCCGCACCACGGTGTTGCGCATCCGCATCGAAACAGCCACGGGGAAGGCGCGCCGCTGATCGCCTCAACCCTCTACATTGCCGGAACCAGGATCCTTGGATGACTCACGCGATGGCGGTCCATCAAGCGAGCCGTTCTGCGTGGGCGCTGGCTTGGAGATCTTCAGGAATGGCACGTACTTCATGTCTGAGTCCAAGATATGGTTGATATACCAGTGTTTGAGAAAATCGATGGTTTCCTCTAGAAGCTGGGGATCTGAGGGATCGTAGGCCTGGTTAAGCTCGATCAATTTCTGGATGAAGGTGCCATGTTCGGCCTTCTGCCGGTCGAGGCCTGGATAATTGATTGCAGTGAGATACCCCTCCTCCGTGCTGAAGTGGGTGAGGGCGTATTGGCAAAGGCGGCTGAAAATGCCTGAAACCACTTCCGGGTCCCCCCTCTCGCCAACGATGTCGATCAGTTCATTCAACAGCGCCAGGAGGGATTTGTGCTGGTCATCTATCTCCATGAAATGGATGTTGTAGCGATCTTTCCATTGGATATGTACCACGGGGATTCTCATGGAGTGAGGCATCCGGTCGGCTTGCCAGCAGTCTCTGGAAGTTGTTTGAATGCCGGAGCGATGATCAGAAGGCCACTTTCAGCTGGCGCAGTTGGGCCATCATGGCCACGGGTGTGGTGTAGGTGACGCCGCGCAGGAGGTGCTCGGTGGCGGCCAGAGCATAGGGGCGCTGATCGTCGATGTAGATGCATTCCTCGGCCATCAGATCCAGTTTTCCAAGGGCGTCCTCGAAGAGCAGGGGGTCGGGCTTGCTGGTGCCGACCTCGAAGGAGAGCGTGACGCTGTTGAATAGCGGGAAGATCTCCATGGTTCGGATCGCATATTCGAAGTGCCAGGGGCTGGTGTTCGAGATGAGCCCGATCCGGTAGCCGGGTTTCAGCTTCTGGATCAGGTCGAAGGTGGTCTGGATGGGCGTGAAGATGTCCGTGTAGACGCGGAGGAAGTCGGCCTCGGGCAGATCCTTTTCGCACAAGGCGGAGACGCCCTCCAGGAATTCCCGTGAACCGATCCGGCCGGCCTCGTAGTCCTTGGGGAGGGTGGACTGGAGATAGAGGCGCGTCCTCAGTTGCTCGGCGGGCTTGCCGCAGAGCTCCGCCAGGCCCGCCAGGAAGCGGTCGTTGTCAAAGGCGCACACGACATTGCCGAAATCAAAGAGGACCGCCCTGACCGGGGCATCGATCTGATAGCGCTTGAGGAAGGGGACGTAGTCCAGGTCGGACTTGATGATGTGATCGAGGTACCAGTTCTTGACGAACTCCAGGGTCTCGTCGAGCAGGTGGGGATCGGCGGGATCATAGGTCTGGTTGAGCTCCAGCAGCTTCTGGACGAAGCCGGAATGCTGGGCTTCATGCTCCGCCAGGCGTGGGTACCCGCAGGCCCTCATGTAGCGCTCTTCCGTGGAAAAATGGGTGTGGACATAGGCACAGAGGCGATGAAAGATGCTGGCCACGAGCTCGGGATCGCGCCGCTCGCCCACGAGATCCAGCAATTCGTTGAGCACCTGCAGGAGTTCCCGATGCTGGGCGTCGATTTCCTTGTAGCCGATGTTGTAGCGGTCCTTCCACTGGATGTGAACCATGGGGAGTCCTTCCGGGAACGGGAGCGCCTGGCCCCTTCATCGGCAGAGGCTCGGAAGCGATCAATTCCTGTAGACTGCGGCCATGGCTGCCCCCCTGATCACCTCCAGGCCACCGCTCAGTCGAACGCGCCTCCGCCTTGCCTGGGCCATCGCCCTGACGGTCGACGCCATCCAGATTCCCGTGGAGGTGGCCGGGCCGGTGGGCTGGCTTCTGGGAGCCGGCCTGGATCTGCTCACCATGGCCCTGCTTTGGGCGCTGCTCGGTTTCCACTGGGCCTTCCTGCCGTCCTTCCTCACCGAGTGGATTCCTTTCCTCAACCTGGCGCCCTTCTGGACCCTGGCCGTGGCGTTGGCCACCCGGGGGCGTGACGGGGAAGCCCTGCTCCAGCCCGCGGACCCGGAGGGCGCCAAGCCTCCCATCAAGGTGGTCAACCCTGGGGACTGATGCCGCAGAATTCGGCTACACCCTCTTAGTCCACCGCCGCGCCGCGAAATTCATCCTGGTTGTGCCGGGTCTGCTCTTCCATGAGGAGCTGGGAGAGCTCCTTCTTGAGTGCGTTGAAGGCGGGACTGGCCACGTCGCGGTGCTCCTTTGTAGAGCTTCTCCGTGATCACCAGGGCCCGGATGGGTTCGCCGATGGGCGTGTCGTAGGGCTTGAGCAGTTCCACGCCGAACTTCCGGTTGATGGCCTGGGAACTGTAGGGCTCGCTTTGGCACATGGCGTCGATGTGCTTGGCCATCAGGGTCTGGTTGAGGTCCGCGAAGGGCAGGTACAGCACCAGTACATCCTTCCCCGGTTTGTCCGACCAGGTCAGCCCCACGCTCGCCAGCTCGGCCAGCAGCAGGAGTTCCTGGGCGCCGCCCCGGGCCACGCCCACCTTCTTGCCCTTGAGATCCTTCAGTGACTTGATGCCCGATTCCGCGCCCACGACGATGCGGGCACCGCCCCTGGCAAAGCCCGCCACCACGTAGATCGGCACGCCCGCCGCGCGACCGGCGATGGCCGCATCGAGGGCGGCGGCACTGGCATCGATCTCACCCGCCACGATGGCCGGATTGATATCGATCCCCTTGGCGAACATCCGCTCGTCGATCTTCAGCCGGTACTTCGGCGCCAGTTCCTTCATGTAGGACACGGCCCCGTAGTGGGCGAACTTCAGGTTGCCGAGGCGGATCACATCCTGGGCGGATAGGGCCAGGGCCGACAGGCAGAGCAGGAAAGCCAGGGGCTTCAGTCGCATGGGAACTCCTGGGGATGTGGCTCCATTGTAGGGCCAGTCCGCGCTGAGTGAATGGGCCAAGGCCGCCTTACTCCCGCCGCTTGCGCGCCACCATGAGGAACTCCCGGCCCAGGCGGCGCGGGTGGCTCGCAGCGGTTTCAGCCAGGTGCAGCACCTCGAAGCGCCCCCCGGCAAGGGCCCGCATCGCCTCCATGGGAATGGCATGGGGGGGGCCGGGCCGGCCGTTCACATCGTGGAAGAGCACCGCCAGCCAGAGCCCGCCAGGTCGCAGATGGCCCGCGCAGGCCTCCACATAGGCGGGCCGTCGGCCTGGGTCCATGGCTACGAAGCAGGTGTGATCGAAGATGGCCTCCCAGGGGCCGAGTTGGGTGGTAAACCAGTCCGCCTGGGACCACGCGACCCGGTTGCCGTAGCGATGTAGGGCGCCCTGGATGGCCAGGGGCGCGAAATCCAGCCCAGTGACGGTGAAACCCAGGGCCTCCAGTGCGACGGCGTCGTGCCCGTAGCCAGAGCCGGGCACCACGAGGTCGCAGCCAGGGCGCAGGCCCAGCGGCAGGGCCAGATCCAGCAACGCCTGCACCAGGGGCGTGGCGCCGTCCATATCCCAGCCGGGCCGGCCCTCGTCCTCGTAGATGCGATTCCAATAGTCGGGGTGCGTGGTCATCCCTATAGGATAGGCCGACCCTAGACCGGGCCCCAGTAGAACAGCAGGGTCGGCGGCACCAGCAGCAGGAAGGCCAGCACCACGAGGATGAGCATGAGGGGCAGGAACCACCTGGCCCACCGTTCCCAGGGGATCTTCGCCGCGCCCAGCACGCCCATGGTCACGGCGCTGGTGGGCAGGATGGGATTGATCAGTTCGGACAGCGCAAAGCTGTAGACGCAGGTCTGGCGGGTGATCCCGACCAGGTCCGAGAGGGGTGCCATGACAGGCATGGTGAGCGCGGCCTGGGAGGTGCCCGAGTGGATGAAGAAATTGATGACGCACTGCAGCAGGAACATCACCTGGGCGGTCACGGCCTTGGGCAGTACGCGGATGGCGTTGGCGCCGTAGAGCAGCAGGGTGTCCATGATCTGCGCATCATTGGCGATGACCAGCAGGGCGCGGGCGCAGGCCACGATGAAGACCACGCCCACCATGTCCTTGGCGCCGGCGATGAAGTGCCTGGCGATGGTGCTGGGCCCCATGCGGGAGACGAGGCCGATGATGATGCCCATGCCGAGGAACAGGGCCGCGATGGGCTCCAGGTACCAGTGGAACTTCAGCACGCCGTAGACCAGCAGGATCAGGGCGGCCAGGAAGGTGAGCAGCGCGAGGATGTGCGAGGTGCCCCAGGCCTCGTCGGAACCGGCGGGGGCGCTGGCTTCCCGGGCCAGATCGATGTCGCGCACGGGGCTGAGTTCGGGGTTCCGCTTGATCTTGGCGGCATAGACCATCACGTACGCGATCACCACGGTGGTGGCGACCACCCAGGCGCCCACCCGGTAGGCCAGGCCCGAGTAGATGGGAACCCCGGCGATGCCCTGGGCCACGCCCACGGTGAAGGGGTTGAAGAAGGCGCAGGCGAAGCCGGCAGCGGCGCCCAGGAATGGGATGGCGATGCCAACGATGGAGTCATAGCCCAGGGCCCGTGCCAGCACGATGAAGATCATGACCAGCGGAATCAATTCCTCCGCCATGCCGAAGACGGCCCCGGCGAGGGAGAAGACCGTCATCAGCACGGGGATGAAGAGGGTTTCCAGCAGCGGGTGGCGGCGCACATGGACCGTGAGGCGCTTGATGCCCTGCTCGACCGCGCCTGTTTCCTGGAAGATGCCGAAGCTGCCGCCGATGATGAGCAGGAACGAGATCAGCCCGGCCCCATCGAGGAACCCCTTGATGGGGGCCAGCAGCAGGGTCTGCAGACCCAGGTAGGTCTTGGGCAGCTGCCGGAAGGTGCCATCCACGGGCACCTTCAGCCGGCTGCCGTCCGGCAGCACCTTCTCGATGCGCTGGAACTCGCCCGAGGGCACGAGCCAGGAGAGGATCAGCACCAGCACGATCAGGGCCCCCACGATCACCAGGGTGTGGGGCATTTTGAGTCCCGGCGCCGGGGCGGTCGGACCCTGGGGTTGCGGATTCGGCGTTGCGTCGGCCGTGCTCACTGGAACATCCCCTTCGCCAGCAGGCGTCCGGCCTTCATGAGCAGGCGGCCCTTGGCGATCACCGTGCGGACTTCCAGATCCTGGTGATCCAGCAGGACGATGTCCGCGTCCATGCCCGGTGCCAGGCGGCCCTTGGTCTTCAGTTTCAGGATGCGGGCGGGGTTGGCGGTGATCACGCGGAGCGCGGTCTCCAGGGCAATGCCCTCGTCCTGGACGGCCTGGCGCACGGCGGGGAACAGCGAGGTGACGCGGCCCACAGAGATCTCCTGCAGTTTCCCGTAGCGATCCCAGTCCGGGAGGCTGCCCTGGCCGTCGGAGGTGAAGGTGATCTGCCCTGGATCCACCCCGGCCTCCAGCATCCGGCGCAGCGCCTTGGCGCAGGGGATTTCGCCATCCTCGAGGTACGAAGCCAGGGTGGAGGTGGTGAAGTCCACGAACCCGCCAGCCTTGGCGTAGGCGATGCCCTCTTCAAAAAGGCGCGGGTTGCGGTTGATGTGGGTGGGCAGCATCTGGGTGGCGGACAGTTCGGTTTCGGCGAGGAGGCGGCGCAGGAAGTCGAGGCCCCGGGGGCCGTCGCCCAGGTGGACATTGACGATGCCGGCTTTGCCCGACAGCATGCCACCCCGCCGGGCCATGGCCACCACCTGGGCAAAGGCCTCGAAGGTGGGCTGGCTGGAACGGTGGTCGGACAGGGCCACTTCACCGGCGCCGATGACCTTCTCGATGAAGAGCAGATCCTCCTCGAGGCTGGGCAGGAGGGTGCGCAGGGGCAGGCCGTAGGAACCCGAGTAGACGAAGGTGCTGAGGCCCTCCTCATCCAGGCCCTTGGCCTTCGCGAGCAGGCCCGCCATGGTGCGGGTATAGCCATCGGTGCCCAGGCATCCGACCACGGTGGTGACGCCCCCGTAGATGGCGTCCGTGAGCGGCAGGTCCGGGGTGCGGGTGGCGAATCCGCCTTCGCCGCCGCCGCCCATGATGTGGACATGGCCATCGATGAAGCCGGGCACCGCCTTGAAGTTCCTCGCCTCGATCACCTCGCAGTACTTGCGCGGGATGCGGATATCCGGCTCCATGGCGAGGATCTTCCCGCCGCCGATGAGCAGGTCGCAGCGCCCCGCGGGTTCCGGGGTATAGACATCGGCATTCTTGAGGAGGAGCAGCATGGAAACTCCGGCCGGGCCACGGGGCCCGGAGCAGGTTCAGAAGAGGCGGGATACGGGCAGATTGACGCCAGGCTTGGCCAGTTCGCGAAACCCAGGATAGCCATAGAGGCCGTAGAGCAGGCAGGGCTCGAGCACCTGGATGGCGCGGCGGGCGAGTTCCTGATCGAGCGGAACGATGAGCGTGCCGGCGGGCAGCTCAAGGTCGGTCTGGGGCTGGCGCTCGACAATCTGCCGATCCTTGTAGCGTTGGTACAGCTCGTCGTAGGGTTCCTCGATGCGGAGCAGCTTGACGCGTTCGACCCTGGCCTGGCGGGGCGCCGCCAGGGTTTCCCACTGCAGCCCCTGGGCCGCCAGCACCGGCAGGAAGCGGGCCGCGGCGGCGGGATCGATGGCGTAGGCCCGGGGCGTGGGGACGCTGCCCTTCACGACGAGATCGGTCATGGCGTTGGCGGTGGGCACTTCGAGCACCCGGCCCGTGGCGGATTCGACCACCTTCACGGCCAGGACCTTGCCGCCGAGGTTCGCCCAGAAGGTATTGGTGGCGATGAAAGGAGGCAGGGGCTCGCGGCGGGCCCGCTCGGCCAGCTTCCAGACCCGGTTCCGCCAAGCGCGATCGCCGAGCAGGTGGCGGTAGAGGATGCGGCAGGCCTCCACCCGTTCGCCCAGGTCCGCCTGGGGATCGGCAGCCCGGTGGTGCACGCCGGCTTCGATGATGAGGGACAGGGCGCCCAGGGTGCCCAGGCTGTTGCGGCCATCGTCTACTTCGGCGGTGGAGGGGCGGAGTTCTTCGTCGGGCGGCGGCCCGCCCACCAGGTAGCGGCGGTAGGCATGGCCCGCCTTGGCCAGGTGCGGCGCGGCGGCAGCCACGGCCTCCAGTCCGGCGGCCTTGAGATACTCGGGAATCAGGGGATGGTTGGCCGCGTCCATGGTGATGAGAGGCCAGGCCTGCCAGCCCTTCGAAGTGTAGCCGGCGCCGTCGCGCCCGAATTCATGGCTATCCACGGCCAGGTGGGGCCGGAGGCGCCGGGCCACCCGGTGCAGGGCCTGCGTCTCAGTCTGCGCCAGCAGGAGGTGGTCGCGGTTGAGATCGGCCGCCACGCCGTTGAGGCGGCGATGGGCCTCGGCGCCATCGGGGTTGACCATGGGCATGAGGTAGAGGTCCACATCCTCCGGCAGCAGCACAGGCCGCTCGGCGATGTCGCGGATCAAGGTGAGCAGGGCATCCTTCCCCGCCACCTCGTCCCCGTGCTGCTGGGCGTAGTAGAGCACCCGGAAGCGGGCCTTGGCGCCGCCGCGGTTGAGGCGCACCAGGTAGAGCTTCCGTCCCTGGGTGCTGCGTCCTTCTTCCGAGACGGTGATGAAGCCCGGCTTGGCCACGCCATGGAGAAAGGTCGCCATCTCGTCGTAGGACACCGTGCGGCGCATGGTCCGATGATCCGCCGGGAAGGGCGCTGGTCCATCCATGGCGAGACCCGGCAGGGCCAATATCAGGAGAAGGGCTACGACCCGGACGAGGCAGGATGAAGCCCCCGAAAAAAACTTAGATCCCTGGCCCCGGCCCGGCCCCCCAGGGGTTGAGCGCCTGAAGGAGCCACCCCGGGCTTTGTCTTTATCGGTGTTCATCGGTGTGCATCGTTGGTGAAAAAATTCAATAAAATAGCCACCGATAAACACCGATGAACTCCGATCAAAAGTGGTCAGTCGCCCATCCAGGGGATGCGCGGCGGCCCTGCCTTGCCTCCCCGGCTTCATGGCTGGAGGACTTTGCGGGTGGCCAGGTCGATGGCTTGGCCCGGCCGCAGGACGTGGATGCAGAGGTTCTGGAAGGAGGCGCCCTGGGCGGTCATGCCCGCGGGATCGAAGACCATCACGGAGCGCTCGCCCACCACCGTGGCCTTGCCGTCCTTCACCACCAGGGCCGTGGCCTCGTCGATGCCCAGGCCCAGGTGATCGGGGTGTTCCATGATCAGGCTGAAGAGACGGTTCTGCCGGCTCCGCCGCAGGAAGTGCTGATCCACCAGCACGCCCGCCGGGAGAAAGCCCATGCCCTCCCGCGTGCGGTAGGCGCCGGGGCCGAACTCGGCCCACTCGTTCTTCCCGTGCCGGTCATCGCCCGTGAGCATGACCTTGGCCATGATGGCGGCCCCGGCGCTGGTGCCGCCGATGGCCGCCCCGGCTTCGTAACGCTCAAGGATGAGCTTCTGGAGCGGGGTGCCCACGATGCAGTCGCCCACGCGGTTCTGGTCCCCCCCCGAGAACCAGAACCCCGTGCACCGTTTCGCCCGGTCCAGCAGCTCGGGCTGGGAGGCCTGCTCCCTTACCCGCACGTCCAGGGCCACGAAGGTGAGCCCGGCTTTTTCAAGATCCACCTTCCACGCCTTTAGCGCGCCTCCCGGATCGCTGGTGGAAGTGGGGATGATGCCCACCACGCCGCCCTTGCCCCCGGCGGCCTGGAGGAAGGCGTCCAGGATCGGCTGCGGCATCCCGCCCCCGCCGACGACGACCAGGGTGCCCCTGGGAGGTGCGGTTGAGGCCGGAACCGTGGCGAATGAGAGGGCGAGAGCAAGAAGGATTCGCTGCATGGGTCCATTCCATCACCCCACGACGGGAAGGCCATCAGAACCTCTCCGCCGTGGGTGTTCGTTGCTGTTTGTCGAGGGATCAGAACAGGAGCTTGGCGCCCAGCCGGAAGTTCCGCGGTTGCTCCTGGTCCAGGACCACATTGTAGAAGCCGCTGCCGAAGCGCTCGCCCCTGGAGTTCACGGCGGCATCGTTGAGGACGTTGAAGACATCCACGAAGAGTTCGAGGGCCCGCTTCTTGCCGAAGCCGAAGCGGTGGGATAGGCGGAGATCCAGGAGGCGGCGGGCATCGTAGGAACTGGAACCGAGCGGCTCCACATAGACGGTGTACCGCTCCCGGTTGCCGAGCCGGGAAGTCTGGACGTAGCGCGTGTAGCGGAGCCCGCTGAGATAGGTGTAGCTGGCCGTGAGCCGGGTGCCCCAGGGCATCTTGTAGGAGGAGCGCAGCTTCGCTTCCTTATCGTTGAAGCCGGGCAGGTACCCCTCGGCGTTGTACATCGAGCCCACCCATTCCCGGCGGGAGCTGTAGCCGTTGGATTTCTGGAGGTTGCCCTTGTTGTTGGCGTGGGTGTAGCTGAAGTTGATGTCCCAGTCCGGGGTGAAGCGGCCATCCACGGCGATCGTGCTGGCCGTGTAGGTGCGCTTGGCGCTGGGATCGTTGGTGATGTAGTAGTCGTGCGAGCCGTCGGCATTCACCCCGGGGCGGTTGAAGGTCAGCACCTCGCCGCTAAGCGGGTTGGTGACAGAAGTGGTGCTGGCGGACTGGGGCAGGCGGTCGAAACGGGCCAGGAGGTCCTTCCCGTTCCGGCGCATGTAGCTGGCGGAGACCATCCAGTTCTGGTTGAGGCGCTTCTCCACGGCGAGTTGGAGCTCGTCGAAGTAGGGGTGCTTGATGTCCGGGTTGATGCTGCTGCGCTCGGTTACCGCGTTGCGGAAATTTCCGGCGGTGAAGGAGGGCAGGGGTACCTGCGAAAGGGGGTCGGCCAGGTTGGTCAGGAGGTCGTCGGCGCCCCACCAGTACCGGTTCTCAAACGGGTAGGCCCCGGGAATGGCACGGTCGAAATAGGCTGCGGACAGCCCATCGTAGTAGCGGCCGAAATGCCCCTTGATGGCCAAGCCCTTGACGGCCTCCGGCGTCCAGGTGAAGCCGAACCGTGGGGCCAGGGTGGTGGTCTTCCACTGGTCGCCACCCTCGAACTGTTCGAACCGCAGCCCGGGGCGGAGCAGCAACTGGTTGTTGACGGTCCAGGAGTCCTGCACAAAGAAAGTATTCCGCTCCAGCTTTGTATCGAAGTCGTAACCGCCGCCCACCTGCACGAAGTTGGTGTAGACACCGGCTCCATCTTGCCATGCGTTCAGGGAGATGCCGCCCGGGAAGCGGACCTTTTCCTTATCCTTGGAGCGGTCCAGATCCAGACCGATCTTCACAGCGTGGGAACTGCTGCCCGCCTGGATGAACCAGTCCAGAGAGCCCAGCAGGCCCATGCGGCTGCGGGTGTCCTCGCTAACCTGGTAGGCATTGTTCATGGTGTCGAAGCCGAGGTAGCCGTCGTAGGCGGCGATGCCGGTTCCGTACGGCACCCCACCGTCCACGTAGAGGGAGTAGCGTTCGCCGTTGTACGCCTTGCGATTGTCCCCGCCACTGTAGCCGCTGGCGCGCAGGGTCAGCACCAGGTTGTTGTTGAGCGTCTGCAACCACTCCAGGCCGTAGGTGAGGTTCGGGCCATCCTGTTTCGTGGTGGCATCCCCGGTGGTGGTGCGCACGGCGCCACGGTGGTCCGTCACCACGGTGTCGTAATCCATGAACAGCGAGAGGGTGGCCGAGGGCGTGGCCTGCAGGGTCAGGTTGACCATGGCTCGGGGTGTGGAGCGCTTTTCGGACACAGGACTGCCCACAGGGGTGCGCTCAATGGCGATGGACTCCACGGAAAGGAAGTACCAGAGCTTGTCCTTGATGAGGGCGCCACCCACGTTCAGGGCCAGGTCGGAGGCGGTGTCGCCGACTTTGGGGACGGACCGGTTGGAATCCGCCGGATCCGCGACCATCTTGACGGCACCCCAACTGTCCTTCTGGTAGTAGGCCGCCAGGGAGCCCGAGAACTCATTGCCACCCTTCTTGATGAGGCCGTTGAAGTAGGCTCCGGAGAAGCCGCCGAACTCCGCCCCGGCACCCACGCCGCCGATCTGGACCTCTTCGAACCAGTCGGGGTTCACCTGTACCCAGGCCTGGCCCGTGGAGGGATCGCCGACATTGATGCCGTTGATGAGGTAGGCGTTGGCGTTGTCGCGGTCGCCGCCGAAGCCGGAGGCTGACACGCGGGCCCCAGAGCCGACATTGAGGTTGATGCCAGGAGTCAGGGCGGCGATGGCGGAGATATCGCGCTTGATGGGGAGGTTTTCGATGTCCTCGGCCCGGTAATTCCGAGTGGTGGTGGAGGCCATCTCCCCGTTGCTGGCTGCGCTTACCACCTCCACCACAGCGGAGGATTCAGGGGCCAGCCGGAAATCAGCCACGGTGGTCTTGCCGAGTTCGGCCAGTTCGTTCACCTTCCGGGTGGGGTAGCCCTTGGCCTCGACCGTAATGGTGTAGCGGCCCGGCGGGAGCATGGGGAGGCGGTAGCGGCCGTTCTCAGCGGTAGCGGTGGTCCGGCTGCCCCCGATGAGGGCCTCGGAAGCCAGCCGGACCACCGCCCCTTGGACGGGCTTCCCTGTGTGGTCCACGATCGTTCCTGAGAAGGCCGAGGTAGTGGTGCCCTGCGCCAGCAGCGCCACGGGGGCCGCCACGAGCGCCAGGACGAGCGCACTGAATTGGGAAGTGCCAGAGCTTCTAGTCATCGTGCCTCCAATAAGGGTGAGTGGATTGGTGACCAAAAAGTAATGCTTTCGACAAAGACGAGTCAAGTTTTTTTTCATTTGATTTCGGGCAGGCAGAAACAGCTTGGCCTTCGGCCGACCAGTGATCCGGGCACAGGGGCTCGGCTGCAGTCAGACCTTGGTGAATTTCCGATGGGCCACCCGCTCGGCCTCACGCATCTTGGTGAGTGCTTTCTGGGGCGACTGGCTGGCGATGGAGGTGGCGATGGCGTGGGCCAGGACGCCGAAGGCCGTCACGCTGTGGGAATAGAGCAGGTTCTCGCCGGGGATGGGCAGCGCCAGGGTCGCGAACTTCGCCAACGGAGAACTCAGGTTGTCGGTGAAGGCGAGGACGGGGATGCCCCGCTTGCGGGCGTAGGCCGCGGCATCCAGGGTTTCCGCTGAATAGGGGCTGATGCTGATGGCGATGAGGAGGTCCTTGCCATCCAGCAGGCCCACCTGGGTGGCGAAATCCGCAGGGCTTCCCTCCATCACGGGCAGGCCGATGTTGATGAGCAGGTACGCGAACTGGCGGGCCATCAGGGCCGACACGCCGTCGCCTATGGCCAGCCGGTTGCGGCTGCCCTGAACCTGCTTGACCACCCGCTGGAGGAGGTCCTCGTTCACGGATTTGACCAGTGAATCAATGTTGCGGATGTCCCGCCGGGCCACTTCAAGCAGCGTTGCGGAGGCCTGGACCGGAGCCTGGAAGAGTTGCTCGTCCCGCCCATAGTGGCGCTTGGCGTCGCTGACGAGGGCCTTCCGCATCTCGAGGTAGCCGGAATAGTCGAGCTTCTTCGCGAAGCGCACCACGGTGGCCACACAGGTCTTGGATTTATTCGCCAGCTCCTCCACACCCCAGAGAGCGGCTTCGTTCATGTTGGCGATGAGGCAGTCGGCGATCTGCCTTTGGCTGGGGGACAGCCCCTGCGCACTGTGCAGGCGGTTCAGCAGGGGATTCTTCGGCGCGGACATGGGACCAAGGATAGCGCGGTCAAAAAGCAGTCTGGATCTCCCGGGCCCCGACGAACCCGGCCATGCGTTGCAGAGCCTCGTCCAGCGCACGTTTCCGGGCCCTCGTGGCCTGGATGCCCGGCTCCCACCAGAGGCCCTTGATCTCCAGCAGGGCGCGGTCGCGATGCAGCTTGGGATCCAGTCGGCCAATCAGTCGAGTGCCTTCGAGGATGGGCAGCACGAAGTAGCCGTACTGGCGCTTCGGCCCGGGCACGAAGGCCTCGAAGCGGTAGTCGAAGCCGAAGCGGCGCCGGGCGCGGGCGCGGTCGCGGAGGATGGGATCGAAGGGGCAGAGCAGGCGCGTCCGCTGGGGTGGTTCCGGCAGTTTCGCCAGCCGGGCTTCCCAATCGGCCAGGGCGAAGGCGGGGCGCACCTCGCCGCCGGCGCTCGCGACCGTCACCGGGACGATCCGCCCGACCCTGGCCGCGGCGGTGCACCAGGCCCTGGCTTCCGCCACCTCGACGGCAGCCAGGAACTCCGCCAGTTCCTTCGGGGTGAAGACCCAAAGACGCTCCGCCGCCCTGGCGCAGGCCCACTCCAGGTGGTCGGCCGGATCGGGGCAGGGCAGGGCATGGTGTTCGGGGAGCACGCGCTCCGTCAGGTCGTAGACCTTCTGGAACCCCTCGCGGCGCGGGACCATCAGCTCGCCGCTGCGCCAGAGGAAATCCAGGGCGGCCTTCTGGGGTTTCCAGCCCCACCAGGGCCCGCGCTTTTCGGGGTGCTCGAAATCCGAGGATTTGAGCGGTCCCTCCTCCGCGATGCGGGTCTTCACGCCCGCCACCACCTCCGCGCCATCCGTGCCGCGGAAGTGGTGCTGCCACCAGGCGTGGGTGTGGATGCGTTCGCGATCGCGGGCGAAGCGGGGCTTCCAATGCTGGAAGCAGTCCGTGGGGATGGCGGAGGCATCGTGGGTGAAGCCCTCGAACAGGCTCCGCTTGGCCTCCAGCAGCTGCTGCAACTGTGCGGGCCGGTAGCCGTCCAGCCGACTGAAGAGCGTGAGGTCATGGGCCCGGGCCAGCACATTGATGGTGTCCACCTGCACGAAGCCCAGCCGCTCGATGAGCGCCTGCAGCGAGGCCGTGGTGGCGCGCCGGGCGGGATCGTCCAGCAGGCCCTGGGCGCCCAGGAACAGGCGCTGGGCCGTGGCGGCGGAGAGGTTTGGAACCGACTCCGTCATCAGATCTTCGCAGCCAGCTCAGCCCCCTGCCGGATGGCGCGCTGGGCGTCCAGCTCGGCGGCCAGATCGGCGCCTCCGATGAGGTGGACCGGGATGCCCAGGGCCTTGAGCGGTTCGACCAGGCTCCGCTCGGACACCTGCCCGGCGCACAGGATGATGCTATCCACGGCCAGGCACTTCGAGCCGGCATCCTTGCCGTCGCGGATCCAGAGACCGGCCTCATCGATGCGTTCGTACGCAATCCCGCCCTGCATCTTGACCTTCATGGCCTTCAGGTTCGCGCGGTGGATCCAGCCTGTGGTTTTGCCCAGGTCGGCGCCCATGCGCTCGGTCTTCCGCTGCAGCAGGTAGACGGTTCGCGCGGGGGTCGGCGGCAGGGGTTTGGTCAGCAGGCCGCCCCGTTGCTGGTGGTCGCCATCCACGCCCCATTCGCGCAGGTAACGCTCCACCTGGGGTGCGTGATCGGCGTGCACAAGGAATTCCGCCACATCGAAGCCGATGCCCCCCGCGCCGATGACGGCGACGACCAGGCCGGCGGTCTTCCGACCGGACAGCAGATCGGGGTAGCTGATGACCTTGGGATGCGCCACGCCGGGAAGGTCCGGAGAGCGGGGGAGGACGCCCGTGGCCAGGATGATTTCGTTGAAGGCGGCCAGGGCTTCCGGCGTGGCCCTCTCGCCCAGGCGCACGGTGACGCCGGCCTTGGCCAGCCGCCGCCCGAAGTAGCGCAGCGTCTCGAAGAACTCCTCCTTGCCCGGCACGCGCTTGGCGAGGTTGAGCTGGCCGCCCAACTCCTGGGCCGCCTCGAACAGCGTCACAACGTGCCCCCGCTCGGCCGCATGGCAGGCGAAGCTCAGGCCGGCCGCGCCGCCCCCCACCACGGCGATGCGCTTGATGGCGAGGGCGGGCTCGAAGACGAGTTCCGTTTCCCGGCAGGCCCGGGGGTTCACCAGGCAGGTGGCGCGCTTCCGCTGAAACACGTGATCCAGGCAGGCCTGGTTGCAGGCGATGCAGGTGTTGATGTCTTCGGCGCGACCCTCGGCGGCCTTGGTCACGAAGTCGGGATCCGCCAGCAGGGGCCGGGCCATGCTCACCATGTCCGCGCTGCCGCTGGCGAGGATCTCCTCGGCGATCTCGGGCGTGTTGATGCGGTTGGTGGCGACCAGGGGGATGCCCACTTCGCCCTGCAGCTTTTTCGTCACCCAGGCGTAGGCGCCGCGCGGCACCATGGCGCCGATGGTTGGTACCCGGGCCTCGTGCCAGCCGATGCCGGTGTTCAGGATCGTCGCGCCGGCGGCCTCCACGGCCTTGGCCAGCTGGACCACCTCGGCCCAGGTGCTGCCGTCCGGCACCAGATCCAGCATGGAGTGGCGGAAGATGAGGATGAAGTTCGGCCCCACCGCGGCGCGCACCGCCTTCACGATCTCCACGGGAAAGCGCATGCGGTTCTCGAAGCTGCCCCCCCAGGCATCGGTCCGGCGGTTCGTGCGGGCGACGATGAACTGGTTGATGAGGTACCCCTCGCTGCCCATGATCTCGACGCCGTCATAGCCCGCCCGCTGGGCCAGGGCGGCGCAGCTGGCGTAGTCACGAATGGTGGCTCGCACGGCCCGGTGGCTCAGTTCCCGGGGCTTGAAGGGCGTAATGGGGCTCTTTATGGCGGAGGGCGCCACGCTGAGGGGATGGTAGCTGTAGCGCCCGCCATGGAGGATCTGCAGAGCGATCTTCCCACCCGCAGCGTGGACGGCGGCGGTCACCAGGCGGTGCTTGCGCACCTGCCAGGGCCAGGACAGCTGGGATCCAAAGGGGGTGAGGCGGCCCCGCAGATTCGGCGCGATGCCCCCGGTGACGATCAGTCCCACGCCACCCCGGGCCCGTTCCGCATAGAAGGCTGCCAGCTTTGGGAACCCGTCCCTGGCCTCCTCGAGATTGGTATGCATGGAGCCCATCAGCACGCGGTTCCGCAGCGTGGTAAAGCCGAGGTCGAGGGGGGCCAGAAGGTGTGGGTAGGACACGGGGACTCCTGGGGATCTGGCCAGTGTAGGACGGAGCGCCGTAACGGTCCCCCCATGATTGGCCCGGTCTTTCTGTGGAATCCAGGTTGATCGGGGCGGTGTTGCTGGGCTGGGCGGTGGGAGCCGGAGGCGACCAGGACTCAGCCCAGCGGCGCAAGCCGCGCTTTGCCTGCCAGGGTCCGATGGCCGCGACGATGGGGCCACACCTTCCGGCGCAAGGTCCTATTCGGTCTTCTCCACCACGATCACCATGCGGGTGACGAGGGCGGCCAGGGCGCCCACGGCCGCGAAGACCGGCAGCAGGGCTGCGCCCACGAGGCCGAGTGTCAGCGGAATCTCGATGAGGGTCTTGCCGTCCTCGTTCTTCAGGATGATCCGCCGGATGTTGCCTTGATGAATCAAGTCCTTGATCTTGTCGAGGACCTGGCCGCCATCGATCTTGATTTCCTCGGTGCGGGTGCGGTCCGGGGTGGTGTCAGTGGTCATGGGCGCCTCCTTCCTTTCCAGGCTACGGTGTTCCCCGGCCAGTCATAGCTGGAACCGGTGAAGGCCAGACCTGGGCCGGTAGAACCACCTCAGCTCAGGCTCGGCACCCGCCAGAGCGGCAATTCCTCGCCCAGGGTGGGCACGGGCAGCAGATCATTCTCCACGGCGCCATCATCGCTTGCGGGTTCGCAGAGGTAGACCGCGATGGCCCCCAGGGGTTGGTCCGTGGGCACCAGGGCCCAGCCCGGCGGGGTGTTCCGGGCTTGGCGCTGCCAGGAGACGGATAGCTCACCCACCCGGGCGACTTCCAGGATGGCGCGGCCCCCTTCGGAGCCGAGGCTCTCCACCGTGGGTACTTCCACCTCGAAGGTGCCGATGGCCTCCTGGGCCCGCAGGCCATGGCGCCGCAGGTGGCTGGCCACGGCGGCCGGCACCAGGTAGGCGGCGGGGCGGTCCACCACGGTGGTGCCCACGAAGCGGCCGAAATGGGGGAGCGTGACGCTCGTCGGCGCGCCCTCCAGGGTGCGGGGTGTGCGGGTGAGGATCTCGATGGGGGCGTCGAAGACCTCCAGGCCGTAGCGCACGGCGATGCGCTCCCGGGGGGTGCGGCTGCCGGCCATGGTCTGCACCACCTCGTCGCGATGGGTGGCCACGAACTTCAGGGTCTCGAGCATGAAGGCGTAGGCGGTGCGGACGCGCTCGGCAAAGGAGATGTAGGAGTAGCACTCCAGCAGCAGATCCATGCGGCTGGTGAGCCCGCGGTAGTTGCTGCCGAAGCGCGGATGGTGCGGATAGGTCATCCAGCCTTCACGCACGGGGGCGCCGGGTTCGGCGTCACGGTCCGCGTCCAGGGCCCGCTCATCCTCGACGAAGTTGCCATACCAGCCGGCATCCAGCCCATGGTTCGCCTTCAGGGCCGCAGTGACGGGTGGCAGCAGGCGGTTCCGCATGTACTCGATGGGCTCGCCGCGGCCGCTCGCCACCGTATGGGGAATGTCGTAGGTCATGGCATAGCGGTGCACCGAGCCATTGGTGGCGTGGTTGTCGATGGTGAGATCCGGCTCCCAGGGCTGGCACACGCGGGTCTGGAGCAGGCGCATCTCGGCGCCTTCGTGCTTCATGTAGTCGCGGTTGAGGTTGATCTTCGCGGCGTTCACGCGGGTGCCCACGCCGCTGTCCGGTCCCAGCTGCCCCGTGAGCTTCGGCAGGTACAAATGGCGGTTGCCGGGGTCGATGGCGTCATTGCCGTCGGGATTGAAGAGGGGCACCACCACCAGCGTGAGGTCCGCCAGGATCTGATCCGCATCCAGGCCCGGCTTGCCATCGAGCAGGTCGCGCACCAGCATCAGGCAGCCCTCCTTGCCCTCCACTTCGCCCGCATGGATGCCGCTGATGATCAGCACCACGGGCAGGCCCAGCTTCCGGGCCCCCTCGGGGGTCGTCGCCCCGTGGGCCGACAGCACCAGCAGGGGCAGTTCGCGGCCCTGGGGGCTGACGCCGAAGCTGCTCACGTGCAGGCGGCGGTCGCCCTTGGCCTGCAGCCCGGCGAGGAAGGCCATCACATCCGCGTGGCGGCTGGTCTCCTCGTAGCGGGTGGCCTCGGCGCGGGTGAGCAGGTTCATGGAAACTCCTTGCGCTGCAGGCTCAGAGGCCCCGCTTCAGCACCATCTCGCCGAAGTGGGACACGCGATAGCGGCCGATGGCCCGCTCCCGGATGAGGTCGTTCCGTTCCAGGTAGGCCAGGTCGGCATCCGTGGCGCCGGCCTTCACCAGGTGGTCCCGGGGCACATCCGGATGCTTGGCCACCACCTGGAGCAGGGTGAGCTGGCGGGGGGTGATGACATCGGTCACGGGGGCTCCTGGGCTGGCTAATAACTGATGTGCCGCCGGTAGCTGGGGCGGTGGATGTCGGTGATCTGGACCGTGAGGCTGAACTTCATCTGCTCAAAGGTCATGGGAAAGGCGGGTTTCAGTGTCTCGAGCAGCGCCTCGCTGAGTTGCACCTTCACATCGTCCGTGCGGCCCCCGAGGATCTGCACGGTCAAGGTGACGAAGGCCTGCTCCGCAGCGCCGTCCCCGATGACGAAGGCCGCGTGCTGGATGGCCCGGCTCTTGATGTCGTCGGCCGTGAAGAGCCCCGTGGCCACCAGCGTCTGGTTGACCTCCCCCAGCAGACCCTTCCAATCCGGGTGGTCGAGGAGGTTGTCAGAGGCTTCGAGGAGGCAGTGGGGCATGGCCCAGTCTAACGCCCCAGACCCGGCTTCCGGGCCACGCCCTTCTTGCCTTCCTGCTGCCAATAGCTGGTTTCCTCCGCGAAGCAGATGTTCTCCAGATCCGAGACGCGCTCCTGCAGGCAGGCCTGCGCGTCTGCGATGGCCTGGTTGTAGATGGATGGCCCGATCTCCTTCAGGCAGAAGGTGAGGAAGGTTCCCGCCCCCAGGTCTCCCACGCTTGCGCCGTACTCCTCCACCACGAAGCGCTGGATCGCGCCGTGCAGCCGCTTTTCAGTGTCAGGGGAGAGCTTGATGTCCATGCGGTTCAGCCGCCTTCATCGGTGTTCATCGGGGGTTGGATGGCCTGTTCCCTGGCAGCCCCGGGCTCGGTGGCTCCAGCGGGCTTGGCGAAGCGCTGGGCGCGCAGGTGGAAGTCATCGGTGAAGGTGCGGCGGATGGGGGGTGGCGGTTCGGCTTCGGCCTGCACGCGGAGCCGGCGTACCCACCACAGGCCCAGGGCAGCGGGCAGCAGCAGCAGCACCGGGTATTCCAGCAGCACCCGCAGCAGGCTGAAGCGGAACTGGGTGGGGCGCAGGCCATCCGCGTACCAGGCATCGAGGATCCACACCTCGTCCTCGGCGCGCAGTTCCGCAGCCTCGGCCTTGGTCAGGCTCAGCACCCGCTCCCGGTCGCCCTGCTTCGCCGTGACGAAATCCGTGAGCTGGCTGTCGGCATTGCGATCCACGCTCAGCACCGTCAGGTAGGCCAGGCCAGGGCGCTGCAACTGGCAGAAGGGATTCAGGGCCACCAGGAACACCTGCACTGCCGTCAGCCAGAGCACCGTGCCCACCAGGGCCCACAAGAGCGTCAGGGCGGTCCAGCGGACGGCGGGGCGGGCGAGGTTGGCCATGGGGGAAGTATCCCAGGATCGGCGGCGAGTTGCCGCTTCGCTTGTACAGTGGATGCTCCCAGGGAGAGCCCATGCCATCGCCCGTACGCAGCGACATCCCCCTCGGCCGCGATGGCCGGCTGCTCTTCGCAACGCGGGCGGCGCGGATGTTCTCGTACGGCTTCCTCTCCGTGGTGCTGGTGCTCTACCTCGTGGGCCTGGGCTTCAGCGAGGGGCGCATCGGGCTGTTGCTGACGCTCACGCTGGTGGGTGACGCGCTCATCTCACTGTGGATCACCCTGAACGCCGATCGCATCGGCCGGAAGTGGATGCTGGTACTAGGCGCGGGCCTCATGGTGCTGGCGGGCATCCCCTTCGCGCTCAGCGGCGATTTCACCGTGCTGGTGCTGGCGGCCACCTTTGGCGTCATCAGCCCCTCGGGCAACGAAGTGGGCCCCTTCCTGGCCATCGAGCAGGCGGCCCTGTCCCAGGTGGTGTCCGAGGAGCGCCGCACGGGCGTCTTCGCCTGGTACAACCTCACCGGCTCCTTCGCCACGGCCCTCGGCGCCCTGGCTGGCGGCTGGTCCGCCCAGGGCCTCCAGGTTGCAGGCCTGGCCCCCGTGGCCAGCTACCGGGTGCTGGTCTTCGCCTATGCCGCCGTGGGGGTGATCCTGGCGCTTCTCTTCGCCAAGATGTCCGAGGCGGTCGAGGCGCCACCTGCGCCGGTCCAGGCCGGGCGTTGGGGCCTGCACGCTTCCAGGGGCGTGGTGCTGCGGTTGTCAGCGCTGTTCTCGCTGGATGCCTTCGCCGGGGGCTTCGTCATCCAGAGCATCGTGGCCTACTGGTTCCATGTGAAGTTCGGCGTGGCGCCGGGAATGCTGGGTTCGATCTTCTTCGTGGCCAATGTCCTGGCGGGGCTGTCGTCCCTGTATGCCGTGCGGCTGGCCAGCCGGATCGGGCTCATCCGCACCATGGTCTATACCCACATCCCCTCGAATGTGCTGCTGATCCTGGTGCCCCTGATGCCGAACCTGCCGCTGGCCATCACGGTGCTGCTGCTGCGCTTCAGTATTTCGCAGATGGATGTCCCCACCCGGCAGGCCTACACCATGGCCGTGGTGGCGCCGGATGAGCGCTCCGCCGCCGCCGGTGTCACCGGCATCGCCCGCACCACCGGCGCAGCCATCTCACCCATGCTGGCGGGGCCCATGCTGGCCATCCCCGGCCTTGCCGGCGTCCCCTTTTTCATCGCCGGCGGGTTGAAGATCCTCTACGACCTGCTGCTGTACCGGAGCTTCAAGGCCTCGGATGTGGGAGCGTCGGAAAAGTGAAGAAAACCCTTCCCTCGACTGACACAATCGGGGCATCCATTCATCTTTTCGAGGAGGACCCGGCATGATCACGCGTGAATCCGTCCGCACGACGCTCGCCATCGCCCTGCTGGCGGCCACGGCCCTGTCCGGCGCCCCGCCCCAGGCCGCGGCCAAGGCCCCGGCCAAGGTCGGCTTCGTCTATGTCGGACCCGTGGGCGATGCCGGCTGGACCTTCCAGCACGACCTGGGCCGCAAGCAGATGGAAGCCGCCCTCAAGGGCAAGGTGACCACCCAGTTCGTCGAGAGCGTGCCCGAGGGCGCCGATTCCGAACGCGTCATCCGCGAAATGGCCCAGAACGGCACAAAGATCATCTTCGCCACCTCCTTCGGTTACATGAACCCGGCGCTCAATGTTGCCAAGAACTATCCCAACACCGTCTTCATGCACGCCACGGGCTACAAGACCGCCCCCAACCTCGGTCAGTACAACGGCCGCTTCTACGAGGGCCGCTACCTGAACGGCGTCGTGGCCGGGAAGCTGACCAAGTCGAATGTCGTGGGCTATGTGGGCTCCTATCCCATTCCCGAAGTGGTGATGGCCATCAACGCCTTTACGCATGGCATGCGGAGCGTGAATCCCAAGGCCGAGATGCGCGTGGTCTGGGTGAACTCCTGGTTCGATCCCGGCAAGGAGCGCGAGGCGGCCCTCACCCTCATCGCCCAGGGCGCCGACGTGCTGAGCCACGAGACCGATTCCGCCGCCGCCAACCAGGCCGCCGAAGAGAAGGGCGTCAAGGTGTTCTGCTACAACACCGATGAACTCAAGTACGCGCCCAAGGCCCAGATCGGGGGCATCATCCTCACCTGGGGCGACTACTACACCCAGGTGGTGAGCGAGGTCCTGGCGGGCAAGTGGAAGTCCGGCAGCGTCTGGGGCGGCCTCAAGGACGGCTTCATCAAGATGGCCCCCATGAGCGCCGCGGTGCCCAAGGACGTGCAGGCGCTGGCCAAGAAACTGGAAGCCCAGATCATCGCCGGGAATCTCCATCCCTTCACCGGTCCTGTGGTGGATCAGGACGGCAAGGTGCGCGTAGCCGCCGGCCAGACCATCTCCGATCACGACCTGGAGAAGATGGACTACTTCGTGCAGGGCGTGGCTTCCAAGCTGCCCGGCAAGTAGCCACTAGACTGCCAGCAGCGGGCCTGGGCGTTCTGCTGTCCGCAAGGGCCCATGCGGGTTTGCGATTGAAACAATAACTTGTATTAATGCGATCACCCATGGTTGTTCCAACAGGATATTTACTATCCAGGCGGGTGCCTTGGGGGCTAGCATCGGTTCCGCCCTCTGGAGGTGGGCCGCCATGTTTCAACAGACCGTCCGTTCTCTGTTCTCCCGGCTGGTGTTCCTTGCGGCCCCGGCCCTGCTCGCCCAGGGCGGCGCCATGCCGCCGCCGCCGCTGATGCTCTTCGTCCGCGAGGAGATCAAGCCAGGCCATGGGGCGGCCCATGCGATCACCGAGAGCGCCTGGGCGCGGGCCCTGAACAAAGGCAAGTCGAAGGACTACTGGCTGGGCATGAGCGCGCTCACGGGGCCGTCGGAGGCCTGGTTCATCGTGGGCCACGCCAGCTACGCCGACTGGGAAGCCAAGCAGAAGGAACTCGATGGCAACGCGGCCCTCAGGACCGAGATCGACAAGATCAGCCAGCAGGATGGCGAACACCTCAATGGTTCGCGGACCCTGCTCGGCACCTGGCGCAAGGATCTGAGCTACGGCCCGCCCGTGGACATCGCCAAGATGCGCTACATGCGCATCCGAACCTTCCGTGTCAAGCAGGGCCAGAACAAGGCCTTCGAGGAGGGGGTGAAACTGGCCCTGGCCGCCTATGAGAAGAGCCACTACGCGACCTCCTTCGCCTTCTATGAGATCGCCGCGGGCATCGGCTCGCCCACCTACCTCGTGCTGCGCCCCCTGAAGGCCCTGGCGGAGCTGGATGCCGCGGCCGACAGCGAGAAGGCCTTCCAGGAGGCTCTGGGTGAGGAGGGCCGCAAGGGCATGCAGAAGGTCTTCGCGGACACAGTGAACGCCGTGGAAAACAACCTCTTCGCCTTCGACCCCAAGCTGAGCTTCCCCGGGCCTGACATGATCGCCAGCGACCCGGCCTTCTGGGCCCCGAAGCCCGCGAAACCAGGCAAGTAGCGAACCCGGAAAGCCGCATCTGGGGAGCCACGGGTGAACCCGGAGAGAGCACCATGCGGCTCTCCGCTGCGTTCATCCGTGGTGGGCCCTTCCGTTGCCGGCCCTCAGAGCATCGGCCCGCCCTCGGCGTGCTGCTCCATGTAGCCCTGGAAACCCTTCATGACCAGGCCGTGGATGATGGCCTGGGTGAAGCGGTAGAAGTACCAGGGCAGGGCCGGGTTGAAGTCGTGGATGGCGAAGAGGGTGAAGCGGCCCTGCAGCAGGTCGCGGAACTCCAGGCGGGCCGTGCGACCGCCGAGGGCCCCGGCCAGGGCGCCGCCGGTGATGAAGTACATCCGGCGGTCCGGGGAACTGTGGGTGGGCTTGAACTCGAGGCGCAGCAGGGTGAGGCCGCCGAGTTTCTGCCGCACGGTCCAGGAGCCGTCCGCGTCGCGCTCCGTGGCCACGATCCACTTCATCAAGGTGCCCATCCAGGGAAAGTAGCGCTCCGCCACCCACGCGGCGTCCCTGCCCGCCGGCAGCCGCAGGCGCTGGATGGAGCGCACCCGGCGCAACTGGCGGATGGCCTCGTCGTCCCGGGCCCGCTCCGGCGGCTGCCCCCCGGTCGCTACCGCCTGGAGGGACCGCGCCAGGGTGAAGCGGAGCGGTTGCCAGTCCCGGATGGCGGCGCGCTGCACGGGGTTGTCCTCGCCCTGTTTCCCCGCTGAAAACAGATCCAGCAGATAGGCCAGAAAAACCGGATGGAGGGAGGGGCACTGGGTGCGCAGCAGAAGGGCGAAGCTGCGCTCGGACAGGCCCGGCCAGGGCAGGAAGCGGACCTTGCGGCCCAGCCGGTCCGCGGTGTCTGCCAGCAGCTGGTGGAGCGTGACGGCCTCGGCGCCGAACACATCGAAGGTGCCGCCGTAGGTGGCGGGGTTGCCCACACAATGGGCGAAGGCGGCCAGCAGGGTCTCCAGGTGCAGGGGGCGGATCGCGTTCTCGGCGAGCCGGGGCAGGGGGATGACCGGCAGGCGGCGCACCAGGCGCACCAGCAGGCGGGCCAGCAGACCGCCGGGCCCCACCACCAGGCCCGTGCGCAGCACCGTGAGGGGGACCCCGTGCGCGGCGAGAACCTCATCCAGCTCCCGGGCATCCCGGGCCGAGGGGCGGTCGGGATGGGCCAGCAGCGGGGCGCGGCAAAGGATCTGCCGCACATCGGTGCGGGCCGCCGCCCAGGCGAAGTTGTCGGCCACCAGCAGGTCCATGTCCTGGGACTGGGCCTGATCGAGGCGGGCCGAGGGATCGCGGTTGTGCACCAGGTAGATGGCGTAGTCCACGCCCGCCAGCGCCTCCGCCAGTTCCCGGCGGGAGAAGAGGTCGCAGGGCCGCAGCTCCACCCCCTCGGTGGGCGCGGTGCGGGCCATGGAGCGGGTGAGTACGCGCAGCTCGAACCGCTCCCGCAGCGCCTCGCACAGCGCCGCCCCGATGAAGCCGCTGGTGCCGGCCAGGGCCAGGCGGGGACGGGTGGAGGGTGCGGGCGTGGACACGGGTGCAAAGCATAGCAAGGGGCTGCAGAGAACTGGGTGGGTGGCCTCCCCTTCACGCCGGATGGGCCCATGGCAAGGCCGCCGACCTCGCCGCCGCTGGCCGCCATGAGGGGCCCCTTGCGGAAGTATGTCATTTTGACCTTACCAGCGTTCAATGTGATGGGTTTTGATCCTATTCAAATCGCATAAGGAACATGTTCTAAATTCACTAGTGTCCGGTTCACGTGACTCAGAATCGTTAAGGAGCTAATAGCAGTGCGGGCTCGGTACGCTTATTCCTTGGTGGTAATTTGAACGTGCGGTTCGGTTTTTTGGGAAGCTTGCCGGGGAATCCACCCCGGGAGG
>JBBQEL010000043.1:0-29231 GCA_038320645.1 Holophagales bacterium | reverse complement strand
CCTGGAAGCCCGTGAACCGCTTCAACAGCGCCCCGACGAGCACCAGACCGCCCATCCCCGTCAGCTCCAGACCTTCCGATGCCTGCATCTTGATCCGCTTCATCGCCATCTACCTCACAGCCGCCGTGAAGTCGGGCGGCACAAGATAGATGCTCCTATTGTTGAAAAGGTTCGACTTGAATGTTCTTTAAGATCGTCTGGCTCACGGATTTAGGCCTTTGGCTCAGGCGACAGCTTGGATGAACAGGTGAACCGTTCAAAACGAAGGATCCCACTCATCAATTTGAGAGCAGGGAAGTTGGCCTGCGTTGCCGAAGGAGCTTGGCCACGAGGACGAAGCCGAGGAGCATCAGGGCATCCTTCATCTCGCCCAGCAGCAGATAGATCGACCCGGCCGCCACCAGCATCAGGAACATGGGCTCCTTGATCACTTCTCAGGTGATGGGCAGCAGCCCGCGCTGCTCCCTGGCAGGCAGCTCGTTCGGGCCTTCCCGCGCCAGTCTGAGAGGGCAGCCTGCCCTTCGGTGAGGCCTGTGAAACCACCCCCATTGAGGCTTGGAGGAGGCGCGCTTTGAGCAGCTTTAGAGCTTGTAGACAGAGATGACAATCCGACCGTCCTTCCCAGGCTCCGCTTCGGCCTTCCCCATGCCCATCGTCTTCAGCTTTCCATCGTCCAGTTCGAACCGCGCCGCCAGATAGGCACGCACCTGCATGGCTTGGGCCTGGGTGTGGACGAGGTTCTCGTCCTGGTCGCCCTTCGCGCCGGAAAAGGCCTGGATGACCGCCGATCCGAATGGGTTCTGCTCGAGATAGGTCCCCACTTCGTTCAGCTGCTTCTTGCCCTTGAGCTTGGGACTTTCGGGTTTGTCGAAGAGGTCCTGGACGAGGAACGTGAATGCTTTCGCGGGCACGCCGTCCGGAAGGTTCGGAGTCTCCCACTTGGTCAGGTCCGCGGAATCCTGATAGCCCCGATCCTTGTAAAACCCGCGGAGGAGGAAGTTCCCCTTCAGGGCCTGCATGTTCTCCTGGAAGGCGGTGACGCCCACCTTGGCCTGCGTCATGGTGTCCCGGGCCTCTTCCGCCGTGCCGGCCAGGCTGGTCATGGTGGCGTTGAGCTGGTTGTAGACGGAGCGATCATTCACCAGGGCGCCGATGGTCCCGTCACCGCGGTTGATCCTGGCCGCGAGGGTGCCCGCCTCGGAGGCGAGTTTGTCGATGTTCTTCATGGCATGATTCGTCGTCTCCATGATCTCCCCGGTTTTCTTAAGCATGGCGTCCACGTCGAGCATGGGCGCGCCCGCGATCGTGTCCCAGTCCTTGACGCCCTCGGCCTCGGGGCTGCCAAAGGAGATGGCCAGGTACTTGTTTCCGAGGACGCCCTCCGTCTCGATCGCCGCCACCGAGTCCTTTTTAACCAGGCTGGCAGTCGACCGGTCCAGCGACATGGTCACAGTCACCTGTCCCTTCGGTTGCGTGGGCAGCAGAATCTCGTCAACGGTGCCTTTGCGCACGCCGCCAAGCCTGACTTCGGCTCCCGCAAGTAATCCGGCGACGCCGGAGAATTGCGTCCGTAGCCGATAGGAATGGGTGAACAGCTGCTGCTGGTTTCCGATGATGAAGATGCCGCCGAAGAGAAGGGCCAGCGACCCCACGATGAACAAGCCCAAGCGTGCCATTTTGCTCATGAAACCCACCTCAACATCCTTGCAACGGTTGAACCTTCATGGCGTCTGGACACGGGATCCCTAGCCCCCGCCCTTCTGCACGAAGAGAGACACGAAGGGGTTCTCGGAATCCTGCAGAGCCTCGAAGCTCCCGTCGTAGACGATTTTCCCGTCGTCCAGCATGGCCACGCGGTTCGAGATCGCCTTGGCGCTCCGCATGTCGTGGGTCACGACGATGGAGGACAGGCTGTGCTCCTCCTGGAGCTTCAGGATCAGGTCGCTGATCTCCCCAGAGGTGATGGGATCCAGGCCAGCCGTGGGCTCGTCATACAGCATCATCTCCGGCTGCAAGGCCAGGGCGCGAGCCAGACCCACACGCTTCTTCATCCCCCCCGAGATATCGGCCGGCATCTTGGACGCAGCTTCCTCCATCCCGACCTGGGCCAGGATCTCCATGGCCCGTTCCCGGCGCTGGGCCGGGGTCATGGGCGTGAGGTGCCCGAGGGGGAATTCCACGTTCTCCACCACGGACAGGGAGTCATAGAGGGCCGCGTTCTGGAAGACGAAGCCCACTTTCTTGCGCATGTCATAGAGGGGTTGCCCGGAAAGGCTCGTGATCTCCTCGCCCAGGACCTGGATGGAACCGGAATCCGGCAGCTGGAGCCCGATCAGGTGCCGGAGCAGGACGCTCTTCCCCGTGCCGCTGCGGCCCAGGACCACCAGGGTCTCGCCCTTCGCCACGGACAGGTTCACCCCGTCCAGGACCTTTTGGCTGCCGAAGGCCGTGTACAGATCCGCGATCCGGATGGCCTCTCCGCCGAGCGCGGGAGAGGTCATGGCCGGCTCAGCAACTGGATGAGGCGCACGAGCCCGACATCCGCGACGATCACGAACAGGGAGGAGATGACCACGGCGCTGGTGGCCGAGCGGGCGACGCCCTCTGTGCCACCCTTGGTGCGCATTCCCTGGAAGCACCCGACGAGGCCGATGATGAAGCCGAAGATGGCCGTGCGGAAGGTCGACGGAAGGAAGTCCATGAAGGTGACGCCCTTGAAGCCCTCCTTGATGAAGCTCGCCAGGGAGACATGTTCCACCAGGGTATTGGCGATCCAACCCACGAAGATCCCCGAGGCATCGGCCATGATGGTCAGGAGGGGCAGCATCAGGACGCAGGCCAGGATGCGGGTCACCGCCAGGAGCCGGAAGGCGTTGACGCCCGAGGCTTCGATCGCGTCGATCTGCTCCGTCACCTTCATGGATCCGAGCTGGGCGCCGATCCCCGCTCCGATCCTGCCGCACACGACGAGGGCGGTGATGATCGGTCCGCTCTCCTTGAGGATGGTCATGACGATGATCACCGGCAGCAGCGATTTGGCCCCGAACCGGACCAGGCTTTCGCGGGTCTGCAGGCTGAGCACGATGCCCGTGGAGGCCCCGGCCAGAAGGACCAGCGGCAGGGAGCGCGTCCCGACCTCGTGCATCTGCTGCAACAGTTCCCGGAAGTGGAACGGCCGCGTGAAGGTGGAGGTCACAAGCTTTGCCACGAAAGCGCCAAGCTCCCCGAACCATTCCAGGAAGGATGGACTTGGGGCCTTCCCGTTGACACCTTCCTGTTCAGGGCTCATGGTCATCCGATTCTTGTACCGGTCCTGACGCGCATGGATCCGGCAAAAGCCGGGTGGTCGAGACAGCGGAGCTGAAGGCGAGCTTCGTCGCCAGGCTGAATGGGGCCCAGCCCGGCCATGACCATCGGGGTCGCCGGAGCGACCCCGATGAGGTTCTGCAGGCGGACCTACTTGCCCAGGACCTTTTCCACTTCACCGATCTTCTTCTGGACCTTGCCACTGATCTTCTCGGCGGTCCCTTCGGACTCCAGCTTCGGGTTGTCGGTGACCTTGCCGGCGACCTCCTTCACCTTGCCCTTGAGCTCGTGAATTTTGCCTGCGACCTGATCCTTCGTGCTGTCTTTCATGGTCGTGATCTCCAAGAAGGTGAGAACTGAAGCAGAATTGCTTCCAGCTGAAACAACGCATCGATCGGGCCACTACTTAACTCGTATTATTTTTTAATTTCCACGCTCTAGGCGCTAAGCAGTTCGAACGCATCCTTCAATTTGAAAGACGCATTCCCTCAATGCGATGGGGCTTCCGGAGGAGAGGCCTGCCACCCCCCGAGGAAGGGCGGGGCGGCGGAGGTGGTGTCCACCCGGGGATCCTTGGGCGGTGTGAGAATGACCTCCCCGGTGGACCGCATCAGGAGGGTGTAGACCATGCGGGGCAGCAGCCGCCCCGAGATGGCTTGGCCGTGCATCGCCTTCACGCCCGAGCGCTTGGCCAGTTCTTCGTTGTTGGCCACTTCCCAGAACCGTGTCCAGAGCTCCCGCTCGAAGGCGGAAGGCGCCGAGCGGGCCGCATAGATCGCCGGAGCCACGCCATCGCGGTCGATGTCATACCCGTCGTCCGGCTTGACCCGGTTCGTGAAGATCCGCCGGAAGACCAGCAGCGCCTTGCCCTTCAGGGGGTCCCCCTGCTCGATGAAGTGATCCTCGAACTTGATGACCAGGGTATCAACGTAGACCTCGTCGCCGACGATCTCCACCAGGCGCTGTTCCCCGATCACGCCGCCCTGGGGATCCAGTTCCGTGAAGCGCAGCTTGTTCACCGTCTGGCCATCCACATCCTTGGTCTGGGCGATCACTTCCAGCTGGGCGCGGCGCTCGGTGAACTCCAGCAGCTTCAGATAGGTCTTGAGGCGGTTGTTCTCCTTGTCCAGCTCGGCGACCCGCGTTTCCAGCTTCCGGCGAGGGGCCAGGAACAGCTGATCGACCGCGTAGATCCCCGCAGCACCGGCACCGACCACCAGCATGGACCAGAGGAGGAACCGGAAGGGGACGCGTCGTCTCGGTGCCCGGTCAGGGGTCTCGGTGTTCATGGCTGACTCCAGGGTGGAATCCGGTGGAGGGAGGCCGTCTTGTGTCAGGCGCTTCCCGGTTCGGGGTGTTCGGATGGGACTGCTGGTCATGAGGCTCCCTTCCCGGTCACCAAAGGCGGTCCGGACGAACGCGGTCCGGCCGGGGGCGGTGTAGCCGGGGGCGGTGCCGCGTCTCCGGGTCGACTCAGGAACCCAGGGAGGACCGCGCGGGCGAATCCGTTGGCCAGGAGTCTGCGGATGACCTCCCACTCGTCCGTGCCAGGCGCGCTGGTGGGACCGGAAATGCGCACCACGGCGGCCACTTCCTGGGTACTGCGATTTTTGAAAACATAGGCCAGGAACTGCAACAGGTGCATCTCCACCCGCTTGCCGAAGCGCTTCCCCTGGTCCTTCTTTTTGTCGTAGATCTTCAGGTTCTTGATGAGCGGCTTGATGTAGCCTTCGATGCGGCCGTTCTTCACCGTGAGTTCGGAGAACACCGAGAACCGGCCCTCGGCCACGTCCACGCCTGCATAGGACAGCAGGAAACGGTTGAGGTCGGGCAGCCGGGCATCCTTCATCTTCAGGTGGAGATCGAAGTCCGCCGCCTTGGCAGTGGACAGGAATCCACCCGAGACCACTGTGTGGCCGCTGCCCAGAAAGGCCCCCTGGCCCCGGAAGGTGGACCGGCCCAGATCCGAGTGGTTGCTGAGGTTCTTCAGGGTCAGATCTGCGTCCGACATGAACAGACGGTAGGGTGGGTCGCCGCCCTTGTTCACGAAGCCGATCTGGCTGTTCATCAACCTCAAGGTGTCCACCTGCAGGAGCAGCTGGGGCGCGTTGCGCACACTCTTGGCCGCCTTCAATAGTTGCTTGCCGCGCGCCTTCTCGACGGCCTCGGTGGCCTTGCTGGTGACGTAGTCCACCTGCAGGTTCTCAAGGAGCACCTCCGT
Organism: Holophagales bacterium; assembly: GCA_038320645.1. Classification (GTDB taxonomy): domain Bacteria; phylum Acidobacteriota; class Holophagae; order Holophagales; family Holophagaceae; genus Geothrix. The sequence continues at coordinate 23,704 of JBBQEL010000043.1, read as the reverse complement.
CAGATGCGCCGTCTGGGCCTCAGGGGTGTACTCCATGGCTCCGTTGACCGACAGGAAGCCCCCCTTGGTCTCCATCTGAATGGCCTGGGCCAGGGGGTTGAGGCGATCCAGGGGGACGCGCTGTAGGCGAATCTCCCCCTGTCCGGCCGCATAGGGTTCGCGGAGAAAATCCGCCGACCCCTTGAACCAGAGCTTGCCCGAATCGAACAGGACGCCTTCCAGGGTGACCGGCGAAGGGTAGGTTCCCTTCGCGGCGGCGATGTTGCGCACGTTCCGGGCGGTCATGAACACATGGGTGAGTTGGAGCGGCTTGCTGGCGGTGCGGTCGGACAGATAGAGCACGGATCCCTCCCGGATGGTCACCCGGTCCAGCTTGATGGGGAAAACGGATTCCACGGCGCGCTGCCACCCGCGCTCCTTCAGGCTCACATGGCTGCGGGCCTCTTCCTCGATCTGGGCGAGGTTGATATGCAGGGCGGGGCGTTCGATGGTCAGATCGCCCGCCACCTTGAAGTGCAACAGCTCACTCCAGATCATGGAGAACTTCAGTGCGCCGAAATTGGCCACCGGAGGGTTCGGATGGCTGTTTTGCACCAGGATCAGATCGTCCAGCTCGAAGGCCAGCCGCCAGAGGTGGGGGCGCGCCCGGGCGATGTGGACCGTGTAGCCCTTCAGGTTCGCATTCATCATGCGTTCAGCCCAGGCGCGCATGGGACGGGCGAGCAGGGCGTCCACGAACACCATGGCCAACACCACGATCACGGCCAGGCCCGCGAGGATCCCTTTGCCAAGGTGCGTTCTGGGCACCTTCAGCCAACGCCTCCACCACGCAGCTCGGGGCGCGAGGGAAGGCGTGGCCTTCGCTTCGCCTGGGGAGGACGCTTCAGGCGTGCCCATGGATGAGGATCCCTGTGAGGAGGCGGTCATGGCGATGGCCGACACATGCAGAAGCCAGCGCGAGGCTGGCGATAACAGCCGGTGCCATGGCATCCCTGGTTGCAACCTCAAAGGGTCCCAACTCGACATGGACAGGTACCGTCTCTTCGAGAGGGCAGGTTTCGCGCCAATAGATAAACAGCTATAGGAAGGTCGACTTAAGTCTGCGTCGAGGGCTGGGTGGAGGTTCGGAAAATCAAATTGATTTGTTGGCTGCTTCAAATTGAAGGAGCGAAACCGCTGAATGGGTGGTTCGATGGCGTTGCGGGCTTCCCGCGGGACGGGCTGGGATCGACAGGCGAGAGCGGCTGCTTGGAACTCACAAAGGGGCGCAACCATGGGTTATGAACTCGGCCTGGCGTTCCAGAAAGCTGATCTGGTGGTGCTCTTCCGCCTCCTCGCGGCGGCCTTGGCGGGTGGGTTCATCGGCTGGAATCGATTCCGGGCCGGTAAGCCCGCGGGCGTGGGCACCCATGCGCTCGTGGCCCTCGGCGCCGCCCTGTTCCTGGTGGTTCCGGCCCGAATGGCCCCGCCAACCGCAGATGGGATCTCCCGCGTCATCCAGGGCATCGCCACGGGTGTGGGCTTCCTCGGCGCCGGTGAGATCTTTCGAAGTGCGACCCAGGGCAAGCAGGTGCAAGGGCTCACATCCGCCGCGGCGATCTGGGCCACGGCGGGTGTGGGCGTCATCGCCGGCTGCGGCTCGGGCTTCGTCGTGCTTTCCGCCATCGCGATCATCCTGCTCATCCTGGTGGTCGCCCCGCGCCTCGAACGGCGTTTCTCCCCCAAGAAGGCCGAACCATCCCGGTCTGAAGGCTGAGGCTGCGTCACCGGAATCCTCGCCGAAGGTCCCACCCAGCGGACACGGCCTAGATCAATAGGTCTACCTGGAAAATACCTTCCGGTTTATCCCGGGCTTTGGCCTGCCGATGAAGCATTCATGAGGCTTCCGGGGAGGGCATGGCGATGATGGGCATGTCGATCCCTCCCAAGGTTCCCCTCGTCAGAACCAAGCGTGCTCGGGTCCAGCGATCCCCGTGGAATTTTGGCCTGCGCCCCTGGCTGGCCCTGTTGTTGTTCGCAATCCCAGCTCTCGCCCAGGTCACGGCCTCCAGCGGTGCGGTTCCCTGCAGCGTCCGCATTCGCCCCATCGCCGCCGCCGACTACGACCCCGCCAGCGAATTCACCCTCCAGGGCACGGTCATCGCCGTCCTGGACGGCGCATTGAAGCTCCGGCTGCCCTTTGGCGTGATCCGGGTGCAGGTGGGCCAGGCCCTCCGCCACGGGACCCTGGCTGTGGGCGAAACCATCGAAGTGCTGGCTTCCCGCCGGCAGGATGACGCGGGCCAGCGGTTCGTCGCCCGGGAAGTCCGCACCGCAAGCGGAACGGTCGTCCTGCGCGATGCCCAGGGCGTGCCCGTCAGGCCCTGAGTCGGCCTTCGGCGATCGAGAGCAGGGTTCGACGAGATCCGTTCCCAGGCGCCCCAAGTCGCGCCCTCTTGATGAGCAAGCCTCCGCTCCAATGAGGGCATATGCCTCCCGGTGAGGGGAATTGCCTCTATTGGCCCGATCCGCGACCGTTCCGCTCAAGGCAGGGTTTGGAAGGGGGCGACCTTAGTTCTACCAAAATGGCCCCTCGGTCACTCATTATGACTGAGGCGTTCAGTTACCAGAATCGCATCTTCAGTAAACATTGAATATTATCAACACCCTGATATTGGCTCGAAACCTGCTTAATCATTCCTGACGCGCAAGCGTTGTGATCGCGAGACACCGGATCGCGGAGGGGCTGGTTGCTAACCAGTTCCGAGTTTCATGAAAACCGAGCATCACCTCTAGAAACCAAAGGATCCATCCTATGACCATTTCCTATCGCCTTCTCGCTGGCCTTGCGCTGACCTCCGCGGTCGCCTTCGCCCAGAGCGCCAACCTCCCCGCTGTGCCGGCGACGGCCCGCATCTACAAGCCCATTACGCTGACCCTGACCAGCACGGGCCTGAGCTTCGGCGATATCTTCTCCGATGCCGTCGGCGGGGATGTGACCATCAACGCCCTGAGTGGGGCTCGAACCACCACCGGTCCGATCCTGGCCACCACGGGTATCGGCAACACCGCCAATTTCACCGTGGGCGGCAAGCGCAACGCCTCCTATGCCATCACCCTCCCCGCTGACGGAGCCATCACCCTCACCGGTGCGGGTGCTGCCATGCCCGTGAAGACCTGGCGTGTCTCCGTCGCTGGCGGCGCGCCCGCGCCCACCGGTGCCACCGGCACCCTCGCGAACGTGGCTGCCGCCACCCAGCTCTTCCAGGTGGGCGCGACCCTGACGGTCGGCATCAGCCAGGTGGACGGCGACTACGCCGGCACCTTCCCCGTGACGGTCACCTACAACTGATCGGAAGGCCATTCTTGGCATGCACCCAGGGCGCCCGCGCCCTGGGTGTTTTCTTGGAGCGAGTGCCCATGCTCACGCGCACCCTGCTGGCCCTTGTGTTCCTGCCGCTGCCGGGACAGAGCCCCGTACCGCCCGTCGTCGCGCCGATCGAGATCTCCGGCGGAATGGGCGATCTGCTGGTGGCACCCACGCGGGTGGTCATGGATAACCGCAAGCGCACCGCCGAGCTCAACCTCTCCAACATCGGGCTCGTGAAGGCGACCTACCGGATCTCCCTCGTGCGGATGGAAATGGACGAGGCGGGCTCCTTCAAAGAGGTCCCCTCAATCAACGTGGTCGGACAGGTTTCACCGGAAAGCCTGGTCCGCTTCTCCCCACGGGAAGTGACCCTGGAACCCCAGGAATCCCAGACCGTGCGCCTCCAGGCCCGAAAGCCCGCGGAACTGCAGGCCGGGGAGTACCGCATCCACATGATCTTCCGGGCGATTCCCCCGACTCCGGAGCCGCCCCCGGAAAGCACCCCGTCCGGGCCGCCCAAGGGCATCTCCATCAAGCTCATTCCCGTCTATGGTCTGGCCATCCCCGTGATCGTCCGGCAAGGCGAAACCTCAGCCGACGTGACCCTAGCGGACCTGGCCCTCGACCCGCAAGGCCGCACGATCCTGTTCCGGCTGGAACGCAGGGGGAATCAGTCGGTCTACGGCGATCTGAAGGCCGTCTTCGTCCCCAAGGTTGGCCCGAAGGAAACCGTCTGCGAAGCGAACGGCGTCGCGGTCTACACGCCGAACCCCGCGCGCCGCGTCCTGCTGGCGGTGACCACCGTCGCACCCGGCGGCCGCCTGGCCCATGGCCGACTCCACCTCACCTATTCCTTGCCCCCGAGGGAGGGTGGCGCCATGCTTGCCGAGGGCTTCCTCGACGTGCCCTAAGGTGCATTTTGGGACATCAGAACTCAGGCAGGCGCTGGTGGCAGGGGTTCTCCACCCTCGCGGCGCTCTCGCTGGCCTCGGCCCCCTTGGAGGCAGGCGTCCCTGGGGTTCCCTCGGCTGCAAGTACCGCAGCGGTGAGCAGCCTGGGGATGTTAGCCCGCCCGGAAGATGAGGTATTGATCTTCTCCCTCCGGCTGGAGCAGACCACCCTGTCCAACACCTTCCCGGGCTTCACGGTGAAGGGCGGGTTCATCGTTCCGCTGGGGGAACTCTGCCGACAGCTGGATCTGGCCGTCCAGGTGGACCCCAATCGCGGCCTGGCGGAGGGCTTCCTCATCCAGGAAGGGCGGCGGTTTGCGCTGAATGTCCTGGCTGGCACCGTGACCGTGGGCGGCGTGGCCCGGGCCCTGGACCGGTCCCTCATCGAAGTGCATGCCGACGACATCTACGTGGACACGCGCCTGCTGGCCGAGTGGCTGCCCCTCGAGCTGAAGGTGGCGCCCCGGTCCGCCACCATTACCGTGCTGCCCCGGGAGCCGCTGCCCCTGCAGCTCCGTTGGCTCCGCGAGCGGGGCGCCGGCCGGCTCCGCCCGGACCTCAAGCCCCAGACCTTCGAACGGGTGGACGACCCTTACAAACTATACGATGTCCCGTTCGTGGACGAGACCCTGCGCCTGACGGGCCGCTCGGACAGCAACGGCGCACGTCCGATCTCCGCCCAGAGCATCACCTTCCTCAGCGGGGACTTCCTCAAGCTCTCCACTAGTCTCTACGCCGTTCTGGACGCGCAGGAGGGACTGGCTGAATTCCACATGACCATGGGTCGGCGGGATCCCAACGCCGGCCTCTTGGGCCCTTTCCATGCCACGGAATTCGCCTTCGGTGAAGTGCTCAATCCCGGTCTGGAACTCCTGGCCCAACCCTTCGCGGGCACCGGTGCCCTGGTCAGCAACATCCCACTGCAGCAGGCGAATGCCTTCGACCGGCATTCGTTCCTGGGGGACCTCGCGCCGGGCTGGCAGGTGGAGCTCTACCGCAACCAGTCGCTTGTGGGCTTCCGCGCCTATCGGCCCGACGGGCGCTACGAATTTCTGAATGTGCCGCTGTACTACGGGTGGAACGACTTCCGCCTGGTCTTCTACGGGCCCCAGGGGCAGCGCCGGGAAGAAGTGGTCCGCTTCGATGTCAGCGAAAGCCAGACGCCGGCGGGCGCCTTCCAATACCGGTTGGTGGGCACCAAACCCGGTGCGGCGGGCCGGCGCAGCCAGTTCGAAGCGCGCTACGGCCTGTCCAAGCAGCTCGCCCTGAGCGCCGCCGTCGCCGGGGTGGATTTCGATGGGACCACCCACACCTACCGATCCGCCGGCCTTCAGGGTTTCTGGAAGCCGCTTTCCGCCAGCCTCACCGCCGCCCAGGACAGCGCGGGTGGCTCCGTGCAGGAACTGGGGATTCGCTCCCGAGTGGGCACGCTGAGCCTCACCGCCAAGCACGCCGCGCTGCAGGACGGCTTCGTCAGCGAGATCTTCCGGCCTGTGTATGGCCTGGTCCGCAGCCGCAGCAGCCTGGAGACTTCCACCATCCTGCCCAGCCTCGAACGCAGCTGGTTCACGGTGGACCTGGGTGGTTCCCGGGACCTGCTCGTGGCTGGCGGGTCCGTGGACCGCCTCTACAACCGGATCTACACCTCGTATCGCGGCTACTACGTCTCCAATGAAATCACCCGGACCACCCAGCGGGGGGGCCCCGTGCCCGTGTCCGCCACCACCACGGGGGACCTGCTCGCCAGCACCTTCTTCCGCGACCTCTCCCTCCGGGGCCAGGCCACCTACCTGGTGGGCGCCGGGCCGGGCTTCCAGACCGTGGCCCTCCTGGCCGAGACGCCGCTTTACACGCCCTACCTGCTGCGCGCAGGCATCGAGCGCGCCCTGGCCACCCGCGATACCCGGATTCTGCTGGGGGCGAACAAGAGCCAGGGCCAGTACAGCCTGGGCCTCGAGCTCAGCTATTCGTCGCGCAGCCACTGGGTGGCCGATCTGTCGTTCCGCGTCGGCTTGGGCCGCGAGCCACGCCAGCAGCGCATCTACGCCCAGGCCCAGGGTCTGGCGACCCAGGGCGCGGTGTCGGCCCGGGCCTTCCTGGACAGCAACGGGAATGGCGTCCTGGACCCGGGCGAAAAACCCCTGGAGGGCATCGGCTTCCTGGTCAATGGCGCCCGGGTTCCGGCCACCACCAATGCCCAGGGCGTGGCCTTCCTGACCAATCTCCCGGGTGAACAGGACGCCAACCTCGTGGTGGCCTCCGCCAGCCTGGAAGACCCCTTCATGCGCGCGGGCGCCGGCGTCCGCCTCACGCCGCGCCCGGGGCATGTGGCCCGGGTGGACTTTCCCATGGTGCTGCTGGGAGAGATCACGGGCACCGTCTACCTGAAGCAGGATGGCCCTGCCCAAGAGTTGGCAGGTCTGCGCATCGTACTGGCGGATCCTCAGGGCCTGGTGGTCAAGGCCGTCCGCAGTTCCTATGACGGCTTCTTCAACCTCACGGGGATCCCCCCGGGAAGCTACTTCCTCCTGGTGACAGCGGGCGATGCCTCCCGCTTCGGAGCCCGCCCTTCGCGGCCCAGACCCATCACCATTTCGCACGACGGCACCGTCCTCGACGGCCTGGACATCCTCCTGCGGGCTGCACCAGCCAAGCCCACAAACCCGGATAGCGCACAGCCCCTGCTCAAGGAAGCGACATGAGATTCCCCAGCCTGCCCGTTCGTCCCTTCCAGATCAGCGCCATGGCAGCCCGACTCGGCTCGTTCCTGCTCCTCGCCGCCCTGGGCCTCGCGGCGCTGCCCATCCTGGGACAGTCACCCACCATCAACAAGTTCTCCAACCTCAATGCAGGAGCCATCGTTCCTGGCGCCAGCGCCGGCACCGTCATCCTCAACAGTCCTTCCGGCACGCGAACGGCCACTGGCGGAACGCAGCTGGGTTCCTCCACCGGTACCCTCCTCGGCAGCCTCACCTTGTCCGGAGCACCGGGGCACACCTGGACAGTCGATGCCGTGGGGCCCTTCACCCTCACCCGGGCAGGCGGGGGCTCCCTGCGCGCCACCGCCGTGGATTTCCAGCCGAGCCCGGCGCGGACCGGCATCTTCCCGCCCTCGGGCACGACCCCGCTGTTCTACCTGGGTGTGAGCTTGACAGTCGGAACCAGTGCGGCCGTGCCTCAGGGCAGCTACACCGGCTCCTTCAACCTTCGCGTCCGGGACAAGGGCAAGTCGTCGACCATGGCCTTCACCGTCGCGGTCCGCGTGGATCCTGTCATCACGCTCGCCCTGCTGGCGCCCCTGAGGTTTGGGGATGTCTTCGTGTCCAGCGTGAGCGGCACGGTGGTCCTCAGCCCGGCCGGCAGCCGGACCACCACAGGCGGCGCCACCCTCGGCAATTTGTCCACTCCGGGCGCGGCCACCCTCACGGTGACCGGGGCTCGCAACACCATCTACGCCATCACCCTGCCGACAAGTAGTTCCCTCACGGGACCCGGGGGCACGATGACCATCGCCTCCTTTCTCAGCAGCCCCAGCGCTACCGGGCTGCTCAGCGGGGTCGGCTCGCAGACCCTGAGCATCGGCGCCACCCTGAGCGTGCCGGCCAACCAGGCGGATGGGGACTATGCCGGAACCTTTCCAGTCACGGTGGCCTACAACTAGGGTCTGTCTTAGATTCTGTGAGAACTGATCACGGTGCCGTGGACATGGGACCAGGGCTGCTTCACTTGACCAGTCGCTGGCGCTGGACGCGCTTGCGTAGTTCCTCCAACAGACCGAAGCCGAGGGCCAACGGAACGATCAGCCACCAGGCGCCAGCGCCGAAAGCCCTGGTGCTGAAGATGGCGTTTCCCCAGGGCGTATAGACGATCACCAGGATCAGGATCATCTCGACACCCAGCCCGAGCAGCAGGAGCGGGTTCTCCGTCAGGGAAAAGCGAACGGACGATTGCTGCGGATGGCGGCACAGGAAGACGTTGACCATCTGCGCGACGATGATGGCCACCAGGCAGGCAGTGGTGGCCTGCAGGTAGAGCGGGTCGAGCCGGCCCAGCGACTCGCCGTACTGCCAGCCGCCCCGGTGCAGGACGAAGAAATACACCGACAGGGCCACGGTCGCTTCCAGCAGACCAAGCCACAGATAGGCGCGGAGCAGCACCGGCCAGGACAGCAGGCGCTCGCCGGGAGGGCGCGGCGGCTGCTGCATGATCCGGCTGTCTGGGCGCTCGGCCCCCAGCGCCAAGGCTGGCACCATGTCGGTGCCGAGATCGACCACCAGGATCTGGAGGATGGTGAGGGGCAGCGGGATCCGGAACAGCACGAAGGCCAGGTAGGGGATCAGCTCGGGAATGTTTGAGGTCAGGATGTAGGTCAGGAACTTGCGGATGTTTTCGAACACCGCCCGGCCCTCTTCGATGGCATTGACGATGCTGGCGAAATTGTCATCCAGCAGGATCATGTCGGCCGCCTCCTTGGCCACATCGGTGCCCGTGATGCCCATGGCGATGCCGATGTGGGCCGCCTTCAGGGCCGGAGCGTCATTCACGCCATCCCCCGTGACGGCCACGATCTCGCCCTTGTTCTTCAGCCCCTCGACGACCACCATCTTCTGCTCGGCCGTGACCCGGGCGAACAGGATCTCCGGTGCGTCGAGGGCCAGCTGCAGCTGCGCGGGCGTCATCTTGAGCAGGCTCGCGCCGAGGATCACGACCGGGTGCTCGCCCTGGACGAGGCCGATCTGGCGGGCGATGGCCACCGCGGTGTGGGGATGGTCCCCGGTCACCATGATCACCTTCACACCCGCGGTACGGCAGCGGGCCAGGGCCTCGGGCACCTCCGGGCGGGGCGAATCCTGGAGCGCGATCAGGCCCGAGAACACCAATCCTTTCTCGGCCGGGACTTCCTCCGGCTCGAGCTTGCGATAGGCAAAAGCGAGGACGCGCAACCCAGCGGCTGCCATCGTCTCCTGCGCCTGGCTGACGCGGGCCCGGGCAGCCGCATTGAAAGGCCCCGGCGCCGTGCCGGAGTCGATCCGGTCGCAGACTTCGAGGAGCACCTCGGGCGCTCCCTTGCAATACAGCCAGCGCCCGCCATCGTGCTCGACGACGACGGACATGCGGCGGCGCTCGCTGTCGAAGGCGATCTCCGCCACATGGGGTAACTCGCCGAAATCCTGGATGCTCCGGGCGAACTCAGAGAGGGCGACCTCCATGGGATCACCCAACCAGACCGCCCGGCCAGCGCGCTGGCTTTGCTTCAGGCTCAGGCAAGTCTGGGCATTGCGGATGAGCTGCGAAGCCTGCGCCAGGCCTTCGTGATCCTCGGGGTTGAGGAGGGCGTCGCCGACCAGGAGCTGTTTCACGGCCATCCGGTTCTGGGTGAGGGTGCCGGTCTTGTCGCTGCAGATGACCGTGGTCGACCCCAGCGTTTCCACGGCCGGCAGGTGGCGGACCAGGGCGTTGCGCTTGGCCATGCGCTGGGTGGCCATGGCCAGGGAGAGTGTCACCGTCGGCAGCAGCCCCTCGGGCACATTGGCCACGATGATGCCGATGGCAAACATCACGTTCGTCCAGAAGGGCAGGCCAATGGCCACCCCGATGCCGAAAAAGGTCAGGCCCAGGGCCGAGGCGAAGATGGCGATCAGTCTGGACAGACGGTCCAGCTCCCGCCGCAGGGGCGAGGTGGTTTCACCGGCGGTCTGCGTCAGATGGGCGATCTTGCCGAACTCCGTGCGCATGCCTGTGGCAAACACCAGGGCCCGGCCATGCCCCGACACGACCGAGGTGCCGGCCAGGAGCAGGTTCCTGGCTTCCAGCACCGGCCCTTCCTCCTCCTTGTCCGTGCTTCTCGGCAGAGCCAGGGATTCGCCGGTGATGGTGGAAGCATCGACCCGCAGGTCCAGCGCCTCGATGAGCCGGCAGTCGGCCGGCACATGGTTGCCTTCTTCCAGCTGGATCAGGTCGCCGGGAACCAGGCTCTCGGCGGTCAGGGTCTCCAGTCTCCCCCCGCGCAGGACATTGACACTGGGCGGCAGCAGCCGCCTGAGCGCATCGATGGCGCGTTCGGCCCGGTACTCCTGCCAGAAGGAAAAGACCCCATTGATGGCGATGACCGCGAGGATGGCGACAGCAAGCTGCCACATGCCTTCACCGCGGGCTCGGCTTTCCGCAAACAGGGCCAGTCCTGCGGCCACCCACAGGATGAGGGCGAAAAAATGGGTGAACTCCCCGAGGAAGCGCAGCCAGAGCGGCCTGCCCTTCACCTCCTCGATGCGATTGGGACCGAATTCGGCCAGGCGCCGCTGGGCCTCACTTGAGTCCAGCCCCTGGTCGGAAGACTTGAGGCTGGCCAGGGCATCGGACAGTGAAAGGTTGGCAATGTGCATGAAATTGCTCTCTTTCAGGTTCGCCGCCTCGTCAGGTTTTGTTATGAGCTCTTAATGAACTTGCAGGATGACAAGGTGCGCAGTGACGGTGCTGAATCCGCCTGCAAGAGGTGTAATGGTGAGTGCCGTGCTATTGCCAGCGGGGTTACGAAGCGTGAGTTTCGAATTGATCGCCGTGGTCGTCAGAAGAGATGTCCCAACGATCTGGGTCGTCAGTCCTGCTCGCCCGACGACTGAATTCGCCACTTCGATGGGTCCGCCTCCTGAATCGAGGCCCAGGACAAGCTGGCCGGCCTCGCTCACGCTCACCTGGAATGTGACCTGGTATGTCCCGACATTCGGCAGCACGAAGGAGGAGGGACTCACACCGTCCCGGAGGATGCCCAGTGCGGGTCCATTTTGGGGGAACAGGACCGGTGCGCCAACGGCGATCGTCGCCGTATTGTCCCCCGGCATCGACGCGTAGAAATCCCCATAGGTCATCACTGCGCTCGGGCCCGTGGGCCCCACCAGCGATACACCGGCCGGCCAGACGCCCGCCGCCTTGGGGCCATAGATCAGGTTGGCGGCGGTATCGATGTAGAAGTCGCCATCGACGCCCGTGCCCGCACCCGGTACGCCGTTGCCACTCAGGACTGTTTTCCCATCAAGGCCGTTGGCTCCCGACAAGCCCTGAAGGCCTTGAGGTCCGGCTGCGCCGATGGCACCCGCTGAACCCGTCAAGCCAGTCGGCCCTTGGGTTCCAGTGGCGCCGGTCAGGCCAATGATTCCCTGCGTGCCCTGCGGTCCGGCTGCGCCGATGGCACCCGCTGAACCCGTCAAGCCAGTCGGCCCTTGGGTTCCAGTGGCGCCGGTCAGGCCGATGATGCCCTGCGTTCCCTGCGGTCCGGCTGCGCCGGTGGCACCCGCTGAACCCGTCAAGCCAGTCGGCCCTTGGATCCCGGTGTCGCCGGTCAGGCCAGTGGTGCCTTGCACGCCCGTTGCACCGATGGTGCCCTGCGGTCCGGTCGCGCCCGTCAGGCCGATGCTGCCCTGCGTTCCGGTAAGACCGGTAGGTCCGACCAGCGAAACACCGGCCGGCCAGACGCCCGCCGCCTTGGGGCCATAGATCAGGTTGGCGGCGGTATCGATGTAGAAGTCGCCGTCGACGCCCGTGCCCGCACCTGGGGCGGCGTTGCCACTCAAAATCGTTTTCCCATCAAGGCCGTTGGCTCCCGACAAGCCCTGGAGGCCTTGAGGTCCGGCTGCGCCGATGGCACCCGCTGAACCCGTCAAGCCAGTCGGCCCTTGGGTTCCAGTGGCGCCGGTCAGGCCGATGATGCCCTGCGTTCCCTGCGGTCCTGCTGCGCCTGTGGCACCTGGTGCGCCCGCTGAACCCGTCAGGCCGATGGTGCCTTGTGCTCCAGCCGGGCCCGTCAGGCCGATGATTCCCTGCGTTCCCTGCGGCCCTGCTGCGCCTGTGACACCTGGTGCACCCGCTGAACCCGTCAGGCCAATCGGTCCTTGGGTCCCGGTGGCGCCCGTCAGGCCGATGGTGCCCTGTGTGCCCTGGGGCCCCGCTGCGCCCGTGGCGCCCGCCGAACCTGTGAGGCCGGTCAGGCCGAGGGCGCCCTGCGGTCCCGTCAAGCCCGTCAGGCCGATGAGTCCCTGTATTCCAGCCGCACCGGTCAAGCCGATGGTGCCTTGCGCTCCTGTCGGACCTGTCAACCCGATGAGGCCCTGTGGGCCCTGGGTTCCTTGTGGCCCGATGGCACCGGTCAGTCCGGTGAGGCCCCGCGCGCCCGTCGCTCCCACCGCTCCCGTGAGGCCGATGAGTCCCTGCGGTCCCGTTGGCCCGGTCACGCCAATGCCGCCCTGCGGCCCTGTCGAGCCCGGAAGCCCCTGAGCCCCGGTCAGGCCGATGGGTCCCTGGGGTCCAGGGGCTCCGGTCACCAGGCCTGGCACCCAGCTGGTGCCGTTGAACAGCAGGCCCTGGCCGGAGGTCGGCGGAATGGTGGTCAGATCCAGCGGAATCCCCTGCAGCTTCGTAATGAGCATGTTGTGCTGCGTGCCACCGACATCACCGCTGAAGGCGCCGACCAATTCCCAGGCAGACCGGGATTGGAAAGCCGCCACCAGATCCACATCCGGAATCATGGGCACATCGTTGATCACCAGGTGGAGCTTCAACCCGGCCCGGCCCAGCAGGGTGGCCGGGATGGGCGGCATGTCTGAGGAACCGAGTACCACGGAATAGAGGCCGCTGACCACCGCGATGGGCAGGGGCCCGGAGTTCCACAACTCGATGCCCGTGGCATCCCGCAGCGCGAAGACGAAGGTTCTCGTTCCATTGGCCGGGATGGAGCCCTCCAGCAGGCGGCCCTGGTAGGCCAGCAGCGGGATCGGAGTGGCATCAACCTGGGCCGGAGCTGGGGCCCCTTGCGCGACGCCAATGCCGCCGAGGGCGATGATCATGGCCATGGTGGGGGTGAGGAGGAAGGATCGCATGGGGATTCCAGGGAGAATTGAAAGTTGAAAATGGACATTCCATGAAGCAAACGGCCGCTATTGGGTGGATGGATCGAACCCATGACGCACCCGGACGGTGCCACTGGCATCCAGCACGATTACGACCGCAACGGGCTCGCCCACGATGGCTGCGTTCTGGACCAATGGGCCCTGGCTGCCCTGTTGCGCACCCGAGGCATTGACCAGGTTGGTTGAACTCACGCTTGCCGGCGGCGGCAGCAGCACCGTGACCCTGGCCATGGCCGTGTAGCGGACATCCCCGGACCACATGGCCACCACCCTGTATTCACCCGGCACCATCGCTGCGGTGAACAAGCCACCCGTGGTGAAGGTTCCACCACTGGCGGGCAGCACCGACCAGATGGCAGAGCCGCCCCAGGGGATGCTGGCCGTGAATTGGATCGTCTGTCCAGGGGCCACGGTGGCTGAGGCTGGACTCACCGTCATCACCTGGTTCACGGTCCCCACATGATCCCCCGTGTCCCGGTTTCCTCCCCCGCAGCCAAGGATGGCAAGCAGCACTGCGCTACCCGCCAATCGGCGGAAGAGATGATGGAAGAAGACTGGACGGACCTGCATGAGATATCCCTAGAAATGCCAGAGAAGACCGAGGGAGGCCGTGGTTGCCGTCTGGTTCTCGGCGCCGTAGCGACTGAAGACGAGCCGACCATCGATCTCGAGGTGTTCCGACACCCGCACATCGATAACGGGCCCCAAGCCCAGGCGCCACCAGGAGGAAGTCCCAGACACCGTGGCAGTCCCAGTCGAGGGAAGGCTGAGCCGGTTGGTACTGCGCACTTGCCAGTGGATCTCGTAGATGCCCGCGCCCACCGCCACCCCGCCGGCAACCAGGTAGAGGAAGTCGGCGCCGAGGGCCAAGCTGGTCACTCTGGTGTCGATGCTCTGGGTCAGGACCGCATCCGAGGTCCTCTGTGTATTCTCTGTGAACCAGGTGTAATCCGCCCGTGGCCGAATTCGCAGGGAGCCGGATTGGAACCATGTCCCGTGAAGCCCTAGGGACGCAGCAGGCATGGCGGTCGTCAGGCGGAGATCGGTGCTCACTGGCAGCACAAGGCCGACCTGCGCGCCCCATCGCCGGGCTGGGGGCTCTGCGCAGAGGACAGAGAACGATCCCACCACACAGCACAAGGGACTGACCAACCGGGACAACGGGCTGAGGCGCCTGAAAGGCAGAGGCCTTGGTCCACCCGCTAACCATGTTCCCTGCTCATGCGACATGACGATCGATCCTCGTGGTGGCACCAGCCCGCAAGGCCTGGTTTGGCATTTCTCTGGCGCAACGACGCCGGAGCGATCCCGGCGCGCGCTGCGATACCAGCCTGAGAGTGCGAATCCTGTGCCACGCAGGATCTACCACTGGATGCAAGAGATTGAACAACCTGCCGTGCGACGAAACGGACCGATCACATCAGGATGAAGGGGGAAACCGTCATTTCGAGGGTGCTCAATAGGGTGAGTGCCACCCGCCTATTCGATGAGGTTTCTTAAATCGTGCTTGAATTTGGCCCCTGCACTGAGGACAGCCAATTCACCACGCAGGGCGTGGATTTCTTTTGCCTTTGCTTCATTGTCCCGAAGTGCTGCCTCATACAGGGTGCCGAGTTCCGCGTAAAAATGTTTTGAGAGATCCAGGGCAGTCTTGAACTCTTCTTGTTGGTCCTCGTCACGGTGCGTTTTTTTATCGTAATGATCCAATATGCAATAGATACATTGGTCCGTCAGGTCTCCAAAACTCATGCACAGCTGCTCGTTCAGAACCCTTCTGAAGCAGACCTTGCAGACCAGCACTTTGGAATACATAAGAGCAAAGGGTTCCTCTCTGTTTCATTTCCATGGGTTAACAGCGGGGAGATGGTTGTGCCCGCCTCAAGCTCTCGTCTTCGATCCACCTGCGTTCTAGGCGGACGCTTCCGTATCCAGCAGGTCCTCGGCATGGGCCTTGGTTTTGACCTCATCCCAGGCCTTCTCGGCAGCCTCGGAGATATCCGAGGCATTCCGGATGATGCGCTGGTAAGCCAGCAGTTCGTCCCCGGCTTCGGTCGCGGCGGTCTCGGATTCGGAGAAGGATACTTTCATTACCCCGCGGCCAGAGCCCGTGATGAAGGTCATGGGCAGGTCGCCCCAACCCCGGTGGAGGTTATTCAGCATGGCCCGACTCCTGTCGATTCCGGTGGTGGTGGTTTATGCCCGAACATGGCCCGCACGGCATCGAGCCCGCCCAGGAGACTCCCGACCATACGCGACGCCGTATTCAGCCTCGATTGAACCTGGACCTGGAAGTCTTTGACCATCCGCCCCGTGTCACCCAGGGCTCTCGACAGGCCGGCAAACTCGTCCAGGGAGACCTGCAGGGAGGCGCCCAGCAGCTCCACGCGGCGATTGGAGGCATGCGCATCCTCCGCCAGGCGAGCGAGCTCCTGCTTGGCAAGGCACAAGAACAGTTCGGCCTCCTTGGTGGTCCGGCCAAGCTTGAGCAGCAGGGGCACCAGGGCCCCGCCCACGGCCAGAAGGACCGCGATCAGAGTGATCTCAAGGGGAAGGGACATAGGACCTCCTCGGGTTTTGCAGTGAGCTCCAAAGACCAGGAGCCCTGGAATGGTTGCTCCAATGACGACGGCTCAATTGAACTTGGAAGCCGCGCTGCGGAAGGCGGTTTTGACTTCCGTCCAGGCGCTGTCGGCGCCCTTCTTGATCTCTTCCCAGGCCTCGTCACTGGCGCCCTTTAGCTCCTGCAGCTTGGACTTGGCGCCCTCGTGCTGGCGCTGCAGCGCCTCGGTGATTTCGCAGTATTCGATCTTGGCCTGGGCGGTAGCTTGTTCGGACTTGGCCTTGTAGACAGCCAGCTGGGCCGTCCAGCCATCTACCTGGGCGGCAAACTTCTCTTCGTAGGCTTTACGCTTGTCCATGGAATCAACCTCGGTGAAGGGTGTGCGTTGGGGTGGCGATGCGCCGATCAATGGCTCACCGGTAGGGATGCGCTATTTCACTTCGACTTCGAACAGCACGCGCATATTGGCCTTGGCAGCCTTCGAATAGAGTTCCTTGGGCGAGCCTTCGAACTCAGCAGGACGGTCCTCGCCGTACCCGATGATGGAAAGCCTGTCCTTGGAGACGAGTCCTTCTTCGATCAGGTAGTCCCGGACCGCCGTGGCCCGGCGTTCGCTCAAGGTCTGGTTGTAGGAGTCCGTCCCAGCGGCGGAGGTATAACCCGCTACGCGGATTTTCGTCTCGGGGTGCAGCTTCAGGGTCTCGATGCTGTGCTTCAGGGCATGCTTCGCTTCGGGGCTCAGGGTCGATTTGTCGAATTCGAAATGGATGTCTTCGAACGCGAGAATCACCACCTTGCGCTTGGCGGGCATGCCTTTGACTTTTTCCACGAAGACCTGGGCCGGTTCTTCGGCCACGACGAGGACGACCTTTTCCACGGGTGCTGGGGCCACGGCCGCGATGGGCGCGGGGGCCTTCTTGCCGCCGAAGGACCAGACCAGGCCCACAGCTACGCTGACATTCTGGTAGCCCTTCTGCCAGGGGGAGACTTCAGTGACGAAGGTGTCCCGGAGGTCGAAGCGGAGGGCGAAGCGTTCTGCCAGCCAGTACTTCGCGCCGACCCCTATGTCAAAGGTGGACATGTCCCGGTCGGAAATCTTGGGGTTGTAGTGGGCACCGCCGAAGCCGAAGGTCACGAAGGGGTTGAAGCGGCTCTCGGGCTTGAAGCTGTACAGCGCGTCGAGGTGGTAGAAATAGGTATCCACCTTGTCCATGGGGGCCCGGAACTGGCCGCTGCGGTAAGCGGTGATGGACCGGTCGTTCACATTCGTGTTGACGAATTCCAGGGTGCCTTCAAGGGACCAGTTCTTGGTGAAGTTGTAGCCAAGGCGGCCACCGAACTCGACCTGGTCCTTGAGATTCTGGTTCTTCTGGAACAGGTTGTAGCCCACGAACGGGCTGACTTCCATGGCTCCGACCTGGGTTTGGGCCGACAGGGGCAGGGCAAACATTACAGGGATCAACAAGAAGCCTTTTTTCACTTGGTACCTCCATTGCGGCAAACACAGGTCGTACTCAACACCGGGACCCGCCGGGGGAGGCAGGCTGGGTGGCCTGTCTCCCCTTCATGGGTTGTGCGGTTGGGGCAGCCCTCAAGGGGCGGGCACATTGACGGTATTGGTATCCAGGGCGATCGTGCCGGCCAGTGTGGCGCCGGCGAGAATGCGGCCGTTGATGGTTGCGCCAGTCTTGCCAGTGACATCTCGACCCGAAATGATGGTTCCACTGAAGGTGGAGCCCACGCCGATGGTTCCATCAAGGGTGTTCACCCAGAACACATTCTTGGCCTGCGCACTGCCAGTGAGCGTGACATTGGCCGTGGTGGTCAGTGAAGAGCCGATCTGGAAGACCCAGACGGCGTTCGCATCGCCCCCTCCATCGAGGACGAGGGGAGTCGCAACCAACATCGTGCTGCCCGACGTGTAGGTGCCCGGAGGAATGCCCGTGGGATACAGCGCACCGAGATCGGCACCGGCTCCAATCGTGACGCCGGGAGGCAGGGTCTTGTAGTAGTTGTATCCGACCAGGAGGTCAGCCCTGGCCTGAGCGGACAGGGTGTTGTTGATGTTGATCGTTCCATTCACGATCCCCGGTGGGAAGCCCGTCATGGACGAACCGGGTTCCAGCGAAACGTCTCCATTGATGACGGTGAAGCCCGTGTTGGTAATCGCGGAGGTGGCCATGATTCCGTAGGCGCTGGCCGATCCAAGCTGGTTGGGCGGAGGTGGCACGAGGGCCGTCACGGTGAGCAAGGTGTTGCCCGAGATGAGTCCGCTGGTGGCCGTGATGATCGAATTTCCAGCGGCCACGCCGGTGGCAAGACCACTGGTGATCTGGCCATTGGCATTCATGGTGGCCACCGTGAGGGTGCCGGAACTCCAGATGGTCGTGGGTACGGTGGTCAGGATCTGGGTCGTGAGGTCGGAATAGGTGCCGGTGGCCACGAACTGCTGTGTCGCGGCGACAGCAATGGTCGGGTTAGACGGCGTGACCACGAGCGAAATCAGGGTGGCCGGTGTCACGGTGAGCGTGGTGTTTCCGGACACTGAGCCAGAGGTGGCCGTGATCACGGAGGTTCCGGCGGCCAGACCGGTGGCCAAGCCGCTGGTGAGCTGGCCGCTGGGGTTCATGGTGGCAACCGTGAGGGTGCCTGAACTCCAGATGGCCGAAGTGGTCAGGATCTGGGTCGTGAGATCCGAGTAGAGGCCCGTGGCGATGAACTGCTGGGTCAGGCCCTTAGGGATCGTCGGATTGGCGGGGGTGACTGTGATCGAACTCAGGGTAGCTGCTGTCACGGTCAGGGTCGTGTTTCCGGAAATGGCACCAGAGGTGGCCGTGATCACCGAAGATCCAACCGCCAAGCCAGTGGCAAGACCACTTGCGACCGTGCCATTCGCGTTCATGGTGGCGACCGTCAGGGTGGCTGACGTCCAGACCGCTGTAGAGGTGATGAACTGCACCGTTCCATCCGAGTAGTGGCCCGTGGCTGTGAACTGCTGGGTCAGACCCTTGGGAATGCTGGGAAGCAAGGGGGTCAGCGTGATCGAAGTCAAGGTGGCGGCCGTGACGGTCAGGACCGTGGTCCCTGAAATAGCCCCGGAGGTGGCCCTGATCACTGATGTTCCAACCGCAATGCCAGTGGCAAGACCGCTTGCAACGGTGCCATTCGCATTCATGGTGGCGACAGTCAGGGTGGCTGATGTCCAGACCGCGCTGGCGGTCAGGACCTGAGCGGTCCCGTCAGAATAATTACCCGTGGCGATGAACTGCCTCGTCAGGCCATTGGGGATACTTGGATTGGCGGGGGTGACCGTGATCGAAGTCAAGGTCGCCGCGGTCACAGTCAGGGTCGTGGTGCCAGAAAGGGTTCCATTGGACGCCGTGATGACGGAGGTCCCTGCGGTCACGCCCGTGGCCAGGCCGGTGGTGCCGACGATGGTGGCCCTGGCGGGGGTGGCGGAGGTCCAGGTCACGGAAGAAGTGAGCAGGGCAGAGGTGCCGTCAGAGTAGACACCCGTGGCCGTGAACTGCTGGGTCAGACCCATGGGAATGCTGGGATTGGCGGGGGTGACGGCAATGGCCGTCAGGGTGACGGGCGGGGGCTGGGGATCCCACTTTCCGCATCCGATCAGCGATCCGATCAGAAGCAATCCGGTGAAACAGCTTGCGAATAACTTTTTCATGGGGATGTTCTCCTTATGTGTTGTTCATTCGTTGGAAGGGGCCAGCACGAGTCTTCGCAGCCGGGTATGGAGACCTGCTCCGGCGGCTGCGGAGTAGACAATCAACTCCGAAGCTCGGTGAGGACCTCCCTCATTCCGCCGGTGTGTGTGGCCTTGGCCTGGCCCGCCTGGGCTCTTGATTCAGCCAAGGCATCCTTCATGGGTTGACTCATTTCCCGAGCATTGATCTTCGGGCCCGTGCCCAGGGCCTTGAACTCCTCCAACAGGGTTTTCTTCTTCCTGGGCAGGGTAAGGACCGCCGCCAGGTTCCCCTGAGGGGTGACATCCTGATTCATGGCGTGCCTCCTTTGAAGTGCGGGCAATCGAATGCATCGAGGGAGATATGCGGCATTTGTGCCAGCCTATAAGTTGTTTATTATCCTCACTTTATATATATAAAAAACAAAAATCCCAACGGTTCTCCATCAAATTGATGGCTCCATCCATCCAAATTCGAAGCCTGGACGGGGGAAGGAGCCGCCCTGGTCCTGGGTTCCCCGCCGGACCGCACATGGCTGTGGGCTCCCAGATTTTCAGCTTCGAAAAACCGGGAGCCCGCAGGTTGGTAGACGATCTGGCGATGGCCTTGCGAGTCGCTTCGATCCGGGTCAGCGCCCTTCCTGAAAGCGGCCTGCGGACCTACTCCACGATGGGAGTCTGCTTTTCGTTCTTTTCCACGTTCTTGTCCTTGGTGTTGATATCGATCTCCACGCGGCGGTTCATGGCCTGGTCCTTCTTGGTCACTTCCTTCACGCGGGGCTGGGTGAAGCTCAGGCCGTCCGAGGTGATTTCGTGGGCGGGAATGCCCTCGTCCATCAACACCTTGGCCACCGCGGCGGCCCGGTCCTTACTCAGCTGGAGGTTGAACTTGGCGGTGCCCACCTTGGAGGTGTGGCCAGTCACCAGCACCTGGTAGTCGCCCTTGATCTCCTTCAGCTCGGCGGCGACCTTCTTCACGGCCTCCCGGCCTTCGAAGCTGAGCACCGCCTTGCCATTGGCGAAGTGGAGGGTGGCTTCATCGAGGATGATCTTCCGGGGGATCACCACCGGCACGGGCGCGGGGACGAACACCACCACCGGGGGAGGGGCGGGCGTAGTGACCACAATCACCTCCGGGGGAGGCGCGGGCGTGGGTACGGGCACATAGACCACTTCAGGCGCTGGCGCGGGCTTCTTCTTGCCGCCGAAGGCGAAGACGAGGCCAACGGTGGCGCTGATGTTCTGGTAGCCCTTCTGGAAGGGTGAGACCTCGGTGACGAAGTTGTCCCGGAGATCGAACCGGATCGCGACACGCTCGGCCATCCAGTACTTCGCACCGATGCCGAAATCGATGGTGGACATATCCCGGTCGGAGATCTTGGGGTTGTAGTGGGCGCCGCCGAAGCCGAAGGTGATGAAGGGGTTGAACCGTTTCTCGGGCCTGAAGCTGTAGAGCGCGTCCAGATGGTAGAAGTAGGCATCCACCGTATCCGTGGGGGTCCGGAACTGGCCGCTGCGATAGGTGGTGATGGATTTGTCTCGCACACCGGTGTTGATGAATTCCACGGTGCCTTCGATGGCCCAGTTCTTGGTGAAGTTGTAGCCAAGGCGGCCGCCCAGTTCCAGATGGTCCTTGAGGTTCTGGTTCTTGTCGAACACGTTGTAGCCCACGAAGGGACTGACTTCGATGGCTCCTTCCTTGGACTGGGCGGCCAGGGGCAGCGCTAACAGTACGGGGATCATTAAGAAGCTCTTTTTCACTTGGTACCTCCTTGGTGGTATCGCGTTGGGGAATGGACTCGGGGGTTCTCAGGGGCGGGAGACAGTCTGGAGGGCCTGCCTCCCGTTCATCTGCGTGGGTGTACGACTCGCCTCAGGGGGCAGGCACATTGACGGTGTTGGTGTCCAGGGCGATGGTTCCGGCGAGGGTGGCCCCGGCCAGAATCCGGCCGTTGATCACAGCACCGGTCTTGCAGGTGACATCACGGCCCGAGATCACGGTCCCGTAGAAGATCGTGCCGACACCGACGGTGCCATCCAGGGTGGTCACCCAGAACACGTTCTTGGCTTGAGCACCATTGGCCAGGGAGACCGAAGCGGTGGTGGTCAGCGAAGAGCCGATCTGGAAGACCCAGACTGCATTCGCGTTGCCGCCCGCATCGAGCTTGAGTGGGGTCGAGACCAGCATGGTGCTGCCCGAGGTGTAGGTGCCAGGCGCGATGCCCGTGGGATAGAGCGCACCCAGGTCAGCACCAGCTGAAATCGTGACGCCGGGAGGTAGACCCTTGTAGTAGTTGTAGCCGCTCAGCAGGTCGGCCCGGGCTTGCGCAGACACCGTGTCGTTGATGTGGATTTGGCCATTCACCTGGACCGGTAGCAGACCGTTGGAAGTGCCTGGATCCAGCGACACATCGCCGTTGATCATGGTGGCGGCACCCGTGTTGGTGATGGCGGAGGTCGCCATGATACCGAAGCCCGCAGCGGAACCCAGATGTCCACCGCCAGGAGGCGGGATGGTCGCGGTCACGGTCAGCAGGGTGTTGCCCGAAAGCAGGCCCTTGGTGGCCGTGATGATGGAGGTACCCGCGGCGACACCCGTGGCTAGGCCGCTGGTGAGCTGGAGATTGGCGTTCATGGTGGCCACGGTGGTGGTGGCCGAAGACCAGACCACTGAGGTGGTGATGATCTGGGTCGAGGCATCAGAGAAGGTCCCTGTCGCCAGGAACTGTTGTTTCTCGGTAACCCCAATGGTCGGGTTCACCGGAGTGACGGCGATCGACGCCAGCGTGGCTGTGGTCACCGTCAGCAGGGTGTTCCCCGACACGGCACCCGAAGTGGCCGTGATCACAGACGTTCCGTTGGCGATGCCAGTGGCCACGTTCGCGCTCATGGTGGCCACCGTCAAGCTGCCCGAACTCCAGACCGCTGAGCCTGTCAGGACCTGACTCGTGCCATCCGAATAGTGCCCCAGGGCCGCAAACTTCTGCGTAAAGGTCACGGCAATGGTAGGGTTTATCGGCGTGACGGTCAGCGAGGTCAAGGTCGCCGCGGGTGGCTGCTTGTCCCACTTGCCGCATCCAATCATGGAACCGACCAGAAGCACTGCTGCAAAACAACCTGCAAAGATCCTATTCATGGGTATTCACACCTTGGAACGTGCACTGCATTAAACAAAGGACCATCCTGTTGATCACGGCACCGCCCCGGGCCTAAGACCCAAGGCAATCAGCAGCACCCACCTTTCGGGATGCCTCGGCCTTCCGGGGGATAGGCCGTTGCCATCAAGAAGGAAGTAGCGGGATTGATGCCGATTTTTAACTTGGTTTAAATTCATCTACTTGCTGTTCAGCGTCGAAAGCTGCCCGAACCATTTAGATCAATCTGATGGGGAGCCCCCATCACTTTCAGAGCCAATAGGAGAGGCGAAAGGCCAACCACTCTTGAATGCGTCGGGTATTGGAGCGCTGCTGCCATGTGGCCAGCGTGATCTCGCTGGAACCCTGCTGATCCTCCAGGAAGGCGCTCTCCATCTCCCGGCCGAAGTCGTCGCCCATCACGACCACGTTGACTTCCTTATTGTGCAGGAAGCTCCGCATGTCCAGGTTGGTAGAGCCTACGGTGGACCAGGAGCCATCGATGACGGCGGTCTTGGCGTGCAAAACGGAGGTCTTCAGCTCATAGATCCTGACCCCAGCCTTGAGCATCTGGTCATAGAAGGAATGAGCCGCATGGACCATGAGCATGCTGTCGGAGACGCTGGGCAGGATCACCTTCACATCCACGCCGCGCCGGGCTGCGTCGAGCAGGGCCTTCATGATCTGGACATCGGGCACGAAGTAGGCCGAGGTGATGTGGATCGAGGTTTTCGCGCCCTGGATCGCCAGGAAGTAGGCCTTGAAGATCTCGAGGTTGCTGCCCGGCTGGCTCCTGAGGACCCGCACAATCTTGGTTCCAGCGGGTGCCAGAGCGGGGAAATAATCCCGCGCCGGCAGGTCCCCTTCGTGCTGGCTGGCCCAGTTGTCCAGGAACATCCACTGGAGGGCGGCCACGGCCGGGCCTTCAATCTGAAGATGGGTGTCTCGCCAGCCCGGAGATGGTTTCTTCTTGCTCCCCAACCGGAACAAAGAACTGCGGGAGTAGTTGGCGGTGATGTTCACGCCACCCGCGAAGGCCACCTTGCCGTCCACCACCAGGATCTTCCGGTGGTCGCGGTTGTTGATCGAAGAAGCAGCGGATGGTGTTGTC
>JBBQEL010000042.1:0-30458 GCA_038320645.1 Holophagales bacterium | reverse complement strand
CTGGAAGTGGTCGATGCGCTGCAGGCCCATGGGGTTGGTGGCGGCCTTCTGCTCAGTGGGCGCAGTGAGGGCGAAGCTGGGCTTGGTCATGGCGGATCCCGAGGATGGTCCCTTCCAGTGTGCAGAAGGGGAGGGGTGACGAAGATCACACGTTGATGATTACTCTAATGTATTCAATATTTGAACACCATTGAGTCGATTATTGAAATCAAATAAAAACGGGCCCGCAATGCGGGCCCGTTAGCGATCTGCGCGTTGCGCAGATCGGCATCAGCTGAGTGAAGTCGCGATCACCTTCTCTTTGCTGAAGAACTCGAGGATGTCCCCTTCCTTCAGCTCGTCGTAGCCCTCGAGGGAGATGCCGCAGTCGAGACCGTTTTTGACCTCGGTGACATCTTCCTTGAAGCGCTTGAGGTTCTTGAGGCCGCCCTCGAAGAGGATCGCCTCGCCGCGCTTCACGCGCACCTTGAAGCTCTTCTGTACCTTGCCTTCGGTGACGAAGGACCCGGCGATGACGACCTTGTTGACCTTGAAGATCTGGCGCACCTCGGCCTGGCCGTGGACAGTCTCCTTTTCGGTGGCGTCCAGCATGCCGACCATGGCCTGCTCGATCTCCTCGGTAATCTTGTAGATGATGTCGTGGAAGCGCAGATCCACACCCTCTTCCCGGGCCAGTTCCTCGGTCTTCTTCTCGGCCTTGGTGTGGAAGCCAATGATGGTGGCCTTGGAGGCCTCGGCGAGCAGTACGTCGTTCTCGGTGACGGTGCCGGCGGCGCTGTGGATGATGCGGACCCGGACCTTATCGGTGCTGAGGCGTTCCAGCTGGCCCACCAGGGATTCCACGGAACCCTGGGTGTCGGCCTTGATGATGAGGGCGAGCTCCTTGACCTGGCCATCCTTGAGGGTGCTGAAGAGCGTCTCCAGGGTGGCGCGCTGCTTCATATGCGCCGCCTGCTTGGCCTTCTCCTGGCGGAAGCCCACGATGGTGCGGGCCTTGCCCTCGTCATCGACCACCTGGAAGTTGTCGCCGGCGCTGGGCACTTCCTCGAAGCCGAGGATCTGCACGGCGCTGGAGGGACCAACCTCGGTGACCTTACGGCCTAGGTCGTCGAACATCGCGCGGACACGGCCCATGGTGGCGCCGGCCACGAAGATGTCGCCGGCCTTGAGGGTGCCGCGCTGCACGAGCACCGTGGCCACGGGACCGCGACCCCGGTCCAGGCGGCCTTCGATGATGGAACCGGCGGCGGGACAGTCGTAGACGGCCTTCAGTTCCTTCATGTCGGCCACGAGGAGGATGGTCTCCAGCAGCTCGTCGAGGCCCTGCTTGGTCTTGGCGCTCACGAGGACAGCGGGCACGTCGCCGCCGTAGGCCTCGGTCTGGACGCTGTACTGGAGGAGGCCCTGCTGGACCTTGTCCGGGTTGGAACCGGGCTTGTCGATCTTGTTGATGGCGACCAGCAGCGGCACGTCCGCGGCCTTGGCGTGGTTGATGGATTCTACGGTCTGGGGCATGACGCCGTCATCCGCGGCCACCACCAGGATGGCTATGTCCGTGACCTTGGCACCCCGGGCGCGCATCTTGGTGAAGGCTTCGTGACCCGGGGTATCGAGGAAGACCACCTGGCGCATCTCGCCGGTGTTCGGGTCCTTCACATCCACGTGGTAGGCGCCCACGTGCTGGGTGATGCCGCCGGCTTCGCCTGCAGCCACCTTGGTCTTGCGGATGGCGTCCAGCAGCGAGGTCTTGCCGTGATCGACATGGCCCATGATGGTGACGACGGGCGGGCGGGGCAGCTTCTCGCCCTGTACATCGCCGGCCTCGTCGGACATGATCTGGACATCTTCCTCGAAGGTGACGATGTCGGCCAGGAAGCCGAATTCGCGGGCGATGTCCTTGGCCATCTCTGTGTCGAGGGGCTGATTGATGGTGGCGAAGATGCCGCGGTGCAGCAGCTTGGCGACGACATCCTTGGCGGGGCGGCTGCACTTCTCGGCGAGTTCCTTGACGGTCACGCCTTCGGACAGCATGACGATGCCGATTTCCTCTTCGATGTATTCGCTGGCCACCTGCTGGGCGCGGGAGCGGGGCTGGCGGAGCTTGAGGTCGAGTTCCTCCTCCTTGCTCCGGACATAGCCGCCCTTCTTCTTCTTGCCGCCCACATGGGCACCGCGACCGGGGCCCTTCTGGCTGTTGGGATCAATGGGACCGGAGGCCGGAATGGAGGGCCCACGACCGGGACCGCCGGGGCGGGAACCCATGCCGGGACGGCCACCGGGGCCGCCAGGACGGGGGCCACCCATGCCGGGACGGCTGGGGCCGCCAGGACCACGGCTGGGGCCACCGGGCCCACGGCTGGGGCCGCCGGGGCCGCTGCTGGGCCGCGAACCGGGGCTGCTGGGCCGCGAACCGGGGGCAGGGCGGGCCTGGGGCAACTGGATGTAACGGGCCGGTTCCTGGGACCGGGGCTGAGGCGCCGGCGTATCGGAGGTCTTGATGCGGGAGAAGCCCTGGTCGGGGCGCATTTCCGTGATGGCGGGCGGAATGTAGGGGCGACGCACGGGATTGGTCGGGGGCAGGGGTTCGTGGCGGACTTCCCCACGGCCAGTATTGGTGGCCATCTGGAGGACAGCCTTTTCCTTCTGCGGCATGCCCGAGCGCTGGACATGGCTGGGGTTCTGGCCGGGGCGCTGCACGATGGGGCGGGCGCCGGCTTCGGGCCGGGGGCCGGAGGCGGGGCTGGGCGCAGGGGCCTGTGCGGGCCGCGGGGCGGCGGGGCCGGTGGTCCGGGGCGGGGGCAGCTGGATGTAGCGGGCGGGTTTGTCCTCGCGTGGCGCGGGGGCCGGGGCTCCCGAGGAGACCTTGAGCCGGGAGAAGGTCTCCTGCGGCACTTCCGGCGAGGGCGCGGCCGGTTCGGCCGGGATGGCCTCTCGAACCGGCGCGGGGGCGACGGGATGAGCTTTGACTTCGGCTGGGGCTTCGGTCCTGGTTTCGGGCAGGGCCGGGGCTGAGGCGGCCGGTTCTGGCTCGGGCCGGGGTTCCGGCCTGGGTTCGGCCTTCTTCACCAGCACGGCGGGTGCCGGCCTGGGGGCCTCCGGCAGGGGCTCGGGAGCCGGAGGGGCGGGGGCCTTGACCACCTTCACGGCGGCGGAGGGCTTGTGGAGGGCCAGGGGTGGAGTGTCGGACTCCCCCTTGTGCTTGCCCTGCAGGGCCCGGCGCAGTTGCTCCGCCTGGTCATCGGTGAGGTTGGAGCTATGGCTCTTCCCGGGAAGGCTCAGACGCTTCTCACAGGCCTCGATGACCTCTTGATTGGCGACTCCGAGCTCTTTGGCGAGTTGGTTGATGCGCAGCATGTAAGCGGACTACCTCGGCCTGGGGGTGGGGAACGGGAAGGGCTGCAGGACTACAGCCTACTCCCCGAAGTGAGCCTGCACGGCATCGATGAGACGGAAGGCCAGATCCTGATCCATGCCTTCCACCTGCATGAGCTGCTCGGCGGTGACAGTGTAAAGGGATTTGACGTCGGGATAACCCGCGGCGGCCAGACGGTCGGCGAGGGGCGCGTCCAGTCCTTCGACCTTGAGCAGGTCGGGGAGCGTGGAGGCAGGTGCGGGGGCTTCTTCCGCCGGGGCGGTCTCGGGGCTTGCTTCAACCAGGGCCAGGCCCATGGCGACCTCGGCCTCGCGGCGCTTGTCGGCCTCGCTGCGGACATCGATGTTCCAGCCCGTGAGCTTGGCGGCGAGGCGGACATTCTGGCCCCGCTTGCCGATGGCGACGCTGAGCTGCTCGTCGTCCACGATCACTTCCACGCGCCGGTTCTCGGGATCCACCAGGTTCACGCGGATGGCCTTGGCGGGATTCAGCGCGTTGGCGATGAACTGGGCGGAGTCGTCCGAATAGCGGACGATGTCGATCTTCTCGTTCTTCAGCTCGCGGATGATGGCCTGGACGCGGCTGCCCTTGAGGCCCACGCAGGCACCCACGGGATCCACATCGGGATCCAGGCTGTGGACGGCCACCTTGGCGCGGTCGCCGGCTTCGCGGACGCAGTTGCGGATGACCACGGTGCCGTCGTGGATCTCGGGCACTTCGTTCTCGAAGAGCTTGATGAGCAGCCGCGGATCGGTGCGGCTGACCTGCACCTGGGGATCCTTGGCGCTGCGGTCCACGCTCACGATGACGACCTTGATGCGCTGGCCCTTGTCGAAGCGGTCGCCACGCAGGGCTTCGCTGCGGCGCAGCATGGACTCCACGCGGTCGATCTCGAGGATGATGGCGCTCTTCTCAAAGCGCTTGACTTCGGCCACCAGCACCTCGCCGATGCGGTCTGCGAATTCGGTGTAGATGCGCTCGCGCTCGGCTTCCCGGACCTTCTGCACCAGCACCTGCTTGGCGGCCTGGGCGGCGATGCGGCCGAGCTGGCTGGTGTCCTGGGGCAACCAGAGGGTATCGCCCTCGGCGGCATCAGGGTTCAGCTGCTGGGCTTCGAGCAGGCTGATCTCCAGGTCCTCCTCTTCCACCTCGCCCACGACCTGCTTCAGGGCGTAGACATGGAACTCGCCGGTCTCCCGGTCCATCTGGGCCTGGAAGTTGCCATAGAAATCCTGGGAGTTGAAGTACTTGTCCGCGGCCTTGGCCAGGGCTTCCTCGACTGCCGCGAAGACATCTTCTTCAGGGATCCCCTTTTCGGCGGCGATCATCTTCACACTGTCGAAAAAGGTGTTTGCCACCGTTGCCATCTCAGGCCTCCTCTTCTACAGCGACGCTTGTCTCTACGCCACCGGCATCGGGAATTGCAGTGAATCGGGCGGCCAAGTGCTTGGGCCGGGGGGTCTTTTCCTCATCGAAGGGCGCCAGGCGCGCCTTCTGGATCGCTTCGAGGGGGACGGTCTTGAGCACGCCGTCCTCTTCGAGGGTGATGCTGTCGCCTGCCACGGGGCCGATCCAGCCCTTGAAGCGCTTCTGGCCGTTGATGGGTGCGGCCGTCTGCACGCGGCAGAGTCGCCCGGCAAAGCGGCGGAAATGATCGGCCTTCATCAGGGGGCGTTCCATGCCGGGACTGCTAACTTCCACGCCCAGCTTTTCGCGCAGGTCGGGGAATTCCACATCCATCCAGAGTAGCAGGCCCTCGTGGGCGGCGGTGCAGTCCTCGATGGTGACCTTGCGCTGGCTGGTTTCGGCATCCAGGTGGTCGATGTAGAGGCGCAGCACCTCATCCCGGCCTTCGCGGGCAGTCTCCAGGTGCACCAGCTCATAGCCCAGCAGGGCCAGCTGGCGTTCGAGGGGCGGCTGCGCTTTCTTCAGATCCAACTTGACTCCGGGGGGACAACAAAAAAGGTGGGCCGAACCCACCCAGTCTTGGCACCCGTAACGGGACACCATGGCCGAATTGAGCTTGGAGTCTAGCGCCCTTTGCCTGAAATCTCAAGGGAACAGAATCTTGATGAGGCTCCCCGCCTCCTTGCGATTCAATGGAACCAGGGGGATTCCATGGCCACGATCCTGGATGGCAAGGCACACGCGGACCGGATGCTTGAGACGGTGCGCCTGGGGGTCGAAGTCCGCACGGCCAAGGGGCTGCGGGCCCCGGGTTTGGCCGTGGTGCTGGTGGGCGATGATCCGGCCAGCCATGTGTATGTCCGCAACAAGTCCGCCGCCTGCGCCAAGGTCGGCATCACCTCCATCGAGCACCGGCTGGCGGCCGACACGCCCCAGGGGGAGTTGGATGCCCTCATTGATCGCCTGAACGCCGAGCCCGGGGTGGACGGCATTCTGGTGCAGCTGCCCCTGCCGAAGGGCCTGGATGCCAAGCGGGCCCTGCACCGCATCAGCCCGGCCAAGGATGTGGACGGCTTCCACCCCATGAACCAGGGCCTGCTGCTGGAGGGTTTGCCGGGTCTGCGCCCCTGCACCCCCACGGCCTGCATGTCCCTGCTGGCCCATCACGGCCTGGCCCTGAAAGGTCTCCGCGCCGTGGTCCTGGGCCGCAGCGAGATCGTGGGCAAACCCATGGCCCTCATGCTGCTGGAGCAGCACGCCACGGTGACCATCGCCCACAGCCGGACGCAGGAGCTGCCCGCCGTGTGCCGGGAAGCCGACCTGCTGGTGGCCGCCGTGGGGCGACCGGGCATGGTGGAAGGTTCCTGGATCAAGCCCGGGGCCGTGGTGGTGGATGTGGGCATCAACCGCGTGGACGACCTGGCCCTTGGGGAACGGATCTTCGCCCTGGAGCCGAAGAAGCTGGAGACCCTCCGGGCCAAGGGCGCAGTGCTCTGCGGGGATGTGCGCTACGGCGAAGCCATGGAGGTGGCCTCGGCGGTGACACCGGTGCCTGGCGGCGTAGGGCCCCTCACCATCGCCGGGCTGCTGGCCAATACCCTGCAGGCCTGCGAGGCCCTGGCGCGTTAGGCGTTTGCTGATCACGGAAGGCGCGGAATTCTCGCGGAAGACAGGGAAGAAGAACAGGGCCCCAAGGCCATGAAAGCTTTGGTTTTGTTCTATGCCTTCCGGGGATCTTCCGTGCCTCCCGCGACCAGCTGCTTTTTCCCAGAACAACGGGTCAGGGACACAGGCCCCCATCCACGTTCACGACCTGGCCGCTCATGTAGCTGGACCAGTTGGTGCAGAGGAAGGCGACCACACTCGCGACCTCCTCCGGCTCCCCCTCTCGCTGGAGGATGGTGGGTGCCAGCAGCTCGCGTTTTCTTTCGGCGGACACGGTTGCAGTCAGCTCGGTGTGGATGAACCCCGGGTTGACGGCATTCACCAGTACGCCAAAGGGCGCCATCTCCCTGGCGAGGCTGCGGGTGAGGGCGATGATGGCCCCCTTGCTGGCGCTGTAGTTGGTCTGACCCGCCATGCCGATGACGCCGGAGGGGCTCACGATGTTCACGATGCGGCCCCATTTGCGAGTCATCATGCCGCGCACGAAGGCCTTGGTGGCATACACGGTGCCGCGGAGGTTCACATTCATGACCTCCTCCCACTTCTCCTCGCTCATCAGGATGAAGGGCCCGTCCTGGCGGGTGCCGGCGTTGTTCACCAGGATGTCCACCGGGCCCAGTTCGGCCTTGACCCGGTCGGCGGCGGCTTCCAGTTCGGCCTTGACGCGCACATCGGCCAGCACGGCCATGGAGCGATGGCCCATGCCGCGGATCTCCTCGGCCACGGCTTCGGCCAAAGCCAGATTCTTCTGGGCGTGGATCGCCACATCCGCCCCCCAGCGCGCCAGTTCGATGGCGATGGCCCGGCCGATGCCCCGGGAGGATCCGGTGACGAAGGCGACGCGACCGAGCAGGGGAGGCTGGCTGAAGGGCATGGCGTAACTCGAGGAAGTCATGACAAAACCTGAAGACAACAGATTAGGATGCCTGACAGGAGGATCCATGTCCAAGGATCTGGTCAGTCCCGATGCTCTGGAGGCCTTCATCCGCCAACATCCCGAGTGGGTGGCCCAGGGCGATTCCCACGGCCTGACGCTCCGGCGCCGCTTCGTGTTTTCGGCCTACCCCCGGGGCCTCGGCTTCGTGGTGGCAGCCGCCGAGTACGCGGAGAAGGTGAACCATCATCCAGATCTCACCCTGGGCTACCGCTGGGTTGTGGCCGTGCTCACCACCCATGTCAGCCGCGGCGTCACCGGGCGCGACCTCGATCTGGCCCAGGCGCTGGACGGGTTGTATCAGGAGCACATTTGAGGGCCTGACGCCTCACTTCACCGGCGACCCGTTCGGCGGCAACTTGTTGAAGCGCTCCTGCATGGACTTCACCTTGGTGAGATCCAGCTTCTGAGGGTTGGAGGGGTCGGAGAGCATCAACTCCGTCAATTCGAGGGACTGGTGCTTGGGCGGGGGCAGGGCCAGCGCCCTGGATAGGCGCTCCTGGAGCGCGCCCAGGTAGAGATCGAAGGACCGTTGCCGCGGGGCTTCCCGGAGAGCCAGATCCCAGACTTCCACCGTGGCCTCGGCTGGGCGTCGCTGCTCTGGCCGGGCCGGCCGGATGGTTCTGCCGAGGATCAGGCCATCCCAGCAGCCGGGCGTGACCAGGTGGATCTGGCCAATGGGATCCGTGCCCAGGTCCGTGCGCAGGTCCAGGCCATCCACGCCCTGGGCGACCAGGGACGGGGTAAGGAGAAGCAGGCAGATCAGGGTGCGCATGGGACCATGGATGATCCGGAACTGGGCCGGGTTCCTCAGGGCTTCCGGGGCTTGGGCTTGCCAGTCCGGGGGGCGGGCTTCCGGGGGGAGCGATCCGGTGCGCCTTCGCGGCGCGGACCGGCCGGGCGACTGGATGGGCCTGAGCTGGGGCGGGGCCGGGCTGGACGCTCGGCAGAGCCGAAGGTGCGGCGGGGCCGCTCGTCGCCCGCGCTGGCGCGGGGACGCGCCGGGCGCTCGGCCGAACCGGCCGTGCGCTGGGGCCTGGCCTCCCCATCCTCGCGGCGGGGCCGGGCGGGACGCTCGGCAGAGCCGAAGGTGCGGCGGGGCCGTTCGACGCTTGCGCTGGGGCGGGGCCGGGCCGGACGCTCGGCGGAACCGGGGGTGCGCTGGGGCCGTGCCTCCCCATCCTCGCGCCGGGGGCGGGCCGGACGCTCGGCGGAACCGGGGGTGCGCTGGGGCCTGGCCTCACCGTCTTCCCGGCGGGGCCGGGCTGGACGGTCAGCGGAACCAAAAGTCCGCCGGGGTCGTTCGCCACTTTCGTTTGAGCGGGGCTGCACGGGCCGGCCGGCGGGGCCGGTGGTGGGTCGAGGCCGTGCATCGCCCTCGTCACGGCGCGGGCGTGGGGTGCGTTCGACCGATCCAGACAGGCGCTGAGGCCGCCCATCCTGGCTATCACGGCGCGGACGGGCCGGGCGATCGACGGCGCCAGGCGAGCGAACGGGGCGGCCTTCGCCCTCATCAAATCGCTTGGTCCGGGCCACCCGCTTGACCTTGTGGTCGTGGCTCTCGGTGGGTTTGAAGATGCCGACCTCGCCCGTGACGCCCGCGGAGGCACGGGTGAGCCGGGCCTGGTTGCGGAGCACCTTCAGGGCGGCTTCCATGTCCGCTGGCATGGCGGCGGTGACGGTGACCTGCTCCTCGGTGACGGGATGCTTGAAGCCGAGCAACTCGGCGTGGAGGGCCTGGCGATCGAGCAGGGGGCTTTCCGTGCCGTAGACCTGATCACCCAGCAGGGGGTAGCCCCGGTCCGCGAACTGCACGCGGATCTGATTGCGGCGGCCGGTCTCAAGCTTCACTTCCACGATGGTGTGGCCGGGCAGACGCTCCACCACGCGGTAGTGGGTCACGGCCTCCTTGGCGCCGGGGGGCATGCGCTTGCCGCCGCCGGGGGCCTTGCGGGCCGTGGCCACGGACATCTTCAGGGACTTGGCGTGCTCGATGAGGTGGCCGGCCAGGGTGCCGCTGTTCTCGGGCAGCTCGCCGACGAGGACGGCGAAATACACCCGCTGGAGGCGGTGCAGCTCAAAGTGCTTCTTGAGGCCATGCAACGCTTCGGGTGTTTTCGCGAAGACCAGTACGCCGCTGGTGAAGCGGTCGAGCCGATGGACGATGAAGAGGTTGAAGCGTTTGAAGCCCCGCCGCCGGTAGGACTCGGTGATGGCCTCGGCCAGGCTGGGCTCGCCGCCGGTTTCAGCGGGCACCGTCAACAGGCCCGCGGGCTTGTAGACGAAGAGCAGGTGGTTGTCCTCCCAAAGGGTTTCGAAAGGACCCGCCTGGAGCTTGCTAGCGGGCGGAATCACGTCGTAGGTGCGCTCCGAGTCGAAGTCGACTTTGACTTTGTCACCCTCCTTGAGGCGCTGACCGTGTTTCGTGACGATCTCGCCGTTGACGCTGACGCAACCGCCATCCAGGAAGCCCTTGGCCTGCCGATGACTGATCACCATCACCCGGTGCAGCTCCGAGGCCAGCGCCGAGCCTTCTCGTTCCGCCTGCCATTCCCGTTCGATGCGTGCCATGACGCCGCCCTCCGTCTTCGCCGTGCGTCACTGATCAACGCCAAGCGGACGACAAGAAGATCACGGAAAGCCTTGTATTTCAAGCAAAAAGGGAGCGGCAGGCGCCGCTCCCTTTTTGCAGGCATGGAACGAACGGACTACTTCTTGGCGCCCTTGGCGAAGTCGCCGGCGCGGACGATGTTCAGCTTCGCGGCAGCGAGACGCTTGCGCAGAGCCGTGACGATCTCATCGTTACTCAGGAGTTGCACCTTCTTCTCGAGCTCCGCCTGGTAGGCCATGGTCCGGCCGTTGAACTGGTCAGCGTTGAGCCGCATGCTCAGTTCTCGGTCCTGGGCGCGGCCCGTGGCCTGGGCTTGGAGCCAGCTGGTCTTGGCGCCAGCGATTTCCTCGGCGGTGAAGCCCTTGTCCAGCGCCAGGGCCAGTTCCTCCTGGAAGGCGGTTTCGAGCCGGTTCAGGTTTTCGGGGGCGTAGATCGCATAGGCCAGCCACTGTCCGCTTTCATCCAGGGCACTGACCTGGAACTGGGAGCCGGCGCCGTAGGAAAGGCCTTCCTTCTGGCGCAGGCGATTGGCGATGCGACTGTTGAGGGCGCCGCCGCCAAGGAGGTAGTTGCCCAGCAGCATGGCCGGGTAGTCGGGATCGCTGTCCTTCATGGCCATGGGTTGGGCGGCGAGGAAGAAGGCCTGGGCCTTTTCGGGGGTTTCGATCTTGGCGCTCAGGGGCTTCAGATCGGCCTTGAGCCGCTGGGGCATGCGCACGAAGGACTCAGTGGCTTTCCAGGTGCCGAAGAGCTGCTGCACCTGGGCCGAGACGGTGGCGGCATCGAAGTCGCCGACCACGGCCAGCTCACCGGCGGAGGCGCCGTAGAAGGCCTGGTGGAAGGCCTTGGCATCCTCCAGTTTGGCCGCCTTGATGGCCGCGATGCTTTCATCGATCCCCATGACATGGCGGACATGGCCCTGGGGATAGGGATCCAGGTGCATGCGCAGGGCATTCTGGCCCAGGAAGGCAGGCTCCTTCCGGTTGGCGTCGATGGAGGAAGTGGTTTCGCTCACCACCTTGGAGAATTCATCGGCACTGAAGGCCGGCTCTTTCACGATCTCCGCCAACAGGGTCAGCACCGCTTCCAGATTGGGCCGGGTGGTGGTCACCATGGCACGGACATTCTCGGCGTCGCCGCCCACGAACATCTGGGCCTTGAGGTTGTCGAGGGCATCCTGGATCTGCTGGCGGGTGTGCCGGGCGCTGCCGCGCATGAGCATCTGGGCGGCCATGGAACCTGCCACATCGCGGCCCAGCAGGGTGGCTTCCTGGCCCAGGCGCAGGGTGAGTTGCAGGTTGACGCTTTCGCCCCGGGTCTTCTTGGGCAGCAGGGCGACCTTCAGTCCGGCGGGCGTCCTGAATCGTCGGGTGCTGGCGTCGATGTTGGCCGGGGAGGCATCGAAGGATTCGCCCTGGGCGACGACTGCGCGGCCCTTGTAGTCCATCACCAGCGCGGCGGCGTCCAGGGGGGCGGGAATCTCCGTGCGATCGGGCTTTTCCGTGGGGATGAACTGGCCCATGGTCCGGTTGTCGCGCTTGAGATACTTGGTGGCCACGGCCCGCACTTGATCGGCGGTCACGGCCTTGTAGCGGTCCCGCTGAAAGAAGAAGAGGCGCCAATCGCCCTGGGCGATGTACTCAGATAGGGCCAGCCCGGTGCGGCTGCTGTCATTCAGCTGGAGGTCCACCTGGGTGAGGATCTGCTGCTTGGCGCGCTCCACCTCTTCTTGCGTGATGGGCTGAGTGGCGGAGTCCTCGATGGTTTTCAGGAAGATGGCCTTGGCTTCCTCGATGTTGCTGTCCTTGGGCAGCTGGGTGGCGATCAGGGCCAGGCCAGGTTCCCTGTTGGCGCTGACATCCGCAAAAACAAAGGTGGCGCGCTTGGAGTCCACCAGGGTTTTGTGCAGGCGGCCGGCGGGCGTATCGGCCATGACCTGCCCCAGCATTTCCAGGGCCGCGAAATCCGGATCGCTGCCCGCGGGGATGCGGTAGGCGGCCATGAGGATCTGCACGTCGCCCACGCGGCGGACGGTGACGGAGCGTTCGCCATCCTGGGTGGGATCCAGGGTGTAGGTGGGTTCGAGGCTGCGCGTGGGCTTGGGAATGCGCCCGAAGCGTTCGTTGATGAGGGAGAGGGTCTTGGCCTCGTCGAACTTGCCGGCGACCAGGAACACGGCGTTGTCCGGCTGATAGTAATTCCGGTAGAAGGCCCGCAGCCGCTCGATGTTCACATGCTCCACGTCGCTGCGGGCGCCGATGGTGTTCTTGCCGTAGTTATGCCATTCGAACGCCGCCGAGGTGGTGCGCTGCATGGTGATGCGGAGGGGGTTGTTCTCGCCGCCTTCCATCTCGTTGCGGACCACGGTCATCTCGCCCTTGTTCTCAGCGGCGTCCCAGAGATCCTTCTGATCGATGTTGGCGTTGACCATGCGGTCCGCCTCCATGTCCAGGACCAACTGCAGGTTCTCGTCGGTGGCGGGGAAGGTGACGAAGTAGTTGGTGCGGTCCAGCCAGGTGGTGCCGTTGAAGCGGGCGCCCACCTTGTTCAGGGTCTGGACGATGTTGGGCTGGCCATCCTTGCCGCTGAAGCCCTTGCTGGGCTTGAAGACCAGATGCTCCAGCAGGTGGGCCATGCCGGTCTCGCCGTAGTTCTCGTGGCGGCTGCCCACCAGGTAGGTGATGTTGGTGGTGAGGGTGGGCTTGCTGGCATCAGGGAAGAGCAGCACGCGCAGGCCGTTGGCCAGGCGGTACTCGGTGATGCCTTCCACCGTAGTCACCTTGACGGGGGCGGGCAGAGCAGCCTGGACCGTGGGCTTCGCACCCTTGCCTTTGGCTGCGACCTTGGCCGCTGGCGCAGCCGGTTTGGGGGCGTCTCCAGCCACCAGCGTAAATGCCAAAGCCCCAAACAAGGGCAGCATGAATCGACGAGAGAAGGGCATGGAGCCTCCAAGCTGTGAAAGATCCCCACAGGGGGAGCCCCCAGCTTAGGGGGTGAAATGAAGACCCGGTTGTTAAGAATTGTTAAGGCGGCGCGAGCGGCCTTTCCAATTCGCTGACGCTGACCAGCTTGGCGATGACCAGGTCCCCCGATACGTTCAGGGCGGTCCGGCACATGTCCAGGAACCGATCCACCCCCAGGATCAGGCCGATGCCCTCGGCGGGGATGCCCACCTGCACCAGGAGCACCACGATGAGCGGAAGGGAGCCTCCGGGGACGCCGGCCGTGCCGATCCCGGCCAGGACGGAGAGGAGCACGACCACCACCTGGCTCTCCAGGGACAGGTTGATCCCGTAGACCTGGGCGAGGAAGAGCACCGTGACGCCTTCAAACAGGGCGGTGCCGTTCTGGTTGGCGGAGGCCCCGACGGTCAGCACGAAGCGGGCGATTCTGGGGGGCAGGTTCAGGCCGTGCTCGGCGGTCTCCAGGGAGAGGGGCAGGGTGGCGTTGGAGGAGGCCGTCGAGAAGGCATAGAGATAGACCGCCTTGCACTGCCGGAAGAACACCCAGGGATTGGTCCGGCCGATGAGGGCCAGGGCCCCGGCATACACCACGAACTGCTGGATCAGGAGCCCCAGCACAACCGTGCCTGCATAGAGCGCCACATTGCCCAGGAACCCCCCGCCCAGGGCGTAGACGGTCTTGAAGATGATGCAGAAGATGGCGGCGGGTGCCAGCTTCATGCCGATCTCGATGACCTTGAGGGAGGTGTCGAAGACCGTTTCAAGTCCGCGGACGAGGGCATTCTCCTTATCAGAGACGGTCAGGCTGAGGGCGAAGCCGAAAAAGAGGCAGAAGAACATGTAGGAGACGATCTCCCCCTGGAAGGCGCGCACCGCGGCGTCCAGTGGGTTCTGCGGCAGCAGGTCGACCAGGTACTGGTACCAGGGCTTCCCCTGGGTGGCCGCCACGGATTTCTGGATGGCGATGACAGCCTGGTTCTGTGCCAAGGCGGCGCGGTCGAAGCTGATGCCGGTGCCGGGCTTCAACAGCGAAGTCAGGGCCACTGCGATGAGCACCGCCACGAAGCTGAACAGGACGGTGTAGGAGATGGAGCGGAGGGCCACCTTGCCGAGTTTCCTCCCCTTGCCGAGTTCAAAGACGCCCAGCACAAGACCCGCGCCGATCAGGGGTACGACCACCATGAAGATGATCCGCAGCCACACCGAGCCGACTAGGGTCATGGCGTCCGTCACCCACCGCATTGCGGGGAAGGCCTTGAGCGGGAAGCCGTAGTGGCCGACGAGCCCGAGCGCCACGCCGAGCAGGAAACCGGTCAATAACTTCGCAGGCAGCTTCATCGGTCCAGCCCCTTTGCAGACGTCGGGAATGCCATCGGGTCGTGCCCGGGACTTTGCATCAGGGTATCTCGGGGAACAAGTGGGTGTTCAGCTCCGGCGCTCAACCTTCGAGCAGAGCCTGGAGGTTCCCCTGCCAGGCGTCGCGAAGGTCCGCGAGCCTGAGCCCCTTCCCCCGGTTCGGCGCCCCCTGCAGCAGGCCCTGGGCGCTGGGGTGGGGGAGGGCGTGGAGGTCCAGGGGCGGCACCGCCACTAGGCGGGTCAGGATCCACTCGGCCCGCTTGCCGAAGGCGATGATGCGCAAGGGCGAAGTCCCCCCCGTGGCGGCCTGGGCCAGTTCGGCAGACAGCCGGGCGAGGTTCGCGGGGGCCAGCAGCTCCCGGTTCGAGGGGGCGTGGAAGTGCGCGCCGTCCTTGGTCGGACAGGCGGGATAGGCGTTGCTGAGGGCCGTTCCGTGGAGGCGGGGGGCTAGGCCCAGAGCCTTGAAGCGGGCGCCATCCCAGTCCTCCCAGGCCGCTTCGGGAACCTCGGCGCGGCCCGTGGCCGCCAGCGCCCGGTAGACGGTGATGCCCGCGCCGTCACCCCAGAAGGGGAGGCCGGATTGGTCCGCGCCCCGGGGGCCCGGGGCTTCGCCGAACAGCATCACGGAGACGGGCCCCGATTCCGGGAACAGCGCGGGGACGGGCAGGCCTTGGATGCGGGACATGACGCCGCCTATGGGGCGTAGATGCGCCCGCCGGCACCGGCGACAGGCGGCTGGGTGTGACAGTGGTTGCAGGCGCCTTCGGGAACGCCGCTCATCTCGGTGCGTTGACCGTTGCGCATCACCGCAGCTTTCTTGAGCGGCAGGGCCAGCGCGTTCTGGGTGAAGAAGTTCCCCGCTGCGTTGGTGGTGAGGGTGGTGTCCACCTGATTGGCATCGGTGATGATCACCGTGATTCCGGCCAAGCCGCTGCCGGTGTCCGCGGTGGCGGAGCCGAAGACCGTGCCGGCCACTGTGAACGAGCCATGACAGCTCCGGCAATTCTGCCCCGGGGCCATCAGCGCGTTGTTCTTGTCGTCATCGTCATGGCCCCCGCAGGCGAGGCCGGCAACGAGGCCGATCACGGCGAGGACCGCAATCATCTTCATGGACGAAATCCCTTCCAATCTCAGTGCGGCAACGAAAGACGATCAGGCATGCACCACCCCATGGTGCCGCACTGAGTCAGCCTCGGCCACCGGGTCTTGCGCTCAGGCTCGGGGTTGTCCCGCTTTCAACAGGGCCGACACCGCCTTGAAGGCGGGATGGTTCTTGTCCCGGGCCCATTCGAAGGCCACGGATTCGTGGTTGGTGAGGGTGGCTCCGGCGGCGGCCATGCGCTCCAGTGCGTGTTGGCGGTATTCCTCGCCCCGGCCACTGACCGCGTCCCAGCAGAGGTGCACCTCGTGACCCGAGGCCAGCAGTTCCAGCACCGTCTGCAGCACGCAGACATGGGCCTCGATGCCGGCCACCACGATCTGCCGCTGCCTCGGGGCGAGACAGGGCTGGGCCCGCAGGAGCAGGCTTTCGAAGCCCGCATCGCCGCAGCAGCCGAAGGCGGTCTTGTCCAGGAAGTAGGTCGGCGTGGCCAACCCGTCGAAGACCTCGCGGATGCTGGCCTCGGTGGGCCCGATGCCCTTGGGGTACTGCTCCGTCAGCACCACCGGCACCGCAAAGAGATCCGCCAGCTTCAGCAACCGGCGGGTGGTCTCCAGCACCAGGGCGGGGCGATGCACCATGTCGACGAGCTTGCCCTGGAAATCAATGACCACGAGGATGCTACGGGAGGCGTCGAGCAGGGGCATGGGGGCTCCGGAACGGGGGACCTCCAGCCTACCGGGCTGCGGACCGTCTTGACCGGCGACCGGACGCAGGCGCATGGTGGAGGTCTCCACCTCATACCTCGTCTTGCTATGGAAGGACCGTCCATGACCCTCCGTCCCTTTTCCCTGACCCCCCTGGCCCTGGTGCTGGCCGCAGTCTTCGTCCAGCCGCTCTCGGCGGTGGATCTCCAGGACACCCGGCTGGTGGCCCAGCCCGCTCTGAGCGCCCGCCAGGTGGCCTTTCTGTACGCCGGTGATCTGTGGACCTGCCGGCCGGATGGCGGCGCCGTCCAGCGCCTCACCACCCGCGGTGGCTGCCTGGGGACGCCCCGCTTCAGCCAGGACGGCACCTGGATCGCCTACACCTCGGCGCAGGAGGGGAACGCCGATGTCTGGGTGATCCCGGCCGCAGGCGGCGAGGCCCGGCGCCTCACCTGGCACCCCGGCGCAGACCTGGTGCAGGACTGGACGCCGGATGGCAAGGCGGTGCTCTTCACCTCGGGGCGCTCGGTCCACACCACCCGGTTCACCCAGCTGTTCACGGTGCCCCTGGCCGGCGGCGTGCCTGTGAAACTGCCCATCCCCAATGCCGCCCGGGCCACCTACTCGCCAGACGGCAGCCACATCGTCTACAACCCGCTATCGGATTCCTTCCGTCAGT
The DNA here is from genome assembly GCA_038320645.1 of Holophagales bacterium. Classification (GTDB taxonomy): domain Bacteria; phylum Acidobacteriota; class Holophagae; order Holophagales; family Holophagaceae; genus Geothrix. The sequence continues at coordinate 13,664 of JBBQEL010000042.1, read as the reverse complement.
GGAAGCACTACCGCGGCGGCACGGCCTCGCGGCTCTGGATCTACCGGGTCAAGGATCACGAGGTGGTGCAGATCCCCCAGCCGGCGGGCCGCTGCAACGACATCGATCCCATGTGGATCGCCGGCAGGATCTACTTCGTGTCGGACCGGGCGGGCGAGTTCAACCTATTCAGCTACGACCCGGCCTCGAAGCAAGTGGCCCAGCTCACGCAGCACAAGGATTTCCCCATCCAGGCCGCCAGCCATGGCGCCGGGCAGATCGTCTACGAGCAGGCCGGCTGGCTGCACCGGTTTGACCTGGCCTCGGGCCACAGCACCCGCCTAAAAGTGGCCATCGCCGCGGATCTGCCCGAGACGCGCAGCCGTTGGGCCACTGGCGCCAAGTGGGCCCGGAACCTTGATCTGTCGCCCTCGGGGAATCGCGTGGCCCTGGAATTCCGGGGCGAGATCCTGAGCATCCCGGCCGAGAAGGGCGATTCGCGCAACCTCACGAATACACCGGGCGCCCACGAGCGGAATCCCGCCTGGTCGCCGGATGGGAAGGCCATCGCCTACTTCTCCGATGCCGGCGGCGAGTATGCGCTGAAGCTCCAGGGCCAGGACGGCAAGGGCGGGATCCGCACCTTCGCGCTGAAGGGCGCGGGCTTCTACGAGAGCCTCAAGTGGTCACCCGACGGGAAGAAGCTCGCCTTCACCGACAACGCCCACGCCCTGCACCTGCTCGATATCGCCAGCGGGACGGTGAAGGCCGTGTCCGCCGAGGTGCTCTACACGCCCACACCGACGCTCAGTCACAGCTGGTCGCCGGATTCCCGCTTCCTCGCCTACACCCGCAACACCGACTCTGGCCTGCAGCGCATCCACGTGTACGCCGTGGAGGAGGACAAGTCCACCGCGCTGACGGACGGCCTGGCCGATGCGGGCGACCCCGCATTTGACCGCAGCGGCAAGTATCTCTACTTCACTGCCAGCACCGAGGCCGGGCCCGTGCGGGACTGGTTCGCCCAGTCCAATGCCGATGCCCTGATGCGCGGCAACCTCTACCTCCTGGTGCTGGCCAAGGACACCCCGTCGCCCCTGGCGAAGGAGAGCGACGAGGAGGCCGGTCCCGGCAAGCCTGAGGAGAAGAAGAACGGCAAGGCCGAGGTCAAGGTCCGCATCGACTTCGACGGACTGGCCGAGCGCATCCTTCCCATCGAAGCGGCCAAGACCGCCTTCTTCGCGGACCTGGAGGCCGGCGAGGAGGGAGCCCTCTATTACCGCCGCCAGTCCGGCGGCATGAACCGCTTCAACCGGGGCGAAGCCATGGCGCTTTGCCGCTTCGACCTGAAGAAGCGCGAAGAAACCGTGCTGGTGGAGAAGGCCGATGGCTACAGCCTGTCGGCGGACGGGAAAAAGCTCATGTACCGCCTGAAGGAGGTGGCGACCGTCCTCCCGACCACCGGCAAGCCGGAACCCGGCAAGGGCAAGCTGGCCCTGGAAACCATCCAGGTGAAAGTCGAGCCCCGGCAGGAATGGGCCCAGATCCTCGACGAAGTCTGGCGCATCAACCGCGACTTCTTCTACGCCCCCAATATGCACGGGGCCGATTGGAAGGCGATGAAAGCCAAATACGCGGCTTTCCTGCCCGATGTCGCCACGCGCGCCGACCTCAACCGGGTGATCCAGTGGATGTGCTCGGAACTGGCCGTCGGCCATCACCGCGGCGGCGGCGGTGATCTGCCCGACACGGGGAAGGCGATTCCCGGCGGACTGCTGGGTGCGGATCTGGAAGTGGCCAACGGCCGCTACCGCTTCGCGAAGATCTTCGGGGGCCTCAACTGGAGTCCCGAACTGCGCTCGCCGCTGACGGAACCCGGCGTGAACGTCAAGCCCGGTGACTACCTGCTGGCCATCAACGGCCGCGACCTCAAAGCGCCCGAGAACCTGTTTGCGCGGCTGGAGAACACCGCCGGCAAGCTGGTGGAGCTCACGGTGGGCAACGATGCCGCAGGCAAGGACGTGCGCACCGTGACCGTCGTACCGGTCGAGAGCGAGGCCGCGCTCCGCAACCGCGATTGGGTGGAGGGCAACCTCCGCAAGGTCCAGGCGGCCACGGAGGGGCGCGTGGCCTATGTCTACGTGCCGAATACCACCAACCTCGGCCACACCTACTTCAAGCGCTATTTCTATCCCCAGGCCCAGAAGGACGCCGTGATCATCGACGAGCGCTACAACGGCGGCGGCCAGGTCGCCGACTACTACATCGACCTGCTGCGCCGGCCCTTCATCGCCATGTGGGCCATGCGCTACGGCCAGGATCTGAAGTCGCCCCAGGCCTCCATCCAGGGCCCGAAGGTCATGCTGGTGGATGAGACTGCGGGTTCCGGCGGCGACCTCCTCCCCTGGATGTTCCGCAAGTTCAACCTGGGCCCGCTCGTGGGCCGCCCCACCTGGGGCGGACTGGTGGGCATCCTCGGCTTCCCCACCCTCATGGATGGTGGCAACATCACGGCCCCCAATCTCGCCATCTGGACCGAGCAGGGCTGGGTGGTGGAGAACGAAGGTGTGGCGCCGGACATCGAGGTCGAACAGCTGCCCAAGGACATCATCGCCGGTCGGGATCCCCAGCTGGAGAAGGCCATCGAACTGATACAGGCCGAGCTGAAGAAGAACCCGCCACAGAAGCTCAAGCGACCGCCCTTCCCGGTCCGGACGAAGTAATTCCTACCAGGTCCTCGCACGCCCGCAGTTTGGCGCAATAGAGGTGCTTCGCGAAGGTTGAGGAGGCAGGACGCCCAGTCACTTCAGGACTGCACGACGCCGCCATCCAGGTTCAGGCACTGGCCCACCTGCATGGTGTTGGCTGGGCTCAGCAGCCAGGCGATGCCATGGGCGATCTCTTCGGGCTGGAAGAAGCGCTTCACGGGCACCGCAGCCTCGGCCCCGGCGCGGACCTGGGCCTCGGTCTGCCCGGTCGCCGCGGCGATCTGGCGGATGCCGGTCTGGGCCATGGCCGTGTCCACCCAGCCCGGCGCCACGGCGTTCACCACGATGCCCCGGTCCACCAGTTCCAGGGCCAGGGCCTTGGCCAGCCCGATGAGGCCATGCTTGGCGGCGCAATAGGCGCCATAGCCCGGTACGCCGAAGCGGCCCAGGACGCTGGAGACCAGCACGATGCGCCCGCCGGAGCCCAGGCGTGGCAGGAAAGCCCGCACGGTATTCCAGGGCCCCGTCAGATCGGTGGCGAGGAGCTCGTCGAAGAAAGCATCCGATGCTCCATCCACCGGGGTCATGCCAGAGATGCCCGCCGCGGCCACCAGGCCATCCAGGGGGCCGAGATTCCGGGCAATCTCCCCGAGGCATAGGCGATCCGTCACGTCGGCCAGGTGGGTTTCGGCGGTGCCCCCGGCCAGTCGGACCGCTGCGGCGGTCTCGGCCAGCGCCGCCGGATCCCGGCCCAGCAGGATCAGATGGGCTGCCTCCGCCTGGGCGAGGTGGAGGGCGCAGGCCCGGCCGATGCCGCGGGACCCGCCCGTGATGAGGATGCTGCGGGACATGGGGCCTCCAGGGTCCGGTGAAATCACAGGTGGCGATGGCGATCGAAAGACCTATCTTTTGGATTCTACGGGAGAAAGCCATGGTTCAGGAGGAGCAGGCGGAGCGGCGGAAAGACACGGAGCCCGCCCCTGCCGACCGCCGCGGGGCCCTCTGGTCGCTGCCCGGCGGCCAGCGGTTGCCGAACGCGCTGGATTCTCTCGGCCTGGTCGTGGGGAGCCCGGATCATCCGGCGCGCCTGCGCTCGACCGATTTGGAAAATCCAGAGAGCTTCCACCTGCGGCTCACGACTTGGCTGCTGCAGCAGGGCTGAGCACGCAGCGGTCATGCAGGCGGGGAATGAGTTCCCCCAACCGGGATTCGGGCACCAGAAAGGCGATGGAGACGGTGCTGCTGCCGGTGAGCAGGCCCCCCACGGGCTCGTGGCCCAGGGCGGCGAGATGGCGCAGCGCCGCGACGGGATCAGCCCGCAGGCCCTCGCCCACCAGCGCCACCACGGCCCAGCCGGATTCGCAGGCGATGCCCGAAGCCGCCAGGCTTCCCAGCACCTCGGCGGCCGCGTGGGTTTCCGGCCGCACCGCCAGCAGGGTTCCCGCCGGGCTCGAGATCAGGCCGAAGCGCAGGGCTCCGGCCTCCTCCAGGCTGCGGGCGGCTTCCAGCGGTGGTTCCAGGCCGGCTGAGGCGGGGAAGCGCAGCAGGCTGATGCCTTCCTTGTAGGCCACGGAGGTGACGGCGCCCGCGGGTCGGAGGGGAGGCACGGGCAGGATCACCGTGCGGGAGGCGCCGGGCCGCAGCGTGTTGGCCACCACCAGGCGGAAGCCCGCCCGGCCCCCGGGGGCCAGGGAATCCGCGTGCAGCACCTTGGCGCCGAAGGCGCTGAGGGCCTCGGCCTCGCCCAGGCTCATCTGGGGGATGGGTCGGGCTTCGCGCACCAGGCTGGGATCGGCGGTGAGCACGCCGTCCACATCTGTCCAGATCTGTACTTCGTCCGCCGCCAGGGCCTCGCCCAGCAGGCAGGCACTCGTGTCCGAGCCCCCTCGGCCCAGGGTGGTGGTGTGGCCTTCGGGCGAGGAACCGAGAAAGCCCTGGGTCACCCAGAGGGCGCCACCGGCCAGGGCTGCGCGCCAAGGCCCGGCTGCGGCGCGCAAGGCTTCGAGCAGGGGCCTGGCCTTGCCGAAGCGGGCGTCAGTCTTCATGACCTCGCGGACATCGTGAAAAGGGGCGTTGAAGCAATGGGCCGCAAGGTTGGCGGAGAGGGTCTCGCCCACGGCCAGGACCGAATCGCGGCCCCGGGCGGTGGCCTCGCCCAGCATGGCCATGCCCGTGAGCAGTTGGTCCAGGCGCTCGAAGAGGGGGAACCAGGCGCCGCGGACCATGTCGAGCAGACCGAGTGTGGCCGCCACTTCGTGATGGCGCTCCTGAATGGCCTGCTGGATGGCCTGGGCCGCGGGAAGATCACCCCGGCCCGCGGCGGCGCAGGCCTCCAGAAGGCGATCCGTGGTGCCCTTGAGGGCCGACACCACCACGAGCCCGCCCGCAGGCAGCTCTTCGCGGACGATGGCTGCCGCGCGCAGCAGGGCCTCGGCGCTGCCCACGGAACTGCCACCGAACTTGAGGACCTTCAGGCTCATCGCGCTTCCCCCTCAATGGGGAGCTGGCCCAGCTCGTAGGGTGCCTCCTGGTAGACAGAGGCTCCATCTCCGCGTCCGCTGCAGGATTCCTGCGAGGGCGCGGGAAGCCGCGAAAGCGGCTGATAGATGGAGTAGTTCAGCCAGTTTGAGAACAGCAGGTTGGCGTGGCCCCGCCAGAGGACCTGGGGCTCGCGGGAGGGATCGTCCCCGGGGAAGTAGTTGCGCGGGACGTCGATGGGAAGGCCCTTCCCGAGGTCCCGCGCGTACTCGCCCTGGAGGGTGCCCGAGTCGTACTCCGAATGGCCCGTGACGAAGACCTGCCGGCGATCCGCGGACTGGACCAGATACACCCCCGCTGCCTCCGACTCGGCCAGGAGCACCAGGCCGGGCACCGCCAGGATGTCCTCGCGGCGGGTTTCCGTGTGGCGCGAATGCGGCGCGAAGAACACATCGTCGAAGCCCTGTACGATCCGCTCATGGCGGGCGTTCACGCGGTGGGGGAAGACACCGAACATCTTTTCGGGCAGGGCGTGTTTGGGCACCCCGTAGTAGCGGTACAGGCCGGCCTGCGCCCCCCAGCAGATGAACAGGCTGGAGAACACGTGTGTCCGCGCCCAGTCCAGCAGCTCCGCGAGTTCCTCCCAGTAGTCCACGGCTTCGAAGGGCAGCTGCTCCACCGGGGCCCCGGTGATGATGAGGCCGTCAAAGCTCTGGTGGCGCACTTCGGCAAAGGAGACATAGTGCTCCAGCAGGTGTTCCGCCGAGGTGTTCTTCGAATCGTGGGAGGCCATGTGCAGCAGGGTGACCTCCACCTGCAGGGGCGTGTTCCCGAGCAGGCGGAGGAGCTGGGTTTCCGTGGCCACCTTGGTGGGCATCAGGTTGAGGATCGCGATGCGGAGCGGCCGGATGTCCTGGTGAAGGGCGCGGAGTTCGTCCATGAGGAAGACGTTCTCCGCCTCGAGCACGCCGCGGGCAGGCAGGGATGCGGGGACGGTGACGGGCATGGTGAGGGTCCTCAGGCCTTCGTCAGGGCGAGTTCCAGATCCTCGATCAGATCGCCGATGTGTTCAAGCCCCACGGACAAGCGGATCAGGTCCTCGGTGACGCCCGTGGCCTCGCGCTCGGCCGCCGAGAGCTGCTGGTGGGTGGTGCTGGCGGGATGGATGATGAGGCTCTTGGCGTCACCCACGTTGGCCAGGCGGGAGAAGACTTCGACCGCGTCGATGACCGCCTTGCCGGCCGCCAGGCCGCCCTTGACGCCGAAGGTGAGGATGCCGCCGAACCCGGCGCCCTTGCGGAAATGCTTGGTGGCGGCCGCATGGTTGGCATTGTCGGGCAGGCCGGGGTAGTTCACCCAGGCGACCTTCGGGTGCTGCTGCAGCCACTGGGCCAGAGCCAGGGCATTCTCGCCGTGGCGCTGGAGCCGGAGGTGCAGGGTCTCGATGCCCTGGAGGATGAGGAAGGCGTTGAAGGGACTCAGCGCGGCGCCGGTGTCACGTAGGCCTTCGATGCGGGCCTTGGTGATGAAGGCCGCCGGGCCTGCGAGGTCCGCCAGCACGGCGCCGTGGTAGGCGGCGAAGGGCTCCGTGAACTCGGGGAACTTGCCGTTCGCCCAATTGAAGGTGCCACCATCCACGATGACGCCCGCCACCGAGGTGCCATGGCCGCCCAGGAACTTCGTCGCGCTGTGCACCACGATGTTCGCGCCCAGGGCGATGGGGTTCAGCAGGTAGGGGCTGGGCAGGGTGTTGTCCACGATGAGGGGGATGCCCGCGGCCTTGGCGATGGCGGCGATGAGTTCGAACTCGGGCACGTCCAGCTTGGGATTGCCGAGGGCTTCAATGTAGATGGCGCGGGTCTGCGGCGTGATGGCGGCACGGAAGGCTTCGGGGTTCTTCGAGTCCACGAAAGTGGTGGTGATGCCGGTGCGGGGCAGGGTGTGGTGCAGCAGGTTGTAGGTGCCGCCGTAGAGGTTATCGCCCGCCACGATGTGGTCGCCACCCCGCAGCAGGGTGGTGAGGGTCAGCGTGATGGCCGCCTGGCCCGAGGCCACTGCCAGCCCGGCGATGCCGCCTTCCAGCTGGGCCACCCGCTGCTCCAGCACGGCGGTGGTGGGGTTCATGATCCGGGTGTAGATGTTCCCGGGTACCGAGAGATTGAAGAGGTTGGCGCCGTGCTCGGCACTGTCGAACACGTAGCTTGTGGTCTGGTAGATGGGCACGGCGCGGCTCTTCGTATCCGAGTCCGGGGTGTGGCCCCCGTGGAGGGCGAGGGTTTCGAAGCGGGGGGTGCGGGGGGTGGCGCTCATGGCGTCTCCTGAGAACGGGGAATTGAGAAGGCCGAGGCCTCATCGTCCAAGCAAGTCCAGGAGTAGAAAAAACGCCAAAGGGGCCCGATTACTCGGGCCCCTTCGACGCGTGTATCAGCTCGACACAGCTCGACATCTCTCCGCGATCGCTCACGGCAGGAATTGGCACCTTGCTTTCGCAGGTTGCCAAGGTTTCACAGGGCCCGTCCCTCCACCTTTCTGGATAACTCGCTATGGAACTGACAAGGATCTCGATGAAAACGACCCCTCAGGGCCGGTGAAGAAAGGTAGCGTCCCGGACCAGGGGATGCAACCCCTGTTGTGAAAGTGATACTGGCCTAGCGTGCTGGCCACTCGGAGCGAAGATCATTAGCTTCCCGCCGTATCATCAATCAGGATGCGCCCGTGGAATGCCTGAACCAATTGAAAAAGGTGCTAGTTGCAGGCATCGTAAGCACCCTCGCCCATGGCCAGGCCCTCCAGTTCCAGATCCAGGGAGGTCTGTGCGAACTGGCGGATTCGAACTGGCGGAAACCCACTGATCAGAATGCACCCATGCGGGAATGGCCCACCACCAGCGAGTTCCTGGGCCTGAGCGGCCTGTCCACGGCGTGGGATTTCGGGCTGGAGCGGTCCTTTAATGCCCGGCACGGCGTGCGGGTGCTCTACCACCGCGCCAGCGCTGGAAGCGGCGCCTTCGCCAACCGCCAATGGGCGCTGGACTGGGTGTGGCATCTGGTTCGCCGCGGGGAGCGGACCTTCTACACGGTGGGCGGGCTCACCCTGAACCGGGTGGAGGGCACCTACGAGTTCCACTCCGGACTGCTGCCTCCCGATGGTCCCGGCGACTACCGCGTGATCACCCAGTCCGGGCGCCCCGGCTTCAAACTGGGCACCGGCTTCCAGTGGTCCCGCCACTGGGCCGTGGAGGGGGCCTACCACTACGTCACCCTGAGTACCAGCGGGGCCCAGGCGGCGAAGGACCGCGCCACTTCCTACGGGGCGATCCTCCTGTCCTGCCGGTTCGGGGCGGAGTGACCTCGGGCCACTTGGAACGGGCCCCCCGGAAGATTCAAACCGAGAAGTACCGCGCCTGCGGGTGCCAGGCCACGAGGGCGCTGGTGGTGTATTCGGGGTCCATCTGGTGGGAGTCGCTGAGGTGGACGCCGATCTCGGCGCCGCGCAGGAGGTCCAGGATCGGGCCGTTCTCTTCGAGGTCCGGGCAGGCGGGGTAGCCGTAGGAGTAGCGGGAGCCCTGATAGCCCTGGGCGAAGAGGGCCCGGCCGGGCAGGTCCTTGGCGGCGATGCCCAGCTCCCGCCGGATGCGGGCGTGGACGCGCTCGGCGTAGGCTTCGGTGAGTTCCGTGGCGAGGCCGTGGAACGCGAAGTAGTCCGCGTAGCCATCCTCCTTGTAGAGCTTGGCTGCATGATCGGCGGCGGCCTGCCCGAGCGTGACGAGTTGCAGGGCCAACACGTCAGTGGCATCGGCCCGGAAGAAGTCCGCGATGCAGAGGCGCCGTCCCGCGGCCTGGCGGGGAAAGGCGATCAGAGCCAGGGAGCGCGCGGGATCCGCCGGATCGAACACCCGCAGGGCATCGCCCTCGGCGCGCACGGGGAAGTAGCCGTAGCGGGCCTTGGGCTGGAAGAGCGGATCGGCCGCGAACCGTTCCTTCCACCGCACGAGCTGCGGGACGGCCTTGTCCCGCAGCACTGCGGCGAAGGTTTCGTCGCTCTGGCTGCCCTGGGCGAAGCCCCAGCGGTTGCGGATCAGCGCGAACGCATCCAGGTGTTCGAAGAGGTCCACCGGCACGTCCACCAGCTCGCGCAGGCCCCAGAACGGCGGTGTCGGCGGGGGCGCCTCGTGCCGCACCCAGCTGCTCTGCCCAAGCGTGGTCAGCGGCACAGCCGCGTCACCGCGCCTGAGTATTTTTATATCTCCAGCCGCCATCGCGGCTGGAGCCGGAGCCACGTCGCCGAGCACACCCGCCACGATGGCCTGCATCTGCCGCAGCCCCTCGAAGGCATCCTCCGCGTAGTAGACCGGGCCTGAGTAGGTGCGCCGACAATCGCCTTCCACATACTCCCGGGTGAGGGCGGCACCACCGAGGATCACGGGCACCTTGAGCCCCAGCTCCTGCATGAAGTGCAGGTTCTCCTTCATGATCACCGTGGACTTCACCAGCAGGCCCGACAGCCCGATGGCCTGGGCGGGCCAGGCTTCCAGCTCCTTGAGGATCGCCTCGATGGGCTGCTTGATGCCCAGGTTCTTCACCTCGAAGCCATTGTTGCTGAGGATGATGTCCACCAAGTTCTTGCCGATGTCGTGGACATCGCCCTTCACGGTGGCCAGGAGGATGCGGCCCTTCTGGTAGTCGGCCTCCTTGGGCAGGTGGGGCTCGATGCGCTTGATGGCGGCCTTCATGGCTTCGGCGCTTTCCAGCACGAAGGGCAGCTGCATCTCGCCGGCGCCGAAGCGCTCGCCCACCACTTTCATGGCGCTGAGCAGCACTTCGTTGATGAGTTTCAGCGGATCGTGTTCCTGCAGGGCCTCGTCTACATCGGCCAGGATCGCCTGCTTTTCGCCATCGAGGATCCCGTGGCGGAGGCGCTCCAGCACAGGCAGGTCGATGCGGTGGTCCTCCTGGGCTGCGGCCTTGCGGTCGCTGAAGCGGGCCAGGATGGCCTTGAGCGGATCGTAGCCCTCGCTCCGCCGGTCGAAGATCAGATCCTCGAAGATGCGCCGGTCCTCGGGGTCGATCTTGGCCACCGGGATCACCTTCGAGGCGTTGAAGATGGCCATGTCGAGGCCGTGCTTCACGCCGTGGTAGAGCATCAGGGCATTGAGAATATGGCGGGTGGCGGGATTCAGGCCGAAGCTCACATTGCTCACGCCGAGGATCGTCATCACCCCGGGCAACTGGGCCTTGATGAGTTTCAGGGCCTCCAGGGTTTCCAGGGCTGATCCCCGGAACTCCTCATCGCCGCTGCCCAGGGTGAAGGTCAGGGGATCAATGATGAGGTCGCCGGGATCGAGGCCATATTCCCCCACGGCCAGGGCATGGAGGCGCTTGGCCACTTCCAGTTTCTGCTCGCGGCTCTTGGCCATGCCGCGCTCGTCGATGGTGAGCGCCACCACTGCGGCGCCGTAGGTCCTGCACAGCTCGAGAACGGCCCTGGCCTTGGCGTCGCCATCCTCGAAATTGATCGAGTTGATGACGCATTTGCCCGGGGACCGCTGCAGGGCCTTTTCGATGACTGGAAACTCGGTGCTATCGATCATCAGGGGCAGGGTGATCTGGGAGACGAGGCGGCTAAGCAGTTCGTCGGCGTCGCGCACTTCGTCGCGGCCTACGTAGGCCACGCAGAGATCCAGCAGGTGGGCGCCCTCTCGCTGCTGCTCCTTGGCCAGGGTGATCATGCCGTCCCAGTCTTCGACGGCCAGCAGATCGCGGAACTTTTTCGACCCGTTGGCATTCGTCCGTTCGCCCACGATGAGGGGCGCCGGCTCCTGCTTCAGGGCCACGCTCTGGTAGAGGCTGGCGGCGCTGCGCTCCATGGTTGGCGAGCGCTTGGGCGGGTTCAGCTTGTCCACGCCCGGCGCAAGTGCGCGGATGTGATCGGGGGTGGTGCCGCAGCAGCCGCCCAGGATGGCGATTCCGAACTCGGCGGCCGCGTGCAGCACCTTGGGCGCAAAGCCCGCGGGATCAAGCGGGTATACGACCTGGCCGCCGACATTCAGGGGGAGCCCCGCGTTGGGGAGGCAGCTGATGGCGAAGGGGCTGGATTCAGACAGCGTCTGCAGATGCTGGTGCATCTCGTCGGGGCCAGTGGCGCAGTTGAGGCCCAGCACATCGATGCCCAGCGGTTCGACGCTGGTGAGCACCGCCGAGATGTCGGACCCCACCAGCAGCGTGCCCGTGGTTTCCACCGTGGCCTGCACCCAGAGGGGGATCTTTCGTTTCTTCGCAGCCATGGCCTCGCGGGCGGCGCGCACGGCCACCTTGATCTGGCCCAGGTCCTGGCAGGTTTCGATGAGGATGGCGTCTGCGCCGCCGTCCACCAGGCCATCCATCTGCACGCGGTACGAAGCGAGCAGGTCGGCATAGCTCACGTGGCCCAGCGTGATGAGCTTGGTGCCGGGACCTACCGAGCCGATGACGAAGCGGGGCCGATCAAAGCTGCGGGCCACTTCCTTGGCGATGGTGGCGGCTTGCACATTGAGGCTGTAGGCCTTGTCCGACAGTCCGAAATCACCCAGCACCAGGGGATTCGCGCCGAAGGTGTTGGTTTCCACGGCGTCGGCCCCGGCCTTGAAGTAGCTTTCGTGGATCTCCCGGATCCACTGGGGCCGCCGTTCCGTGAGCAGATCTACGCAGCCTTCCAGCGCCGCGCTGCCATAGTCCTCCACCGTCGGTTTGCGCGCGAAGATCTGCGTCCCCATGCCGCCATCCAGCAGCAGCACCTTATCGCGGAGGAGGAGGTCGAGGGTGGTCATGGAAGGCCTTTTAACCGCGAATGACGCGAATGGGCGCAGATGAAAAGCAGAAAAACGAGGGTTGATGGCGGGGTGTCGTCCCATCGGGAGCCTTCACCCGTGTTCTTTCTTCGCAGGCCCGGAGGGCGATTCGCGCCATTCGCGGTTTCATTTTTAGAGTCCTAGGTAGTCGATGGCGACATCGCCGTGAACCATCACCTGGCAGGCCAGGCGTTGATCGGGCGGCGCATCCAGGCCCGCGAGGAAGTCGCGTTCTTCGGAGCCGGGTTCGCTGCAATGCGCCAGGCCTTCCGCGATCCGCACACGGCAGGTGCCGCAGGAGCCCGTGCGGCAGCCGAAGGTGATGTCCGCCCCGGCAGCATCCGCGATGCGTTGCAGGGGTGTCCCGGAGGGCGCTTCCACCAGCAGATCCTCGAGAAGGAAGTGCACCTTCACCATGGTGCCTCCGGCTTGGGCAGCAGCGGTGCCACCAGTTCGACCTGGCCGAAGGGGGCGCTGAGCTGAAGGCCACGCACCCGGGACCGGATGGCTTCGATGACCTCCCGGGCGATGTCCAGGCCCTCCTTTAGCTGATCTTCTGAGCTGGTCCATTTGGCCATGCGGTCCAGCACGGAGGGTGGCATGAAGACACCCGGCACCTCGTTGGCCATGAACTCGGCGTTGCGCCGGCTCTTCAGCGGCCAGATGCCCGCGATGATGGGCACGCCGCCCTTGCCATCCAGTGCTTCCGTGAAGTCCAGGAAGCGGAACAGACTATCGGCGTCGAAGACGGGCTGGGTGATGGCCCACTGGGCGCCGGCTTCCACCTTGTAGCGGAAGCGGTCCTTCTCGCGTTCGAGATCCGGCGCCACGGGATTGGCGCCGACGCCCACACTGAAGGAAGTGGGCTTGCCGATGCTGCCACCGCCGAGATCAAGCCCCGTGTTCAGGCGCTTCAGCATGTTCACGAGGCCGATGGCATCGATGTCGAAGACTGCCGTGGCCTGGGGGTACGGGCCCAGCTTGGGGGGATCCCCGGTGACGGCCAGGATGTTGCGCAGGCCGAGCCCCGCGGCACCAAGCAGGTCGCTTTGCATGCCGAGCAGGTTCCGGTCGCGGCAGGCGTAGTGGAGGATCGTTTCGAGACCGACCTGCTGCTCGATAATGAGGGCCGTGGCCAGGGCGGACATGCGGGCCATGGCGCGGGGGCCGTCGGGCACGTTGATGGCATCCACGCCCAGGGCCCGGCACTGACGGGTTTTGGCCACGAGCTTGTCATACTCCATCCCCTTGGGCGGCACCAGCTCCACGGTATGCACGAATTCGCCCTGGGCCAGCTTGAGGCTCAGGCGGCTGCGGTAGGCGAAGGGGGACTCGGGCTGGGGCTGCTCGTGGGGCTTCAGCTCGAAGCCGCCACCGGCCTGCACGAAGGCACGCTCCTGGCGGAAGGCGCTGCGCATGGCCCGGATGTGGGCGGCCGTCGTGCCGCTGCAGCCACCCACGGCGCGGGCCCCGGCCGCCAGGGCCCGGCCGGCGAACTCCCCCAGGTACTCAGGGCTGGCCCCGTACATGAGGCGGCCGTCCACCAGGCGGGGCAGGCCCGGGTTCGGCAGCAGCACGATGGGTTTCGCAGTGATGGCCCGCAGCCGCTCCAGCAGGCGCAACTGCGGCGCGGGCCCGTTGCCGCCGATGAGGCCCACCAGGTGTGCGCCCCA
>JBBQEL010000041.1:0-31488 GCA_038320645.1 Holophagales bacterium | reverse complement strand
GATGTAATGGTTACTATCCTGGCCAATATCCCTGCTCTGGCCGCCAGCCGTCAGATTGGCGTCACCAAGATCGGCCTCAACACCGCCATCGAACGGCTCACCACCGGTCGGCGCATCAACCACGCCAGCGACGATTCCGCTGGTCTCATCGCCGGCAACACGGCCATGGCTGGGGCCCGCAATGCTGGCGCCCAAGTCGTAAAGGCCAACGCCGACTACTTCGTTGCCCTCGGCGCGGACGGTGCGAACGCGCAGAAGACCCAGGACGCCTATCGCATGGCGGAAATGGAAGGCGCCGGCACCACGGGCGATGCGGAATACACGGCACTGAAGACCTCCGCGGGCGGCACCACCTCGGCTGCAGCCCTGACCAATATCGCCGCCAATCAGGTCAGCAACGCAGCCGCCATGTCCGCGGCTCTCAGCACGGCGAACACCCAGGGCATCTCGGCGGAATCCAGTCTCGGTGTGGCTGATGCCTGGCTGGGTGCTGATATGGGCGCCGAAATGGCGAACCTGACGAAGTTCCAGATCATGATGCAGGCTGGCGTCAGCGCCTTGAGCAGTGCCAACCAGTCCGCGCAGTCGGTTCTCGGCCTCTTCCGGTAAGTAGGCAGCTCATGACTTCTGGGGGGGGCGGAGTTCATCCGCCCCCTCCAGCTGTTTGACCCTGGGGAGGAGGTTTGTGATGGTCAATGAGATAGCCATTTCAGGTAGTAATTCAATCATTGCGACCAGTAGCGCGCCAAGGGCGGCTGCCCCCCGGCAGACCCCCAGCAAGGGCGCGCCCGCCCAAACCCAGGAAGCGGGGAACGCGGCAGAGGCAGCGGCGCAGGTCGGCCAGCACCTCCAGCAGGCTCGTCCGGAGCTGCGGCTCCAGGTGGAGGACGGCACCGGTCGGACCGTCTTCCAGGTGGTTCAACAGGGCACCGGACAGGTGCTGATGCAGGTACCCTCGGAGGAGATTCTGGGGATGTCCCGCCGTCTGCGGGAAGCTGAAGGCTTGCCTGGGACCTCGGGCACGCTGGTCGATAAGCAGGGCTAGGGGTTCTGCCTTTCATAGACAGCGAGGTGTGCCATGGCGGATTCGACGACGAATTCTCTGAGTGGTGTCAGCAGCGGCATTGATACCAATGCCTTGATCAATGCCATCGTTGCCATGAAGAGTGGCAGCATGAACCGCCTGCAGGCCCAGAAAGACCTGAACGATAAGAAGACCACCGCCCTGCAGGCCCTGCGGACCGGCCTCCAGTCACTCAGTCTCAGCCTCTCCGTCCTCTACGACAAGCTCAACAACCGCACGGTCACCAGCACCGATACCACCAACACCAATGTGCTCGCCACCGCCTCGGGGCTGGCAGCTGGCAACTACGACATCAAGGTCAACACCGTGGCCACCAAGGGGCGGATCTCGGCGACTCTGGATGGTGCTGGCCTGGCCACCAATCTGGCGGTCGCCAGCCCGATGGACACCGCCATTTTCACGGGCACCACGGCCCAGTTCGCCCTCCAGGGCACGGATGGCAAGGTCGCGGTCATCTCCCTGGATGCGGCGTCCAACAACCTGAATGGCTTGCGCGACAAGATCAACGCCCAGACCGACACCGGTGTGACGGCCACCGTCGTCAACATGGGGAAGGGCACCAACCGCTACCAGTTGGTGCTGACGGCCAAGGAGACTGGCACCGGAACGGGGACCACCCAGGGCAACATCACCCTCGCCGACATCACCACCGGCGATGGCAGCACTGCCGTGAACAGCCTCGGGATCTTCGCGGGGAGCGTGGACAATCCCACCACGCCTACCAGCATTACCGGCGGGCTCACTTCCACCCTGTCGGGCGCGGCCGCCACCGATGCGAACTTCACCCTGAACGGTGTGGCGCTCACGCGCACGACCAATGTCGTCAAGGACGCTGCCGAAGGCATGACCTTCAACCTCAAGCAGGGGGGGCAGACCGGGACGACCACCCTGACCGTGACGGCCGACAAGATCGGCTCCACCGCTGCCGTGCAGGACTTCATTACCAAGTACAACCAACTGGTAAAGGACTACAGAACGGCTTCCACGGCCACCAAGAATGCGGATGGCAGCTTCGCCCGAGCGCCCCTTTCGAATGATGCGTCTTCGCGCGCCTTGATGGCCAGCCTCAAGAGCGCGCTCTCGGGCCAGTCGGCCGGCATGCCCGAGGATTCGGCATACAAGTCCTTGGCGAGCCTGGGCATTACCACGCTGGCCGATGGGGGCCTGTTCTTGAATACGGCCACCTTCCAGACGGCCGTGACGAACGACCTGCCCGCCGTCAAGCGCCTCTTCTCCGCCTCGGGGACTTCCACCAGCCAGGCCGTGGCCTTCAAAAGCGCGGGCACCACCACCTTCATGGGGACGGTGGGCTTTGAGGTCACCCGAAATGTGGGGGACAACACCCTGTGGGGCACCCTGACCAAGTACGATGTCGCCGGAATTCCGGTGGGGAGCCCCAGCAGCCCGATCCAGGTGGGCAGCGATGGGGTCTTGGTCGGCACCGGGGAGTTCAGCGGTTTGAACCTCACGGTCACGGGCACGGGAACCGGCAAGCTGAGCTTGACGCGAGGCGCGGCCCAATCGGCGATCGACCTCCTCTCCGGGTTCACGGGGACCGCGGGCACGATCTCCAATACGCTGACTCAGATCGTCAATCAGAACACCAACCTGGCCTCGCAGATTGGTCAGGCCCAGGCACGGCTGAACCAGGAGAAGGGAGCCCTGAAGAGGAAGTTCGCCCAGATGGAGGTCGTCCTCGGCAGGATGAAGGCCGCTGGAGGCTCCCTCGGAGGTTTCTAGTAAAACCAACGGTATTCATGCTCGGTGAGGGGTTCACCGAAAGAACTTGCAGGTGAGTCGACCATGAACCTTTATGCCAAATCTGCGAATACCTACCTGACCCAGCGCATCCTGGGTGCCACGCCTGAACAGCAGGCCGCCCTTATCATGGAGGCCGGGCAGCTCCACCTGGGGAAGGCGATCCATGCCCTGACCCAGGACAACCTGCCCGCCGCCATCAAAAGCTTCATCCGGGTTTCGGAAGTCATCATGGAAGCCACCGTCCGCCTGAACCACGAGTCCGGAGGTGAGCTCGCCCAGAACCTCCAGAACCTCTATGAGTGGTGGACCAAGGAGATCATGGTGGCCAGCAAGGCCAGAGACACGGCCCGCCTGGAAGCCGTGGCCCGTGGCATGGGTGAGATCCGGCAGGCCTGGGAACAGTTCCATGAGAAGAAGACGGCCGCCAGCGGAGAGGCTCGCCTTCAGCTTGGGGACCAGGTCGTATGAGTGATGCCGGGGTCCGCGCTGCCGTCGAAAGGATGGAAGCCTGGCTGAATGACCCCGCCTGGGAGCCTGACCCCGATGCGCTGACCCGCTGGGATTCGGAATTTCGTTCGGCGCTGGCCGAGGCGGAAAAGGGCGATGGCTGGCTGGAGCTCGCCGAAAGAGCCCACGCAGCAGGTCGCCGGCTGGATGCCAAGAGCGGGGAAATGGCCAAGGAACTGGCGCGCTTGAGGGTTGAGCTGGAGGCGCAGGAGCGTGGCAGTCGGGCCCTCCGCGGATATGGGGCGAGTTCGCGCTGAAACCTGGGCACCGGCGCTATGGATCCTGTGAAAGATCCAGGACCACCTGCTGGATGACCGTCTCCCAATCCCCGTAGGTCGGCTGCCGGTAGAGGCGCAGGGTGGGATACCAGGGACTATCGTCTCGTCCCAGCAGCCAGCGGAAATCCGGCTGGAAGGACAGGAGCAGCAAGGTCGGTATGCCCAGTGCCCCGGCCAGGTGCGCGATGGACGTGTCCACCGTGATCAACAGATCCATGCCACTCAGGGCATAGGCGGTGTCCGAGAAATTCTTCAGCAAGGGTGCCAATGAAGTCAGGTTTGGCAGTGGGGGGTTCTCCTGTTTGCCAAGCTGGAAACTGAACCAGGACACGCCTGGGAGATCCGCCAGCGGCGCCAGGGCCGCCGAAGGAAGCGAACGTTCATAGTCTCGGCCATGGATGGGGCTGCCGGCCCACACCAAACCGATCCTGGTGCTGCCCTGGGCCAACACCAGGCAGTCGAGGAGGGCCTGCTGGTTGGGCACCTCCGTCGGGACATCCAGGTAGGGCACCTCCCCGGGGATGGTGGCGAGCTCCGTCCGGAAGATCCAGGGCAGGGACAGCAAGGAGGCCTGGAAATCGAAGGGAGGGGGCCGCACACCCCTTTGAATCACCAGATCCACACCAGAGCAGGTGGCCGCGACATCCACCAGTTCGGCCTGGGCCTCGAACAGGACGCGACCACCCAGTGCTTTCACCATGGGCAGGTAGCGCATGAACATCAGGGAGTCGCCGAACCCCTGCTCGCACCAGAGCAGGAGCGTCTTGCCCGTGAAGGATTCTCCGCACCATGCTGGCTGCTGGAAGACACGCTGGTCCAACCGCAATAGTTTGGGAATTTGCAGCCTCGCTTCGTAGCGTTCCCAGCCGCCCGGCATATCACTGAACAGGAGATCCACCAGGCTCTCCTCGAAATCGAGATAGGCAGAAGCGGGCTCAAGCTTTCGGTACCGCGTGATCTCTGCTCTGTATTTAGCCCAGTGGCCAAGGGTGTAGTAGGTCCCAGTCAGGCTCTTGTGGACGATAAAATCTTCAGGCTCTTGCAGGAGGACGGTTGCAATCTCCTGGTCGGCGAGGTCCAGCTCTCCTTTCCTGGCCAGACAGGTAATCAGCAGGAGCCTAGCGTTCACATCCATTGGGTGCTCGGCCAGATGCCGACGCACCACCCTTTCGGCTTCGTCAAGACGGCCTTGCGCCATGAGGATGGAGCCAAGGTTGGCCTTGGCCATGAGGTTCTTGGCATCAAGCCGAAGGGCCAGGTTGAAGGCGCGTGTGGCCTCCTCGAATTTCTGAATGTCCAGCAACGCCAGGCCGAGACTGGACCAGAGTTGCGACTGCCGGGATTTCAGCAGGGTGTACATTCCAGCCATGGCCTTGGGATGAAGGGTCTCCTCCAGCACCATGCCCGCCTGGGCCAGATCCTTCTTGTTGAGCAGGCACTCCGCCAGGCAAAGCATCGCATCCATGCGGCTGGGGTCTGCCGCCAAGGCGGCTTTGAATTGGCGCTCGGCTTCGGCCCAGCGCTCCCTTCGCATCAGGACACAACCGAGATTGATTTGGGCTGACAGGTGTTGCGGCTCGAGCCCAAGAGCCCTCTCACAGGCCTCCTGGGCCTGGTCAAGCTGATCGAGTTGAATCAGCTGTCCAGCAAAATCCGACCAAGTGTCGGCATGCCTGGGCTCCAGCACCAGAAAATCCTTGTAGGCACCGGCGGCTTCGGGGGCTTCCCCAGCGCATTCAAGAGCCTGGGCCTTTTTCAGTAGCTTCAAATGCTTTGGGTTCACCTGCGACCCCCGTGTGACCAGATGCGCATCCTAAAATCTCTTCTCTCACAGATCGGCCGCGAGGCAGTGGTCTTGACCTTTTACGATTCGAGGCGTGAATTAAATCAGGTTTGGCGACCCGCTGGCCGATATAGCCATTGGATAGAGATGCTATGACTCCCTCGCCACAACCCCCCGAAGCCACTGTACCCGCCCAGCCGGCCGAGATTCCGGAGCATACGGTCGTTCTGCTTCTTGAGGGGGCGCAACGCTTCCTGGCGAAGGCCGAAGAGGCCATCGGCAGCCAGGACTCAATCCAGCTGGGGCTCTTCCTCAGGAAGATCAAAGCCATCCTCAAGGAGCTCCACCGGCGCCTGAATCATGAGCAGGGCGGGGAGCTGGTGGACAACCTGGTCCGGCTCTACGGCTGGTGGGAGCAGGAGATTACTGCCGCCATGGAGCAGAGGGATGCCGCACGCCTGAGGGCGGTTCGGGCCCAGATGGGTGATATCCGCCAGGCCTGGGAACACGTGTTGTTCCAGGGCGAAGGGATGTCGGAGACCCCCGGGCTCTAGTTCTAGGCGGTACCAAACAGCCGATCCCCCGCGTCTCCGAGCCCCGGAAGGATGTAGCCCTTCTCGTTCAGCTGGCGGTCGACGGCCCCGACGATGATGGTGAGGTCGGGGTGATCCCCCTGCAGCCGCTCCAGGCCCTCTGGCGCGGCCAGAACCGACACCAGGGAAAGATTGATCGCGCCGGCGGCCTTCAGCTGCCTGACGGCCTCCGAGGCGCTGCCGCCGGTGGCGAGCATGGGATCGAGCACGAAGACAGGACGGGCCTCGAGCAGTGGGGGGAAGTTGCGGTAGTAGGGCACGGGTACCAGCGAATCGTGATCGCGGTAGAGCCCAAGATGGCCGACCTTGGCTGTGGGCAGCAGTTGGAGGAAGGAAGGAAGAAGGCCGAGGCCCGCCCGCAGAACCGGCACGAGCACGGGATCCAGCGACTTGAGGCGCAGCGTCCCGGTGCGCTCCAGCGGAGTCTCCACGACCACGGACTCGGTAGGAAGCGTGCGGGTTGCCTCCACCGCGAGGATGAGGCCGACCTCTTCGATGAGCGCGCGGAACAGGCTGCCTGGCGTCTTCCGATCGCGGATGAGCGATAGCTTGTGATGGACGAGTGGGTGGTCGAGCACGTGGACGGTCATGGGGAGCCTCATGAGCATTCCGGGAGAATCTCGCGGAGCCGCTGGTACGGCGCCTGGGGAGGGCGGACGGATTGAATCGTAGCAGGCGGAGGGTTCCAAGCGTGCGGAAGGAAGCCCACGATGGCAACCTATTCCGATCAGGCCACACGGCTGACGAGGCGCTATAGAACAGCTGGTGACGGGCCTTCGCACCGCCTGGTCGTCGCGTGAATCGCCCCTTCTGCGAGGGAATCCTGTGTCTCCGCGGTAGGGGAAACCGCATGTGATGGGATCCCCATGGAGGGAAATGAATGGGGTAGGGGGGAGGAGGTAGCGTCAAAAAAAATGAAGATTTTTCATTTTTCTCTGTTGACCTCATCCAGATCGCTGGTTTCATGTTGAATCAGAGGGAAAACGGCCCATCATCTTCCCCATAGAGCCAGCAGCGAGGTATCTGAGATTTGGAGCGTTGGAAATGCTAAAGAAAGTCGCCATCTTCAAGGCCCTTGATGTGGAAATCAAGAAGCAGAGGGGCCCCGTGGCGGTGAAGGATGGCTACAAGGGTCACCACTCCCTTAAGGAAGAGCTCAGCCAGCCTGGAATCACCATTTTAGGTGAAGTTGCAGGGGGGGATCCCGGCCGCGGCCAGGTCCGCGAAACCTACAAGGCCTCCACCCACGCCAAGAGTCTGGCCGAAAACGGAGCACGGGCGCTTTCCGTGGCGACGGACAAGTTCCTCTACTACGGCGAGGACAAGCACCTGTCTGAGGTCCGGTCCCAGGTGAAACTGCCCCTGATCCGCCGCGAGTTCATTTTCGAGGAATACCAAGTCGAGGAAAGCAAGATCCTGGGGGCGGACGCCATCTACCTCATGCCTGCATTGCTGACCCAGGAGCGCCTGCAGACCCTGCTGAAGTTCGCCACTGGCAAGGGTCTCGACGTGGTGGTCGAGGTTACATCGGAGGCCGAATTGGCGCGTGCGATTGAGGCGGGCGCCGACATCATCTGCGCAGTGGGCCGCAACCTTGATACCTGGGAGGCGTCCTGGGATAAGGCCTTGGCTTTGGTCAAGAAAGTACCCAAGAGTTGCCTCAAGTTGATCGAAGGCGGCATCCAGCGCCTGGAGCAGATCAAGCAGGTCGAAGCCCTGGGCGTGCATGGCCTCCTGATCGGCGATGCACTCCTTGATGACTACTATCCCGGCAAGCGCCTGGCCCAGATCCTGGCAGGCGTGGAGCCCCCGAAAAAAGCCGCGAAGCCCAAGGGCAAGACCGGCTCTGCCGCTGACGCGGCGCAAGCCCCCACGGTCGCAACGGCGGCCAAGGAACGCCCATCCACCCCGCGGAAAGATGCGGTCAAACCTGGCACGAAAGATGCTAAGGGGAAACCCACTTCCCGCACGACCCCTTCCAACCCCGCCCAAAAGGGCGTAAAGGAGCCACCCATGGCCGAACTGACCAACATGGTCGCCCCCACCGAACCCGACGCCGCCAAGAAGCCGGCGAAGAAGGCAGCCCCCAAGAAGAAGGCCGCCGCCAAGAAGCCCGCCGCCAAGAAGGCCGCGCCGAAGAAGGCCGCCGCCAAGAAGCCGGCCGTCAAGAAGGTCGTGAAGAAGGCCGCGCCCAAGAAGGCCGCCGCCAAGAAGGTCGTGAAGAAGGCCGTGAAGAAGGCCGCGCCCAAGAAGGCCGCCGCCAAGAAGGCCGTGAAGAAGGTCGTGAAGAAGGCCGTGAAGAAGGCCGCGCCCAAGAAGGCCGCCGCCAAGAAGCCGGTCGCCAAGAAGGCCGTGAAGAAGGCCGTGAAGAAGGCCGTGAAGAAGGCCGCGCCCAAGAAGGCCGCCGCCAAGAAGCCGGTCGCCAAGAAGGTCGTGAAGAAGGCCGTGAAGAAGGCCGCGCCCAAGAAGGCCGCCAAGAAGTAGGCCCAACCGGCACGCACAACCTGGCTAAGATCAGAGGGGCGCGCTGGCGCGCCTCTCTGAGCCGGGTGAACCCATGAACATCATCGACCGTGTTTCCGCCCTCGAAGTTCTCGACAGCCGTGGGAACCCCACTGTGCTGGCTCGGGTGTACCTTTCCGATGGGACTGTCGGTCAGGCCATCGTTCCTTCTGGCGCCTCCACGGGAAGCCGCGAGGCCCTTGAGCGGCGCGATGGCGACAAGAAGCGGTACCTCGGCAAGGGCGTGCTGGGAGCGGTGGACGCCATCAACATCGAGTTGGCGGATGCACTTCGCGGCATGGATCCCTTCCAGCAGGCCGAGCTCGACGAATTGATGTGCGACCTGGACGGGACCGAGAACAAGGGCCGTCTTGGCGCGAATGCGATCCTGGGCGTCTCCATGGCCCTGGCCGATGCTGCCGCCAAGGCATCACGGACCCCCCTGTACCGCTATCTGGGTGGCGCCCCCGCCCGGCTGCTCCCTGTTCCGATGATGAACATCCTCAACGGTGGGGCCCACGCGGACAACAATGTGGACATCCAGGAGTTCATGGTGCTGCCCGTAGGCGCACCGAACTTCCGGGAGGCCCTCCGCTGGGGGGCCGAGGTCTACCACGCCCTGAAGGCCGTTCTGAAGGCCCGCAAGCTGGCGACCGGGGTGGGGGATGAAGGCGGTTTCGCCCCGAACCTGGGGTCCAACGAAGAGGCCCTCGACCTCATCGGGGAAGCCGTCAAGAAGGCCGGCTACAAGCTCGGGAAGGATGTCTTCCTCGCCATGGACTGCGCTGCCAGCGAATTCCACACGGGCAAGTCCTACGCCCTGGATGGGGCCCACAAGACCGCCGCCCAGCTGGTGGAATACTATGCCGGCCTGGTGTCCAGGCATCCCATCATCTCCATCGAGGACGGCTTCGCCGAGGGCGACTGGAAGGGCTGGAAGGCCCAGACGGACGCACTGGGTGCCAAGATCCAGCTGGTGGGGGACGACCTCTTCGTGACCAACCCGGCGATTCTCGCCAAGGGCATCAAAGAGGGCGTGGCCAACGCCATCCTCATCAAGCTCAATCAGATCGGCACTGTCACGGAGACCCTGCAGGCCGTGGAGATGGCCCACAAGGCCGGCTATCGCGTCATCATCAGCCACCGCAGCGGCGAAACCGAAGACAGCTTCATTGCCGACCTGGCGGTGGCCACTGGCGCCGGGCAGATCAAGACGGGTGCGCCCTGCCGTACCGATCGGGTCGCCAAGTACAACCGCCTGCTCCAGATCGAATGGGAACTGGGGGCGGCCGCCCGCTATGCGGGGCGCGAGGCCTTCGGGTCCCGTCTCACCTAGGAGATCCCCCGGCATGAACGCCAACTGGCTCCTGAAGTCGTCCACCCTGTGGGGCGTCCTGGGGGCCTCGGGGCTCCTGTCCCTGTTGGCCATGCTCTTCTCCCAAGGTGGGCTGCCCGAATTGCGCAAGCGCGAGGGCGAGCTGGTTGCGGCCCGCACGCGCCTGGTCGAACTCAACCGCCGCAACCGGGAGTTGCTGGAGGAGGTCCAGCGCCTGGCGGTGAAGGACCCGGAGCTGATGGAGGCCTTGGCCCGTCGACAGGGGTACGCCCGCAAGGGAGAGACCGTCTACACCTTCCGAAACCGCGAGAAGTAGCTTGGAACTCCATCTCGCCTCGGCCGCGGGCAATGTGTTCGGCTATCTTTGGGCCGAAGAGGCTAAAGCTTGCTCTGGGGGGGATTATGCAAAAAACCTATGTCCCAAAGGACGCGGCTTTGGTTTAGATGGTCTTTTTTTGATGCAAAGGGTGGAACAGGGCCCATGGCTTCTGGATCACTGGGATACGGACGGTTCCAAGTCCTTTTGTTCCAATGGTAGCAGAGCCGCCATGAGCATCCCAGGTGCTCCCGCGGGGCAGCGGGTCGAGGCCATTTCCAATGGCGAGCACATTTCCCTTCTGCGCGAGGGGGATGATGTCGGCATCCGCATGCCGGAGGGCGAGGCGTTCGGCTTGCGCAAGGTGCCACTGCCCGTGGCGTTGCCCGCGGGCTTCGGTTGGATCGGCAATCCGCAACTGGTGCTGCGGGTTCCCTCGGTGGCCGAGGTCGACCTGCCTCAAGTGGCCCGGCCGCTTCGTCACCACGCAGCGCTTGCTGGTGGCACCAACGTGAACGTGGTCGAGGTGGTCTCACCTGGTATCGCGAGAATCCGTTCCTGGGAGCGGGGGGTCGAAGGCGAAACACTCTGCTGTGGGACCGGCAGCGCCGTCGCCGCGGCCTGGTTGGCTCGCACCGAAGGCATCACCGACTGGCGGCTTGCCACGGCCGGAGGCGAGGTGGTGCGGGTCGTCCTTTCTCTCGGTGAGGACGGCGCCTGGCACGACCTGTGGCTTTCCGGCCGGGTCCGGAGATTGGGTGTCGTGCACCCGGATGCTGCGCTCCTGCTGCAGATGCAGGGCTGATGGCAACGGCGCTCTGCCGTGGAACCCAAGCTGCTAGACTGGTGTGTTCCACACCCTAGGGGATGTCGAGATGTCTGGTTTGATCATCGCCTGCACGATGTTGAGGGCCGCCTGATGCGCGCCCGAGTTGTGGTGCTGGCGAACCAGAAGGGTGGTGTGGGCAAGACGACCACGGCCATCAATCTCGCCGCCTCCCTGGCAATGATGGAGAAGATGGTTCTGCTGCTGGACTTCGACCCCCAGGGTCACAGCACCACCGGGCTCGGATTCCCCAAGCCGGATCACCGTGCCGGAGCCTATGCCTTGATGAAGGGTGCCCCGGCGGAAGCGCTCGTGCTCAGCACGGAAGTGCCGATGATGCAGGTGATTCCTGCGGGCAAGGACCTTGCGCAGCTTGAGTTCGAGCTCTTCGAGTTGCCCCAGCTCCAGGTGCTGAAGATGGCCCTCGCCCCCCTCATGGATCGCTACGACTACATCCTCATCGACCCGCCACCCAGTCTCGGCATGATCACCCTGAACGCGCTCACGGCGGCCGATGAAGTGATCGTGCCCATGCCCTGTGAGTTTTTCGCGTTGGACGGACTCGCCGAGTTGACCGAGACCCTGCGCCGCATCCAGGCCGGCCCGAACCCACGCCTCAAGCTGGGCGGCATCCTGTTGACGATGGCGGAGGAACGCACCAACCTCGGGGCTGCGGTCGCTGCCGAGGTTCGCCATGCGTTCCCGGGCAAGGTGTTCCAGACCATGATCCCCCGCAACATCCGGCTCGCCGAGGCGCCCAGCCACGGCAAGCCCGTCGCTTTCTATGACCTGCGCTCGAAGGGCGCCCAGGCCTACCTCAGTCTCGCGAAAGAGTGGGTGGGTCTGGAAATCCCCGCGAGGAGGGAAGCCTGATGACCCTGCTGAAGCGTCCGGCCCTGGGCCGTGGACTGACCTCGCTCATGAGCCAGATGGCCCCGGAGGATTCCTCGCAGCGTGAGCTGCCCCTCGGCAGCCTGGTCCCGAACCGGGCCCAGCCCCGCACTCATTTCGATGAGACCGCTCTCGCAGAGCTGGCCGAAAGCCTGAAACAGCACGGCATGGTCCAGCCCATCGTGGTCCGCAAGGTCGGTGAGCAGTTCGAGATCATCGCCGGCGAGCGCCGCTGGCGCGCCGCCCGCAAGGCAGGGATCGCCATGGTCCCCGTGGTCATCAAGGAAGTTCCGGATGATCGCCTGCTCGAGTTCGCCCTGGTGGAGAACATCCAGCGCCAGGAACTGAATCCCATCGAGGAGGCTACCGCCTACTGGCAGCTCGGCGAGCATCTCCGGCTCACCCAGGAGCAGGTGGCCGACCGCGTGGGCAAGTCCCGGCCCCAGGTGGCCAACACCCTGCGCCTGCTGCGGCTCTCCGCTGAATTGAAGGCCGATGTGGCCTACGGCCGCCTCAGCACCGGACACGCCAAGGTGCTGCTCGGCGTGTCGGACCTGCGCCTCCAGGAGCAGTTGGCCCACGAGGTGGTGGCGCAGCAACTCAGCGTGCGCGCCCTGGAGGCCCGCATCCACCAGTTGCAGAAGCAGACCAGGGCCAAGGGCAGGAAGAAGCATCCCCAGGAGCTATTCATCAAGGCGGCAGCGGAGGAACTCACCCAGTCCTGGGGCACCCGCGTCGAGATCAAGGCCAAGGGGAAGTCGGGCACCCTGCTGATGCACTACGGCAGTGAAGGGGAGCTGGACCGTCTCTTCGAAGCCCTCAAGCACGGTCCGGCCAAGCGCCGGTAGGAGTCCTCATGTCTTCGTGGTTCGTCAAGAAACGTCAGCAGAAAACCGCCGTCGAAGAGAAGACCGTCCGGGTTCCCGAAGGCCTGTGGATCAAGTGCGAGGCCTGCAAGGAGTTGATCTACCGCAAGGAGCTGGTCAACACCCACAACGTCTGCCCCAAGTGTGGTTACCACTTCCGCATCGGCGTGGATGAACGGCTCGAGAACCTCATGGACGAAGGCTGGATCACTCTGTTCAGTGACCTGCGCAGCTCTGATCCTCTGGGTTTCGTGGCCATGAAGAGCTACAAGGATCAGCTGAAGAAACTGGAGCAGGCCGGGCAGACCGAGGATGCGGTGGTGGTGGTGGAAGGCACCCTGTCGGGCCATGCGGTGGTGGCAGCCATCATGAACTTCGACTTCCTCGCCGCCAGCATGGGCAGCGTGGTCGGCGAAAAGTTGCGCCTGGGCGCCGAGCGGGCCCTGGCCAAGCGGTGCGCCTTCATCATCGTCAGCTGCAGCGGCGGCGCCCGCATGCAGGAGGGCACCCTGTCGCTCATGCAGATGGCCAAGGTGAGTGCCGCCCTAGCCAAGCTCGACAAGGCGGGCCTGCCCTACCTGAGCATCCTCACGGATCCCACCACCGGTGGCGTGAGCGCCAGTTACGCCATGCTGGGCGACCTGAACATCGCCGAGCCCAAGGCCCTGATCGGGTTCGCCGGACCCCGGGTGATCGAGCAGACCATCAAGCAGAGCCTGCCCGAGGGCTTCCAGCGCTCCGAGTTCCTCATGGCCCATGGCATGGTGGACAAAGTGGTCAACCGGGATCACCTCAAGGACTTCATCGCCGCCTGCCTGGCGTGGATGCTGCCGACACCCAGGGACTGATGTACCCCGTCTTCGAGCCCATCTACATCCCTCGCCTCCAGGAGCGTGGGCATCTTGGCATCAAGTGCGGACTGGAGAACATCCACGCCCTGTTGGATGGGCTGGGCCGTCCCGATGCGGGTTTCCCCGTGGTCCTCGTTGCCGGTACCAATGGAAAAGGCAGCACCAGCGCCTTTTTGGCCCACATGCTCAAGGCCGCGGGCTTCGTGGTGGGCTGGACCACCTCGCCGCATCTCACGGACGTCACCGAGCGCATCTGGGTGGATGGCGAACCGATCGGCGCAGGCGCCCTGGAGCTGCTGCTGGGAGAAGCCTTCGAGACCGAGGCCCAGGGCGGTTTCCAGGCCACCTACTTCGAGTTGATGATCACGGCCGCCCTCTCAGCCTTCCGCATGACCGGGGTGGAGGTGGCCCTGGTCGAGGTGGGCCTGGGGGGGCGCTGGGACGCCACCAACGCCACCGACCCCATTCTCACCGTGCTGACGACGGTGGGGCTGGACCATCAGCAGTACCTCGGCGATACCCGCGAGGCCATCGCCCGGGAGAAGCTCTGCACGGCGCGGGAGGGCCGCCCCCTTGTTCTGGGGCCGACCCTCGATCCCGACTGGATCCGACCCCTGCTGTCCTGTGCGCCTACCCTGCATCCCGCGCCCCGGCTCGGGCCCGCCGACATCCGCTGGGACCATTCCCGGGTGGAGGGGCGGCGGGTGGGTCTTGCGGGTCTCCACCAGCTGGACAACCTGGCCACCGCTTTCGAGGCTGTGCGCCAGTTGCAGGCCCTGGGCTTTCCCATTCCCGATGACCGGCTCTGGTCTGCGGTGGCCCAGACGAACTGGCCAGGCCGCCTCTGGAAGGTGCCGGAGCTGGAAGGCGTCTGGATGGACGGTGCCCACAATCCCGATGGGGCCCGCGCTCTGGCGGACCACGCGCTGGCCTGCGGGATCCGGCCCCATCTGTATTTCGGCGCCATGGGCGACAAGGATCTCGTGGGCGTGGCCCGGGAACTGAAGCGGATGCGGCCCCGGTCGGTAACCTTCGTGCAGGGGGACGCCCCGCGGTACGCGACGGACCAGGCACTCCGGGAAGCCTGGGCGCTCGAAGCGCCGATGCTCACGGTGCGCGAGGCCTCGGCCCATCTGCGGGCCCAGGCCGAAGCCCCCAGGCTGGTGACGGGCTCGCTCTACCTGCTGGGTGATCTGCTCAGGGAACTGGGGATCCGGCCGTTCTAGGGGATCCTTCCCCGCCCTGCCGATAAGGGGATCATGTGGCGGTTCCTGTTTGCCCTGGTTTTCGCTGGCGCCCTGGGTGCCCAAGCCCCGCTGCACATCGTTGCCGTGGAACGCCGGGGCCC
Source organism: Holophagales bacterium (assembly GCA_038320645.1). Lineage (GTDB taxonomy): Bacteria > Acidobacteriota > Holophagae > Holophagales > Holophagaceae > Geothrix. Next base: position 16,546 of record JBBQEL010000041.1, on the reverse strand, counting down.
ACCACCCTATGAACAGGCCGACCGGATCTACCGTCTGAACGGAGGCCAGGATCGCGGCCTGCGCGTGGGGGATCGCCTGATCGTGCGGCGCGCCGGAGAGGCGATGGCCCTCGGCCGCCTGACGGTGACCGAGGTTCGCGGCGAACGGTCCGAAACCACCTTCGAGTCTGCGGCTGGCGGCTACCCGATGAAGGGGGATCTCGCCCTCCGCGAGGAGCTGAAATGGATTCCCGAGCTGCCGCGTCTGGACGCCGAGCCTCTGCCTGTGGCTGTTTCCCCCCGTCCGGGAGCCGAGCCGCCGCCCCGGGAAGGCCTCCTGTATTTCCTGCCCCAACAGGCGGAACTCAGTCCGGCGGGTATGAAGAAGCTGGAGGCCTGGGTCGAGGCCTGGGGTTCTGGCGGACGCTGGGCCGTGCAGGTGCCGACGGCCAAGGCCATCCATCCAACCCTGCAGAAGCTGCGGGTCGAAGCGCTCCAGCACGCCCTGCGGACGCTGGGCATCGACCATGCGGCCATCGAGGATGGGCCGAGAACCGCCGATGGCAAGTATGATCCTGCCTGGGTGCGGCGCTGGGATTGAGTAAGCTGAATCCGTGTCCACCGGTTCCAGCCGCGCCGTAGCACTCGCCCTGCTCGCCAATGGCGGCATCGCCGTGTCCAAGTTCGGCGTGTTCCTGTTGACCGGCAGCTCCAGCCTCCTGACCGAAGCCATCCACTCCAGCGCCGATTGTGCCAACCAGGTGCTGCTCTTCATTGGCATGCATCAGGGGGCCAAGCCCGCAGGGCCGAAACACCCATTGGGCTACGGCCAGGCCCCCTTCGTCGCCAGCTTCCTGGTGGCCCTGCTGCTCTTCAGCATGGGCGGCCTCTACAGCGTGATCGAAGGCGTGCACAAGGTTCGTCACCCGGAGCAACCCCATCACCTCTCATGGGCCGTGGCCCTGCTGCTCTTCGCCATCGCCCTGAAGGGTTGGTCCCTGCGGGGGGCCCTGATTGCCTCCGCCCCCGGGCGGAGGGGAAAAACCCTGCTGCGCTACCTGCGCCAGTCCAGCAGCACCGAACTGGTCGTGGTGCTGGCTGAGGATATCGCCGCGCTCGTCGGGCTGGTGTTCGCCCTGGCGGCGGTTCTGCTCACCATGCTCACGGGCAACCCCATGTGGGATGGCATCGGCAGCGTGGCCATCGGCCTCCTGCTCATCGCCGTGGCGGGCTTCGTGGGGGTGGAGGTGACGAGCCTGCTCCTGAACGAGGCGCCGCCCCTCGTCCTCCGTGCCGCCATCCGGATCACCGCGGAGGAGGACCCCGTGGTGGATCGCGTCCTCAACCTCGTGGCCGTGATCGTGGGCAGCGACCGGCTGATGGTGGCCCTCCAGGTGAAGTTCCACGACCAGCCCAGCGGGCCTGCGCTGGCGGCGGCCATCAATGCCCTCGAACGGACCCTCCGTACCCGCTTCCCCGAGATCCAGCACCTGTTTGTCGAACCGGACGAGGCTTGATTCCGCCTGCGACATCATGACGCAGGCCCGGGGCTCAACCTTGCGGTGAATTCGGGATCCCTGGTTCTGAAGTTCCCTACTCACGTGTCTCTTCGCCTGCCGGATGGCGGCAGGCTGGCGGAGCCGCACCTCTTCCCTTCGGGGTTCCACCTTTAGGAGGTTTCATGCACCGATTGATCCGACTGTGTCTAGTGGCCGGGGTGGGGCTCGCGCCCTTGCTCGGCGGGGACGACCCCTTCCACCAGCAGGCGTCGAGGAGCCTGGCGGTACGCGCGTACCAGCTGGGGCTGGATCGCGATCACAGCTTCATCCCCGGAGCCATCCACCATGACCGACTCCTGAATGAGGCTGATGTCCGGATGACTCAGGTCTACCGAGGCGTGAGGGTGTTTGGAGGAGAAGCCATCGTTCATCTTGCCGGCGGCCTCGCCCCCAGCATCACGGATGGCCTCGTAAAGGGTCTGCAAGTGAACACCACGCCACTGCTGGCCGCCCATGAGGCCCTCGGGGCGGCCCACCAGGCGTTGAACCCCATGGGGCCCTACGCGCACCCGCCGACCGCCGAGCTGGTGGTGGCTCACCTCGACCGGGGTGGCAAGCCCAGCGCCGCTCTGGTGTGGCACATCCACACTGAGCTTGAGAATGGCGTAGCCGAGACCGCCCACACGGACTTCTTCGTCGACGCCCATGCCGGCGCGATCCTCGACCGCTGGAGCACCCTGCAGACTTCCGCCGTGGGTGGCCTGGGCCTCTCCCAATACAGCGGGACAGTGAGCCTGAATACCAACAGCCTGACCACAGGCTATGAGCTGCGTGACTTGACCCGCGGCACGCTTGGGACCTATGGCAACAATGTGGTCACCAACATGAACCACAGCACCTCGGTGAACGGCAACATCTACACCGACGCCGACAACACCTGGGGTGATGGTCTGAACTATGTCGAGACTACGACTACGACCTTGGCCAACGGCCAGACAGCCGCGGTGGATGCGGCCTTCGGTGTCCAGAAGACCTGGGATATGTACAAGAATGTCTATGCCCGAAATGGCATCGACGGCCTGGGGACCGCCACCTTCAGCCGCGTCCACTACAGCTCGGCCTATGACAATGCCTTCTGGTCCAGCACCTGCTTCTGCATGACCTATGGCGATGGCACCAATTTCACCACCCTGACCTCCCTCGATGTGGCGGGCCACGAAATGAGCCACGGTGTCATGGCCACCACCGCGAATCTGGTCTACAAGGGCGAGAGCGGGGGGCTGAACGAGGCCAATTCGGACATCTTCGGCACCATGGTCGAGTTCTATTCCCGCGGTGCCGGTACCACGGCCATTCCCAACTACACCGCCATCACATCGACCCTCAATACGGTCGGCGGCGCGGTCCCGGCGGCGAACTATCTGATTGGCGAGCAGCTGGAAACAGCGACCTTCACGCACCCCCTGCGCTGGATGTACAAACCCAGCCTCGACGGCAGAAGCCCGGATGCCTGGTCGAGCACCCTCCGGCGGCTGGATGTGCACTACAGCTCAGGTCCGGCCAACCACTGGTTCTTCCTGCTGAGCCACGGCAGCCAGGTAGACGGCTTCTCCGGGAACATCGCCAGCCCCCTCGCGAATGGCGTCACCAGTATCTCGGGCATCGGGAACCAGGCGGCGGCCGCCATCTGGTACCGCGCTCTGACGAAGTACATGACCTCCAGTACCATCTACGCCGGCGCCCGGACCGCGACCCTGCTGGCCGCCACGGACCTCTATGGCGCCACCTCTGCGGAATACGCCGCCACGAATCTGGCGTGGAAAGCGGTGAATGTGCTCTGAAGGCTGAGTAAGAGCTGGCTCGGGATTGCCCGGGCCAGCACTGGGCCATGGGGAGGCGTCGGGCTGGATTCAGATCCTGGGATCCATTCCGACGCCTCATTTTGTGTGTGGGATGATGAAAGCTACTACAGAAGTCGCCTTCTCCCAGGGCAAACTTGATCCCCCCAGGAACTGTCATGCACATGCTCCCCGCCCTCATCCTGCTCCAGGCCCAGGCGCCCGCACCGGCTGCCCAGGCGGCCACGCCCGATCCAGTGCCCCCGGCCCGCATCGAAATGACGACGCCCTTCCCGGTCCACCTCGGGAGCACGGGCCCCCGGGAGTTGCGGGAGGCGCGCTTCGGCATCCGGAGCGTTCATGATCGCCCCTTCCGGTTCCGCGTTTTGGATCTGTCGCCTGGCCTGAGCCTGGACGAAGCGCAGTTCGCCGAGCCCCTGAAACCTGGCGAGGTCCGCCTGGTGAAGGTCAAGGTCGACCCGGCGGGGCTGGAGGGCTTCATCAAGGGGGCCGTGCGCCTGGGAACGGATGATCCGACCCAGCCCACCTACATCCTGCGCCACGACCTGATCATCCGGCCCGAAGTGACCGTGGACAGCACCCGCCAGAGCCTAGGCGAAGTGGCTTCCCATGAACGGCCGGAAGCCCGGTTCCGATTTTCCCGTGAGGGAGGCGATCCCCTGAAGCTGGTCTTGGCCAGTGAGATTCCGCCCCATGTCGAGGCTGAGCTGGTGCATGAAGGAACTTCCGCCGAGGTGCGGCTCACGCTCCACCCGGAGCGCCTCAAGCCAGGCACGGCTGCCGGTCTGGAAGTGCTCAAGGTGGCGACCAACGCGCCGAAGCAACCCCTGTTCACCCTCTACCTCGACTGGCGGATCACCACTCCGGTCATCCCCACACCATCCCGACTGGTGTTCAGCGAGTCCAAGGTCACGCTCCAGAAGCTCGAACTCACCGCGCAGAATGGCCAGCCCTTCCACATTCTCAAAGCGGAGATCCAGGGAAAGGGCTTCCAACTGCTCGATGCCCCGGGCCCCGCCGCTTCCCGGCATGTGCTGCGGATCCGGCGTACCGGCCTTGCACTGGAGGCTATGCTGGAATTGTGGTGCTCCAACATGGATGAGCCATTGAAGGTGCCGCTGAGATTCCTGGATCCCAAGGCCCGCCCGGCCAAGGCAACACCCCTGCCGGCTGCGATCGACGAACACCACCATCATTAATAAACGGTGGCCACCCGCTTACCCTGGAGGGACTCATGGTCCTGATTGCAATCCTGCTCTTGCTTGTCGGCGCCGCGGCTTGGCGGGCGAAGACCAAGGTGGGCTTCCCGCTTTCGGCTCGGCTGGTCATCGTGCAGTGGGTGGGGCTGGCCCTGGGCCTGGTGGCCTTCCTCGCCTCCATGGCCGTGGTGGTCCCCCCCGGGCAGGCCGGCGTGGTGGTGCTCTTCGGCAAGGTGGACCTCCAGGCCCTCCCCGCCGGGCTCCACTTCATCAACCCCTTCTCCCAGATCTACGAGATGGAAGTGCGGACCAAGAACTACACCATGTCGAATGTGGGGGACGAGGGCCAGAAGCGAGGCGACGATTCCATCGCCGTCATCAGCAGCGATGGCCTGACCGTCAAGCTGGACTGCACGATCTTCTACGCCCTGCAGCAGGCCAAGGTCGCCAAGATCTACAGTGAGATCGGCCCCGATGTGGAGGACAAGATCCTGCGCAGCGAAATCCGCGCGAGCCTCCGGGACGCGGCGGCGAGCCTCCTGGCGACCGAACTGTACACCTCCAAGCGCCAGTCCTTCGTGGATCAGGTGACCAAGACCCTCAAGGCCTCGTTCGAACAGCGCGGCATCACCATGGAGCAGGTGCTCCTGCGCAACGTGATCCTGCCTGACCAGATCACCAAGGCCATCAATGACAAGATCGCCGCCGACCAGGATGCCCAGAAGATGATGTTCGTGCTGCAGAAGGAGAAGCAGGAAGCCGAGCGGAAGCGCATCGAGGCCGAAGGTCAGGCCAGGGCCCAGCAGATCGTCAGCGCGAGCCTCACGCCCCAGATCATCGAATATCAGCGCATCCAGGCGCTGAAGGAGATCGGCGCCAAGGGCAACCTGATCATCACCCCCATGGGTGGCGCCACCCCCATGATCCAGATTCCAGCCCGAAAGTAAGCAGACTGACTCACGCGGGCCCTCGCCCCATCGGCGAAACCGCTGCCGATCAGATGCTGATGGGCTGAGCCTTCCCCTTTTTCAGGTTCAGCAACACCTTGATGATCTGGCCATCCCGCAGTACATCGAAGATGATTTCGTCCGCCGGGGGCTCCAGCTCCAGCATCGCCATGAGCTGGCCTTCGCTCTCGATGACGCGTCCCTGGTAGGCCAGCAGGATGTCCCCCATGGTTTTCAGGGCACCTCGTTCATCGAGCACGAGGGGCCTCAGGCCAGCCCTTCCGGCGGGTGAGTCGGCTTCGACATCCTTGATCACCAGCCCCCTGTTGATGCTGAAACTCTGCTGGGCCCAGGCGGCGGTGAAGACTTCGAAGCCCATGCGGGGGGGTTCCAGGCGGCCGCGGGCGATGAGCAGCGGGACCACATGGTTCAGGGTATCCACGGGGATGGCGAAGCCGACGCCGACCGAGGCTTCCCCTTTGGTGGCGACGATGGCGGTATTCATACCGATGAGTCGGCCACCGCTATCCAGCAAAGGCCCACCGGAATTGCCCGGATTCACGGCGGCATCGGTCTGGATGGCATTCAGGATGCGCGTGTTGTAGCCCGTGTCGATCCCCCGCCCCAGGGCCGAGATGACGCCGCGGCTGAGCGAATGGTCGAGGCCGAAGGGGTTGCCGATGGCCATCACCGTCTGCCCGACCAGGAGATCCCGGCTGTGGCCGATGGGGATGGGCGGCATGGCATTGAGTGGCGCGAAGACCTGGAGCACGGCGATGTCGTAGGCGAAGCTGCGGCCGATGACGCGGCCCTTATACGTCTTGCCATTCGAAAGGGTGACCTCCAGCTCCTCCAGATCGGTGATGAGCTTGCCATCCTTCTCCACAGTGATGAGGTGGTGGTTGGTGACGATGTGCCCCCACTCATCCCAGACGAAGCCCGTTCCCGCACCGGTGGGAATCTTGACGGGCTCCATCGTCGCGAGGTCCCGGCCCTGGGCGATGGCGGAGATGTACACCACGCTGGGTTTGGTTTTCTTGAAGCGCCGGATGGTGTTGCGTTCCTCGGCGCTCAAGGCCACCGGCGGGGTGAGGATCCGGGGTTGGGCGTGCGCCCTGAAGCGCTGGATGGTGGCATCCTCGGTGGGAGGAACCGTCGGCTTTGGCGCTGTCTGGGCGGCCAGGGCAAGGCCGAGCAAGGCGATCAGGGCGGCACGGATCATGGGAGCTCCCTGGAAGAGTATGAGGTCCGGCCGGTGGGACCGCTCCCCTGAACCCGCGGAGTTGGAGTAACTTGGGCCTTACCCTCGAGGCAGCCCATGGTGGCCCATCCCGATCCCAGCCCTGCCCGCCGATTCCCCGCCGCCCTGGTCTGGGTCCTGGCTGCCTTGCTCGTCTCGGGTGCGGGCACAGCCTGGTTGATGGAGCGTCGTGGACTCGGCCGGCCCGCGCAACTCATTCTCGTCGAGGCGGAGGGCTCGGCGACGGATGGTCTTGATCCCGACCTGCGGCGTGCGTTCCAGGACCTGGTGGAATACGACCTGGCGACGCTGGCGTCGGCCGCCATCACCCGACTATCCCACCCCCTGGGGCCCGAGCATCTGTCGTGGCTCCCCGATGCGACCCTGGTCCTGGAGTTGTATCCCGCCAAGAAGGGAACCCACCTGGCCTTGACCCACCGGATCGCCCGGGTCGACGCGCTCCGTGCCCGCGGCGCCGTGGCCTGGCGGGTCTCCGATATCACAGCCCGGCCACCGGGGGAGGTGTTCGGCATCCTGAGGGCCGATCTGCCCTTCAGAGTGGCGAGCGGTGTCCAGGCCGACCGGCTGATCCCCGCGGATCCGGAGGCATTCTGGTCACTGTTGAAGGCCATGGGGTGGCATCGTCAGAATGCGCGCCTCGAGGAGGCCATGGGCTTGGCCCGCAGGGTGACTGAGGTGGATCCCCGGTGCGCGACCGGGTGCATGACGCTGGGAGATCTGCTCTATCGCAGGCTCCTGATCGATCCGAAAGGCCACCCACAGGGCCAGGCCGAGGCGGAGCGCTATTTCCGGGCAGCGCTGGAACAGGTACCCGGTCACCCCCAGTGCGGGTACCTCCTGGCTCAGCTGAAGATCGACGCGGGGGACCAGCGGGAAGCCCTCTATGTCCTGCAGCAGAGCCTCCGGACCCATCCCAACGATCCGACGCTCTACACGGGCCTCGCCTATGCCGCCCGTTGTGCCGGTCTTCTGGAGCTCGCTGGACGGGCGCTGGTCCGCCGCGATCAACTGGCCATCGCAGAACTGCAGCCCAATGTCACTGAAAACACCTACCTCTACCTGGGGGATCTGGCGCATTTCGAGGCCGGACTTGCCGAGCGGCCCGGAGATCCCCGCAACGCGGTGGTGCGCTTCTACCGTGGGTATTTGGCCCTGATGCGCGGGGATAAGGTAGCCGCAAGGTACTGGTTCGCCCAGGCTCAGGCCCTGCCGGATGGGTTCGCCCAGTTCCATCAGTTGGCAGGCATCTATGAGGCCATCGCCGAGGAGCGGTCGGACCACGCCATGCTGCGGATGCAAGCCCTGGAAGCCCAGCGCGTGGGGTTGCGGGTTCCCGACGGGGAGTTCACCTTCAAGATGGCCGAGGCCGCCGCCCTCCTGGGGGACTCCAATCAGGCCATGACTCTTGCCAGACGGGCTTTCAGCCAGGGGTTCGGCTGCACCCGCTGGTACGAGGAAAGCCCCTTCCTGGCCCCCCTGCGCGGCACGCCCCGCTGGAATGCGCTGATCCAGCACCTGAAGGAACGGCAACGCCTGTTGCAGACCCACTACACCCCGGCCCAGTTCGGGCTCTGAGGGTTCCCGGAGCGCATCCCGGAACAGTGCAGTCCCCAACCTGTCCTATCCTGTGACTTCATGCCCACTGAGCCGACCTTCCGATCCCGGCGCGCGCCCCTCCTGCTGGGCCTGGTCTGCCTCGTCATCCTCGGGGTGGGCAGCGGCCTGGCCTGGTTGCTGGCCCGGCAGGGTATCCGCTCTCCCCTGAAAGTCCTGCTGATCACCGCTCCGCCGGCCACCGATGTGCCGGGGCTCGAGCCAGCCCAGGTGCGGGCCATCGGGGCGCTGGTTCAGGACCACCTCGAACTGGGCGGTGGATTCGCCGTGACCAGCGTGACCGAAGTACCGGCTGATCTGGAGCCCTTCCGGGGTCGGCCGCAGGTTCTGCTTCTCCAGATCGATCCCCGCCGGCAGGGCGAGGCGCTGGAGTTGTCCTACCGCTACGCGTGGGGCCGGCAGATCGAGTCGGGGAACCGGGCTCGCTGGATTTCCGCGAAGGGTGCCGCCACCGCCCCCAGCCAGGCTTTCGAAACCTTCCTGCGGGGCTTTCCGCAGACGGTCAAGACGCCGCCAGGGAGCCTCATCCCGAAGACCGCCTCCATCTTCTGGGAGCTCGTGCGCGCCGGCGGATGGCGACTGCAGAACCAGCACCTGGGGGAAGCGATGGCCCTGACCGAACAGGCCACCCGCCAGGAGCCCACCTGTGCCAGCACCTGGATCCTGCTCGGCAACCTCCGCTACCGGTGGATGCTCAACGGCCCGACCGCCTTCCGTCAGGAGCAGGCTGATACCGAGGCCTTCCTGCAGCGTGGACTGACGCTGGCGCCGGGCCATCCTCGCGGGACCCTTCTGCTATCCCTGCTCAAAGCCGACAGTGGCAACCAGCGGGAAGCCCTCGACCTGCTGCTTCAAGCCCGGCGGAAACAACCCCATAACCCGACCCTGCTGACGGGCATTGCCTATGCCGCCCGGGGCGCTGGGCTGTTGCCGCTGGCGCGCCGGGCCATGGACCAGCGCGACAGCTTGGCATTCGCCCAACTGCAGCCCCAGGCGGTCGACATCACCTGCCTCTATACGGGGGAGATCGCCCGCTTCGAGGCCAGCCTGCAGGAACAACCCGGGCACCTCCGCAGCACCTCCGGGGTGCTGCCCTTCTACCGGGGCTACCTCGCCCTGGTGCGGGGCGATCGGACGCTTGCCCATAGGGAGTTTAGCCTAGCCTCGGCCCTGGTGAACGGGTACCCCAACATCCTCCGCCTGAGTGAGATCTACGACCTCATCCTCGAAGGGCGGAAGGACGAGGCCTGGCAGAAGTTGCGGGAGTACGACCAGGAGCGCATCGGCATGCGCGAGCCGGATGGCGAGTTCACCATCCGCCTGGCCGAGGCCTACGCCCTGATGGGCGACCGTGCCAGCGCCATGGAGATGGCCAGCCGCGCCTTCGCCCGTGGGTTCGGGTGCACAGATTGGTACGAACGCAGCCCCATGCTGGAGCCCCTCCGGGTGCTGCCGAAGTGGAAGGCCCTGATCCAGCATCTGCGGGAGCGGCAGGCCCTCATGGAAGCCCGCTTCCCGATCGGCCTGCTCGAGGACAACTGACTTCCGTTACGAGCCCTAAACCAGCGCTTCGGATGGACGGATCGCCTAGGTAGACTGGGCTTTCGCCCGAAAAAGGGGGGTCCATGCCCACACTGCCCATGCCGGAAACCACGGCCCCCTCGCCGGCGGGCTACCTGCCCCGGCACAAGGTCCGCTTCGTCACGGCTGCCAGCCTCTTCGACGGGCATGACGCCAGCATCAACATCATGCGGCGCATTCTTCAGGCTTCGGGCTGCGAGGTCATCCACCTGGGTCACAACCGGGCGGTGCAGGACATCGTGGATACGGCCATCCAGGAGGATGCCCAGGGGATCGCCGTCTCCAGCTACCAGGGCGGCCATGTCGAGTTCTTCAAGTACATGGTGGACCTGCTGCGGGAACGCGGCGCCGGGCACATCCAGGTGTTCGGCGGCGGCGGAGGCGTGATCGCGCCCGAAGAGATCCGTGAGCTTGAGGCCTATGGCGTGGCCCGAATCTTCAGCCCAGAGGACGGCCGCCGCATGGGCCTCCAGGGCATGATCGACGACATGGTTGAGCGCTGTGATTTCGATGCGCGTACCATGCCCGCAGCGCTGCCGTTGGCTCGGGAGATCACCGCCATTGAAATGGGCGCCGCGGGAAAGTTTGAAAAGCCCACGAAGAAGGTCCCCGTTCTCGGAATTACCGGCACGGGCGGCGCCGGAAAATCATCACTCATTGATGAACTCCTCCGCCGCTTTCTTGTCGATTTCACTGAGAAACGCGTAGCGGTTCTCAGTGTGGATCCCACCAAGCGGAAAACAGGCGGCGCTCTCTTGGGCGATCGCATCCGCATGAACTCGCTCTACCACCCTGAATTGCGCGACCGGGTCTTCATGCGCAGCCTTGCCACCCGCAGTGCGGCGCATCGGGCCACGAGCGAAGCCCTGGTGGCCAGCATCGCCGCCGCCAAGGCCGAGGGTTACGACCTGGTGATCGTCGAGACGGCGGGCATCGGCCAGAGCGACAGCGAGATTGCGGATCTCGTGGATCTCTCCATGTATGTGATGACGCCCGAATACGGCGCCGCCAGCCAGCTCGAGAAGATCGACATGCTGGACTTCGCGGATGTCGTGGTGCTGAACAAGGCCGATAAGCGCGGCGCCGAGGATGCGCTGCGGGATGTGCGCAAGCAGGTCCAGCGGGCGCACAAGCGGTTTGACCAGGCGCCGGAGGAGATGCCTGTCTTCGCCACCTGCGCCAGCCAGTTCAACGATCCGGCCACCAACTGGCTGTTCGTGAACCTGGTGAAGCTGCTGGCCGCCAAGACCGGCGTGGACTGGGTGCCGCGGCTGGAGGCTGATGCCGCCGCGCCGCGCCGCTCCGCCATCATCCCGCCAGAGAAGGTGCGCTACCTCGCGGAGATCGCCGACACCGTGCAGGGGTACAAGGCCTGGGCGCGGCGGCAGGCCGAAACAGCCGAACTGGCCCACGCGCTCTGGAGCAGCCTGCGTGCTCTCGGGGACAAGGTCCCGCCCGCCGGGACTTTCTACGACGCGGCGCATCTGGCCGAGGCCGGAGAAGGAGATCAAGGCACGGCCATTCGCCTGCTGCGCCAGCGCTACCAGGAACACCTCGGCGAGTTGCACGCCGAAAGCCGCCGGCTCATCCATGACTGGGCCGAGCTGAAACGCAGCTACACGGCACCGGAGAATGTCTACATCGTGCGCGGCCGGGAGATCCGTTCGGCCAACTACACCCTGTCCCTCAGCGGTTCGGCTGTGCCGAAGGTGGCCCTGCCGCCGCAAACCGGCTGGGGCGAGCTGCTGGGGTGGCAGCTGCTCGAAAACCTGCCGGGACGGTTCCCCTTCACTGCCGGCGTCTTCGAATACAAGCGCGTGGGCGAAGACCCCACCCGGATGTTCGCCGGCGAGGGCACGCCGGAACGCACCAACAAGCGCTTCCACTTCGTGAGCCAGGGCCAGCCTGCGGTGCGCCTCAGCACCGCCTTTGACAGCGTCACTTTGTATGGCGAAGACCCGCACATCCGTCCTGACATCTATGGCAAGGTCGGCAACAGCGGTGTCTCGGTCTGCACGGTGGATGACGCCAAGAAGCTCTACTCGGGGTTCGATCTGCTCTGCCCCACCACCAGCGTGAGCATGACCATCAATGGCCCGGCTCCCACCATGCTGGCCTTCTTCCTGAACGCGGCCATCGATCAGCGGGCGGAGGTCTGGCTGAAGGAACATGGCCAGCTTGCCGCCGCTCAGGCCAAGATCGACGCGAAGTACGCCGCTCAGGGCCTGGTCCGGCCGCGCTACGAGGAGACCCTGCCGGAGGGCAATGACGGACTGGGCCTCGCCTTGCTGGGCGCCACCGCCGACGAGGTACTGCCTCCTGACGTTTACGCGAAGCTCCGCGCCGAAGCCCTCCAGACCGTGCGGGGCACGGTGCAGGCTGACATCCTCAAGGAGGATCAGGCCCAGAACACCTGCATCTTCAGCACGGAGTTCAGCCTCAAGGTCATGGGCGACATCCAGCAGACCTTCATCGAGGAGAAGGTCCGCAACTTCTACTCCGTGAGCATCAGCGGGTACCACATCGCCGAGGCCGGCGCAAACCCCATCAGCCAGCTCGCCTTCACGCTCGCGAACGGGTTCACCTTCGTCGAGTACTACCTGTCACGCGGCATGCACATCGACGACTTCGCGCCGAACCTGTCCTTCTTCTTCAGCAACGGCCTCGATCCCGAATACAGCGTCATCGGGCGCGTGGCGCGGCGCATCTGGGCCTTGGCCATGAAGGAGAAATACGGTGCCAACGACCGCAGCCAGAAGCTGAAGTACCACATCCAGACCTCGGGGCGCTCCCTGCACGCCCAGGAGATCGACTTCAACGACATCCGCACCACCCTGCAGGCGCTCTCCGCCATCTACGACAACTGCAACAGCCTGCACACGAATGCCTACGACGAGGCCATCACCACCCCCACCGAGGCCAGCGTGCGCCGGGCCATCGCCATCCAGCTGATCATCAATCGCGAATTGGGCCACGCCAAGAACGAGAATCCCCTCCAGGGCGCCTTCCTCGTGGAGCAGCTGACGGAACTGGTGGAAGAAGCCGTCCTTCTGGAGTTCCGTCGGCTGTCTGATCGCGGCGGCGTCCTGGGCGCCATGGAAACGATGTACCAGCGGGGCAAGATCCAGGAAGAGTCCATGCAGTACGAGCACCTCAAACACAGCGGCGAGTTGCCCATCATCGGCGTGAACACCTTCCTGAATCCCCAGGCCGTGGCGCCCGGCACCCCTGAGCTGATCCGTAGCAGCGAGGCGGAGAAGCAGCAGCAGATCGATACCCTCGCCGCCTTCCACGCCCGCAATGCCGAGCAGGCGCCGGCCGCCCTGGGTCGCCTGAAGGAGGTCGCCCGCTCTGGCGAGAACCTCTTTGAGGAATTGCTCCACGCGGCCAGGGTCTGCAGCCTCGGCCAGATCAGCCAGGCCCTCTATGAAGTCGGCGGCCAGTACCGAAGGAACATGTGAGCGAGCACCTTCCCAGCCTCGAAGGCACCACCCTTTCCGGTCGCACCGTCTGCCTCCCCGCAGAAGTCCCGGAAGCGGGCCTGGTCCTGGTCATCGGCTTCACCCATGCGGCCCGGCACGATGTGGGCGCCTGGAAGGCGGCGCTCACCGAACGGGGCATCCCCTTCCTCAGCCTGCCCACGGCCGCGCTGGATCAGGACGCCGTGGACATGGCGGGCGTGGCCCAGGCCATGCGCGCCCACGTCCCCCGGCAAGTCTGGGATGAAGTGATCCAGATCCATCGTGGTGGGGAGGCATTGAGGCGGCAATTCGGGTGGCAGGCCGATGTTTTTGCCAAGGTGGTGCGAGTGGGGCGCGGTGGCGCGGTGCTGTCCTGTCATGGCTCGGGGCCGCTGACTGAAGCGGCGATTTCCGCCCTCCTCGGCTGAACTTTGCCCAGGTCGTATCATGGTGGTGATGCGTCGTTCCTGGTGGGCCCTTCCTCTTGCTGTCTCGGCTCTGTTCGCCGGGATGCCGAAGGCTTCGGTGAAGCCCGGCGTCACCTACCTCTACACCTACTACGACAAGCAGGGCCGGCTCATCATCAACAACCTGCCACCTTCCTACATGAAGGGGCAGGGCCTGATCCTCAAGCATGTGGGTGTGGGCAAAGTCCGGCTCGCCGTGACGCCCGCTGAAATGGCGAAGGCCCTGCGGAGTCCTGAGCTCATCGCCCTGGTGGACGAAATCGCCCAGTTCGAAGGCGTGGACACGCATCTGGCGCGAGCCATCATCCAGGCCGAAAGCGCCTTCAACTACAAGGCCCGGTCCAAGGCTGGCGCGCTGGGCCTCATGCAGCTGATGCCGTCCACCGCGGAGCGCTTCGGCGTGCTGGATCCCTTCGATCCCCGCCAGAACATCAGTGGCGGCGTGAAGTATCTCAAGTGGCTCCAGGGCTATTACGAGGGTGATCTCATCCGGGTCGTGGCCGCCTACAACGCGGGCGAAGGCGCCGTGAACCGGCACAAGGGCATCCCCCCTTTCCGGGAGACCCGGGCCTATGTCCCCAAGGTCCTGGACCTCTACCACCGCAAGGCCGTGCAGCCGGATCCCAAGCTCGCGGGCAGCATGGCGTTGCTGCAGAAGGGGCGGGGCGGTTTCAAGGTGGAGGAGCAGAAGGCCGTGCCCGAGCCCAGCTCCCAGCAGCGGGCCAGCACGCGGGTCTACCAGTGGATGGATGCCAACGGGCGCCTCCAGATCAGTGATCAGCCCCCACCCAAGGGTACGGCTGGTGTGAAGCCCTTCGGCGAGCCCTGATACTGTCCGGGGGGACCGCCTGCTCGCTCTGCTCGCGATGTCCCCCCGGGGCCCCCGCGGCCCGGGTCGGGAAACCCGCCCCGAGCCACCTCGCTGTCCGGGGGGACCGCCTGCTTAGGCTTTTCGCTGGATCCTGCATCCTGAAGCCCTGCCCCCTGCTACCTGCCCTGGAGGTCGCTGACATAGGCCTGCAGCGCCGCAAGTGAGGCCTGAAAACAGGTCTCGAGGCGGAGACCGAGCTCCGGTCCCGCCGCGGCAGAGCCGCCGCGACCCAGGGCCTCCAGGTCGGAGGCCAGCTCCTGCAGGGCCCTGGCACCCAGGGCTCCGGCCCCGCCCTTGAGGGCATGGGCGGCGCGGGAAAGCTCCTCGGCATCGCCCCTGGTCGCCGCTGAAAGGATGTCCTGCAGGCGCCGGGGCGTATCGTCCCGGAAGATGACGATCATTTCCGCCAGAAGCCCGTGGCTGCCGTCGTCAAGGTCCACCAGATTCTGGAGGGTCGTCTGGTCCAGCAGGTCGGAGGGCGTCATGGGGGCTCCTGATTCCCATGCTGAAGCACATGGGCCCGTTCGTCCAACGAGATGCGGTACGCTGGGACCATGCCCGAGACCACGCCGATGACCCCCGCCGAGACGGCCCTCTCCCTGTTGTTCCGCAAACTGCATCCCCATCTGGAGGACGCCGCCCACGCCCTGGCCAAGGGCGCCGCCCGCCGGGAGCTGGAGCGCCTGCATCTGAAGCTGCTGACGGCCCGGATGAAGTGCGTGGAGGTGATCGAGGCCGAGGTCGCGACGCTCCCTGGCGATGCGCCCCTGGCCGAGGTGCTCGACACTCTGGCGGCCAATCTGACGCCGGTGGGTGAAAGCTACCGCCAGAGCCTGGTGCTGACCCAGCTCTGCCTGGAGGAGGCCCCGGCCGATCTGCTGCCCCATGCGCCTGCAGGCTGCGTGGCCACTTCCTCCTGGGGACCCCGTCTGACGGATTTCCTGGCGCATCTGGCTGACCCGTCGTTCCAGGCCCGGCAGCGCTGGGAGGCAGTGGCAGAGGACATCGGGGAGACCGAGGAGGAATAGGTACCCGGCCATTGAAAAGCGCCCCGAACCTCCGGGGCGCTTTCCGGTGCAATGGTTTCTAGAAGCGGATGCCGCCGTAGAGGCCGATCTGCAGCTTGGGGGCAAAGGCCTTCAGGTTGTCCTCGTCGCTGGCGGTGGTGCTGAAGCTCTTGCTCGTGAGAGGCAGGGCCACCTCGAGGCCGATGAAGGGCTTCACGACCGGGCTGGGGATGGCGTAGCCCACGTTGGCCCGCAGCCAGGGGCGGTTGTAGGAGGTGTCGCTGAGCCCTGAGTTCGTGACGTTCAATTTCTCGAAGCGATACTCGATGCCGGCCCCGAACGCCACCCCGGCCTTGAAGTTGAACATGGCGCCCACACTCATGTGCTGGTGCTGGAACTTGTCACCGACATTCGTGCCGTTGACTTCGATGGTCGAGTCAGTCTTCGGCTGGAAGCCTGCGGTCAACTGGAAGAGGGCGGGTCCCAGGTCCACCACGCTGTAGCCCACGCGGGCACCCAGGACGGTCTTGCTCTTCGGCTCGGCAGACATCCCGAAAGCATCGATGCTCTTGTAGGACTGCTGCCCGGCGAACAGGCCAAGTTCCCAGGACTGGGCAGCGAGGGGGCTGCCAACGACAAGGGCGGCCAGGATCATGCGTCGCATAGAGAACTCCAAAAAGAGGATGAGGCGGTTAAAAATTGAAAATACACAGGTCGCCAGACGGGGAGCAAATATCCTCCAGATCCTGTCGGCACTGGCGGCGATCACAGCCTTGTGGTGGTAGCGACCAGACGCTTCTC
>JBBQEL010000040.1:0-32374 GCA_038320645.1 Holophagales bacterium | reverse complement strand
CATATCGATGGCTTCCTTGTAGTTCAGGGGATTGCCTGGATAGGCCTTGCAGGGGCGCAGGCAGGTGTAGAGGTCGAACATCTGCCGCATGCGGACGATGGGGCTGCGGTAGATCAGGCCCTTGCCCTTCAGCTCGGGCACCAGCTCCGCCTCGGCCTCCCTCACGGGCTTGGAGGTGATGGCGCCGAACATGGCGGCATCGCTGCTGTGCAGCAGGTCGATGGTGCGCTGGGGGAAGGATTCACCCTCCTTGCACCAGAACTCCCAGCCGATGTCCCCGTGGGTGTAATTGGCGTCGAACTTCAAGGCGTCGAGGCAGATCTTGGCCGCCTCCATGACCTCGATGCCGACCCCGTCACCGGGCAACCACGCAATGTTGTACTGGCTCATGATCAGGCTCCTCCCGAATGGGCTTGGGGTGCCGGCGCGAGCGCACCGGACCCGCCCAATCATGACTTCCCCGTTAAGTTTGAGCCCCCCCAGCCATCACAAATCCCCTCGAAATCGAATGATTGGAGGTTCAGGCCCGACAGATTGTCAAATCACTTGCAGGCCAGCCAGCTGTCGCCCGTGCGCACTTCAGCGGCCAGTTTCACGCCCAGGGGCCCCAGGTCGTCGGCCCCTTCCATCGCCTCCTTCAGCAGAGCGGCGGCTTGAGCTACCTCCTCCGGTGGGGCCTCCATGAGCAGTTCATCGTGGACCTGGAGCAGCAGCCGTGCCTGGAGCCCCGAGGCCTGGAGGCTGCGGTGCAGGCGCACCATGGCCCGCCGCATGAGATCCGCGGCGGTACCCTGCACGATGGTGTTCACGGCTTCGCGCAATCCTTGGGCCTGGAACTGCTTGTTGGGACTCTCCAGTTCCGGGATGCGGCGGATGCGTCCCCAGTGCGTGCGGACCAGGCCTTCCGCCAGCGCCTTCTCCTTGGCGCCCTCGATCCAGCTGGCCACCTTCGGCATCCGCTCGAAATAGCGTTCGATGAAGGCCTTGGCCTCCTTCTGCGTGATGCCGAGGTTCGCGGCCAGGGCGAAGGCACCCTGGCCGTAGAGCAGGCCGAAGTTCACGGCCTTGGCCTTGCTGCGCTCGTCCGCGCTCACTTCGTCCATGGGTTTGCCCAGCACTTCCGAGGCCGTCCGGCGATGGATGTCCTCCCCGGCCTCGAAGGCCCCCAGCAGCACCGGATCCTGGGCCAGAGCGGCCACCACGCGCAGTTAGATCTGGCTGTAGTCGGCGTCCAACAGCACCCAGCCCGGCTCGGGCACGAAGGCGCCACGGATGGCACGCCCCTCTTCCGTACGGATGGGGATGTTCTGCAGATTCGGATCGCTCGACGCCAGGCGCCCCGAAGCCACCGCAGCCTGATGGAGCCGCGTGTGCACGCGCCCCGTCATGGGGTTCACCATCTGGGGCAGCGCCTCGACATAGGTGCCCAGCAGTTTCACCATCTGCCGGTGGCGCAGCAACTCGCTGGCGATCTCCGCGCCCTGTTCCTTCGCCAGCTCCTGCAGCACATCCTCGTCAGTGCTGGGCGCCTTGGTCTTGCCGGTGTATTTCACCGGCTTGAAACCCAGCTTGCCGAAGAGGATTCCGCCCAGCTGGGTCGGGCTGTTCAGGTTGAAGGGTTCGCCGGCGAGCTCGATGACTCGCGCTTCCGCCCGTTTCCGCTCACTGTGCATGCGCACGCCGAGGTTGGAAAGGACAGCCAGATCGAGCCGGACACCGTGGCCTTCCAGGGCTGCCAGCACCTCCACCAAGGGCAGATCCACCTCTTCATAAAGAAGCATCAAGCGCTCATCCGTAAGTCTGGTCCGCAGCTTGTCGCAGAGTTGCAAGGCCAGATCCGCATCTTCGGCGGCGTACTGCACCGCGGGTTCGAAGTCGGCCTCATCAAAACGCTTCTGAGCCTTGCCCTTGCCGACCACTTCCTCGAAGGCGATGGGCTTCACGTCCAGCAGCCGCACGGAAAGGTCATCCAGGTTGTGGCGGACGCCGCTCTCCAGCAGAAAGCTCAGCACCATGCTGTCGTCCGCCAAACCCGTCACGGGTAACCCGTGCCGGGTAAGCACCTGAAAATCGTATTTGAGGTTCTGGCCGCATTTTCCGATCGAGGAATCCCGCAGCAGCGGCGCCAGGACGCGCTGCACTTCGATGAAGGGCACATTGCGGGAATCCAGATGTGGTGCCAGTTCCGAAAAGAAGGCCACGGCATCGCCCCGCAGGTCCAACAGAGCTTCGGGCAGGCCGCTGTCCGGCAGCAGCCCCGGCAGGGACCCTTCCGTGTCGGCCGTGGCGGGCTTCAGGTGCGCCAAAGGCACATAGAGCCCCTCGTTCGGCGTCCAGGCGAGGCTGAGGCCCACGATATGGCCCCGCGTGGGATCGATGCTGGTGGTTTCGGTGTCGAGGCCGAAGCGCCCCATGGCACGACAAGCGGCCACGGCGGTTTCCAGCTCCGCCAGGGTGGTGGCGGCCCGGTAGGTCCGGTGGCTGCCGGCCTCCTTGGCGCTCTGGGTGAATTCCCTGGTAAGGGTCTGGAAGCCCAGCGCCTTGAAGGTCTCGCGGGCCTTGGCATCATCCACGCCGGGATAGGCGAGGTCCCTGGGGTGCAAAGGCAGGGTCAGGTCCGTGACGACGGTGACAAGGCGCTTCGTGAGGTCCAGCCACTCGCCTGCAGCCTCGAGACCCTCTCGTTGTTTGGGTTTCAGTTCCGCCTTGGAGGCGATGACCCCGTCGAGGCTCCCGAATTTCTCCAGCAGCAGCGCCGCCCCCTTTTCGCCGATGCCGGGGACGCCCTTCACATTGTCCGAGGCATCACCCACCAGGCTGAGGAAGTCCACCACCTGCTCAGGCCAGACGCCCATGCGCGCCTTCACGCCCGCGCGATCGTGCCAGACCTCGCCGTCCTTGGTGTTCAGCACCTGGATGCGGAGCGCGTCATCCACCAGCTGCAGCAGGTCCTTGTCGGGGCTGACGATGACCGCGGGGAGGCCGATGGCCGCAGATTCCCGGGCCAGGGTCGCCATCACATCGTCGGCTTCATAGCCGTGCAACTCCACGATGGGGATGGAAAGCGCCTCCACCAGCTGACGGATCATGGGGATCTGGGGGCGCAGGTCCTCGGGCATTTCCGCCCGGTTGGCTTTGTAATCCGGGTAGAGCTCATGCCGGAAGGTGGGCTCCGGAGTATCGAATACGCAGGCGAGGTGCGTCGGCTGGTGCTTCTCCAGCAGTTGCAGCACGAGCCGGGTGAACGTGTATGCCGCGCCATTCTTCAGCCTGGGATTGGCGAAGTAGGCCCGAAAAATGAAGGCGAACGTGTCGATCAGGTAAAGGCGATCTTCGGTCATGGCTTCAGTCTGGCAGGCCATCGGCTTCCAGAGCCAGATGGTCGGCGTGAACCGCTGGGGTGTGAAGGATCCGGATGGGAAATACTTGCTGCAGGAGATGATCAACGTCGCCAAGACCAAGGGCAGCGGCTGGGTGAACTACAAATATCCCAATCCCAAGAACGGCAAGATCGAAGGCAAGACCTCCTATGTGGAATTCATGGACGGCTGGGTCGTCGGCTGCGGCATCTACACGTAGGTCAACCGAGACCGTAGAGCCGGCGCAGAAGCCGCTCCCACCAGAAGGCGGGCACCAGGGCCTTGAGTTTGCCTACCCAGTAGGCGTCCCGCCCGATGACCACCCGGCGGGACGGCCGCTTGGCGTTCAAGGCCCGGAGCATGATGCTGGCGCAGGCCTCCGCGGTCATGGCAAACCGCTCCGCCTGCTCCTTCCGCAGTGCCCCGTAGCGGGCGATCACGGCTTCATAGCGCGTGCCCCGGGCCCGCTCCGGCAGATCCCCCCAGACCTTGGCCAGGGTGTCCCGGAACGCCGTCCGGATGGCGCCAGGCTCCACCAGCACCACCGCCACTTCGCCGCCGATCTCCAGCCGCAGGCTTTCCGCCAGGGCCACCACCGCGTGCTTGGAAGCGTTGTAGGGCCCCGCCAGGGGGATGGACAACCGCCCCAGCATGGACGCCACCTGCAGGATCCGGGCGCCCTGCTCGCGGCGCAGCAGTGGAAGGAAGGCATTGGTGACGGCCTGGAGGCCGATGACATTGGTCTCGAACTGTGCCCGGAGTTCCTCTGGACGGAGCAGCTCAAGAGGTCCCGCCTGGGCGTAGCCGGCATTGTTCACCAGGCCCTTGAGGCGGAGATCCGCACAGGCTTCGACAGCCGCCGCGATGCTGGCCCGATCCGTCACATCCAGGGGGAGAATCCGCAGGTCCTCGCCGGGCGGCAACTCAGCCAGAGTGGAGGGGTTCCGCGCCGTGGCCACCACCCCCCAGCCCGCCTCACGGCAGAGGGGCACCAGGGCCCACCCGATGCCCGTGGAACAACCCGTGATTAAGACCCAGTTCCGCATCCACCCATCTTTTCACCTTCTGCCAAACGGGGCGCCATCGGCGCCCCGTTTGGCAGTTACTGCCTGCGGCGGAGAGCTACTTTTTCTTCGCCGGGGCCTTGGCAGCCGCCTTGGACTCGATTTTCGTCGCGACCTGCCTGTAGGTGACCGTCACCTTGTCGCCGGCCTTGAGGGCGTCCTTGCCGGCGGTGCCGGCGTCGGTGTAGAAACGCCACTGCTCCTTGCCCAGGTCCAGCGTGAAATTGTCGGCGGCCACTTCCTTCACGGTACCGGTCTTCTGGTAACTGGCAGCCGCAGCGGCCCAGCCAAGGGCCGCGCCAAGGATGGCGGTGGCCGAAAGGATGGCGAGGGACTTCATCCGCATGGGGCTCTCCTTGGGAAAAGGTGAACCGAGCCTAGCAGAAATCAGACCAGCGCCAGCAGCCCTACCAGGTAGAAGCTGAAATCCACGCTCAGTTCGAAGCGGTTCTTCCCGGTGGTGAAGCGCTCGTGATAGAGCCACAGATACAGCGCCGGATAAGCCGCGCAGACCACCAGCACCATGGCCACGGCCAGAGGGTGGCCTTGGCTCCGGTTTTCGAAAGTCAACCACAGGGTGCCGGCCAGGAGGGTCCCGAGCAGGCCGATCAGCACCGCCTTGGTGGCCGCCTTCCCCATGAAGATGGGCAGGGTCTCTTTGCCGACGATCTGGTCGTTCTGCATATCCCGGATTTCGTAGATCACCGTGCGCACGAAGGCCAGAACACCCACCAGGAAGATGGCGGCAAAGGCCCGCAGATCCCAGATCCGCCCCTCCTGCCAAATAGGGGTGATGACCGTCACGGTGGCCAGGGCCAAGGCGACCACCAGATCCTTGGACCCGGGAATGTTGCGCAGGCTCAGGTCCCTCCCACCCAGTTGGAAATGCCGCTTGTAGGCGATGCCCACCACCGAGGCCCCCGTCACGACCAGCAGGACCTTGAGGCCCA
Organism: Holophagales bacterium; assembly: GCA_038320645.1. Lineage (GTDB taxonomy): Bacteria > Acidobacteriota > Holophagae > Holophagales > Holophagaceae > Geothrix. The sequence continues at coordinate 27,001 of JBBQEL010000040.1, read as the reverse complement.
GACTGGCTGCCAGCCCCAGGGTCACCAGCGCCGCCGCCAGCGCCGAGCCCATCAGGATGATGCGGTTGCGCTCCAGGAAGCGGGCCCGTGCGGGGCCCTTGGCACCCAACCCAAGGGGATCCAGAAAAGGGCTGAGGAGGTACATCGCAAGCACATAGCTGGCCGTGAGCAGCGGGTAGCGCCAGCCCAGCGGCAGGCCCAGCCACTTGTGGACGCCCAGGGTCATCAGCCCCACGCCTACTGCCAGCAGGGACGAACTACCGAAAGCCGCCTGCACAAAGCTGCGCCACCGGCTGGGACCATCCCCCAGCTGCTCGAGCACATCCACCACCTCATCCACCAGCCAGGTGGGCGTCGAGGCACCGGCCAGCACCCCCACGGTCTCCTTGCCAGAGAAGCCGGCGAGCTCCATATCCGCAGCCGTTTCCACATACTGCACGGGTTTGCCGTAGTGCAAGGCCAGTTCGGCCAGATGCTTGGTATTGCTGGAAGCCTTGCCGCCCACCACGATGACGGTGTCCACGATCTGGGCCAGTTCCCGGGCCTCATCCTGGCGCATCCAGGTGTCCTCGCAGATGGTGTTCTCGAGGACCGCATCCCCTGCGCGGTTGCGGATGTAGTCACTGATGGTGTGGTAGTCCTTCACTGTGAAGGTCGTCTGAGCCACCACCAGCACCTTTTTCAGCTGCTCCTCCGTCAGCGCCTCGGCTTCGGCCATGTTGGCGACGATGACCGATCCGTTTTCGGCGAAACTGCGATGCGCCACGCTTTCGGCGTGGCCGTGGCTACCCAGGATCACGGTGAAATAGCCCTTGGGGCTCCACTTCTTGATCTTGTGGTGAACCTTGGCCACTTCGGGGCAGGTGGCGTTGATGATCTTCAATTCACCTTTCGCCTGGCGTTCCTTGAGGCCGCGCAGATCCTGGATGGGAATGCCATGGGCCCGGATCACCACCGTGCCGTTCTGCACCTGATCGGGGGTTTCGGCCACCGCCACGCCCCGCTTGCCGATTAATTCCAGCGCCTGGGGATTGTGGATGAGCGGCCCCAGCGTCTGCACCGTGCGCCCATCGTTGCGTGCCGACGCCTCGAGCACGGCATCCATGGCGCGCTTCACGCCCCAGCAGAACCCCGCAGTCTTGGCGACGATGACTTTCATGAAGGCCCCATAATCCTGACTGGGTTGGTCAGGTTATTCATCATAGCGCTCGAACCGCGCTGGCGCACGGTCCGAGATGGAAAAGGGCCCCCGCCGTCCTGGCGGGGGCCCTTGCCTATGGCATCAGCCATCAGTTCTCGGCATTCCTCCATTGCCAGGCACCAAGCACAGCCTTGAAGGTAAAAATGATCACGGCGAGGGCGCCAAGACCGAAGACCACGTCGCCGGGGGCGCGCAACCAAGTGAAGGTGCGCATGATGGGGCTCTGCACCACCGCGGCGCTGCGGGCAAACCAGGTGCCGTGTTCGAGGCTCTGGACGAACTGGTAGAGGCCGCTGGGAATCAGCGAGAACACCAGCATCAGCCCGAGGCCCAGGTTCAGGCCCCAGAAGCCGATTCGCAGCCACTTCTCGTCCCAGGCCTTGTCCGGCGTCATGCCCCGCAGGGCGAAGAGCATGAGGGAGATTGCGAGGAAGCCGTAGACGCCGAAGAGCGCGGCGTGGCTGTGGATGGGCGTGGTGTTGAGGCCCTGGCTGTAATAGAGGATGGAGGGCGGGTTGATGAGCATGCCGAAGACGCCGGCGCCCAGCAGATTCCAGAAACAGACAGCGGCGAAGAACTTGAAGGGCCACTCGTAGCCACTGCCCAGGGCGCGGCCGGCCTTGAGACTCTGGGCGATCTCGAAGCCCACGATGGTGAGGGGCACGATCTCCAGGGCGCTGAACACGGCGCCGAGGCCCGCAATGGAGGAGGGCGACCCGGTGTAGTAGAGATGGTGGAAGGTGCCGATGATGCCACTGCCGAGGAAAAGGCCCACGGAAAGACTCACGGCGCGCAGCGCGGTGCTTTCCCGCAACAGGCCCAGGCGGGTGGAAAGCAGCGCGATGGCCACGGTGGCGAAGACCTCGAAGAACCCCTCGACCCAGAGATGGACCACCCACCAGCGCCAGTACTCGGCGATGGCGATGTGGGTCTCGCGGGTGTACATGAAGCCCGCGGAGTAGAAGAGCGGGATGGCGATGGCGGACAGCACAAACAGCTTGAGCAGGCCCACCCGGCCGCGTTCACCGCGCAGGGCTGGCAGCAGCGCGCGCACCACCATCACCAGCCAGCCGACCATGCCCACGGTGAGCAGGATCTGCCAGAGGCGTCCCAGTTCCACATATTCATAGCCCTGGTGGCCCAGCAGGAAGGAACCGGACAGCTTGCCCAGGATGGCCTGGTGGGCGCCGGTCAGCGCGCCGACGACGACGACCACAAGCGCCACCAGCAGGCCGGCAACGCCCAGCCACTGCCCCTTGGGCTCCTTGGCGCTGAGCTTGGGGCCCAGGTAGAGCCCTGTGGCCAGCCAGCAGGTGGCAATCCAGAAGACGGCCAGCTGCAGATGCCAGGTGCGGGAGGCGGCATAGGGCAGGATGTGCGAAAGATCGAGACCGTAGAGGCCGTTGCCTTCCACGGCGTCGTGGGCCGTAAGGATGCCCATGCCGATCTGCACCAGGAACAGGGCCATGGCCACGGCAAAGTAGAGGGCCGACCAGCGCTGGCTGGGAGTGGCCGGAGCGGGCGTCAGGGGCTTGGGTTCCGGGAATTCCTCCGCCGGCTGGCTGGCGTGGTGCCAGACCATGAGGCCCACGCCCAGGATCAGCAGGATCACGGAGAGGATGCTCCAGAGGTGGCTGATGGGCGTGATGGCGTTGCCGACCAGTGGCTCATGGGGCCAGTTCTGGGTGTAGCTGTGGTCTGCCCCGGGCCGGCGGGCGGCCGCGCTCCAGGCGGTCCACAGCCAGAAGTCGGCCACGCGCTCGCCTTCCTTCAGGGAGGGGATCCAGCGGGCGGGAATGGCGGCTTCCTTGTCGCCCTCCACCGCGATCTTCGCCAGCTCGGCGCGAGTCTTCAGGTAGGCGACTGCCTGTACGGCATCCAGTTTCAGCGTGCCCGTGGCTGATTCATACCTATTACTCTGGAATATGGCCACGGTCTGGGCCTTGGCTTCCGCCCCCGAAAGCCCCTTGGCTTGCACGCCATCCAGCGTGTGGGAGGCCCACTGGTGCAGCGCCTTGGCCGACCAGTCTGGCGCCAGGTAGGCGCCATGGCCCCAGACGGAGCCGATGTGCTGGCCACCATGGCCCAGGTAGCTGACTTGACCTTCAAGGATCTGGCCGGGTCCCACCAGGACGGTGCCGTCCTCGGCCACCACCCGCTGCGGAATCGGTGGCGCGTTCTGGATAATCTGCCGCCCGCCCAGTCCCAGCACGCCAAAGCCCGCGATGAGCACCAGCAACACCAGCCACCATCTTGCCTTCATGGAAACCCCCAAGGTCGGCGCAGCTGCGCGCCGAAGAGCAGTGTTTCACAATTTTCCATATTTAAGACCTGATATTCTTAATTGTGATCCAGGACACGCCATCACCCATCCCGGCCACCCCTCTCCGGCAAAAGCACTGGCCCGGCCGGGCAGATTCCAAGTACCTTGAGCAAGGTTCTTCCGGTCTGTGAAAGGGAATCGTCGTCCATGGCCCATCCTGCGCTTCTACCCGTCGTCCTTACCTGCAGCACGGATCTGCGCTTCATTGACCTGATCCAGGTGGTGGGCGCGGAGTTCCTGAAGCACCTCAGCTTCAGCCAGGACGATGGCGAGCGCCTGTGGCTGGCGATCCAGGAGGGCATCGCCAACGCCATGCGCCATGGCAACAAGCTGGACAAGGAGAAGCCCCTGAAGGTGACCTTCACCCCCCGGGTGGATCGCTTCGAGATCCGCATCGAGGACAAGGGTCCCGGGGTGGACTTGGATGCGCTGCCGAACCCAAATCTGCCCGAGAACCTCCTCAAACCCGGTGGCCGGGGCGTCTTCTTCATGCGCCAGGTGATGGACGAGGTCTACATGGAACGCACGCCAGAGGGCTCCACGCTGGTGCTGGTGAAGGCCCGCAAGGTCCGCGAGCCCCATCCGTGAATCAGGCGCAATGGCGCCGGAGGGCCCTCTGGCTATCCGGCCTGACCATCGCCTACAACCTGCTCGAAGGGGTGGTGGCCATGGCCTTCGGCTGGGCCGACGATTCTGTGGCCCTCTTCGGGTTCGGCGCTGACAGCTTCATCGAAGTGGCCTCGGCCCTGCTGGTGGTCTGGAAGCTCAGGGACCACGCGAACCTCGCGCGGGAGCGCAAGGCCACGCAGAGCATCGGTTGGCTCTTCCTCGTCCTGGCCATCGGGATCACGGGCGGTGCCATCCTGCAACTCAACGCCCGGTCGCACCCGCCCACCACCCTGCCTGGCCTGGTCATCGCCACCCTGTCCCTATCCTTCATGGCCTTCCTCTGGCAGGCGAAACGCCAGGCAGCCCAGGCGCTGGATAGTGCCACCCTGGCCGCCGATGCCGCCTGCAGCCTGGCCTGCATCCAGCTCTCTGGGGTGCTCTTCGCCGGCAGCCTGCTGTTCCTGCTGGTGCCCGCCCTCTGGTGGGTGGATGCCGCCGCCGCCCTCGGACTGGCGCTGCTCATCGGCAAGGAAGGCCTCGGCATGGTCCGCGCCGCGCGCAGCGCGTCTTTCACCGGCGGCTGCGGTTGTGGGCACGATTGACCTGATCAGTCTTTCGGCCCCTTGATCCACCCGAACTCCAGGGCCGTGCGGGTGTAGAAGACGGTGACTTCCTCCGTCTGGACGAAGGTGAGGAAGCGGTCGGCCTCCTCCTCGCTGAAGACGAATTCCACCACCACGGGCAGGCGGCCGCCCAGTTCGAAGAAGTGGTCCTCGTGAAGGACGCCGTGGCGGCCGAACCCAGCCACGGCCTTGAAGGCCGAGCCGCCGTGGATGCCCAGGCGCTTGGCCTGCTCCAGCAGCCACTCGTAGATCAGCACGTGGTGGTGCTTGCGGTTTTCCTGCACGTAGAACCTGAGGCTGGTGCCCTTCATATGGCCCCCTTCATGTCTTCAGGATGAGTTTCACGGTCAGCAGGCCCAGCACGGTCAGCAGGAGGGATCCCGCCAGGTGGATGGCCATGTGCAGGGTGGCCCAGCCGTACTCCGCCCGGGTGAGCAGGCCCACGGCCTCGGCGGAAAAGGTGGAAAAAGTGGTGAGACCGCCCAGGAACCCCGTGATGATGAACAGCCGCAGGGCGGGGGACAGGCCCGGATGGTGGCCGAAGAAACCCACGGCAAGCCCCACCAGGTAGCCCCCGAGGAGGTTGGCCGCCACGGTGCCCATGGGGATGGTGGGAAACATGGCGTTGAAGACCAGCCCCAACCCCCACCGCAGCCAAGCCCCCAGCGCGGCGCCGAGGCCCACGGCCAGAAGGGGCAGGAGACCCATCATTGCACCTCTCGCGAAAGTAGCAGCCGCAGGGCTCGTTCGGCCTCCTGGCCGGAGGCCCCCTTGCCCTTCAGGAGCACAACTACCCAGGAAGCCCTCCCATCGCGGGTGATCTGACCGGCGAACCAACCCAGGCCCGCCCTGGCGCCGCCAGTCTTGCCGTGCAGGACGCAGCCTTCGGCCGGGGCCCGCAGGCTGGCCGCCCGCACCACCGAAAGGTGCGCCCCCCGCACGGGCAGCGCCCGGGTGAAGAAGCGTCTGGTCCAGGCCAGCATGGCCAGGACGGGCCTCAGCCCCATGTCGCCCCTCATCGGACCAGCTCCCCGGCCCGCACGAAGCGCACCTGCCCCTTCGTGCGGGGTACGAGTTTCTCCAGGGCCTCCACCGTTTCCGGGTAGATGTGGCCGATGATGAGCACCGATCCATCCTTCTCCGCCAGCTTGAGGGCCCGGTCCCACTGCTTCTGCATCTCGGGGAAAGCCTTGTCGTCATCCAGGAAGACGCGCCGCTCCACGGCGGGCACGCCCAGTTGCTCCGCCACACCGTAGGCCACGCTGTCTTTCTCTGTCCGGCTGTCCACGAAGAAGAACTTCCGGGCCTTGATCTCCTGCATGACCCAACCCATGCGCATCCGGTCTGGCGTGATGCGGCTGCCCATGTGGTTGTTCACGCCCACGCGGTAGGGGATGTCGTCCAGAGCCAACCGCACGCGGCGCCGCACCTCGGGCTCCGTGAGGTTGAAGAGAATGGCATTGGGCCCTGGATCGCGGCCGGGGCCCGGATAGCCGATGGGCTCCATGGGCAGGTGCAGCATGACCTCCTTGCCCATCCGGTGCGCGATCTCCGCGCTTTCCCGGGTGTGTTCCTGGTAGGGCAGAACCGCCACGCTGAAGGCCACGGGCAGGCTGCACAAGCGCGTCACCAGTTCGGGCTGGATGTAGCCGAGATCGTCAATCACGAGGGCGAGCCGGGGGAGGGCTGCGGGTTCTGCCGGACTCTGACGCCTGACGGCCTCAGAGGTAGGCTTCGCCTTCGACTCAGCCAAAGGCTTCTCTGGCTTCTTGGGCCCAGGTTTGGTTTTTTCCTCCGGCCTGGGCGGCGGTTCGCGTTTGCCACAGCCCTGCTGACCCAGGATCAGCCCTGCCCCCAAGCCCAGGACTAGCACAAGAAGGGCCCAACCCACCAGGGCCAGGGTCGAGGTGCGTTTCCCTCTGCCTCGGGCCAAGCTAGGAAGCCTTCACTGGCACAGGGGCGGTGGGAGGTGGGGTCTGGAGCGCGGTCAGCACGCGGGCGAGCGCATCCTCCGTGTCCGCCATGCGCAGGATCTGATCCGGCGCCACGCCCTGACGATCCAGTTTCTCTCCGCCCAGGCCGATCCAGCGCTTGGAAACCAGTTCCACCGCCCCGCCCTGCTTCAGGGCAAAGCGGGTGCGTTCGACGCCGAGGGCAGGGGTGCGTTCACCCAAGGTCCGGGTGCCGCCCTTCTTGAGGCAGGCCGCCAGGACTTCCGGTGCCCCAAGGGTGGAGCGTCCCACCAGCAGGGCCAGCTTGGCGAAGGGCGTTCCGGTGCCTGCCACGGCGATCTCGCGATCGGACTTGCCGGCCTCCTGAAGGGTCGCAAAGGATCCCTTCGTGCCCAGCAGGCCCGCCACGGCAGCGGCCTCCTCCATCGACCCCCGCTCACACTGGCGCAGATCCAGCACCAGCGTCTGCCCGCGATCGGCCGTCGCGAGCAGCTGCTTCAATTCCTCCGCCCGGCCCTTCGCCAGATCCGGCAGAGACACCAGCAGGGCGCCCTGCCCCTGCTTGAGGGTGACGGCGGCGGGAGTGATCCGCTGTCGCTGCACGGTGGTCTTGGTGAGGTCGCCCGTGGCGTTGTAACGGTAGACGTCCAGCGAGGATCCTTCGGGGCCCCGGAGTCTGCGTTCCAGCGCCCAGGCACTGAGGCGGCCCACGGAATCACCGTCTACCTTGCGGATCACATCACCCGCCTGGATGCCGGCCTTGGCAGCGGGCCCACCGGGAGTCACCGCCACCACCATGGCGTAGATGGTGCGTTTCATGACCACGAGGCCCACCTCGGCAGGACCGGGATCGGGCAGGCGGAGGTCCTCGGCAGTCAGGTAGGCATTGAGCGGGTGGGAGCGTTCCAGCACGGCCTGGACCCCGCCTGCGACGACCTTCTCCATATCGGGGGCATCCACGTAATTCTGCTGCACCAGGGAAAGGACATCCTGGATATCGGAAAGCCCGGCGAGCGGATCCTGGGAAACGGTCTTGGCCCCCGGTTTCGCGGGGGCCTTGGGCGGATTGCCCTGCTGCAGCACCGGCAGGGTGAAGGCCGCCACCAGGGGAAGCGAGAGGACCGAGAGCCAGGTGCGTGCGTGCATGGGGATAGTGTAGGTGGAAACCGGCTCCCGGCTGTCAGCTATCGGCTGTCCGCGGAGCGTTCAGGCCTTCAGATCCAGGGTGGCCTGCATCAGTCCGTCCGCAGCCTTGAGGACCTTGAGATTGGCCTTGTACATAAGCTCAAAGCCCATGCCCTGAACGGTCTCCGTGGTGAGATCCACATTGGAGGCGCCGGGGCCGGCGGGCGTGGGGTCTGCTGAGACACCCGCCACCCGCACCCCCCCCGAGGCTTCAGCCACCAGGTCGGCGCGCTTGGCCTTGAATCCGTCCGACTGCTGGTTGGCCACGTTGTTGGCCTGCACGGCCAGCCCTGCGCCAGAAGCGCGGAGACCGGAGAGTGCGATGCCAACCACGTCCATGGAGGATTTATCGGCATCCCCCGCAGCGACTTGACGGATTTTTTAGGAGCCCTGGAACCAGCTGCTGCCGGATTGGAAGCCCTTCTGCTTCGCAGCCGTCTGGGCATGGCGGGCAAGGGCCAGGTCGATGAGCCGGGTCAACAGTTCGGCATAGGGCACGCCGCTGGCGGCCATCATCTTGGGATACATGGAGATGCTGGTAAAACCTGGGATGAAGTTCAGCTCATTGAGGAAGATGCGGCCGGTCAGGCGCTCCAGGAAGAAATCCACCCGGGCCATGCCGTAGCCGTCAGAAGCGCCAAAGGCCTTGGCCGCCAGCTTCCGCACCAGGTCGGACAACTCCTCGGGGATCTGGGCGGGAATTTCCGTGCGGCTTTTGCCGTCGAGGTATTTGTCCTCGAAGGTATAAAACTCGCCCGCCGGGATGACCTCACCGGGCATGGAGACCAGGGGCTCGTCGCCGCCCAGCACGGCCACCTCGATCTCGCGGATGTCCAGTCCCTGCTCGACCAGCACCCGGCGGTCGAAGGTGAAGGCCCGGTCCAGGGCCGTGGCCAGAGCCTCGGCCTGCTTCACCTTCTCCACCCCGATGCTGCTGCCCAGGTTGGCGGGCTTCACGAAGAGGGGCAGGCCCAGCTTGGCGCATTCCGCCAGACAGACCGGGCGCTCACGGGTCCAGCGCTCCTCGGTCAGACCCACATACGGCACCACGGGCAGGCCTTCGGATTCCCAGAGGCGCTTGGTGATCCACTTGTCCATGCCCGCCGCCATGGCCAGCAGACCGGCGCCCGTATAGGGACGGTGCAGCAGTTCCAGGTAGCCCTGGATCTGACCATCCTCGCCACCGGCACCATGGAGGGCGTTGAAGAAGATGTCCGGCAGCGGGGTCGCCTCCGCGCCCTTCTCCAGGGGCAGGAAGGGGTGGGCGCTGCGTTCCGGCAACTCGCCCGCCGCCAGCCGCGCGAAGGGATCGCCGGTGACGGCCCAGACGCCATTTCGCGCGATGCCCATGGGCTGCACTTTGAAACGGGTGGGATCCAGATGATCCGCGATGGCCCGCGCGGTGACGATGGAGACTTCGTGCTCAGGGGATTCCCCGCCGAAAAGGAGGCCGACGCTCTGCTTCGTGCTCATGCGACCACTGTACCCTCAACCAGCCAGGGCGGCACACTGTGACACCGGACCGGGAACCACTGCGCTAGGCTAGGTCCACTTTCCGGAGTCCCCGTGCGGTCGGCCATCTACCCAGGCTCATTTGATCCCGTGACCACTGGCCACTGGGACCTCATCCAGCGGGCGGCCAAGCTGGTGGACCGGCTGGTGGTGGCGGTGCTGCACAACCCCGCCAAGACCCCGGCTTTCACCGTGGATGAGCGGGTGGAGATGCTGAAGGAATTGACCGGTTCCCTGCCCCAGGTGGAAATCACCTCGTTCCATGGGTTGCTCGTGGACTTCGCCAAGGCGCAGAACGCCCAGGTCATCGTACGGGGCGTGCGGGCCTTCAGTGACTTCGAATACGAATTCCAGATGGCCCTCATGAACCGCAAGCTGGCCCCGGACCTCGAGACGGTCTTCCTCATGCCCAAGGAGAAGTACAGCGCTGTGAGCAGCCGCTTCGTCCGCGAAATCGGCAGCATGGGCGGCAACCTGTCCGACTTGGTGCCGGAGGCCCTGCGGGAGCGCATCGCTGGCCGATTGGGGCAATAGCCCGACCGCCCAGAAGCCCAGGTTCGCGGATCATCCCTTGGCCGCATCCCGATTCTTGATGGGCGACACGAACCGGTAGTCGATGTCCCAGGGGAAGTAGATCCACTTGTCCTGCCGGAATTCCTTCACGAAGGTATCCACGATGGGCCGGCCCATGGGCTTCGCATACAGGGTGGCGAAGTGGGCCTTCGGCAGCTTTTCGCGGACGGCCCTGGCCGTCCTGCCGGTATCCACCAGATCATCGATCAGCAGCCAGCCCTCCCCATCGCCCTCCACCCCCTTCAGCCACTGCAGGGAGCCCTGGGCCTGATCCGCGCCGCCCTCGCCGGAGGCGCCGTAGCTGACGACGCAGACGGTGTCGATGAGCCGGATATCCAGTTCCCGGGCGATCAGGGCGGCCGGCACCAGCCCACCGCGCGTGATGGCGATGATGCCCTTCCAGTCGCCGATCTCGTGGAGGAGCGTGCAGAGGTAGCGCGTGTCCCGATGCAACTCCGGCCAGGAGATGACGATTTCGTCCTTGTAGGGATTGCTGGTCATGGGTTCACCGGGGTCCAGGCAGATGGCCTTGAGATCCAGGATTTTACCTGAGCGCACCCGGCACCGGCCAGGAACAACCTCCGAGGCGGGACCAGGGTTCGCTTCAGCTCACTTCCGCCAGCCGCAGCCGCGCCTGCTCCCGGTTGAGCCATTCGGTTTGCGCCTCGCTGAGGCCCAAAGCCAGGGCCCGGCCGGCCGCTTCCCGGCAACGCAGAAGCAGAGCGCGGTCACGGACGAGATCGGCCACCTGGAACTGGGGCAGGCCCGCCTGCTTCACCCCGAAGAACTCTCCGGGACCCCGCAGTTCGAGATCCCGCTGGGCGATGCGGAAACCGTCCTGGGTCCCCACCAGGGTCTGCAAGCGCTCGGTTTCGGAGCCGCTGATCACGAGGAAGTGGCTGCGCTGAGGGCCCCGGCCCACACGGCCCCGCAGCTGATGCAACTGGCTGAGACCGAACCGCTCGGCGTGATCCACCACCATGATGGTGGCATTGGGCACATCCACACCCACCTCGATCACCGTGGTGGCCAACAGGATCTTCGCCTCCCCGCGGACGAAGCGCCCCATGCGCGCCGCCATGTCTTCGGCCTTGAGGCGGCCGTGGACCACTTCGATGGCCTCGTCCGGATAGATGGCCCGCAGCAGCGCTTCCATGGCCTGGATATCGCGCAGCTGGACCTTGCCTTCATCCGAAGGATCGATGCTCGGGCTCACCACGAAGGCCTGACGGCCCTCGGCCAATTCCCGGCGCACCTGCTCCCAGGCCCGCTCCGCGGAGTCCGGCTTGAGCAGTTTCGTGGTGATGGGCTGGCGGCCCGGCGGCAGCTCGTCCAGCACGCTCTGATCCAGATCCCCGAAGACCGCCATGGCCAGTGACCGCGGGATGGGTGTGGCGCTCATCACCAGCCAGTGGGGATCCCCGCCCTTCTCCTTCAGGGCCTCCCGCTGCTTCACGCCGAAGCGATGCTGTTCGTCCACCACCACCAGCTGCAGCTGATGAAAGGTCACGGCCTCCTGGAACAGCGCATGGGTGCCCACCACATAGCGGGCCTCGCCGCTGGCGATGCGGGCCAGGGCCGCCCGTTTTTCCGCAGCCTTCATGCCGCCCAGCAGCAGTTGCATGGAGCCGGCCTGGTCGCCCAGGTAGCGGCTGAAGCTGGCGGCGTGCTGGCGCGCCAGGACCTCCGTCGGCACCAGGAGGGCGCCCTGCCCGCCGGTCTCGGCCACCATGGCCATGGCCAGCAGGGCCACCAGGGTCTTGCCACTGCCCACATCGCCCTGGAGCAGCCGGTTCATCACGCGGCCCGAGGTGAGGTCGCCCACGATCTCCTTGAAGCACCGGCGCTGAGCCGCTGTCAAACGGAACGGCAGGAAGGAGCGCAACCGTTCCCGCAGCTCCGGCGAGGTCGGCACGGTCAGGCCCTTCCGCTGCAGTCGCCCCGCCCGGCGCAACGCCACGCCAAGGGAGAAGGCGAACATCTCCTCCGCGGCCAGGCGGTGGTGGGCGGGCGTGGTGCCTGCCTCCAGTGCCTGCGCTTCGGTCTCGTCCGGCGGCTCATGCAACAGACGCAGGGCTGTCAGGGTGTCCGGAAGGTCCTTGGATAGTTCGAGGGGCAGCCAGTCTTCCGCCAGGTGAGCCCGCCCCAGCGCTTCCATCACCAGCTTCTGCCGCGCCCGCCCCGGCAGCGCGCCCAGCTTGCGGTACAGCGGCAGGTAGCGGCGGACCCAGCCGATGTCGCCGGTCCGTTCCATGGGCTCGAACTGCGGCCCCCGCATTTCGAGCCCGTGCCGGCCCACGGACAGCGGTCCGAACACCAGCAGCCGGTCGCCCACTTTCAGGCTGCGGCCCAGATAGGGCTGGTTGAACCAGATGAGGCGCAGGGTGCCCGTGCCATCACTCAGCAGTACCTCGGTGAGGGCCATGCGCTGGACCCGCGTGGTGCTCTGGCGCAGATCCTGGATGGTTCCCAGCACGGTGATGATGCCCGGATCCTGGGCCTCGAAACCGCGCAGCTCCAGGCTGCCTAGCGAGCGCAGGCTGCCGCGATCCACATAGCGATAGGGCAGGCTCCACAGCAGATCCCGGAGGCTATCGATGCCCGCTTCCTGCAGCGCCGCCGCCCGCGCCGGAACCAGGCCCCGGAGGACCGTGACCTTGGAGGAGAGCGGAAGCGGGGCAAAGGACATGACTCAGACTAGGATCCCTGTGCCCCAAGCGGAATACACAGCCGACCAGCGGACCACCCTCCCCCCGCGGCGATGGCCCTAGTCCCTTGTGCCTGGGACATTTATGGCGCCGTTACTATGGGGGGAGAGCAGCCTTCCTGGTCGATGTGCCGAGAGCTTTTTTTCAGGCAGGACCTACCGGACCGTGACCTGTTCAGGAGCGGTCAGCGAAAAGGTGACGGAGAGGGATGCAGGGATCCGGATCACCGTGTCGGCGGTGGCGGCCGCCAGGGCGGTTCCAGCCACGGCACCCGCTGCGGCGCCGCCCAGGGCATGGTCACCCTGATGGTTCTTGTCGGTGAGAATGCCCACCAGGGCACCGAGCGCCGCGGTGCCGCCAATGAACTTTGCGTCGCGCTTACCCATGGCGTCACCCACGACCAGGTAGGTGCCCGCGTCCACGCCGTTGCGGCCCACGGTGGTGAGACGGATGCCGAGCCCGCCCTTGCCGCTGGCAAGGCGTCCGGCGGGGGTGCTCTGGGCCACCACGCCGCTCACCGAGGTACCGGCAGGCCAGGCCACGGTGTTCCCCACCACCACATCCTCGGCCAGGGTTCCGCTCCAGGGATCCCCTGGCTGGTCCTTGTCCGTGGCCAGTTCAGCACTCATGCGGACAGTAAGACGGGCCCCACTGGGAACTTCCACGGTCTTGACCTGGGCGATCTGGGCCACGGGCGTGGCGGCGATGCTGGCAGCCTCCTGGCGGCGCTCGGTGGCGCGCTGGCGGGCGTCCGCAAGCTGGCGGTCGAGGGCCCGGATGTGCGAGGCCGAGATCTGGTTGACGGCCTCGGCATCGCCGCTCGCACGGTTCTTGCCGGCCTTCATGTCGGTCACCTGCTGCTCCAGGGCGAGCACGCGGTCGTCCGCCGCCTTGGCCTGCAACTGGGCCGCGACCTGGGCCTGGATGGCGGCGTCGTTGGACTTCCGCTCGCAGGCGGTGAAGCCGGCCACCAGCAGGACGGCGAGCGAGCCGTGGGTGAGGAGGGTTCGAATGATCATGTCTGCTCCTTAAGCAGGGAGGGTGGCTGGATGAGTCCTGGAGTCGGTCGCCTATCACGGGTTCGAAGCGGCCTGGCGCGGGGAACGCCCTGAACCTTGAGTTCTCGAAGGGAGACCTTCCGTCCAGGCCTCCCTTTAGCGGGTTTTGCGCCAAGAGCGCAAATCAAGCAGCCGGGCCTAGTTGCACAGCCATCAAGGCACCGCCCTGCACCGTCGACTCCATCAAAATGAAGGCGACATCCTTCAAATTGGGAGCCTGCATGGCTCGGAAGGGCCGGGCCTGTCCGGTCGAAATGACGCAGAAAACCATTCAAACTGATCGGATGGACCCAACCTTAAATTTGCAAATTTGATTACATTTATTAATTTGTTTGATTTTAAATTCTTGGCCCGAAACAAGCATGGTCCCCCTGCTGCCGATCCTGGTGGCTCACTGCGGGTGGGTTTCCCTCACACGAGGGTGCTGCCCCGGAGTGCTTGAATTCCCTGAACACAAACGGATCGCCACCGGACCTTCAACCGCTCCGGCTGAACACATGATTTCAACCTGGCATCCCCCGGATGCCGCTCCTGGAGCATTAACATGCGCGTTTCCCTTGCCTTCCTGACCCTGGCCCTTGCCACAGGGGCCCTGGTAGCCTCCGACAACCAGGGCGACTTCCGTTGGCTACAGATCCAGGGCGGCATCACCGACCATCGCACCCATTTCCCGGATGATCAGCAGCCGGCCATCGGATTCGGTGTGGGGACCTGGGTCAACGGCCACCTCGGGCTGGAGGCCTCAGGGTTGTATACCCGGGTGGACTACGGCTACGCGCGCGCCGGTGAAGCCCATGCCGTCGCTTCAGTGCTCATCAACCCCTTCTCCACGCCGCAGACCTTTCGTCCCTTCCTGCGCCTGGGCCTGGGCGGCACCATGATTGGCGCCCCGTACTCCGGCACCCAATCGAAAACCACCCGCTTCAGCGGCACCGTGGGCCTGGGTGCCCAGATCCTGCTGGGCGACCAGATGTTCGCGTCGGTGGAAGGGCGCCTGGTTCAGATCGAAACACAGACCAGCCGCAAGGAAGGTCAGGCCCTGGTGGGCATCGGCATTCGCTGGGGCAACCGGAAACCCATTGCAGCCACGCCCGCACCGGCTCCCGCGCCTCCCCCTGAGGTCATCATCATTTCAGCGCCAGCGCCACCTCCCGTCGTGGTCTACACACCCGCCCCCGCTCCGCCGCCCACGGTGATCTTCGTCCCGGCCCCCGAGCCCGTGCCGGTTCCGCGCACGGTGATCCTGGATGAGGCCACCCTGCACTTCGCCAACGGCAAGGCCGTGCTCAGCTCCGAAGGCCGACAGGCGGTGCTCAAGGTCGCCCACCAGCTGAAGGAGATCAAGGCTCCCTTCCAGGTGGAGGTCCGCGGCCACACCTCGAGGGTAGGAACCGCCAAATTCAATCTCCAGCTGAGCAAGGACCGGGCCGCTGCGGTGGCCAAGGTGCTCGAGGAAGCCGGTATCCCCGCTTCCAACATCCGTTCCGAAGGCATGGGTTTCTCTCAGCCCCGGGTGAAGGAAGTGACCAAGCAGGACCAGGCCACCAATCGCCGGGTTGAGATCGACATCAAGACGAAGGCCGAGAATGTGGAGCTGCGCGACAAGCAGACTCCTGTCGTGGAGTAGTTCCGTCCCCGACGAAGTGGCTCGCCTTGGTAGCGTTGGGGTCGCAATGACACATCCGCATCTCCACGTCGTCACCTACAACATCCACAAGGGCTTCTCACAATTCCATCAGCACATGATGGTGCATGAGCTGCGCGAGCGGCTTCGTGCACTGGGGCCTGACCTCGTCTTCCTCCAGGAAGTTCAAGGTATGCACAGCAGGCATGCCGAAAAGATCAATGACTGGCCCTACGAGCCGCAGCACGACTTCCTGGCCGAGGGCGTCTGGCCGTCCACCGCGTACGGCAGCAATGTCATCTATGGCCACGGGCATCACGGCAACGCGATCCTGGCCCGCTTCCCCATCGAGCACTCGCACAACCAGGATGTCACCCAGATGCGCTTCGAACGGCGCGGCCTGTTGCACTGCATGGTCAATGTGCCAGGCCTGCAGCAGGTCCTTCACTGCGTCTGCGCCCACCTGTCAGTCTTCGCCCGGTCCCGACGGAGGCAGCTGGATGCCCTGGCCGGCTACCTTGAGGACATCGCCGACCCCACCTCGCCCCTCATCATTGCGGGCGACTTCAACGACTGGCGCAACGAGGCCGACGAATTGCTGGCCCACCGCCTGGGCCTGACGGAAGCCTTCGGCGGGCCCTTCGGCGGTGTCGAGTCACCTGGCCGGAGCTTCCCCGCCAAGCGCCCACTGCTGCGGTTGGATCGCATCTATGTGCGCGGGTTCTCGGTCGAACGCGCCGAGATGCATGCCGGCGCTCCCTGGTCCAAAATCTCGGATCATGCCGCCCTCTCCGCGCATCTGCGGTACGACAAGGTCGGGGAGGCCAACCTCCCGCTTCTCGGGAATACCAGGTAGAGCTTCAGGTCCAGTGCGAGCTGGCAACGGCTGTCAGAGGGTGACGGCGCACTTCGCCATGGCCTTGACCAGGGCCTGCTCCAGATCGGCCCAGAGGTCGTCTGGGCTTTCGAGCCCCACGGACAGGCGCATGAGCGACTGGGAGACGCCGCTGTGCTCGCGGGCTTCGGCATTCACCACGCGATGGGTCAGGGCGGCGGGGTGCTGGATCAGCGTGTCGACGCTCCCCAGGGACACGGCGGGCGTCATGAGCTTCACTTCGGCGATGACCATGGCGGCGGCCTCGAAGCCACCCTTCAACTCGAAGGCCATCAGCGAGCCGGGGCCCTTCATCTGGCGACCGAGGAGGCCCTTGGGGTCCTGGCCGGCCAGGCCCGGGAAATGGACGGCCGCCACCGCCGGGTGCTGGGCCAGGCGCTCGGCAAGCACTTGGGCGCCCTCCTGCTGGGCGCGGACGCGCAGGGGCAGCGTGGGCAGGCCGCGGTGCAGCAGGTAGGCCGCCAGCGGATGCAGGACATTGCCAGTGATGACGCGGACCTTGCGCAGCTCGGTGGCCCAGTCGTTGTTGGTCGCCACCAGTCCGGCCAGCACGTCGCCGTGGCCGCCCAGGAACTTGGTCGCGCTGTGCAGGACCAGCGTGGCGCCCTGCTTGATGGGATTCTGCAGAATGGGGGTGGCGAAGGTGTTGTCTACGAGCACGGGCACCTTGCCCGCCTGGCGGACCACATCCTCCAGATCCAGCAGGGCCAGGGTGGGATTGGCGGGCGTTTCCACCAGGATCATGGCGGTATCGGGCCGGATCGCTGCGGCGATTCCGTCGGCCTCCGCCCAGGTCACTTCCAGGCCGAGCATCCCGGAAGCCAGCAGATGATCGGTGCCGCCGTAGATGGGCCGCACCGCCACCACATGGTTGCCCCGCTGCTTGGCGGCCATGAGGCTGGCGGTCACCGCCGCCATGCCGGAACCGAAAGCGACCGCCTCCTCGGCACCTTCGAGCTGGGCCAGGGCCTGTTCGTATCGGGCCACCGTGGGGTTGTAGAGCCGGGCATAGACCGGGCTGCCGATGGGCAGGCCACCCATGGCCATGGACTCGAGGCTGCGGCCCCCCTCCTCCAGATCATGGACGGGGTAGGTGCTGCTCAGATCGATGGGCAAGGCATGGACACCCTGTTCGTGCAGCACTTCGCGGCCGGCGTGCACGGCCTGGGTTTCCAGCGACATCGAAGCAGTGGAACGGGTCATGGCGGGACTCCTGTCCCCTAAATGTAAGTTCGATCAATTCGGTATTCTTCCGAATTGATTTCGTGAAACAATGTCAATTATGGAAATGGACCGAATAGATTGCGTCATCATTGACCTTTTACAGAAGGATGCTCGGCTATCAAATAAGGAATTGGCCGCCGCTGTGGGTCTGGCGCCGTCCTCCTGCCTGGCCCGCGTCCAGCGCCTGCGCACGGAAGGGATCGTGAAGGGCGCCCACGCCGAAGTGGCCCCTGACGCCCTGGGGATCGGCCTCCAGGCCCTCATCGCCGTGCAACTCCGCCAGCACAGCCGGGCCCAGGTGAAGGCTTTCTGGAAGCACGTCCTGGGCCTGCCGGAAGTGCTGGCGGTCTTCCATGTGGCAGGGACCCACGATTTCCAGGTGCATGTGGCCGTGCGGGACGCCCATCATCTGCGCGATCTGGCCCTGGACGCCTTCACCACCCGCCAGGAAGTGGCCCACATCCAGACCAGTCTCATCTTCGAGTGGGCCAAGGGCAAGGTGATGCCGAACTACCGACGGAGCCTTAGCCGCTGAGCGCCTTCTCCGCCATCCGCCCCAGATCCCCGCTGCCCTGACTGTTGGCGAGGTTTTTGGCCAGGGCCGTGAGCAGCGCCGCCTGGGCGAAGGCCGGCAGATGAGGCAGCAGGTCTGCGACGGCGGCCACGGCCAACAGCTGATGGGCATGATTGAAGGTCGGATCGTTGCGGGTGGCGACTTCGGCAAGGGCCGCCAGGGCCGCTTCGCTGCGGCCACTGCCGGCCAGCCCCTGGGCATGGGCCATGGCGAGGGCAGGCTCCAGGTCCAGGACCGCCTCCACCAGGGCTCCGGCACTGGGCCCGATGATGGCCGCCGGGCGCACCCGTTCCTCGGGCTCGTCCGTGGGGAAGAGGTTCACCAGGGCCGCGGCCTGGCACCAGACGCGGGGATCCGTGGGCCGGGTGCGGGCCAGGGTGGCCAGGTAGACGAGGGTCCAGGCAGTCTTGCCTTCCAGATCGCGGCGGGCATCCAGCTGTTTTTCGGCGGCGGCGAGTACCAGTGCGGCCAGCGTATCGCCCGAGCCTTGCCCCGCTTTCAGGCGGTCCGTGAGCCGGTCCAGCACGGCCACCAGACCCTGATCGCAGATTTCGCGCACCTGGGGTTCGAGCGCTGCCGCAGCCAGGGCCGGAGGCTGCCAAGGCACGCTCACCTCGGCCTCCGCCAGGCGTTTGGCCGCGCGGCGGGCCCAGAAGGTGTCCTCCGGTGAAGCCGCCACCCAGGCCGCAAGCCCGAACAAGCGGCGCCCAGTGGCCTTGGGCCGCTCCAGGCGCTCCTGCAGATCGCCGAGTTGATCAGCCACCACGGCCTTGTGGCCGACATTGGCCATGTCCAGCTCGGTCACCCGGTGAAGTTGCTGGAAGTCATCCGGTCCTGGCAGCTCGAAACCCTGGGCTTCTGCAAAGGCCAAGGCGGGCCGGCGGGACTGGATGAAGCCTTTCAGATTGCCCCAGTGGCCGCTGCCCTTGGCCGCCTGCACCTGGGCTGAAGCCGCAGCGGATCGGCGCCCCTCATGGGCAGCCATGTGCAGCTGGCTGGCCAGTGCCCGGAGGAAGCTTGCCTCATCGAGCAGGGCTTGCAACCGCAGTACCGCCCGCAAGCCGAGGATGCCATGGGGCACATGGGGCAGGTAGGCCTCCCAGTCGATGCGCGGAACGAGCGTCTTCACCGCCTCGCGCACCGCGTCACGCACGCCATCCGGCGCCGTCACCTGTTCCGCGAAAGCGGCGAAAAAGGCCGCCGTGGGCGTCTCCAATTCCCGCAACCAGCGGGATTCAACCGTCATGCCCCCTCCAGCGGCAGACCCCAGGCGTTGGCGACGAGGCGGGCCCAATGGTGGGACCAGGCCCGTTTCCACACGAGGCTGCCCTCCTTCATGTCGGAGGCTTCGAGCCGTTGCCTCAGTTCCCCCTTCAATGCTTCAGCGCCCGGGCCCAGCGCGGCTTCGGCCAGCGTCAGCAGGGCGGCACGGGCGTCGCGCTCCTGGTCGTGATGGGTGAGGTACCCCGCCGCTTCCGGCGAGGGGGCCGCAGCCCGGAGTTGCTGCCAGGCTTCGAAGGCCGCCTTGGCGGCAGGATCATCCCGCAGGGGTACCTGCACCTGGGCCCAATCCCGGCCGGTGTCCAGCGCGGGGCCCGCCCGCAGCATCGCCTCCCGCAACTTGACGCCCTTGGCCACATCGCGGTCCAGGTGTTTGAGGGCCACGAAGGTGCGCGGCTTCTCGCGCTTCTCGCGGCGATCGAAGAAGGCGTTGAGGGCTGACACCACCAGATCCATGGGCACCTCGCCCGCCTCCCAGGCCAGCACCTGCCGATAGTCATCCGTGCTCAGCAGCCCGGCCCGGCCCCAGGCCCGGAAGGCCCACTCACGCTCCAGCCAGTCCTTCTCTTCCCGCGTATAGGCCATCAGGGCGCCGCCGATGGCTCCGGCACCAGCCAGGTACCGTCCTTCAGTTGCAGGGCGCCCTGCTCCCAGGCCAGCACTTCCTCGGGAATGATCCGGGCCTTGGCGAAGCCGCGCAGGCGGAAGCTCCCGGCTCCCAGCAACCGGCCGTTCCGGTCCCAGATTGCCAACTGCCAGAGCGTCCCCTGGTGGTCGCCAACCTTGAGAAAGACCCCCCGTTTGCCCTCTCCGCCCCAGGCCGCCTCGGCAGGCACGGACGCAGGGCGGGCAGGTGCGCCCTGGCACCCCAGGAGGAGGCCCG
This sequence comes from Holophagales bacterium, assembly GCA_038320645.1. Classification (GTDB taxonomy): domain Bacteria; phylum Acidobacteriota; class Holophagae; order Holophagales; family Holophagaceae; genus Geothrix. The sequence continues at coordinate 6,776 of JBBQEL010000040.1, read as the reverse complement.
CCAAAACAGTTGTCATCACCAGGATCGTCGAAGGTCGCGCCATGCCGACATTCTAACCGTTAGAATGAGAGACGAGAGGGGGCACTGTCCTGAACCGCGAACAGATCCGCTACAAGAGCCGCAAAGAGATCGACAAGCTGCGCGAGGCCTGCCGCCTGGCGGCCAATGCGCTGCGCATTGCCGCCAGGGCCGCGAAGCCCGGCGTAAACCTGCTGGAGCTGGATCGGATTGCCGAGACCTACATCCGGCAGCAGGGCGCCACCCCCAGCTTCAAGGGCTACCACGGCTTCCCCGGCACCCTCTGCACCTCGGTGAACGACAAAGTGGTGCACGGCATCCCCACGAAATATGTGCTGCAGGAGGGCGATGTCATCGCCATCGACTGCGGCGCCAAGCTGGATGGTTTCCACGGGGACACCTGCCTCACCGTGGGGATCGGCAAGATCAGCGAAGAAGCCCGGATGCTCATCCAGACCGCCCAGTTGGCCATGTTCGTGGGCATCGAGTACTGCCGGCCCGGCTACCGGCTGGGCGACATGGCCACGGCTGTGCAGAGCTTCGCCGAGGAGCGCGGCTATTCCGTTGTGCGCGAGTACATCGGCCACGGCCTGGGCCGGGACCTGCACGAGGACCCGCAAGTGCTGTACGCCGAACAGAAGCCGGGCACGGGATTCCGCATGGAGCCGGGCATGACCATCACCATCGAGCCCATCCTCAACACCGGCAGCCACAAGTGCCTGGTGGAACCCGACGGCTGGACTGTGCGCACCAAGGATGGCGGTCTCTCCGCCCAGTTCGAGCACGATATCGCCATCACCCGGAATGACCCGGAGATCCTGAGCATCCCAGACCCTGAATTCGAATTGGAAGACGGGCTGTAGGACAGTGGCGCTCTCGGTCCAGGCTCCCGCCAAGCTCAACCGGTTCCTCGCCGTACTCGGCCGGCGGGCCGACGGTTTCCATGACCTGGAGCTGGTCACCACCGTCCTGGAAGGCGTGGCCGAGCTGACCGATACCCTGGCGGGCGAACCGGCGGCGCAGCTGTCCCTGGCCATCTCGGGGCCCACCGGCGAAGGTCTGGTGGCCGACGCAACCAACCTCGTCCTCATGGCCTGGCGCCTGCTGGAGGAGTCGGCTGAACGCCCCCTGCCCGCCGCCCTTCGGCTGGAAAAGCGCATCCCCCATGGCGCGGGGCTCGGCGGCGGTAGCAGTGATGCGGCCGCGGCGCTCCGGCTGGGGAATCGGATGTTCGAGCTCGGGCTGACCGACGAGGAGCTGCTGCGCATGGCCGCGCGCCTGGGTAGCGACGTCCCCCTGTTCCTGTTGGGCGGCACGGTGCTGGGGCTGGGGCGGGGCGAGCGGGTCTTCCCCCTCCGTCCCCTGCCCCTGGAACCTCTCCTCCTGGTGCACCCCGGCCTGCATGTGGGCACGCCGAGTGTGTACCGGGCCCTGCAATATGTCGGTTATCCCTTTCCGGAAGTCCTGGCTGCCCAGCCGGCGGGGGCAGTGCCGCCCTGGCGCAACGATCTGACGGGGGCGGCCATCTGGGTCTGCCCGCCCCTGGCCGAAGTCCGCGAAACGCTGCGCGATTCCGGCGGTGAACCCCTGCTCTGCGGCTCCGGCAGCTGCTGGGCCGCGCGCTACGGAACCGTCGCCGAGCGGGATGCGGCCGCCGTGCCCCTGCAGACCGCCCACCCCGAGTGGCGGGTCTGGAGGGTTTGATCCTGCCCAGACGGCTTTTCAGCGAGTTATCGGTGGAATCCGAGGTGGTCATGTCCGGTCCGGCCCTCAGCATTCGCGGTCTGCGCAAGACCTTCCCCAAGGTCCTCGCCGTGGCTGGCGTGGATCTGGTCGTGGCGCGGGGCGAAGTCTTCGGCCTGCTGGGGCCCAATGGCGCCGGCAAGACCACCACACTCGAGATCATCGAGGGCCTGACCACCGCCGATGCCGGCGAAATCGAGATCCTGGGCCTGACCTGGGCCAAGCAGGGCCAGGAGATCCGCTCCCGCATCGGCGTGCAATTGCAGAGCACCAGCCTCTTCAACAAGATCACCCCCAGGGAAGCGCTGGATCTCTATGGCAGCTACTACCCGAAGCGCCGCGGCACCCAGGAACTGCTGGACCTCGTACAGCTCGAGGAGAAGGCCGACGCCTACCACATCACCCTCAGCGGTGGCCAGCAGCAGCGCCTGGCCCTGGCGTTGGCGCTGGTGAATGATCCCGAACTGGTGTTCCTGGATGAGCCCACCACGGGCCTCGATCCCCAGGCGCGCCGCAGCCTCTGGGATGTGGTGCGGCGCATGAAGGGCGAAGGCCGCACCGTGGTGCTCACCACGCATTACATGGACGAGGCCGAGGCTCTCTGTGACCGGCTCGCCATCATGGGTCACGGCCAGGTGATCGCCACGGGGACACCGGCCTCGCTCATCGCCGACCTGGCCATTCCCAGCGTGGTGGAGCTGACTTTCGACGGCGCGGCCCCGGATCCGGCGGCGTTCGCCGCCCGGCTCGGCCAGGCCGTGGAGCGCCGGGCGGATCTGTGGGAGCTCCCCACGCCCGATCCCAAGGCCCTGCTGCCCCGCCTGTTCGAAGCCGCCGAGGCTGCGGCCGTCCCCTTCCAGCAGGTCCACATCCGCCGCGCCACCCTGGAGGATGTGTTTCTGCATCGCACGGGCCGGAGCCTGAGGGAGTAGCCATGATGCTGTGGAGACAGTTCGCGATGGAATGGCGGCTCTACAGCCGCGACCGGGTGGCCATGTTCTGGACCTTCGCCTTCCCGGTAATCCTGCTGATGGGCTTCGGCACGATCTTCCGGGATGGCGGCGGACCGAAACTATCCGTGGTGCGGGTACAGGCCCTGGCCCCCGAGCCACGGGACGCGGCCCTGGATCAGGCCCTGGCGGATCTTCAGCTCAAGGTCATCACCCTGCCCAAGGCCGAGGCCGAAGCCCGCTGGACCCGGGGCGAGACGGCCGCTCAGCTCGAGCCTGCCGGCAACGGCTACCGCTTGCGCCTGAACAGCTATCTCATGGCCCAGGCTGGCGCCACGGCCGGGGTGGTGAACCAGGCCTGGCTGATGGCCCAGGCACGCTTGAGCGGCGCCCCCGAACCACAGCGCATTCCCATCCAGGTGGAGAGCCCAGGGCACAAACGCTCCGCGAACTATGCCTCGTTCCTGCTGCCGGGCCTCCTGGGCCTGAACCTCGTCAGCATGGGCCTCTTCAGCGTGGGCATGGTGAACGTGTCCTACCGCGAAAAGGGCAAGTTCCGGCGGCTGGCGGTGACACCGCTGCCCAAGTGGATCTTCCTGCTGGGGCAGGTGCTGCACCGGCTCACCGTCACCGTCATCCAGGCCGCCATCCTGCTGCTGGTCGGGTTCCTGGCCTTCGGCATCCAGAACCAGGGGTCCACCCTGAACCTGCTGCTGCTCATGGCCCTGGGCACCGGCTGCTTCATGGCCTTCGGCTTTGCGCTCAGCAGCTTCGCGGAAACCTCCGAAAGCTACTCCGCCATCTCCAACCTGGTATTCCTGCCGCTCATGATGCTCAGCGGGGTCTACTTCACGCTGGATGCGGCCCCGGCCTGGGTCCAGCACACGGTGGCCGTGATGCCCCTGGCCCCCTTCCTCCGGGCCCTGCGGGCTGTCTTCAACGATGGCGCCGGCCTGGCCGGACACGGCCTGGGCCTGGGCATCGTGGCGGCCTGGGGCCTCGCGGCCTTCGCCCTGGCGGTCAAACGCTTCCGGTGGGCCTGAGCGCCAGCAGGACTATGCTCCAGCCACCTCCAGGCCGATGATGGAAGCATGATGGACCATCCACCGCCTCGTGACTCGCCAGCGGCCCCCGATGCCCCCACAACGGGGGATGATCGGCTGCCCTCCCTTCTGCAATCCGCGCGCGAAGTGTTCGACGCCATCTCGGAAGCGATCTACATCCAGGATGCGGAAGGCCGCTTCCTGGATGTGAACGAGGGCGCCGTGCGGATGTACGGGCATCCAAGGATCTTTTTTATCGGCCAGAGCCCGGAGATTCTGTCCGCCCCCGGCAAGAACGATCTTGGGATGCTGGCCCAGCGTTTCGGCAAAGCCCTCCAGGGCGAGCCCCAGCAGATGGAGTTCTGGGGTCTGCGGAAGAATGGCGAGGTCTTTCCCAAGGAACTCCGCCTCTACTCCGGGTCCCACCTCGGCCAGAAGGTCGTCATCGCCATCGCCCAGGACATTTCCGAACGCAAGCACTCGGAGCAGATTCAGCAGGCCACCTACCGCGTTGCCGAGGCGGCCATCGAGTCCCGGAACACCGCGGAACTCTTCGCGAAAATCCACGACATCGTGCGCGATCTGATGCCCGCCGAGAACCTCTACTTCGCCCTCTGGGACCGGGACCAGGGCACAGTCTCCTTCCCTTACTGGGTGGATGAAGTCGACCCGGCCCCCCTGCCGCGCAGCCTGCGCCGGGGCCTCACAGAGTATGTCCTCCGGAGTGGCAAACCGCTGCTGGTGGATGAGGCCGCCCTGCTGCAATTGGCGGCCGAGGGCGAGGTGGAGCCCTTTGGCACCCTTTCCCTGGATTGGCTGGGTGTGCCCCTGCGAAGCGAGGCCGGGGTATTCGGTGCGCTTGTGGTCCAGAGCTATGCAGGAGGGCACCGCTATACCCATGCCGAAAGGGATCTGCTGGCCTTCGTGTCCAGGCAGGTCGCCCTGGCCATGGAACGGACCCGGGCCCAGGCCGAACACCAAATAATGGCGAAGGCTGTCGACCAGGCCCGAGACGCGGTGTACGGCCTCGATGCGTCAGGTAAGGTCGTCTTCGTCAACGAGGCAGCCTGTCGCGGACTGGGTTATAGCCGCAAGGCGCTACTGGGATTTTCCCTTGCAGACATCGACATCAAATGCCCAGAGGACCAATGGCCGACCTTCATGGCCACCCTCCGGGAACAGGGAACCTTGTTCGTGGAGACCGAACACCGGCGCAGGGATGGCAGCCTTCAGCCGGTCGAGATCTCCGTCTGCCATCTTGCCCATGACGGCCGGGATTTGGCCTTCGGGTATGCTCGCGACATCACCGAGCGCAAGGCCGCGGAACAGGCCCTTCGCAGCAGCGAAGAGAAGTTCTCCAGAACCTTCCAGGCCAGTCCCGATGCCATCAACATCAACCGGATGGATGGCACCTATACGGATGTCAATCCGGCCTTCACCCACATGAGCGGGTGGACCCGGGAGGAAACCCTGGGCCGCACGACCATGGACCTCAGGCTGTGGGTCAACCCGGCTGATCGCTCCCGCATGCAGCAGATGCTCCTCGCCGAGGGCCACTTCATCGGGCTGGAGGTGCCCTTCCGCACGAAGGACGGCTTCCTCCGCACCGGGTTGGTCTCAGGCACCCTCATCCAGGTGGACGGGGAAACCCGCCTGCTGTCCATCACCCGGGACATCTCGGATCGCAACCTCGCCGAAGCGGCGCTGCGCGCGACGGAGCAGCGCCTCCGGACCGTGCTGGCGAACTCCCAGGCCATCATCTACCAGCTGGATCCCGAGGGCCGTTTCCTGCTCTCCGAAGGCCTGGGACTGGCCAACCTCGGCCTCGTACCGGGCGCCGCCGTGGGACTCGACGCCCTGGAGGTCTACCGCGACGATCTCGAGACCTGCCGGCAAATCCGGAAGGCGCTGCTCGGAGAAGCCTCCCGCCAGATCACCCACGCCGCTGGACGCCTTTTCGACAACTTCCTGACCCCGGTGCTGGACGAGCAGGGCCGGCTGGAGAGCATCATCGGCATCGCCACGGACGTCACGGAACGGCAGCAGATCGAAGAAGCCCTGCGAGCCGAGCGGGGTCTCTTCGTCGGCGGGCCGGTGATGGTCATCCGCTGGCAGGCCGCACCCCCCTGGTTCGTGGACTACATCAGCCCCAATGTCCGCGCCATCCTCGGGTACGCCCCGGAGGAGTTGACCTCCGGAAAGCTGCTATTCGACTCCCTGATTCACCCTGACGACATCCTTCGAGTACGTGAGGAATCGGCGATGCTGAAGCGCAAGGGGATCATCCATTTCGAGCAGCAGTACCGGATCCGTGCGGCCTCGGGGGAGTACCGCTGGTTCCAGGACTTCACTGCGGCGAATCCCGAAGGCTCTGAAAACACCTTCGTCCTGGGCTACATCCTGGACATCACCGAACGCAGGCAAGCCGAGGATTCCCTGCGCCAGTCCCAGAAACTCGAAAGCCTGGGCATCCTCGCCGGCGGCATCGCCCACGACTTCAACAACCTGCTGACCGTCGTGCTGGGCAACCTGAACCTAGCCCAGATGCACGTACCTGATCACGCGCACATCCAGCCATACCTCGCCAACATGGAGGCCACGGTGCACCGCGCCACGGAGTTGACCAAGCAGATGCTGGCCTATTCCGGACGCGGGCACTTCCTGGTCAAGGCCCAGGACCTCAACGAAGTGGTTCGCGAAGTGACCCATCTGCTGGAGGTGTCGATCTCCAAGAAGACCCGCCTCCGCTTCGATCTGGAGTCCAGGGTACTGGCCATCCTGGCCGACGCGGCCCAGATCCAGCAGGTGGTCATGAACCTGGTGATCAATGCCTCGGACGCCATCGGCGATCAGGAAGGCACCATCCACCTCTCCACCTCCCTGGCGCACCTCGATGAACGGGATCTTCAGAATCTCGGCCCGGGCTTCAGCCTGGAGCCCGGACCCTACGTGCTCCTGGAGGTGGCGGATACGGGCTGCGGCATGTCGCCGGAGGTCCTGGCGCGGATCTTCGACCCCTTCT
>JBBQEL010000039.1:0-33260 GCA_038320645.1 Holophagales bacterium | reverse complement strand
GGTGACGGCCAGGTGGTTGGTGAAGTAGGTGACCGGGAACAGTTCGAACTCGGGGATCATCTCCAAGCCGCGGTTGCGGCGGGCGGTGGCGACATGCTGGCGAAAGGCGTAGCCGTCGCGCATGGAAACCGGGCGGGGGAGGGGCGCCAGCAGGGTCACGGCCGCCGCGTCCAGCAGGGCCGCGGGTGGTGGCGTGGTAGTCAGCGCCCGGGCCAGGGGCAGCAGCTCATCCTGGCGGCGGATGAGGGTGAGCATGTCCACGGCAAGGCGCGCCTCCGCGACGGCGAAATCGAGCAGCCGACCGTCGGCCAACACCGCACCGATCTTCTCTGAACCAGCCCGCAGGAAAGTCACCAGCTTCATCGCACACTCCAGGCAAAAGGCCAGTGTAAGGCCGGAGTCTCCTGAATGAAGCTGGTCGCGGGAAACGCGGAAACTCACGGAAGGCACGGAAGTATTCCTGACCCATGGGTGGATATGAATCGCCCTGGTGGCGCACTTCCTTCCGTGTTTTCCGCGCCACCTTCCGTGCCTTCCGCGACCAGCGCTGTTCCTGAACTTCCTCCTCAGCCCAGCAGCTGCAGCAGGGTCTCCGCGGCTTCGGCTAGGCGAGCGGGCGGGGTGTTGAGGGGCGGCAGCAGGTAGAGGCAATCGCCGATGGGGCGCACCAGCAGGCCGTGGTCCAGGGCGCGACGATGCAGGCGCCAGCCGAAGCGGGCTTCGGCCGGGTGCGCCTTGCCGGTGGCCGGGTCCACCAGGCGGCAGGCGCCGATGGTGCCGAGCACCCGAGCCTGGCGCACGCCGGGATGGGCGGCGAGGGTCGTGAAGGCCGCCTGCATGGCGGGGTGCAGCGCCGCGGCATTCGCCAGCACCGGTTCGTCGTCGAACAGCGCCAGGCTGGCACAGGCGACGGCACAGGCGGCGGGGTTGGCGGTGTAGCTGTGGCCATGGAGGAAGGCGCGGCCCGAGGCTGGCGTGCCCCAGAAGTGGCCGTAGATCGCCTCCGTGGCCCAGGTGAGTGACAGCGGCAGGGTGCCGCCCGTGAGGCCCTTGGACAGACAGAGCAGATCCGGCGCCACGCCGGCCTGTTCGCAGGCGAGGAAGGTCCCGGTGCGGCCGAAGCCCGTGGCGACCTCATCGAGGATCAGGTACACGCCCTGGGCGTCGCACTGGGTGCGCAGCTCCTGCAGCAGCTCCGGCGGCCACATCCGCATGCCCCCGGCGCACTGGATGAGGGGCTCGGCGATGAAGGCGGCGAGCCTGGAGCCATGGCTGGCGAAGAAGGCGCGGAGATCCTGACGGGCGGATTCCAGCCGCTCGGGCCAACCGGTCAGATCCGGCACGAGTTCCCGCCGTAGATCCTCCGGAACCTCCAGCCGTTCACAGGCCAGCAGCAGGGGCCGGAAGAGGCCCGTCATGAAGTTCTCCAGCTCGCCCACGCCGATGGCGCCGAGGGTATCGCCGTGGTAGCCGCCGCGCAGGGCGCCGAAGCGGTCGCGGCCCTTCTCACCGCGCTGCAACTGGGCCTGAAAGGCCATCTTCAGGGCCACTTCCACGGCGGTGCTGCCGTCATCCGAGAAGAAGGCGCGGGTGAGGTTGGCGGGCAGTTTGGGGCGCAACCGGGTCACCAGCTCCAGCGCAGGTTCGTGCGTGAACCCCGCGAACATCACGTGGTCGAGCTTCGCCGCCTGGCGTTCGAGGGCGCTCACCAGCCGCGGGTGCCCGTGGCCATGCAGGCAGGTCCACCAGCTGGAGATGCCATCCAGCACGCGCTCGCCATTGGCCAGCAGCAGATCGCAGCCCTCGCCGCCTACGACGGGAACGGGCGGCTCAGCTTCGTGGATCTGCATCTGCGTGAAGGGGTGCCACACATGGGCGCGATCCAAAGCCAGGCGCTCGGACCAGTCGGGGGGCAGGGGTGTGGGCATGACCTCAGTCTAGGACGTGGATCGGCACGGGCAGAAACCCCCGCAACAGCACGGCATTCGCTTCGGCCACTGCCGGGTTCGTCCCATCGGCCCCGGGATTGAGCAGCACGGCTTCGATGCGCCACCCGCGCAGCATGAGGGCTTCGGCGGAAAGCAGGGTGTGGTTGAGGGTGCCGAGACCGCCCAGGGCCACCAGCACGCAGGGGATCTCCAGTTCGGTGGCCCAGGCGAGGAAGTGGACCTTCGGGGCCAGGGGCACCATGAGCCCACCCACGCCTTCCAGCAGGACCCGCCCTTCGGCAGGCCGGCGGCACCAGGCCGCGGCGGTGGCGAGGTTGAGGCTCCGCCCTTCCAGGTGGGCTGCGGCCAGGGGGGACAGCGGCGCGCGCAGCAGCACATGGCTTTCAGCCGTGATGCCGGCCCCGGAAACGGTGCTGGCGTCGGCATCAGGATGATCGGCCCGGTCCACGCCGGTCTGGAAGGGTTTGCGATAGGCCACGGGGCCCGCGGCCGCCCAGCTTCGGGCGAGCCGGGCTGACACGAAGGTCTTGCCCACATCGGTGCCTGTACCGAGGACCCAAAGGGGGCTGGGGAGGGTGGCGGAAGGCAGCATGGCAGCAGGTTTGCGGGCGGACCGGGGAGCCGGGTCGACTATTTCTTCAACTGACCCAGCATCTGCCGGGCCTGGGCGGCCTGCTCGCTGGCAGGGGCGATGGTGATGATCCGGTTCCAGGCCTTGGCGGCTTCGTCGGGCTTGTTCAGATTGGACGAATACACCACGCCGATGTTCATGAGGCTGGGGAGGTGCGAAGGCTGGATCTTGTTCGCTTTCTGGAAGTTGGCGAGGGCCTTGTCGAACTGGCCGAGGTCCCGGAACATCACGCCCTGGTCGGTGATGACATTGGGATCCTCGGGCTTGAGGGCCAGGGCCTTCTCGTAGGCGACCACAGCTTTCTGGGGCTGGTGGGAATCGAAATAGTCATTGCCGAGGGCCACCCAGGCACCGTGGTTCTTGGGATCGGCCAGGACCACGGCCTCGATGCGCATGATGCGGGCTTGCACTTCGGCGCTGGGCAGCGCGGCGGCAGGCATGGCACCGGGCATGGCGCCCGGGAGGCCGCCGCCCAGGGAGGGTGCGGGCATCAGGGGTGCGGCGTTGGCCGGAGCCGCCACGACGGGGCCAGCGTGGCTGGATTCGCCGCCGAAGAAGAAGTAGCCTGCAAGTAATCCCGCGGCAAGGCCACCTGCCAGGGCGAAGATGGTGTTGCGGTTCAAGTGCACCTCCTGAGGACCCACCGGTCCACAGGGATTCTCCCATAGGTCAGGTCGGGGGAGTCCTGGCCGATAGAGGTGGAGCAGGGTTTCCAAGGTGATCGCCATCTGCGAGCATGGATCCATCCTTACTGCATCTTCGGATATCGCGAGGTTTGTGTTGACCGACTCCCCACCCGACCCGCCGCCCCGGGGGCGCTTGCGCACCCTGGCGGTGTTTCTGGCGGGCGTCGCCCTCTCCACGGCCGGGTTCTTTGTCAGCCGGGGCGCCTTCCGCCGCCAGGTGGAGGCGCAGTTCCATTCGGCCGCGCAGGATCGCTCCGAAAGCGTGGTCCAGGGGTTCCAGAACGGGTTCGACGACGTCCTCGTGCTCCGGAACTTCTTCGAATCCAGCAACGACATCACGCGGGCGGAATTCGAGATCTTCGTGGGTCCCATTCTCAGCCGGCATCCCTATGTCCAGGCCTTCCAATGGCTGCCGGAAGTGGGGCCCGGCAACCGGGCCGCCCTTGAAGCCGAAGCCCGGCGGGCGCATCCGGACTTCCATTTCTTTAAGCGGGATGCCGCGGGGCAGATGCTTGAACTGGCTCCAGGAGCCACCTTCCACGCTGTCCAATACGTAGTGCCCTACCGGGGCAACGAGGTCACCCTTGGGTTCAGCGCTGAGACCCTGGCCACGCGCCAGGAGGCCCTGGCGCGGGCGATCCGTACGGGTGGCCTGGCGGCGAGTGGCCGGGTGCGCCTGATCCAGGAAGCGGGGGATCAGGCTGGCCTGCTGGTGATGATGCCGGTCCATGGCAAGGACGGTCGGCATCTCGGCGTGATGCAGGGCGTGCTCCGGGCGGGGGACATGGTGCAGAAGTCCATGGCCTTCCTTGAGCCCCAGGGCGTGACGGTTCGATTGTCGGACGCCACAGATCCTGCGGCGGAGGTCCTGCTGCACGAAGAACCCTCGCCCCTACCGGCCATCGACCGCGCGAAAGATGAGGGGCTTCATATGGCGCGGACCTTCGACCTCGCCGGGCGTCGCTGGATCGTCACCGTGACCCCGGCCGGCGGCCACTTCGCCATGGGGATCCCCTGGCGGGCCTGGGCGGTGTTGTTGGCGGGGCTGGCCTTTTCGACCCTGCTGGCCGTCTATCTGCGCGCCCTCATGGCCAGTGAAGCGGACATCCGCACCCAGGTCGCGGCCCGCACCGAGGAACTCGCCTTCGAAACGGAGAGCCACCGCAAGGACGCCCAGGCGCTGCGTGAAAGCGAGGCCCGCTTCCGGCACCTGATCGAGGTGATGGGCGAGGGTATGTGGGTTCTGAACCCCGAGGGGCGCACCACCTTCGTGAACCGCAGCATGGCCGAGATGCTCGGCTACTCACCCGCTGAAATGGTGGGCTTGTCCATGCTCGACTTCGTGGCCCAAGAGGACATCGCCCAGGCGCAACGCAACCTGGCCAACCGCCGCGATGGCCAGATGGACCAGTACGACTTCAGGTTCCGCCGCAAGGATGGCAGCGAACTCTGGACCATCGTCACGGGGACGCCGGTGCTGGACGAAAAGGGCAAGGTGATGAGCATCCTTGGCATCATCACCGACATCACAGAGCGCCGGCGGCAAGAGCAGGCCCAACTCCAGAGCCAGAAGCTGGAGAGCCTCGGGGTCTTGGCGGGCGGGATTGCCCACGACTTCAACAACCTGCTGACGGCGATCCTCGGCAACATCAGTCTCATCCAGTTGTGTCTGCCCAAGCTGTCCCCCGCCTGGCCCTACCTGGAAAACATGGAGCGGACGGTCCATCGCGCCACGAATCTCACCCGCCAGATGCTGGCCTATTCGGGGAAGGGCCGGTTCACCGTCGGCCCCCTCGATCTGAACCAGGCCGTGGAGGAGATGTCCCATCTGCTGGGCGTCTCCATCTCGAAGAAAGTGGCGCTGCGCTTCCAGTTCCAGGAGGGGCTGCCCGTCCTCATGGCCGAGGCTTCGCAGATCCAACAGGTGGTCATGAACCTCGTCACCAACGCCTCCGAGGCCATCGGGGATGCGGACGGCATCGTGTCGATCCGGACGGGGCTCCACACCTACGGTGACCTGGATCTGGCGAGGGATTTCCCCGGCCAGCCCCTCGTCCCGGGCCCCTTCCTCTCTCTGGAAGTCACGGATTCGGGGCAGGGGATGACACCCGAGGTGCAGTCCCGCATTTTTGAACCCTTCTTCACCACCAAGTTCACCGGGCGGGGACTGGGCCTGTCGGCCATGCAGGGCATCCTGCGGGGCCACGGGGGCGGCATCCGGGTCTACAGCGAAGTCGGCAAGGGGACCACCTTCAAGCTGATCTTCCCGGCGGGAACGGGCGAGGCCGCAACCCTGGAACCGCTGGAAAGCCAGGATGACTGGACGGCCGAGGGCACGCTCCTGGTCGTGGATGACGAGGAAGGCGTGCGGATCGTCGCCTCCGACCTGCTGCGCTCGATGGGCTTCGAGGTGATCACTGCTTCCGATGGCCTGGAGGCCCTGGAGATCTATCGGCTGGCTGCGGATTCGATCCGGGGGGTCCTCATGGACCTGACCATGCCGCACCTGGATGGCGTTGAGACCTTCCGGGAACTGCGGCGCCTGGATCCAGGCTGCCGGGTCGTCCTCACCAGCGGCTACAACGAGCAGGAGGCGATCCAGGATTTCCTGGGCAAGGGCCTTGCCGGGTTCGTGCAGAAGCCCTTCCTCCGGGTGGATCTGCAGCGGGCGATACGGCAGGCGCTGGAAGGCTAGGGTCTGTTTTCAAAATCCGCGACGCCGTCCTGGGGTGGCGGGCATTAGCTCAGCCCCCCAGGGCGGCCCTCAGCGCCTCGATGAGTCTCTCGACTTGCCCGTCTTCCAGATGGGCGCCTGTGGTGATGCGCAGGCGGGCGGAGCCTTCCGGGACCGTCGGTGGACGGACCGCCCGCACATCGAAGCCACGGGCCTGGAGGGCCTGCGCCAGGCGCACGGCGTCGGCATCCGCACCCACCGGGACGGGGACAATGGCCGACGGTTGGCTGGGCTGGCCCAGTGCTTCCCGCAGGCGGTCGGCCAAAGCCAGGGCCCGCTCCCGGCGCCAGGGCTCGGCGCGGGCCAGGCGGATGCCCTCCAGCGCGGCGCCCAGGACCGGCGGCGGCGGGGCGGTCGAGAAGATGAAGCCCCGGGCGGTGTTCACCAGGTGCTCCCGGAGCGTCGCATCGCAGCAGACGAAGGCCCCGAACGAGCCGAGGGCCTTGCCGAGGGTGCCCATGACGAGGGGCACGCGCCCGTGGACGCCCTGCAACTGGGCGAGCCCGGCGCCATCCGCCCCCAGCAGGCCTGTGGCGTGGGCTTCGTCGATGAGCAGGAGCGCATCCTGGCGGTCGCAGAGGGCGAGCAGCGCGGGCAGGTCCGCCGCATCGCCATCCATGCTGAAGACCGCATCGGTGGCCACCAGGGCCAAGGCGCCAGAGGGGGCCGTGCGACGCCAAGCCGCAAGCCGTGTTTCCAGGTCGGCGGGCTCCCGGTGGGCGAAAATGCCCAGGTGCGCCCCGCCGGCCCGGGCCATGCGGCAGCCGTCCACCAGGGAGGCATGGTTGAGGGCATCGGAGAAGACCGCGTCGCCCGCGCCCACCAGGGCCGGGATCAGGGTGGCGTTGGCCTGGTAGCCGGTGTTGAAGAGGAGGCAGGCCTCCGTGCCCTTCCAACGCGCCAGGGCGGCTTCCAGTTCGTCGTGGAGGGGGCTGGTGCCCCGCAGCAGCCGGGCGGCCCCGGCCCCGGTTCCGAAAGCCCGGGCGGCTGCCGCGGCCGCCTCGGCCAGGCGCGGATCGCCCCTCAGCCCCAGGTAGTTGTTGGAGCAGACATCCACCCCGGCCGGGGGGTGGATGGCCCGGTCCCGACCCAAGGCGTGCCGACGCTCAGCCTGTTGCCGGAGGCGGTCCTGCCAGGGGGATGGGATCACGGAACCTCGGGAAGGGTCACGGCAGGGATAGGTGGGGGGAATGTTAGGATCTGAGGGGGATCCGAGTCCGGATCTCCCTTTGGAGCGTGGCATGGATCACCAGCAGTCGTGGCAGGGGGCTTCGGCCGGGGCGCAGACCCGCCTTGATTTTGTCCGAAGCGTCTACCTGTGGCTCATGGGTGGGTTTGCCGTGGCGGCCCTGGGGGCCATTAGCGCCCCCTTCGTGGCCGCGGCCCTGGTGCCCGTGGCGGGTCGCTTCCTGGGCTGGGTGCTCTTCGGGATCCAGTTCGGAACCCTGCTGTTCGCCTCCTCGGTCAGCCGGAAGCAGCCGCTGAACAAGATCGCCTATGGCCTCTTCACCTTTGTTTCCGGCGTCATCGCGGGCATTGTCGCCCTGGTGATCGCCCAGGGGGCGGGGTTCATGCCGGTCTTCATGGCCTTCGGCCTCACCGGCGTGGTCTTCCTGACCCTCACCGTCACCGCCTTTGTGTCGAAGAAGGACTTCAGCTTCCTGCGCAACTTCGTCATCGTCGGCATCGCCGTGATGTTCTTCGGCAGCCTCGCGGCGGCCATCTTCCAGATGCCGACTTTCAGCCTGGTCATCTCCGGAGTGGCGGTGTTGGCCTGCTCGGCCAAGCTGCTCTGGGACACCGCCACCATGCTGCGCACCGACGACTTCAGCGACCCCGCCGGCTTTGCCCTCGCCCTTTTCGTGAGCCTCTACAACATCTTCATCGCCCTGATGAACCTTCTCGGTGGTCGGCGCCGCTAGCGTCCCCCCGCATCAAAGGAATCCCATGTTTCGTGCTTCCCTGATCTCCCTGATCGCCCTTGGTGTCGTTGCCCAGGAGCCGGCGAAGGTCCCCGCCAAGGCCAAGCCGGCCACCAAAGCCAAGGCTGCGGCGGAGGCCAAACCCGCAGTCCTCGCCCGGGTGGGTGGCGAACCCATCACCGAGGCCGATTTCCAGTCCGCCTTCCGCCTGCTCGGCCAGCAGGAGCAGATGCAGGTCCTCATGGTGCAGGGCGGGAAGGATGAATTCATCAAGCGCATGGCCGAGAGCAAGCTGCTGGCCGTGAAGGCGAAGCGCCTGAAACTGGATCAGAAACCGGAGTTCCAGCTGGCGCTCCAGCGGGCCAAGGAGGATCTGCTGGCCCGCGAGTTCCTGACCAGGGAGGGGGAGGCCCTCAAGCAGAGGCTGATCGTGGGTGAGGCGGATGTGAAAGCCTACTTCGACCAGCATCCGGAGCGGTTCAAGCAGCCGGACCTGGCCAGCGTGCGCCACATCCTGGTGTCCGTGAAGCAGGGCGAGGGGCAGCCCGGCCTGAGCGATGCCGAGGCCAAGGCCCGCGTCGAGAAGGTCCAGGAGGAACTCAAGGCCGGGGCCAAGTTCGAGGAACTGGCCAAGAAATACAGCGATGATCCGGGCAGCAAGGACAATGGCGGCCTCTATGCCGATGCGGATCCCTCCAGTTGGGTGCCCGAGTTCGGCGCTGCCGCCCGCACCCAGCCCGTCGGGGAAGTGGGCGCCCCCGTGAAGACCCAGTTCGGCTACCACCTCGTCAAGGTGGAGGAGCGCAAGCCCGCCCGGCAGATCCCCTATGAGGAGGCCAAGGGCCCGGCCGAGAAGATGGCCCAACAGGAGCGCCAGGTCACGATCTGGAATGAGTTGATGGACGGCCTCCGCAAGGAGATCTCCTTCGAGCTGGTCAAGCCCGCGCCGGCCCCCCAGGCGCCGGAGGCCCCGAAGGTGGCCGACCCCGTGAAGGGCGGTGCCCAGTGAAGCTGATCGCCCCCGCCCTGCTCCTGTTGCTCACTGCCCCGATGCTGCTGGCCGAGACCAAACCCGAGGTCCGCGAGGAGATCCTCGTCGTCGTCAACCGCCACATCATCACCCGGCGGTCCCTCACCCAGGCGGTCGAGCAGCAGCACGCCGCCCTCTACCGGCAGTTCTCCGGCAAGGAACTGGACGAAAAGCTGAAGGACGCCCGCGAAAAGACTTTGCAGGGCCTCGTGGATGCCTTTTTGCTGGAGGACAAGGGCGACGAGCTGGGCTCCCCCATCTCCGAAGACTATGTGCGCGCCAGCATCGACGGCATCAAGAAGGAGAACAACTTCGCCACGGATGCCGATCTCGAGCGGGCCCTCAAGGGCAGCCTCGGCATCAACCTGACCGAGTTCATGAAGCGCCAGAAGCAGCAGGCCACCCAGCAGTTCGTGCTCCAGCGCGAGGTGTTCTCCAAGGTGGCGGTCGAGGACAATGAACTGCGCGCCTACTACGAGGACCACAAGGACGAGTACCGGATGCCCAGCCGGTTCCGCATCCGCGAACTGGTGATCGCCAAGGGCGCCACAGCCGCGGAACAGGCCGAGGCCCGGAAGAAGCTGGACGAGGTCCAGGCTGAATTGAAGGCCGGCAAGACGTTCGAGGAACTGGCCCGGCAGCACTCCACCAGCCCCAGCAAGGCGACCGGCGGCGATCTGGGCTGGATGAACAAGGGCCTGCTACGCGCCAGCATCGAGGAGGCCGCCGTGAAGCTCAAGCCCGAGCAGGTGTCCGCGCCCATCGAGACCGACAAGGACCTCTACCTGATCCAGCTCATCGAACTGGAGGATGCCCCGGTGAAATCGTTCGCCGAAGTGAAGGCGAAGATCCTCGAGAAGCTCCAGGAGCCCAAGGCCCAGAACGCCATCGAACAGTACCTCTCCAGCCTGCGCATGCGCGCCAATGTCCGCTACCTGGTGCCCAGGGAAGTGATCCTGAAAGGATGATGGAATGCGACTCGACGCGTTCCTCCGGAAGAGCCTGCTCATCAAACGGCGCGAACTGGCCAACCAGCTGTGCGACGAGGGGATGGTGCGGGTCAACGGCATCCCCCGAAAGGCCAGCCAGGACGTCAAGGCTCAGGATGAGCTGGAGTTCCCCCTCTACAACCGGGTGTTGAAGGTCAGGGTGCTGGAGCTGCCCGAAGGCAATGTGAAGAAGGCGGATCAGTGGTCGCTCTTCGAAGTGCTGGAGGACAAACGGATCCCGCTCGAGTTCGGCTACGGGGACGAGGATCCCTTCGCCACGCCTCCGAAGGCGCCGCGCAATCACTAGACAATCAACAGACAATCGCTGTCGCATCGGCTGAGCCAGTCTGATGGGGCGCCCTGGAGTTCCGATGTCCGACCAGCCGATCATCCGCCAGCTCAAGGAGGGCGATGCCTTCCAGGGTTTCCTCCTCGCCCAGGAGGCCGCCTACAAGGTCAGCGCCAAGGGCAGCGAGTACCTGGAACTCAAGCTGGCGGACGCCTCCGGTGATCTGAAGGCCTTCCTGTGGGATGTGCGCGCCGTGGAGGGCGACATGGACGCCATCCGCGCCGATGTCTTCCTGCGGGTGAAGGGCAGCGTGACGAGCTACAACGGGCGGATGCAGCTCAAACTAGATAAGGCCCGGTTCGCGGCGGACGTCGAAGTCGGCGATTTCTCGGCCTTCTTCCCGGTGAGCGCACGGCCCGTTCCGGAGATGCTCGCGGAGATGGACGGCATCCTCCTGTCGGTGCGGGACCCCTGGATCAGCCGGTTGCTGACGGCCCTCTTCCTGGAGGATCGCGATCTCCGTGCGGCCTTCGCCCTGGCACCGGCCGCGAAGTCCATGCACCACGCCTACCTGGGCGGGCTGCTGGAGCACACCTTGTCGATTCTCGGCATGGCGGAGCGGGCCTGCGGCCACTACGGGGCGTTGAACCGCGACTTGGTCGTGGCCGGAGTCTTCCTCCACGATGTGGGCAAGACCGCCGAACTGAGCTACCAGCGCAGCATCGGCTACACCGATGCCGGCAACCTGGTGGGCCATATTGCCCTGGAGGCCGAATGGATCAGCCGGGCAGTGGGCAATATCCCCGGGTTTCCGGAGGAACTGCGCCTGCAGATCCTGCACATCGTCCTGAGCCATCACGGCCGGCTGGAATTCGGCTCGCCCGTCCTTCCCAAGACGCCCGAGGCCCTGCTGGTCCATTACCTGGACGACCTCGATGGCAAGCTGGAGGTGATGTTCCGGGCGGTGAAGGAGGAGGGTGGCGGCGGTTCCTGGAGCCCCTACAACCGGGCCCTGGAGCGGATGATCTACCGGGTGAGATGGCCCAAGGTCTGACCTGTCGAAAAACGATCAGGTCCTTCATTGCCTGGCCACAAGTGGACAGGCAGATCCGGCTGATGGAGCGCTCTGGGCAGGACCCACTCGGCAGGCCTGGTGAGGAAGTTCTGACAATTCAGGATCTATACCCCTTTCGTCAGGGTAGAAAATTCCTGGCACGGCTCTGGCTCAGAGAGAGGGTTGACCCTTCTGAGGTGTTCCATGAAGCTATCCCGCAAGGCCAAGCGGTATGACGATTCCGTTCTTCCTGGGGAATTCCAGGGATTCGAGACCTTTCATCAGACCGATGTCGAACTGGACGGCACGCTGGATGGTTTTCTGCGGCGCGAGGAAGATGGCGTGCAGCTGGGCGAGATGGTGCTGGAACGGCACATCCCCAAGAAACTCAGCTTCGCCAACCTCAAGAACAAGGCGGAGAAGCTCTCCGAGCAGGTGAACTACCTCAAGGAGCGGCTCGAAATCGTGGACCACGACCGGCGGGGGATGTACATCCAGCTCCGGAGCCTGCCTCCCTACAAGGACGACACCCAGATCCAGTTCAATGAGATCAGCATCGGGAAGAACAAGATCGTGGTGAAGCGCATCGCCTTCTACCGCAAGGATGAAGTCAAACAGCAGGTGCCCCTGCAGCTGTCCGAACTGGATCTCAAGCGCCTCCTGTTCGATATTCGACAGGCAATTGCTTAGGGCGCAGCAGGGTCCTCTAATTGAAGTAATGACTACAAAAAGGGCGCCTTTGGCGCCCTTTTTGATAACCCTGCGCTGCAAGCGCAGGGCGGTCTAAGGCAGGGTGGCCAACCTGGTTGTGATGCTCTGCTCGATGGGGGCCCGCTCGGAACGCGGCACTGCCGCGCCCCTCGCGACCCGTCAGAGCATCGCCATCCAAGAGCCACTCTCATTCCGAACGGGGCCTTCGGGAAGGTCGGTTTCCTTGAAGAGGAAGTGGGCGCTGTTCCAGCTGCCGCAGCTGTCGCAGCGATCGACATAATCTTGGGTCCGGTGGGCGCAGACGGCACACTCGAAGCGCATCTTCAGGACGCCCAGGTTGCGGAGCAGCTGCCGGTACTCGTTGAGGGCGGCGTCCAGACGGCCGCGGCGGCTATGGATCTTGGCCATGAAGAAGAACAGGATCGGGCTGTAGACGACCTGGCTGCGGACCTCCTGGAACAGATCCAGGGCTTCGTCCAGGATCTCCAGGCGATACAGCATCTTGCCCAGGAAGAACTTGGCGGTGGTGGCGTGCTTGGAGGTCGCGGTGATGCGCCGCAGCAGCGCCAGGCCGTCCTCGGGGCGCCCCAGCTGGATGAAGTAGTCTTCGATCTCCTGGAGGAAGGTGCCCTCGCCGGTCTTGCGGAATCCCTCCAGCCAGATCTCCAGGCCCTGGGCCTCCTGATCCTGGAGGATCATGCAGCGGCCGAGACTGAGGTAGGCCGGCACGAAATCGGGTTCGTCCTTGATGACCTGCTGGAAGATCTGGGCCGCATCCTTGAACTGGTCCTCATCTACCTTGGCCATGCCGACCTGGTAGGCCAGGGCCGATCCCTGGGCCTTTTCGCCCTGGGTGAGTTCACCCATGAAGTGGGCCAGCAATTTCTTGTGGGCCTCGACCGCTTCTTCCCAGCGGTGGGCGTCCATGTGGAGTGCCCGGAGGCGCCGCCAGGCGCGCAGCGCCTTCTTGGGGTGGTCGCCGGCCAGTTTTTTCAGCACCGCTGCCGACGCTTCGGGATTCCGCACGGCGAGCAGGGCTTCAGCCAGCTGATAGCGGGCTTCGACTTGATCCGGCTCATCCTGGCAGATGGCCTGGAACAATTTCACGGCCTCCTCGGCGCTGCCCGTCTTGAGCAGGATGTCGCCCATGAGGATCCGGGCGGGGATGTGCTCCCGACGCTGTTCCAGGATGCTTTCCAGGATCTCCCTGGCCTCGCGGGGCAGGCCGTGGGCCACGAGATCGCGGGCATCCTGCATGCGCTCGGAGATCCGCTTCACCAGGCGGGTGTCGGCGGAATCGTTGAGGCCACGCACCAGTCGCACCACCTCCATGATGCCGGTGTAGAGGACGTTCAGGAGGAAGCCGAGCAGGAAGGTGACGAGGATGACGCTCTGCAGCTTGATTCTCTCGCCGAAGATGACGACTTCGCGGATCAGCAGGTCGTGGTTGGTCAGGTACAGGTTGCCCAGCACCATCAGGACGAGCAGCAGCAGGACGATGAAGAACACATTGACAAGACGCATGGGCGGTCCTCAAAGACTGGGCCTAGTATGACATGGGTGATGGGCCTCAGTCCCCATCTGGGCGATCCATCCACGCCTTCGCGGCGCGGAGGTCCTCCCACACGGCGCGGCGCACATCCTGGGTGTATTGGCGCAGCACGTAGGCCGGGTGGAAGGTGGGCATGACCGGGATTTCGCGGCCGGCCACCGTGACGCGCTTCCACTGGCCGCGCACCCGCGTGATGCCCTCGCTGACGCCGACCAGTTCGCGCAGAGGTGTGGCGCCGAGGGTGACGATCACGGCGGGGCGGATCAGTTCGATCTGGCGCTGCAGGTAGCCCAGGCAAGCCTGGGCCTCGCCGGGGGTCGGCGTGCGGTTGTCGGGGGGCCGGCAGCAGACGACGTTGGCGATGTAGGTGTCTTCGCGCCGCAGGCCGAGGGCGCCGATCATCTTGTCCAGCAGTTCGCCGGCCTTGCCCACGAAGGGGCGGCCCTGCAGATCCTCGTCGCGGCCCGGCCCCTCGCCGACGAACAGCAGCCGGGCATCGGGAGCGCCTTCGCCGAAAACGAACTTCATCCGCCCAGGGCCCAGGGGACAGGCCAGGCAGCCCGCGATGGTCTGGTGCAACTCCGCCAGGCTGGTCGCGCTGGCCACGGCCTCAGGGGTGGGACAGCCGACCGGATCGGTGGGCCGGGCGTAACTCAGGGCGGCCGGGGGTGGGGCCTTCGGGACGGGCAGGTTCCGGGGCGCAGCTGCGGCGGCCACGGGCCGGGCAGCGGGTGCCTCTGGCAGGGGCTGGGCGGGTTCGCGCACCAAGCCCATCACCCCCAGATCCTCCAGGGTGTCGCGCCAGGCTTGCAGGGGATGTTCCATCCCTTCCAGCCTATCCCGGAACTTCGGGCCCGCATCGGGCATCCTAAGGCGTCGGAGCCCATGCATGACGGAGTCCCCCCAAGAAACCCCATTCGGCACCCAGGAGGCTTTCCAAGCCGCCTTTGCCGAACTTTATCCAAGGCTCGTGAGCTATGGCCGCAGGTACGGGGCCACCTTCCCGGAGGACATCGCCCAGGAGGCCTTCGTCATCCTGATGCAGCGGGAGCAGCGGGTGGAGCATCCCACCGCGTTCCTGTATGGCACCGTCCGCACGTTATCCCTCACTGAGCGCCGCCCCATGAAGAATCAGAACCTCAGCCTGGAAGTCGTGGCCGAACCCGGCCTGGCCGGAGGGGCTGATGATCAGGTGCTGAACCAGGAAGTCCGGGAGCGCATGCGGCTCCTTTCGCCCACCTTCCGCGAAGCCCTCTGGCTGTTCGTGGTCGAGGGGCTTTCCATCCGGGAAATCGCGGACATCCTCGGGATCCCCGAGGCCACCGTGAAAACCCGCATCCACCGGGCCAAGGCCCAGCTCAAAGATCAGCTCAATCCCTCCGGAGGCGTGCATGTCCTGGTCTGACCCCGCTCGGCGTTTCGAACCCGTGGAAGATGTCCAGTTGCGGGCCGAACTCCGCGACCTCCTGGGCCTGGGTGCCCAGACGGGAACCCATACCGCCGAACCGACGGCCGAGTTGAAGGCGCTCGGCGACGATCTCCGCCGTGAGGCCCAGCGCCGCAGCCGCACCCAGCGCAAGCGTCCCAGCTGGGGCCTGCTCGCCGCCGCAGCTCTGCCCCTGCTGGCCGCTCTGGCCGGCCTGGGCAATTGGGGCTTCCAGCAGAAACAGCGCGCCGATGGGTTGGCACTCCAGGCCCAGCGCCAGGAACAGCAACTGAGCCAGCTCGCCCAGACCCACGCCTCCGAAGTGGCCAAGGAACGGCAGGCTAAAGAGGAAATCCAGCAAAAGCTTCAGTTGGCTTCCAGGAAGAGTGGCCAGAGGGCCGAGCCTTACTTGGTGATCCCCATCGAGAAGCCCCACAAGGTCATGGGGGATGACTACCAGCGGGTGAAGCAGAAGCCGGAATAGCCATCGGCACGGTCCTGGCAACCCCTGGGGCAAGGTGTGCCCATGGCCAGTAATCCTCTGCTCCTCCTGATCCTGCTGCTTTCGGCCCTCGCCACGGTGCTGGCGGGGCTGGGTGTCTTCGGCAACAGCCGACCGCCCGATCCGCGCCTGAACTCGCTTCTGAATGATCTGGACGACATCAAGCTGGTGCTGTCCCAGATCCAGAAGTCCGTCATGCAGACCGAGCGGAAACTCGAAAAGGAAATCCAGGCCTCCCGCAATGAGAACCGCGAGGTGGTCGAGAAATTGGCCGAAGTGGTGGATAAGCGGCTGAAGGAGCTGGTGGGCTAGCTCCGCCCGGAATCTCTCAACCCGCCTGACTATGATTCGCCGGGGTCCAGCCGCGTTCGTTCAGCAGCTTCACGCCCTGGATGCGGGTGAGGCGGAAGGCCATCTCCTCCTGATGCAGGTGACAGAAGGCCAGCAGGTGGTCCTCCTGGATCGTGCGCGGGGAGACGCGCCGCAGCTGGGTGCGGTGGGCCGCCGGGGGCAGGTAGGTGAGCTCCACCATGAGGGTGTGGCCCGCGGCGTATTCGAGGATGCGCTGCACTTCTTCGGCCAGCTGATCCTCGCCGCCCAGGTGCAGCATGGGGATGCGCCGCTGCACTTCCTGGTAGAGGGCCGGATCCTCGTCGTGGAGCCGCTGGAGTGCGGAGCGCACCATCTGCTGCACGGGCTCGAGGTGATGGTTCATGCCCTTCTCATCGACGAAGGCCAGCGCCGCCAGCGCCCAGAGGTAGAGCTTTTCGTCGGAATCCACGCTCAGGGCGAGGAAGCGGCCGGGCTTGGGCATGAAGCCCGCCTGCTTGAGCAGGGCATGGGCATTGCCGTCGCCCCGCACCTCGAGCACGGTGTCCGAAAGCGACGCCAGCTTCAGGGGGCCGAGTTCCGGGCGGAGCTTCAGCTCATCGGCCAGGTGCGCCGTACGGGCCCGGACGAGGCGGACACCCTGGTGGACCTCCACCTCGCCGACCCGGCGCGAGAGATCCTCCAGCAGCTGCAGCAAGGGCTGCGGCAGGGTCTGGGTGGCGGCGCCGAGGCGCTGCCCCAGTTCCTCCAGCAGAACTCCCGCATCCAGGGCCCGGACCAGGGTCGCGTGGCTCACCCGGAAAGTGCCCATGGCATCCAGCGATTCCACTTCGGCGAGCTGGGCCAGCTGCAGCAGCCGGTGGGGGTTCTGCAGCAGGGGCGTGAGCAGCTCCAGGGTGGGCTGCATGATCATGGGCTGATCCTGCTCCAGGGGCTGCCAGTGGGCCGCGGTGGCCTTGAGATCGCGCAGCAGGTATTCATGGGCCAGGGCCTCGCCGTGTTCCGTGAGCCGGAGATGGGCGAACCCCTCATCGGCCTGGACGATGCCCATGCGCCCGAGGAAGGGCAGGAACACGGTGCCGGTGCGTTCCTCGTCCAGGGGGTGCAGGGTTTTCAGGAAGGCGAGGAAGGGCTGGACAGCCAGGGTCTGGCCGCGGCGCTCCAGGAGGTGCTGCATGAGGAAGTGCCGATCCTCCGCTGGTGGCATCCCCCAGGCCTTGAGATCGTGTTCCAGCAGGCTGGCAAAGGCGCGCTCGGCCACCCAGCGGGGCGGATGGCTGGTCACGGCGGGCAGCAGCGTCTCCACGCGGCCGTCGCGGTTCCACAGCAGGCCCAGGCGGTGCAGCAGCGTGAACAGCAGGGTGGCGTCCTGTTCCTCCTGCAGCATGGCGTTGCGCTGCATGAGCAGGCCCAGTTCCTTCTTGGCGGGCAGGCCGCCCTTGAGCACCCGCAACCCCGCCACGCAGCGCAGCAGAACACTCGTGAGCGCCACGGAGAAGCGGAAGGGCTCCGCGGCCCGCAGCTTCACTTCGGCCGGGGCCTGAAAACTCAGGTCGCCATCGTCGAAGTCGTCCAGGGCATCTGCCACCCGCTCGGCCACCGCCCAGCCTTGGCCAGCCGGCAGGGCCAGACCCAGGCCACGCAGGGCCTCCAGGCAGGCGGCGCCAGGCACGGCGCCTTCGCTGGCGAGATGTTTGAGGGCCACCAGGGAGGCACTGTCCAGGTCGGCCAGAGTATCCGAGAGCCGCTTGTGGTCCTCCAGATGGAAGACCATGGTCTTCAGCAGGCGCATCCGGCCTTCCGCCCCGTCCTCCCACCGGATGGGGATGGGGAGGTGGCGCCGTTCGCAGATGGTGCAGAGCTGCTCATCGGAGCAGTTCGAAAGAAGCTGGAAGTGCGTGTGCGGCATGAGCACCCGAGTACAGAGGATCGACCAGTTTCTCACGGAACGGCCAAGCACTCACGCGCAAAAAAAGCGCCCGGCGAACCGGGCGCTTTTTGCGGACGCCAAGGCGGGTCTACTGGGTGCTGAGGGTGCCCACGGCTACGGTGATGCCGGTGATGGCGCCGGAGCCGTCGAGGACCTGGCCCTTGGTGTTGTCGGCGGTGAAAGTGACGGCCCCCGTGGGCAGTCCCGCCTTGAGGTCGAGGGCGATGCGCAGCAGGGGGACATTCATGAGTACGGGGCCGACTAAGCCCTTCTGGGAGACCGCCGCCTGCAGGATATTGCCGGCGACCTTGCCCTTGAGGATCTGGGGCGAGGTGCCCAGGTTGAACGCCGTGCCGTTCTGGACGAAGGTATTCGCGGGATCAGCGGCGACCACGTTAGCCCAGGTGACCTTGGTGGTATCGGCGCTGAAAGTGGCGGTGATGCCGCTACCGGTGCTGGCCGGGCCCACGAGATCCAGGACCAGGTGGGTGGCCGTCGATAGCGTGGTGTTCTTCTTCAGCAGGTAGGTACCCGTGGTGGGATCGGTGTAGGCCAGGGCGCTGGCGACGGGTGTGACGGTCAGGATCGCCGCGGAGCTGGTGACAGAGCCGGCAGTGTTGGTCACGGTCACGGTGAAGCTGGAACCGCTATCGCCGATGACGGTGACGGGTGTGGTGTAGCTGGCTAAGGTGCCGCTGGTGGCGATGGCGACTCCCCCCTTCTTCCATTGATAAGTCAGCGGAGCCGTCCCGGTGGCCGTGACGGAGAAGGTGGCAGTGGCGCCGGCCAGCACAGCCTTGTCCACCGGTTGGACGGTGATGGCGGGGGCGACCGGAGCGGGGGGTGGGGGTGGGGCCGAACCGCCGCCACCGCCGCAAGCGAGCAGCGCGGCGAGGGCCAGGGCGGCAGAACCGGAGAGGAGCTTGTTCAGGAAAGTCATGGTCGTCTCCGTCACAGGCCGGCGAGAAGCAGGGTGAGGTCAAGGTCATTCACGGTGCCGTCGGTGTTCAGATCGCAGCTCACGGTGGTGAGGCCGTGGTTCTTCGCGAGGAACAGCAGATCGCGGAGATCGAGGGTCCCGTCCGCATTCACATCGAGCGAAGGCCCGCTGGCGAAAGGCTTCACCGAGAGGGTGCCGCACTGGAAGCTGCCCACATCCACCGTGCCGGTGTCCTGGATGCGCAACTTCCAGGTGCCGCTGGGGGCTTTGCCGTTGAAGGCATCGAGGGGATAGGAGGGGCGGAAGATGCCGACGATGGCTGGTGGGGAGGTGGCCCCGTTGATCGAGGTGGCACCCAGGTCTGAGAAAGTCACATTACTGCCGCAACTGGTGCCAAAGGCGGCGGTATTGGTGGCGACACCAGAACCAGTCCCGGCGTTGCTGCTGAGAATCACGGTGGAGCTATCGGGAGCCACCAGAGTGACGACCAGATCGCCCACATAGGAGTGGGTGAGGTGGAGCGAGAATTGCACCTCACCGACCGTGCCGATGACCCCTGAGACCACGAAGGGGATCTCGATGGCCGCGCCCGGGAAGTCAGGAATGGCGGTGATGGTGGCGCTGTTGATGGTGGCGCCGGCGGCCAGGGCCTGCACGGTGAGGATGGCCGGGTTGGAGGCCACGCTGCCCAGGCTGTTCGTCACATCACAGCTGTAGCTGGAACCGGTATCCACCAGAGCCAGGGCCGGGGTCGTATAGGTGGAATCGATGGCGCCGGAGATGGGGGAGCCATTCTTCTTCCACTGGTAGGTGAGATTGCCGCTGCCGCTGGCCCGCACGCTGAAGGTGGCGGTGTGACCCACGGCCACGGTGGTGGCGACGGGCTGGGCAAGGAAGGTGACGGGCGTGGGGACCGAGATCTCCCATACCCCGCGGCCCCAGGTGGCGACGCGGAGGCTGCTGCTATCCGGGGCCACCCAGAGGTCGGTGGCGCGGCCCTGGGGCATCCCGGTGCCGAAGGCGGACCAGGAGGTGCCGCCGTTGGTGGTGCGGTAGACGCCCAGCCAGGTGGCGGCATAGACGGTGTTGCCAGTGGCATCGCCGAGATCCACCGCCAGCTTGGTGACGGGGACATCCGGCAGGCCGGCGTTGGCGGCCGTCCAGACCGAGCCGCCATTGGTGGACTTGGCCACGCGCACGGCTCCGGCGGCGGGCGCCTCGGAGCAGGCATACAGGAGGTTGTTGCTGGCCCAGGCGATGTTGGCATTGAAGCCCTGCCACCCGGCCACCAGGCCCGCCGTGGTGGGCTCGGCACCCAGAAACGCTTCGGTCCAGGAACTGCCGCCATTGGCGGTGAGCATGAGGTAGCCGCCATTGCCGGCCGCGGCGATGTGCTGGAGGTCGGTCGGGCTCACACCGATGCCATGGCTGACGGCCCGGACGGTGCGACCCGTCGTGATGCCGCCGGTACCGGCGGTGCCGATGGCCGTCCAGCCGGTGCCACTGCTCTGGTAGATGATGCCGGTCTTGCTGTAGGTGAAGAAGACCTGGCCGCTGGGATCAGCCGTGGCGGCGGGCGTGACGATGGGGGTCACGAAGTTGTAGACCGTGGAGCTACCAGCACTGGTGAGGCCGGTGGTGAAGGTGATCCAGTTCGACTGGTTCACCACGGGGCTGACGGTGGACCGCTTGATGGCGTTGTAGACATAGGAGCTCATGGACACAGCGTTGGCCGAAGCCACGGCCTGGGCCCAGGCCACGCCGAAGCCGTCACCGCCACGCACCTGGTTGAAGACGGACGAGGTGCCGGAGCGGATGCGGGTGCCGTTGTCCTGCAGGCCCACCAGGGCGCTGCCGGCTACGCCGGGATTGGCGGCCAGGGCGTATATGAGGTGATTCACCAGACCCTTGTTCTTGGTGTCGTCCCAGGTGGTGCCACCATCGATACTGGTGAAGAGGCCGCCGTCGGTGCCGAAGTAGAGGCGCTTGGTGCCGCCGAAATTGGAGAAGGCGGCGCAGTGGAAGTCGGCGTGGATGTAGGGGAGGCTGAACTGGGCCAGCCAGTTGCTGATGAGGGTCCAGGACGCGCCGCCATTCACGGTCTTGGCCGAGGCCAGCTGGCCGCCGATGTAGACCGTGTTGCGGCCGGCATCGGTGGGATCCACCAGCAGCATGTGGTTGTACCAGGGCTGTCCGGCCATCACGTCCACGGTGGCGGTTTCGCTGTTCGGATTGGTGGGGCCCTTGACCGTGATGCCCAGGGCGGTCCAGATGGCGCCGCCATCCGGGGAGCGGAAGAGGTCGAACTGGGCGGCATCCGTGGCGGTGGCGGCGAAGGCGTAGACCACGCTGTCGCTGGGCAGGCCCACGCCCAGGGTGATGCGGCCGGCGCCAGTGAAGCCCGTGGCCACGGCCGTCCAGGTCGCGCCCTGGGTGGTGCTGGTGTAGAGGGAGCCGATGCCAGTGCTGGCGGTTTCGACCGAGGCCAGCCAGCCGGTGCTGGTCTTCACCAGACTCCAGACCTTCTGGTTCGCTGGGATGGAGGCCACGGCGGAATAGGTGGCGCCAGCATCGGCCGAGCGGTAGAGGCCAGTGTTGGTGCCCACGAGGACGACATCCTGGGCGAGGGTGGTGTCCACTTTGATGTCGTAGATCTTGGCGGCCGTACCCAGCGTGATGCCCGTGGACCAGTTGGAGCCACCATCTACGGACTTGATCATGAAGCCGCCGACGCCGGCGTCAAAGGGATCGCCGGAGCCCAGGAAGAGGGTGCTCGTGCTGCGCCCGAAGGCCGCCGAACCGGAGATGTTGCTGCCCACGAAGTCCGTGAGGGCCACCCAGGTGGGGGTGGCGTTGAGGAAGTTGGTGGTCTTCCAGAGGCCGCCGCCGCTGGCCAGCAGGTAGATCGTGTTGCCGGTGGCATCCTCGGTGTCGGGCAGGATCACGCGCAGGCGACCGCTATCCACCTTGTCTAGGGTGACGCCGTTCTGGGTGAAGGTGGAACTGGTGGGGCCGATGTTGGACCAGGTGGTCCCCCCCACCGCCGCGGGCAGCTCGGGGCCACCGGCCGAGCGGAAGAGCGCCGGATACTTGGTGCGCTCCCTCTCGGCCTCGTTCAGCAGATGCTGGGTGAAGGCCGGGCTGAGATCGCCGCCCATGCGCTCACGGAACCATTCGAGCCGGCCCCAGGCCTCGTCCACCACCTTGGTGTCGTCGCCCCGGGTGAAGCGCTTGTAGTTGACCTGGTATTGACCCTTGTAGGCATCGTCCTTGGCCACCTGCGCGCCGAGCGGCAGGGCCAGGAGGAGGCTGAGGGCGGTGAAGGCGCAAATGGACGGGATACCCATGGTGGCTCCGAGCGTGATCCCGCGAGGAAGTGGTGGAGGAACTGCCTAGTCTCGCCGGATGCAGAACTATATTCCCCTTCCTGTCCTACGGCGGCTTACCTTTTCTTAACTGGACCTGGCGGGGCCTTATGCCCGCGACACCCCGGTGGCCTGGCAGCGACGGGACGGCCTTTCGTTGACCCATCCCGGCCAGCCCTCTACGCTCAAAGGTTTGGGCTGCCGCCACCGTGATCGCACTCCGTCCTGACAATCCCCTGATCGTACAGAGCGACCGCACGCTGCTGCTTGAAGTGGCGAACCCGGCCTTCGAACAGGTCCGGGATGAGCTGGCGCGCTTTGCGGAGCTGGTGAAGAGCCCTGAGCACATCCACACCTACCGCATCACGCCCCTGAGCCTGTGGAACGCCTCGGCCTCCGGCGTGGCCTGCAAGGAGATGATCGAGACGCTGAACACCTGGTCGAAGTACCCGGTGCCGCAGAACCTGCTGCAGGAGATCGAGGATCACGGCACGCGCTACGGCAAGTTGCGCCTGGTGGCCAAGGGCGACCGCCTGGCCCTGGAGATGGACGACCGTGGCCTCTTCTGGGAGCTGGAGAACCAGAAATCGCTGCAGGGCCTATTGGCCGAG
The DNA here is from genome assembly GCA_038320645.1 of Holophagales bacterium. Taxonomy (GTDB): domain Bacteria; phylum Acidobacteriota; class Holophagae; order Holophagales; family Holophagaceae; genus Geothrix. The sequence goes on along the minus strand of JBBQEL010000039.1, from coordinate 10,609 downwards.
CCCTACCCGGACGAGCGGGGCATCTACCTGAACACGGGCATGCGCGGCGAAGTGAAGCTGCAGCTCATCCGCCTGGGCCATCCCGTGCAGGATACGGCGGGCTACAAGCCCGGCGATCCGCTGGTGTTTGCCCTGGCCGACAACCTGAAGCAGAACGACAAGCCCTTCGGCCTCCGGCCCTACCAGCAGGCTGCGGTGGATGTCTTCCACGCGGGCGGCGGCCCGGATGGTGGCGCGGGGGTGCTGGTGCTGCCCTGCGGCGCGGGCAAGACTGTCATCGGCATCGGCTGCATGGGCACCCTGCAGACCCACACGCTGGTGCTGACCACCAATGTGACGGCCGTGAAGCAGTGGAAACAGGAGTTGCTGGACAAGACCACGCTTACCGACGACCAGATCGGGCTCTACACCGGCGACACCAAAGAGATCAAGCCCGTCACCATCGCCACCTATCAGATCCTCACCTACCGCCGGAGCAAGAACGGGCCCTTCGAGCACTTCAAGATCTTCGAGGCCGCCAACTGGGGCCTGGTGATCTACGACGAAGTGCACATGCTGCCCGCGCCGATCTTCCGGGCGGTGGCCGAGCTGCAGGCCAAGCGGCGCCTGGGCCTCACGGCCACGCTGGTGCGCGAAGATGGCAAGGAGGAGGACGTCTTCAGCCTCATCGGCCCCAAGCGGGTGGACGTGCCCTGGAAAATGCTGGAGAAGGACGGCTTCATCGCCACGGCGCACTGCCTGGAGATCCGCGTGCCCCAGCCCACGGACGAACGCATGGAATACGCCGTGGCCGACCAGCGCCAGCGCTTCCGCATCGCCTCCGAGAACAGCCTGAAGCTGGCCGTGGTGGACGAGCTGCTGGCGGGCCATCCGAAGGACAACATCCTCATCATCGGCCAGTACCTCGAACAGCTGCGCATCATCGGCGAGCGCCTGGGCGCGCCGGTGCTCACCGGGCAGACGCCGGAGAAGGAGCGCGAGGTGCTCTTCCGGCGCTTCCGCGAGGGTGACCTGCGCATCCTCATCGTCAGCAAGGTGGCCAATTTCGCCATTGATCTGCCGGATGCTTCCGTAGCCATCCAGGTAAGTGGCACCTTCGGTTCCAGGCAGGAAGAAGCGCAGCGGCTGGGGCGCATCCTGCGGCCCAAGGGCGAGCGGAACATCAGCTACTTCTACAGCCTCATCAGCCGCGATACCACCGAACAGGAGTTCGCCCGCAACCGCCAGTTGTTCCTCACCGAGCAGGGGTACCGGTATCTCATCGAAAGCCGCCACTTCGACGAAGCCGGCCGCCTCAGCGAGCCCAATGTGTGGCGGCAGTTGCTGCTCGACACCAGAGGTTGAGTTGCTCCAGGCTGCCTTTGGCGGCCTGGAGTTAACTGTGAACCGAAGGTTCGCAGCAGGGCAGGATTATCGCCACAGATTCGGATGCAGCATCGACTGCGCCGCCAGCCACTGGTCCAGGGGCCAGACGATGAGCGCCGCAAGAAGGCCCGCGAGCACATCGTCCAGGACCACGCCCCAGCCGCCGGGCAGGCGCTGGGCTCGATCCACGAGGCCCGGTTTCCAGATGTCGAAGAGGCGGAAGAGCAGGAAGGGCGCCACCAGGCGTGCTGCCCACAGCAGCCAGGGCTGCGGTTGCACCGTGACTGTGAAGAGCAGGGGCGTCAGGGCGAACCAGAGGCCGGCCCACTCGTCGGCCACGATGAAGGACGGATCCTTCTGGCCGGTTTCCCTCACCACGCGATCGGCGGCCCAGACCGCCACCAGGCTCAGCGCCAGAGGGGCCGCCAGCATGATCCACGCGTGGGCTCCACCGCTGGCGCGGCGGAGATAGGAAAGGAGGAGGAGCCAGGCGCCAAGGCCTGCGAGGCTGCCCCAGGTCCCCGGCGCCGGCTTCAAGTAGCCACTGCCAAAGCCCGTGGCGAGCCACCAGGCAGTTCTGGGGGCCTTATACATGTCGCAAAGCCTCCACGATCCGCAGCCGCGCGGCCTTGAACCCCGGGAACAGGGCGCTGACCTGGATCGTCACCTGCAGGCCCAGGGCCACCACGAGGTACACGCCCGGCACGAAGTGGATGTTCAGTTCGTAGCCATGGCTGGTGCCGGGTGGGGCGGGCATTTCGAGGTGCAGCGCGTTCAACCCGGCGCGGAGCAGCAGCGTCACGGCCAAGCCCAGAGCGCTGCCCAGGATGCCCAGGAAGGCGCCCTCCCATTGAAGCAGCGCCAGCAGCTGCCGGGGTTGGAGGCCCATGGCCCGGAGCACGCCGAACTCCCGCACCCGCTCCATCACAGACATGAGTAGGGTGTTCGCGGTGGCCAGCAGCACCACCAGGAAGAGCACCAGGCCCATGAAACCGAAGATGGCGAAGTAGAGCAGCTTCACCTGCCGGTAGAAGGAGGCCAGTTCGAACCAGGGCTTCACGGAAGCCTGCGGCACCAGGGCCTGGATTCGCGCCTGCTCGCGGGCGGTGTCCTGTGGCCGTTTCAGCACGAGGGAGAGCCGCGACCGCGCCGGGCCCGCATCCAGCAACTGGCCGGCAGTGGTGAGACTGACGGTGAGGAAGCGGTCATTCAGTTCGCGCAGGCCGAGATCCTGCAGACCCGCCACCTCTACGTCCACGGCATTCAGCGCGCCATCGCGGGTGGTGGACATGAGGGTGAGCGAGCTGCCGACCGTGGCGCCCAGGGCCCGGGCCACGCCCACGCCAAGGATGACTTCGCGGGCGGCCGGATCAGTGGCAAGCCAGCGGGAACCGGCGCCGCCGGGGGCCTTGGCGCCATCCTTCAGGGCCTCGGCGCTGGCCATGTATTTCGGTTCGAGGGTGGGCTCCACCGCGGTGCCCAGGAAGGCCACGCTCTTCGGGCCATTGGACAGCAGGCCCATGAACTGGATGCGGGGCAGCACTTCGGCCACGGCTGGATCACGGCGCAGCTGCTGGGCCAGCGCCTCGCCATCGGGCAGGGCCTTTTCCAGGCTTTGCGCCTCGTCGCCTTCCATGGCGCCGGCCGGCAGGATCTGGAGGTGCCCGAGCCCGCCGCGGATGGCCGCGTCGGCCAGGCCCTGGAACGTCTGGGCCATGAACCCCCCGGCGAGGCTCAGGGCCAGGAACCCGGCCACGATCACCATCAGCGTCAGCGCCGTGCGCCGCCGCTGGCGCAGCAGATTCCGGAGAGCCAGCCGGGCGAGGATCATCGGGCCGCCTCCTCACCGATGAGTTTTCCATCCATGAGGCGGAAGACGCGATGGGCGCGGGTGATGACGGCGGGATCGTGGCTGGCGACGAGGAAGGTGACGCCGCGCTCCTGGGCCAGCTCGGCCATGAGATCCATCAGGGGTCCGCCATGGGCGTGGTCGAGGCTGGCGGTGGGCTCGTCGGCCAGCACCAGCAGCGGCTCCGGCGCTAGGGCGCGGGCGATGGCCGCGCGCTGCTGCTGGCCGCCGCTGAGCTGGCCGGGACGGTGCTGCTGGCGATCAGCCAGGCCCACACGGTCGAGGGCCGCGGCGGCGCGCTGCCGGGCTTCGGCCTCGGTCTTCCCCTGCAGCTGCAGGGGCAACATCACATTCTCCAGCGCCGAGAGCACGGGCACCAGGTTGTATGCCTGGAATACGAACCCCAGGCGCCGCAGGCGCAAGTCGCAGCGGGCCCGTTCGGGCAGGGCGGACACGACCTCGCCATCGAGGCGCACCTCGCCTGCGTCCGGGGCGTCCAGCAGTCCCGCCAACTGCAGCAGCGTGGTCTTGCCACTGCCACTGGGCCCCGCCAGCACCGCCAGACAGCCCTTCGGAACCTCCAGCGAGACGCCGAATACTCCGGCGCGTTCGCCGCCGAGTTCGTAGGCGCGGGTCAGATTGCAGAGTTCGAGCATGCGTTGAGAATACCCTCTGAGCCCCTAGAGAAAAGCGCTGGTCGCGGAAGGCCCGGAAATGACGCGGAAGGCACGGAGAAGGACAGGTATTTTTTCTGCGTTTTCCGCGAGATTCCGCGTCTTCCGCGACCAGTTTTAGGCTTTGCCCCGGGCGCGGAAGGCCACCTCGTAGGCCGCCGTGCTGGCCTCGAGGCCGCCCTCTTCGACTTCGCCGATGAGGTCGTAGGCGTGGGCTTTCACGATGCGCACCCGTTGGATGGTGTTCGCCAGCGGCGTGCCATCCACCAACAGGACATTGCCGTCGATCTCCGGGGCCTGGCCCTGGTGGCGACCCTTCACGATCAGATCGGTCTCTTCGTGGGCGCCTTCGACCAGCACGTCGATGACCTGGCCGACTTTCGTCTGGTTCAGCTCCCGGGCGATCTTCTGCTGCAGCTCCAGAAGGCGGCGCTTGCGGGCCTCCTTGGTGCGGTTGGGAATGGGATCGCCCAGGCCGTGGGCCGAGGTGCCCTCCTCGGGGCTGTAGGTGAACACGCCCACATGATCGAAGCGGGCCTCCTGCACGAAGGCCTTCAGCACTTCGAAAGCGGCCTCGTCTTCGCCGGGGAACCCCACGATGAAGTTCGAGCGGATGGCGATGCCCGGCACGAGGCGGCGCACCTTGTCGATGAGCTTCAGGAACTGGGCGCGGCTGCCGCCCCGGGCCATGGCCTTGAGGATGGCGGCGTCCGCGTGCTGCAGGGGCATATCCAGGTAGCGGGCGCAGTTGGGGGTTGCGGCCATGGCGTGGAGCAGGCCGTCGGTGAGGCGGTTGGGATAGGCGTAGTGGATGCGGAACCAGCGCAGGCCTTCGACCCCGCCCAGGGCCCGCACCAGCTTCTCCAGGGCGTCGGGATCGCCGAAGTCGCGGCCGTAGTCCGTGGTGTCCTGGCCCACGAGGCTGATTTCGAGGACGCCCTGGGCCACCAGGTTTTTCGCCTCCGCCACCACGCTCTCGATGCTGCGGCTGCGCTGGGCGCCGCGGAGCTGGGGAATCACGCAGAACGCGCAGGAGTGGTCGCAGCCCTCGCTGATCTTCAGGTAGGCGCTGGCCTTGGGGGTGGTGAGGAAGCGGGGGCTGGCCTCGGTGTAGAGGTAGTCGGGGTTCGGATTCAGTTCGAAGGCCGCCCCGGCGCCGATGACCTCGGCGATCTGCTCGATGTCCCGGGTGCCCAGGCAGGCGTCGATCTCGGGCATCTCGGTCATGAGCTCGTCGCGGTACCGTTCCACCAGGCAGCCCGCCACGATGAGCTTTTCGCAGGCGCCGTCCTTCTTCATGGCGGCCGCCTGGAGGATGGCTTCGACACTTTCGCGCTTGGCGGCGTCAATGAACCCGCAGGTGTTCACCACCAGCACCTGGGCCTCCTCCAGCACGGCGGTGATCTGGTAGCCCTTGAGACGCAGGTGCCCCAGCATGACTTCCGAATCCACCAGGTTCTTGGGGCAGCCCAGGGACATGAAACCGACTTTGGTCAACGGACCTCCGCACCCGCTCCGGGTGAACCTCATAGGTTACAACGGGCCGCCGATACCGTCTGTAGCGCGTGTTAGACTCATCCCCCTTCCGGACTGACCATGAAGCTCACCCTCCAGGTTGATGGCGCCCTGCATCCCGTGACGCTCACGGAAGCGGGTGTGACCATCGGACGCGGCGACCAGGCCACCATCAAGATCCAGGCAAATGCCGTGAGCCGTGTCCATGCGCGGATCTTCCTCAAGGATGGCCGCCCCCACGTCATGGACATGAACTCCCTCAACGGCACGTCGCTGAACGGGGTGACGCTGGGTGAGGCCGCGCCGCTGCAGCCTGGCGACACGGTGCTGCTGGGCGAGGCCATGGTGATGTGGGTGCCCGAAGGCGGGCTGTCCGCCCCGGTGACCGGCCTGAACCTGAATCTGGCGCCCAGGGCGGTGGCTTCGCGGATTTCGATGGAGGATCGCGCCTTCGATGCCTCCGGTTCGATTCTGGTCCCCCACGCCAGCCTCGAGGCCATGCTGGCCCAGGCCAGTGGCGAGCACCCGGCGATCGAGGCGGTGACCCTGTTCCAGCGGCTGGCGAGCATGGCGGGAACCCTGCTCCGCGCCGCAGGCCTCACCGAACTGCTGGACTCTGTCATGGGCCTGGTGACGGCCCAGATCCCCTGCCAGCGCGGGTTCATCCTGCTGGCGGATCCGACGGGCGAGCTGGTGCCCGAGCTGGTCTGGGAGGAACAACCCGGCCAGCACGCCAATCCCATCAGCCGCACCATCGCCCGCACCGCCATGGACAACCGGGTGGCGATCCTCACCACGGATGCCCGCATGGACCCGCGCTTCAGCGCCGGGGAGAGCATCAAGATCCACGGCATCACCTCGGCCCTGTGTGCGCCGCTGATCGTCGATGAGCAGGCCCTCGGCGTGATCTACCTGGAGACCAGCCTCAACAAGGGCGGCTTCAAGCGCGAGGACGAGCACCTGCTGAGTGCCATGGCCAACTTTGCCGCCGTGGGCATCCAGCGCGAGCGGGATGCGCGGTTCCGGCAGCGGCTGGAGCGGTACCACAGCCCCCAGGTGGTGAACCAGATCCTGAAATCCAGCCAGAGCAAGGAATCCCCCATCCTGCAGGCCCAGCGCTGCGAGATCAGCGTGCTGTTCGCGGACATCTCGGGGTTCACCCGCATGAGCGAAGGCATGGAGCCCCTGGTGCTGGCGGGCATCCTGAACCGCATTTTCGAAGCCATGACCGACCAGATCTTCAGCCGGGGCGGCACCCTCGACAAGTACATCGGCGACGCCATCATGGCCTTCTTCGGCGCCCCAAATGCCGACTCCGACCACGCGCAGCACGCCATCGCAGCCGCCGTGGCCATGCAGGAGGCCCTGTATGCCCTGAACGCCGCGCGGCCCCAGGGCTACCCCGAGTTGCAGATGCGCATCGGCATCAACAGCGGCGAGGCCTTTGCAGGCGACATCGGCTGCGAAAAGCGCATGGACTACACCGTGATGGGCAGCACCGTGAACCTGGCCTCCCGCCTGGAAAGCAGCGTGGCCCGGCCCGGCCAGATCGTCATCGGCCCCCGCACCGCAGACCAGGCTGGAGCGACCGAGCTGCGCCAGCTCGGAGCCTTCTCCCTCAAGGGCATCGAACAGGAAGTGCGGCCCTTCGAAGTCCTGTGGGCCCACGATGCGCCGACGGGCGTGCATGGGCCGAAGTAGGCGACTGCGCCCTATCCCTTGTCAGCGCGCTCTCCTACACTGGGCTCATCCCCCACCCCTCCGGGTCGAAACCCGGCTGAACCCGCCCCTCGGGAGCCCTGCCATGAACGATCTCTATTCCACCGCGCCCATCAAAGCCCATCGGGGCGTGATGCTCCTGATCTTCGGCATCCTCGGCATCCTCTGCTGCGTCATCTTCGGAATCCTGGCGTGGGTGATGGGTAGCACCGACCTCAAGGCCATGGCCGAGGGCAAAATGGATCCCAGCGGCGAAGGCCTCACCAAGGCCGGCAAGATCCTCGGGATCATCGGCTGCGCATTTGCCATCCTGTCCATCCTGTGGGTGATCTTCTTTGGCGGTCTGGCCGCCCTGGGAGCCATGCGCGGTCAATGATCCACTGACCCCGTGAAGGTGCGTTGGGCACGATCCACCCGGGTGCCGCGGCTCCCGGGGTGGGCCACAGTTCTGGTCGGCCTCTGGCTGCTGCTGGTGCTGGCGGGCGTCCTGCTGGAGCAGTGGGGCGGCCCGGTCCGGGAGACCTGCCTGTTCCACCGGTTCTCTGGCCATCCCTGTCCCACCTGCGGCAGCACGCGGGTGGTGATGGGGTTCGCCCGGGGGGAGTGGGCCCACGCGTTCCGTTGGAACCCGCTGGTGGCTCTGGGCCTGCTCGTCGGTGCGTTGGGGCTGGGGGTCCGGCTGATCACTGGGCACACCCTGCAGTTCGACCTCAGCCCCCGCCAGCAGCGGCTGGCGCTGGGATTAGGTTTGGCGACTTTGCTGCTCAACTGGGTCTGGGTGCTGCGAACTCAGGCCTGATCCGGTTCCTTGACGAAGTCCTTCCACAGCATCGAAGGCTGGATGCCGGAATTGCGCTGATACTTGCCGGAGTCGTAGCTGTCGTACTCGCCGCTGATGGTGTGGTAGAAGATCTGGCAGATGGCTACGCCGGCGTAGATGCGGACGGGCTGGATGCAGCTGATCTCCAGGGTCCAGAAGCCGCAGAAGCCGATGTCGCCGAAGCCCGCGGTGACATGGACGAACAGGCCCAGGCGGCCCACGCTGCTGCGGCCCTCCAGCATGGGCACCATGCCGTGAGTCTCGGTGTACTCCTCGGTCCGGCCCAGGTAGAGGCGCCCGGGCTGGAGGAGCAGGCCCCCGGTCGGGATCTTGAGGAACTCGATGCCGTTGGGTTTCGCCATATCGAGATCCGGCTCGGTGTAGACCGCCAGATCCTCGCCCAGGCGCAGGTTGTAGCTGTTGGGGTTCAGCTGCGCGTCCGACCAGGGATCGATGCGGATGCGGCCCTGGACCTTCGCTTCGAGGATCTGTTTGCCGGTGAGGATCATCTGGGCTCCAAACGAGCGGCGCCCGCATCCGCGGGCGCCGCTTAAAGGGTTCAGAACGCCATCAGCGATCAACTTTGATGCAGATCGACTTGCTGATCATGTCGCCGATGTGCTTGCGCTCACCGCCCAGGACCAGGAGGTAGCCGATGGTGAAGTTCAGGATGTGGCCCACCCGGCGCAGGATGGCGGTGCCGAAGTCGATGCGGCCCAGGGGGTCGTCCTCAGGGACGATCCGGAGCTTCATGAGCTTCTTGCCGAAGGAGCCGCCGTAATGGCTTTCGCAGTAGGGGATGAAGAGGAACCAGTAGCCGAAGCCGATGAGGCCCACCAGCGGCAGGACGATGCAGCCCAGGAAGGGGATGAAGGCCAGGATGAAGCCGGCGATGTAGAGCGCGATCACGGGCACCACATCGATGATCACGGCCACCAGGCGGGTGAGGAAATCCCCCCGCTCCCCCGTCGGCTCGGCATCGTCGGGGACGGGTGGCAGGTAGACGGCGAGGAAGGCCGGAACAGGGCTGCTGGAGGGTGCCGCGACGGCCATGGGCCGCGGTGTCGAGAGGGGTGCGACGGGGGGGATGGGCGGCTGGATCGGGGTGGGCACCGGGCCGGTGGCGACCTGGTCCTGGAGCAGGAGCTTCGGTTCGGCTTCCACCGGGGGTTTGCCGGTGTGGATGAGCGCCAACTGGTCAGCCGACATCCGCACGGTGCCGGTGGGGACCACCGGGGCCTCCTGGATGTTGAGGGCCACGGTGGGGCTGGCCTCCGGGCGGGGATCCTGGAAGGTGAGCTGGACCTGACCCAGGGTGATGCGGTCGCCATCCCGCAGTGGGGAGGCCTGCACCCGGTTGCCATTCACCAGGACGCCGTTGCTGCTCTGCAGATCCTGGATCTCGTAGCCACCGCCCATCTTGCGGACCACACAGTGGTGTCGGCTGATGCTGGGATCGGGCAGTCGGAGCGTGTTGTCCAACTCCCGGCCCATGTGGACCTCGCTATCCACGATTTCGAACTCTCGGATGCCTGCGCTTTCGTGCACCAGCAGTTTGGCCATGGAGACCCTCAGGGATGGTGGGATGGGCGGAAGTGTAGCGCATCCCCATCCCACGCGGGTAGGGCGGGGATCCCGGTTCTTTCTTGACGGGCAGGGGCGGACCCGCCACTCTTCCCCCAAGACCACAAGGTGCAGGCATGGTGCTTTTCAACGCGGCCACCAAGGAATTGACGGCCAAGATCGTCTACTACGGGCCTGGCCTGTGCGGGAAGACGACGAACCTCCAGCACGTCTACGACACCCTGCCAGGCGATGGTCGGGGCAAGATGCTGTCCCTGGCCACCCAGACGGACCGCACGCTCTTCTTCGATTTCCTGCCCATCGAACTCGGCACGATCCGGGGCATGAAGACCCGCATCCAGCTCTACACGGTGCCCGGCCAGGTCTTCTACGACGCCACCCGCAAGTTGGTGCTGCGCGGCGCGGATGCCGTGGTCTTCGTGGCGGATTCCCAGGCTCCGGCCCTGGAAAGCAACAAGGAGAGCTTCCAGAACCTCATCGTCAACCTGAAGGATCAGGGCGCCGACCTGGAGAAGCTTCCCCATGTGATCCAGTGGAACAAGCGGGATACGCCCAATGCGCTGCCCGTGGAGACTCTGGATCGCGAGATCAACCTGTTCGGAGCGCCCACCTATGAAGCCTGCGCGATGCGGGGCGAAGGGGTGAAGGAGACGCTGACTGGAGTCGCGAAACTGGTGCTCAAGAACCTCGCCGAACGCTACGGCGGTGGTGTGGTGGAAGATCCCACGGTGGCTCTGGGTGGTCCGCCGCCGCCGGCCCCGCCCAGGGCGGAGTCCACCAGGCCGCTGGAAGTGGAGGAACTCTCCGCGGGCGAACTCCTTGAGGAAATCGACGAGATCCCCCTCGAAACCGGCGCCCTTCCCCATGCGCCCGCGCCTTCGCATATGCCGCACAGCAGCGTGGTTGAAGTTCCCGTGGTGCTGGATCGCAGCCTCTTCAGCGGCGAGAACCCCATCGAGATCCGGCTGAAGCTGTATATCAAATAGCGCCCCGGCCCGCGCCAAAAACGGGCGATTGGCCCCTTTGGGGGTTGTAGCGGTAGCAGGACGCGCGCAGGAATACTGTTGACTGGGGGCAGTTTAG
>JBBQEL010000038.1:0-34084 GCA_038320645.1 Holophagales bacterium | reverse complement strand
CATATGCACAGGATGCCCGCATGGTCACCACCCCGCCGATCCCCGCCCTGCTACCCACCTACCCTCCCTATTCCTTCCCTTTGGTCCGAGGCGAAGGCGACCGGGTCTTTGATGGCCAGGGCCAGGGCTGGTGGGATTTCTACGGTGGCCATTGCGTGTGCGCCACCGGTCACAGCCACCCCACCGTCGTCAAGGCCATAGCGGCCCAGGCAGCCTCGCTGCTGTTCTACTCCGCCGCGGCCACTCTGCCCGTGCGGGATCAGGCCGCCGCGCAGATCACCGCCTTCGCGGGCATGGATTCAGTCTTCTTCTGCAACAGCGGCGCCGAAGCCAACGAGAATGCCTTGAAGGTGGCGCTGCTCATCACAGGCCGGAAGCGGTTGGCGGCCTTTCAGGGTGGCTGGCACGGCCGCACGCTGCTGGCCCTTTCCGTCACCGACGATCCCAAGATCACCGAACCTTTCGCCGAGCACCTGGTGCCCACGCTGCGGCTGCCCTTCGGCGATCTCGCGGCCCTCGAAGCCGCGGATTTCTCGGAGATCGCGGGCGTCATCCTCGAGCCCATCCAGAGCATGGCCGGCATCAAGCTCGCCTCCCGCGCCTGGTTCCAGGCCCTGCGGGCCAAGTGCGCTGCCTCTGGCACCCTGCTGATCTTCGACGAGATCCAGACCGGCATGGGCCGCCTGGGGGTGCCCTTCGCCGCCCAGTTCTACGGCATCCGGCCCGATCTCATCACCTCGGCCAAAGGCCTGGCCTCCGGCGTGCCCATGGGCGCCCTGCTCATGACCGCGGCGGTGGCTTCAAAGCTCAAGAGTGGTGATCTCGGCAGCACCTTCGGCGGCGGTCCTTTGGCCTGCACCGCCCTGCTGGCCACCCTCGAGGTGATCGCCTCGGAAGGCTTGATGGCGAACGCCACGGCCGCCGCGGCCCGGGTGCGCCAGGAGCTGTTGGGCTCCGTGGTGACCGAGGTACTGGGAGAGGGCCTGCTCCTGGGCCTTCGCTCGCCCCACGCCGCCGCTCTCAAGCAGCACCTGATGGCCCGGAATGTCCTCGTGGGCGGCTCCGGCGATCCCACTGTCCTGCGGCTCATGCCCCCTCTCAATGTCAGCGGCGAAGCCCTCATCGCCCTCATCACCGCCGTCCACTCCTTCGTACCGGAGCACCCATGAAGCACTTCACCCGCATTTCCGATCTGGGCCCCGACGGGGTCAAGCAGCTCCTCACCGTCGCCGCGAACTGGAAACGGAACCGGCCCGGCGTCATCTTCATGGACCGCATCCTCGGCATGGTCTTCTTCAACCCCAGCCTGCGGACGCGGGCCAGCTTCGAAGCAGCCATGCTGCGCCATGGTGGCCACGCCATCGTGCTCGAAGTGGGCGCGGGCACCTGGAAGCTGGAGGACCGCGACGGCGCCATCATGGACGGCGACCGCGCCGAGCATGTGCGCGAGGGCGTGCCCGTGCTGGGCCGCTACGCGGACCTGCTGGCCGTGCGCACCTTCAGCGGCGGCGAGGGCGACGCCACGGATGAACTGGATCCCGTCATCAACGCCTTCCGGCGGTTTTCCACGGTGCCCGTGCTGAGCATGGAAAGCGCTCGGGAACACCCCCATCAGGGCCTGGCCGACCTGCTCACCATCCAGGAGGCCCATGGCAGCACCCAGGTGCCCGTGACCCTCACCTGGGCGCCGCACATCAAGGCGCTGCCCAAGGCCGTGCCCAATTCCTTCCTGCTCACCGCCGCCGCCTGCGGCGCCGAGATCCGCGTGGCCCATCCCAAGGGCTACGAACTGGCTCCGGAAGTCCGCGCCGAGGCGGAGGCCTACGCCACCGCCACCGGCGGCAAGATCATCTATACGAATGACCAGGACGCCGCCCTGGAAGGCAGCGCGGCGGTCTACGCCAAGGCCTGGGGGCCCTCCACCAGCTCAGGGATCGCAGCCGCCCCCATGGCCGACCTGAGCGCCTGGATGCCCACCGCCGCCCATATGCAGAAGGCTTCCAAAGACGTCATCTTCACGCACTGCCTGCCCGTGCGCCGGAACCTCGAAGTCCACGACAGCGTCCTCGATGGCCCCTGGAGCCGTGTGGTGGACGAAGCCGAGAACCGCTTCCACGTGCAGCGGGCGACGATCCAGCACCTGCTTGCATAGGCTTGAGGCTGAAGCCCGAAGCCCACACCCTTACCGAGGTCCCCATGCCCCTTTCCCCGAATCCCTACGCCGCCCTCAAGGAAGCTTCCCAGTATGTCCGCCTGTTCCGCGGCAAGACCTTCGTGGTGAAGGTGGGCGGTGAAGTCATCGCGGAACCCAAGATCCGCAAGGCCTTCTGCGAACAGATCGCGCTGCTCTGGTCCTTCTCCATCCGCGTGGTGCTGGTGCATGGCGGGGGCGCCGAGCTGGATGCCGTCTGCGAAGCCATGCACATCCCCGTGCAGAAGGTGGCGGGCCGGCGCGTGACGAGCCCCGCGGTGCTGGACGCCGCCAAGATGGTCTTCGCGGGCCAGGTGCACATGGATCTGCTGGCCGAGCTGCAGGCAGCGGGCGTGCCCGCGGTGGGCCTCACGGGCCTTGATGCGGGGCTGGTGAAGGCCCACAAGCGACCGCCTGTCGCCGTGGTGCCGGATGGTGCCACAGAGCCCCAGCTGGTGGACTACGGTCTGGTGGGTGACATTGATGCCGTGGATCCCCATGTGCTCAGCCACCTGCTCGAAGGCGGCTTCGTGCCTGTGGTGGCGCCTCTTTCGGGCGGCGCTGATGGCGCCATCTACAACACCAACGCCGATACCATCGCCGCCAGCCTAGCCTCGGCCCTGGGCGCCGAAAAACTGTTCTTCCTGCTGTCCGTGCCAGGTCTGCTGAAGGATGTCACCAAGTCCTCTTCCCTGATCCCCCACGCCACTCTGGAGGAATTGGCCGCGTTCGAGGCCAAGGGCATCATCAGCGGTGGCATGCGCCCCAAGGTCGCGGCCGTGAAGGCCGCGCTGCAGGGCGGCGTCTTCAGCGCCCACCTGGTCAGCGGCCTGGCCCCGGATGCCCTGCTGGCGGAGATCTTCACCAATGAGGGTAGTGGCACCATGATCGTCCACCAGGCACCTGCGGCGGGGCTTTCATGAGCCCCGCCGAGCTGCTCACGCTTCTGGTCGGCATACCCAGCGTGTCCGGCGAGGAGGGACCCCTGGCGGACTTGGTGCAGGGTCTGATCGCGGCCCAGGGGTTCGAGGTGAAGCGCCAGGGCCACAACCTATGGTTCTCCTTCGGCAAGCAGGGTGGCTCGCGGTTGCTGCTCAATTCCCATCTGGATACCGTGCCGCCCTGCGCGGGCTGGGACGGTGATCCTTTCACGCCGGTCTGGCATGGCCCCCGGCTGCAGGGCCTGGGCGCCAACGATGCCAAGGGTTGCGTGGCGGCCATTCTGCTGGCGGCCTTCGAACTGGCGCAGCAGAGCCTCGCAGGCGAAGTGGTGGTGGCCCTCAGTGCGGAGGAGGAAACCGGTGGCCAGGGCATCGCCACCATCCTCAATCAACTCGGGCCGCTGGATGGCGCTCTGGTGGGCGAGCCCACGGGCCTGCGCATCTGCGCCGCCCAGCGGGGTCTGCTGGTGCTGAAGTGCACGGCCCGGGGCCAGAGCGGTCATGTGGCCAATGCGCAGATGCTGGGCGCCGAGAACGCCATCCACAAGGCAGCACGGGACATCGGCCGCATCGCCGCCATGGACTTCCCCACCCACCCGCTGCTGGGCTCCCAGAAGGCCCAGGTCACGCAAATCCAGGGCGGCCTGCGCCGCAACCAGGTGCCGGATGCCTGCGAGTTCTTCATCGACCTCCGCACCAGCCCCGACCAGGACCATGACGCCCTCGCCGCGGCCTTCCAGGGCCAGTTGGAAAGCGACATCGCCGTCCATTCCAAGCGCTACTTGCCGAAGGGCACCGACCCCAGTCATCCCCTTGTCCAGGCGGCCCTTGCCGTCGCGGGCAAAGCAGGGCCGGTGGGCTCAGCCACCACTTCCGACTGGGCGTTCCTGGGCGACATCCCGGCGGTGAAGGCGGGCCCCGGCGACACTTTCCGCAGCCATAGCCCCAACGAGTACCTGACCCTGCCCGAACTCGAGGCCGGCGTGGCCTTCTACACCCAGGTGGTGACCACCTTCTTCAAACTGCGGGTGCCCCATGAAGGTTAAGAGGCTTCTTGGAAAAACAGGAACGCAGAGGACGCAGAAATCCACAGAGGACACAGAGGAAAAGCAACCGAGCGCCATTCAGCAATTCTCTCTGTCCACCGCGATCCTCTGTGCCCTATGTGTTCCGCAATTTCTTCCCACCGGAGGTACCAATGCGGCCTGATGCCACCACCCTCTGGGCCAAGGATCTGCCTCTGGATGTGGCCATCCACCGCTTCACCGTGGGCGAGGATCCGGACACGGACCTGACCCTGCTCCCCTGGGACTGTCTGGGCAGCGCGGCCCACGCGAAGATGCTGACAGCCGCGGGCCTGCTGGCTCCCGCCGATGCGGCCGCGTTGATCCGGGGCCTGAACCGCATCGCGAACCTGGCCCGGCAGAATGCCTTTCCCATCCCGCCTCATTTGGAGGATGGCCACACGGCCATCGAGGCGGAACTGACCCGCAGCCTGGGCGCCGTGGGTCAGCGCATCCACCTCGGCCGTTCCCGCAACGATCAGGTGATCCTCGCCCTGCGTCTCTACCTCCGGGATACCCTGCTGCGCCTGGGTCTCCGGGTCTCCGACCTGGCCGCGGCGTTTCTCGCCTTCGCCCAAGGAAACCAGGATGTTCCCCTGCCCGGCTACACCCACCTGCGGCGCGCCATGCCCAGCACCTTCGGCCTCTGGGCCGCCGCTTTTGCAGAGGGCCTGCTGGAGGAGTTGGAGGCCTTGCAATCGGTCTATCAGCGCCTGGACCGCTGCCCCCTGGGCTCGGCCGCGGGCTTTGGCGTGCCCCTGCCCATCAACCGGGAACTCACCGCGCAGCTGCTCGGCTTCTCGAAGGTCCAGCGCAGCCCCATCGATGTGCAGAACAGCCGGGGCCGCCACGAAACGGCCCTGCTCCAGTGGGCCGCGTCGGCGGGGGGCATCCTCGAGAAATTCCTGTGGGATGTCTCCTTCTACAGCACCGAGGAGTTCGGCTTCCTCAAGCTGCCGGACGCCTTCACCACCGGCTCGAGCATCATGCCCCAGAAGAAGAACCCGGATGTGGTGGAGCTGGCCCGGGGCCGCTGCCGCGAACTGCGGGGCACGGCGGGCCTGGTGGATCAGATCGGCTCGGGCCTGCCCTCCAGCTACCATCGGGATCTGCAGCTGCTCAAGCGGCCTGTGATCCTGGGCCTGCGCCAGGCCGACGAGCTGTTCGGCGTGCTGGTGCGGCTGGTCCCGGCCCTGCAGGTGAACGCCCAGGCCACCACCGCCGCCAGCACGGACGAGCTGTACGCCGCCCACCAAGCCTATGTCTATGTCCAGGAGGGCCTGCCCTTCCGCGAGGCCTACCGCAAGGTCGCCCAGCAGCTTCAGGAGGGCACCTTCGCCCCGGACCGCGCCGCCCTCACCGCCACCCACCTGGGCGGCGCCGGCAACCTGGGGCTAGCCGAGCTCGCCGCCGAACTCGCCGCAGCCCGTACCTGGATCGAGGCGAAGCATCGCATCCATACCGAAGCAGAGGCGGCGCTGTGGGCGAACTGAACCCCCGAACGAAAGGGTCTTCCATGACCAAGCTCGCCGTCCTCGCCTTCTCCGGTGGCCTCGACACGTCCTTCTGCGTGTTCTATCTCAAGGAGCAGGGCTACGCCGTGGCCACAGTCACGGTCAACACCGGCGGCTTCTCGCCGGAGGAACTGGCCCGCATCGAGGCTGCCTCCCCAAAGCTGGGCGCCATCAGCCACACCACGGTGGACGCGCGGGCGGGGCTCTTCGAGGGCTACCTCCGCTACCTGGTGTACGGCAACGTGCTGCGCGGCCAGATGTACCCCCTGTCCGTGTCCGCCGAGCGCGTCTGCCAGGCCCGGGCGGTGGCGGAACTCGCCAAGGCCATGAGTGCGACGGCCATCGCCCACGGCTCCACCGGCGCGGGCAATGATCAGGTGCGCTTTGATGTGGCCTTCCGGGCCCTCGCCCCGGAACTGGAAATCCTCACGCCCATCCGCGAACTGGGGCTCTCCCGGGCCGAGGAAATGGCCTACTGCGACGAGCGCGGCCTGGTGTTCCCCGAAAAGACGAAGGACTACTCCATCAACGAAGGCATGTGGGGCACCAGCGTGGGTGGGCGGGAAACCCTGGACCCCTGGACCACACTGCCCGAAGCCGCCTTCCCGGGTGGCGTCATCGGCACTCTGGCCCCCCAGACGCTGGTCCTCAGCTTCGACCAGGGGGTGCCCGTGGCGCTGGATGGCCACGCCCTGGATCCCGTCACCCTCATCGCCCAGCTCAACGCCCTGGGCCGGCCCTACGGCCTCGGCCGCGGCGTCCACCTCGGTGACACCATCCTCGGCATCAAGGGCCGCGTGGGGTTCGAAGCGCCCGCCGCACACCTGCTCATCGGCGCCCACCGGGAGTTGGAGAAGCTGGTGCTCTCGGGCAAGCAGCTCTTCTGGAAGGAAAGCCTGGGCAACCTCTACGGCAGCCTGCTGCATGAGGGCCACTTCTTCGATCCCCTGGCCCGTGACCTCGAAGTCTTCCTGGAATCCAGCCAGGATCGCGTCACCGGCGAAGTGCGCCTGACGCTCCATCCAAGAGCTTTCGTGGTGGACGGCGTGCAGTCCCCCTATTCCCTGATGGACCCCCGCATCGCCACCTACGGCGAAGCCAACAAACTCTGGACCGGCGCCGAAGCCGCCGGCTTCGCGAAAATCTTTGGCGTCCAGCAGACCCTCACCTTCAAGGCCAAGCCTAACTGACCGTTCGAGGTTCATCATGCGCATTCACGTCGACAAGCTCGCCTCGGTCACCCGCAACCTGCGGCTGGGGCGCACGCTCACGCTTTCCTCCGACATCCTGCTGGAAGAAGGTTCGGTCCTCGCCTGCCGCGTGCGGGGCGAGAAGAGCACCTACAACCAGCTGGAGGATCCGCACGGCCGCATGAGCACGCTGCACGACGGCGACATCCTCGTGGGCGCCCTGGGTCACCGCAACGCACTGCAGGGCTACGAGGGCGTCATGCCCAAGGCGCTGAAGCCCGGCGACACCGTGCATCTGCTGAACATGGGCGGCGTGCTCGGTCAGTGCCTGTCGCACAACCCGGATGTGGGCAAGCCCTTCGAGCTGGAGGTGCTGGGCCAGGTGCTGGTCTTCCCCGAGTTCCAGTCCCGCGCGGGCCAGGCTGCCCACATCCGCATGGGCGCGCTAAAAGGCACCGGCCTCTCCCCCGCCTGCCCCGTGGTCTACGTGGCAGGCACCTGCATGAACGCCGGCAAGACCGCCGCCGCCTGCGCGACCATCCGTCAGCTCAGTCGCGCCGGCTACCGCGTGGGCGCCTGCAAGCTCACCGGCGTATCGCTCATGCGGGATGCGCTCGCCATGAAAGACTACGGCGCCGAACTCGCGCTGGATTTCACTGATGCCGGCATCGTCTGCACCGACGCGTCCAGTGCCGCTGGCGTCTCTCGCATCATCCTCTCGGAACTGGCGGCCCACGGCGTGGAGGTCATCGTGGCCGAAACCGGCGACGGCATCATGGGTGAGTATGGCGTCCAGGCCATCCTCGAGGACGCCGAACTCAAGGCCCTGGGCGGCGCCTTCATCCTCTGCGCCAACGATCCCGTCGGCGCGGCCGGTGGCGTCCACCACCTGCAGTCCGCCTTCGGCATCCAGGCGGATCTCATCGCCGGGCCCGCCACCGACAACCGCGTCGGCGAGCGTTTCGTCGCCACCCTCGGCCTCCCCGCCCGCAACGCCCGCGCCGACGCCGAAGCCCTCGGCAAGTTCGTGCTGGGGCTCATCGAACCCAAGATCGTGGCCAAAGTATGACCTCAGTGGATGTCCTCATCCTCGGCGCATCGGGCTACGGCGGCGGCGAGCTGCTGCGCTGGCTGTCCGGCCATCCGGCGGTGCAGTCCCTCCGCGGCACGGCCCGCAGTCACGCGGGCAAACCCTTCCACGCCCAGCACCCGAACCTGCGCGGCCTGGTGGAGGGCACCTTCGAAGCCAGGCCGGATTGGACAGCCCTCGCGCAGAGCGAGGCCCCCTTGCTGTTCGCCGCCCTGCCCCACGGCGAGCTGGCGAAACAGTGGCCGGAATTCCAGGCCGAATGGGCTCGCCTGGGCCTCACCGACCGCCTCACGGTCATTGATCTCTCGGCGGATTTCCGCCTGGATCCCAACTGGACCTATGGCCTGGTGGACTGGCAGCCCGAGCGCCTGCGGGGCGCCAAGCGCATCGCCAACCCCGGCTGCTTCGCCACCGCCCTGCAACTGGCCCTGCTGCCCCTGGCCCAGTGGCAGCCCGCCTTCGTGGCCGTCACCGCCGCCACAGGATCTTCAGGTTCCGGCGTCGCGCCCTCGGACACCACCCACCACCCCACCCGCGCCAACGACTTCCGCGCCTACAAGATGTTGCACCACCAGCACGAAGCCGAGGTGTTGCGGACCCTCGCCGCCGAAGGCTGGGCAGCCCCCCTCAGCTTCATCCCTCAGAGTGCGCCGATGGTGCGCGGCATCTTCGCTGTGGCTCAATTCCCGCTTCCCGCGGGAATTGAGGTGGGGGCCCTGCGGGCCCATTACGAGGCCTTCTACCAGGGCCGCTTCTTCGTGCGCATGGTAGACGGCTCCCCCCGCGTCGCCGCCACCACCGGCAGTAATTTTGCTGACATCGCCGTGGCCGCCAAGAAGGGCCACGGCGCCGTCATGGTCGCCCTCGATAACCTCGGCAAAGGCATGGCAGCGCAGGCCGTACAGAACCTCAATCTGGCGCTGGGGCTTGCGGAGTGGACCGGACTGAAGGTGGCGGGCGGCTGGCCTACCTAGGCATCACAGACCCTTAGGTCCATTTATGGACAACACTTCCGGCTGTGGGATGATGGTCTCCCTTTCCCGGAGCAGCCATGAATCCATCCCTTCTCACCCGCGAGGCCCTGGGGCAGTTCGCGGCGGAAAGCCGTGCTGCCTTCGAGGCGGAGCTGAAGACCCTGGTGGAGATCCCCTCCATCAGCGCGGACCCGGCTCATCTGGGTGATGTCCGCCAGGTGGCCCAGGCCGCACAGGCGCTGTTCGAGCGGCACGGCGGCAAGGCCGAGATCCTGGAGACCAGCGGCAATCCACTCATCCACGGCTGGTTCGGCGAGGATCCCAGCCTGCCCACCATCACGGTCTACAACCACATGGACGTGCAACCCGCCAACGAGCCCGAGTGGACGGCGGAGCCCTTCACCTTCGTGGTGGATGGCGACACCTACCGGGGCCGCGGCAGCACAGATGACAAGGGCCCGGCCGTGACGGCCTTCTTCGGCGCCCTGGCGGCCCGGCGTGCGGGCGTGCCCCTCAACATCCACTTCCTCTGGGAGACCGAGGAGGAGATCGGCTCGCCCAGCTTCGCCGGGGGCCTGAATCGCCACAAGGATCGCTTCAGGACCGATGCCATCGTGGTGAGCGACACCGTCTGGATCACCCGTGGCAAGCCCAGTACCCCCGCGGGCCTGCGTGGCCTCAAGGGCTTCCGCCTGACGCTGGAGACGGCCGATCACGATCTGCACAGCGGCGTGGTGGGTGGCGCGGCACGCAATCCCCTCTCCGAGCTCATCAAGGTGGTCGCGGCCATGATGGATGGCGAAACCGGCAAGGTAAAGATCCCCGGCTTCTACGATGAAGTGGTGAAGCCCTCCAAGAAGGAACTGGAGGAATGGGCCAACGCCGGCTTCAGTGTGGAGACCTTCAAAAAGGACCACATGATCACCGGCATGCGCACCGAGGATCCCATGAAGGTCATGAAGCGCGTGTGGGGACGGCCCACCATGGAAGTTCATGGCGTCGTGGGTGGCTACACGGGCCCCGGCATCAAGAGCGCCGTGCCGCCCCGGGCCGAGGTCAAGATGAGCTGCCGCCTGGTGCCGGACATGGATGAGCACAAGACCATCGACCGCATCCGCGCCTTCGTGAACCAGAACTTCCCCGATGTGCAGTTCCACGAGGAGCACGGCCTGGCGCCCTTCAAGGGCCACGTCACCGGCCCCTACGCCGAGGCCATCAAAGACGCCTACCAGTTCGCCTTCAACGCCTCCTGCTCCTTCACCCGCGAAGGCGGCAGCATCGGTGCCGTGAAGACCATGGAGGACCTGCTGGGCTGTGAAGTCTTCTTCCTGGGCCTGAGCCTGCCCAGCCACGGCTACCACGCCCCCAACGAGAACTACGATTGGGAGCAGGCGGGTGGCGGCATCGCGGCCTTCGCGCACTACTTCCAGACGGTGAGCGGAATCAAGAACTGAGGCATATCCTGAGCAGAATCGCCGGCCTTTGGCCGGCGATTCTGCTTTAGAAAGTGCCTTGGACGAGGCCCCCATCGACCAGCAGACTCTGGCCGGTGACGTAGGATGCTGGCGCACTGCAGAGGAAGGCGATGACGGCGCCCACTTCTTCGGGTTGGCCGATGCGCCCGGCGGGAATGGCGGCGGCCTGGCGGGCGAAGTGCTCGGCTACGGTGATGCCCTCGGCTTGGGATTTCACTTCCGCCAGATGGAGCTGCCGTTCCGTCATGACATGGCCCGGGAGCAGGGCGTTCACGGTGATGCCCACCTTGGCCGTCTCCAGGGCGAGGGTGCGCGTGAGACCCGACAGCCCCGCCCGCAGGGTCGAGCTGATGGTGAGCAGGGGGTAGGGCTGCTTGGCCACCAGGCTGGTGATGTGGACGATGCGGCCCCACTGGCGGGCCTGCATGCCAGGCAGCACCAGCCGGGTCATCCGCACGACATTCATCAGGGTGCTGGCCACGCCCACGGCCCAGTCTTCGTCGCTGAGGTTCCCGAAGGTCGCGGCCTTGGGGCCGCCGGTGTTGGTGATGAGGATGGCCACGGGGCCAAGAGCCGCTTCGGTGGCCTGGTGCCAGCGGAGCAGATCGTCCGCCCTGGCCACATCGACCGGGGCGGCGAACGCGGCCACGCCGAGGGCCTCCAGTTCGGCTCGGGTGGCGGCCAACGCCTCGGTCCCCCGGCCGCAGATGGACACGGCGCAACCTTCGCCGGCGAGCGCCAGGGCCGCGGCCCGACCCAGGCCCTTGCTGCCCGCCGCCACCATGGCCACCTTGCCGCGGATGCCCAGATCCATGACGCCCTCCAGGCCCTCAGCATAGGCGGATCGGAGACGCTATGCTCGGGCAGGCAACCACCCTTTAGGATCATCCATGCGCACGAACCGGATTCCCCTGGCCCTGCTGCTGGTCACGACCGCAGCCCTGGTGGGGCTCGGCTGGGCGCCCAAGGCGGATCGCTTCACCTGGTTCATGGAGAATGTGCCGGTGCTCGTCGGTCTCCCGGCGCTGCTCCTCACCTACCGTCGCTTCCCGCTCACAAGCCTGATCTACTGCCTCATCGCCCTGCACAGCCTGGTGCTCATGGTGGGCGGGCACTGGACCTACGCGGAGGTGCCCGCCGGCCACTGGGTGAAGGACTGGCTGCATCTGGCGCGCAACCCTTACGATCGCCTGGGACACCTCTTCCAGGGTTTCATGCCGGTGCTGCTGTTCCGCGAGATCCTGCTCCGCAAGGGCGTCCTCAAGCCCGGTGGCTGGTCGGTCGTCGTGCTGATCCTGATGGTGCTGGGGTTCAGTGCCGCCTATGAACTGCTGGAATGGCAGACGGCCGTGTGGACGGGCAGTTCGGCCGATGCCTTCCTGGGCACCCAGGGCGATCCCTGGGACACGCAGTGGGACATGGCCTGCGCGCTGATCGGCGCCTGCCTCGGCCTGGCCAGCCTGGCCAAGACCCAGGACCGGCAGATCAACGCGTTGGGCTGACCATCGCCGGAGCGGCTGGGGCGGCCGGAGCGGCCGGAACCGAACAGCCCTGGGCTTGGCCCAGCCCTTTTAGATACGCCCGGCGGACCATGCCGGCGGCGAGGGCGCCGGTCACCTGCTTCGAGAACCGTTCGGCACCCGTCAGCTTGCGCACTCAGCTCCGGTAGGGGATCAGGGCTTCGGCGGCGCTGCGCACGGTGCCCAACGCCCCTTCGGCCGCCTCCGTCCGGCCCCGCTCCATCAGGGTTGGCATGCTGCTGCGGCGGTCATCCAGATCCTTGCCGAGTGCTTCGTTCAACAGCTGGATCTCAGCCGCGAGCCCGGCGCAGGTCGGGTCGGCGGGCGGCGCATAGGCTGCCTTCTGGGCCAGGATCAGCACGGGTGGGATCTTGCCGCGCACCAGGTTGAGGTCGGTCAGCGGCGACGTGGCAGCCCCGGCCAACTGCTCGACCAGGGGCGGGGTGGACCCCTTCGCCGGAGCCGGGAAGCCCGGGACCGGAGCCGTCTCGGGGTTGGAGCAGGCCAGCACAGCCAGCAGCGAAAACAGGGAAACGTCGAGGATGCGCACGGGGTCGAAGTATATCGGGATCCCCGCGCCGGAATGCCCAGGGACCCACTGCTACCCTGGACCATGCCCACCCTGGAACGTGACTCCCGCACCAAGCGCCACGGATGATGAACCCCATCGCGCTCCAGCTGGCCGCGGAGTTGGGTGGCACCCTACTCAGCGCCACGGGTGGCAGCCTGCTGCTGGTGGAGCGCATCCGGGCCCATGGGCTGCCCCAGGTGGTGGTGCTGGGGCGGGGCGCGGCTGATCTGCTGGCGCCGCTGGAGGCCATGGAGGCGGCTCAGGCCGGGGGCCTCGATCTGAACCTCCTCGCCCTGCTGCCGCTGCCGGGCTGCGATCTGGCCGCCGCCCTGGAACGCCACCGCCGCCGCATCGGCGCCCTGGTGGCCGCCCTGGATGCGGGCCTGCCCTGGCTGGGCGGCAAGCCGATGCTCCCGCGTCGGCTCCCGGGCCGGATCTTC
Organism: Holophagales bacterium; assembly: GCA_038320645.1. Classification (GTDB taxonomy): domain Bacteria; phylum Acidobacteriota; class Holophagae; order Holophagales; family Holophagaceae; genus Geothrix. Next base: position 21,114 of record JBBQEL010000038.1, on the reverse strand, counting down.
CGGGCGACCCCTGTGCCCCTCACGAAGGCGCCCATGGGACCGCTCGAAAAGGCACAGCTGAAGGCCTTCCTTGCGGAGTGGGAGAAGGACCGGCGCAAGATGGTCTTCCGTCGGCCCGAGTGGAGGGAAGCCCCGGACCACGCGGAGCACGGTGGTTTCGAAACGGACCTCTGGCCCGGCGTGGCCCTGCCTGTCGGCGCCGAGCTGCGGGTGCCACCCCTGGAACTGCCCTGCGCCACGCCACTCACGGATGTCCTGCGCGCCGCCTTGCGCATAGCCACCGGGGGACCCCTGCCCATCCTGCCCATGCCCGGCGATCCCGCGCCCCTCCATGCCCTCCGGTTGCTGACGCCCGACATCGCGGCGTTCCACGGCCCAGCTCGCGCCTGGGAACTGGCCTTCGCGGGCATCGCAGGCCTGCCCAGCCCACTGCATTTCTGCGCACGCTGCTGATCTTTCGCCAGGGCATCGTCATGGCCGGCACCAAAGGGAAAAGGGCTCGCCACCGATAAACACCAATCAAGATCATTCTTTAATCGGTGTTCATCGGTATTCATCGGTGGACAAGAATGGCTTTTGCTTGTCATCCCAGACTCTCGGTGGACACCTTCCTGTCCATCTGATTCCACGCAGGAACAGTGGCTCTACGAAGATGGTGTCACCTCCCCGGAAGCCCATGCGCACCCACATCGGCAAGTTCGAGATCCTCCGCCTCCTCGGCCAAGGCGCCATCCGAACGTGGTCACCGTGTTCGAATTCGGCGCCGACGACGAGCTGCTCTACCTGGTGATGGAATTCGTGCCGGGGGATGACCTGGGCGTCCTGATGGCACGGGACGAGCTCACGCCCTCCGAGCTGCTGGAGATCCTGGCCCAGGTCTGCGAAGGACTGGCCCAGGCCCACAAGCACGGCATCATCCACCGCGACATCAAGCCCACCAATGTCATGGTGCAGCGCGAGGAGGGCGAGCTGCGGGCCAAGGTCATGGACTTCGGCGTAGCCAAACTGAGTGGCGGCGACATGACCCAGACCGGCCAGGTGGTGGGCACCCTCGCCTACATGGCGCCCGAGTACCTGCGCACCGGGGTTGCTGAACCAGCCTCGGATCTGTTTTCGGTGGGCGTGATGCTGCACGAGGGGCTCAGCGGCGAGAAGCCCTTCCGCGGCGGTACCACCGGGGCCATCGTCTACCCTGGGCCCTCGCCTTCCTGGCGGGCAGTATCGCGATCGCCACCGGAGCCTGGATCACCACCCATCGTGGGCCCGCAGGCCCCGCCCTCCCCGCCGTGAATGCGCGCATCAACGATGTCGTACTCAACGAGGCTGCGACCCAGCTGGACGCCCGCCCCGAGCACGCCCTTAAGCTGGCCCAGGAGATCATCGACGCCACCCCGGACAGTGCCGCGGTCGATCCGGATGCCTACGCCCTGAAGATCGCGGCCCTCTACAAGATGAACCTCATCGAGCTGCTGGAGGTTGCGGCGAACGAGGCCCACGACCGCAAGGTCAGTGGCCAGGAGTTGCTCAAGAACGCGAGGTCCAGGGCCATGCTGGAAAAGGAACGCACCCGCCCCAACAAGAAGCTCCGGCCGGATTTGAGGGAACGGCTGCTGAAAGGCGAGTAGCTACATGTTCAGCGCACGCCCGTAGACGGCTCGGGCCGCTTCGGGGAACACCTCGTTCAGGGTGGGGTGCGGATACATGGTGTGGATCAGTTCGTCCACAGTGAACTCGCCGCCCATCAGGGCCACGCTGGAGGCCACCAGCTCGGTGGCCTTGGGGCCCAGGATGTGGATGCCGAGGATTTCGCCGTACTGCTTGTCGGCCACGATCTTGATGAAGCCGTGGGGTTCGCCCACGATGTTGGCCTTGGCCATGGGCGCGAAGGGGAAGCTGCCCACCTGCACGTCGTAGCCTTTGTCCTTGGCAGCCTTTTCGCTGAGCCCGATCGTGCCCACTTCGGGATCGCAGTAGGTGCACGCGGGGAAGCGGTCGTAGCGGATGGGATGGGGATGCGCATCCTTGCCCAGGCTCAGGGCGGCATGCTCGGCGGCCACGATGCCTTCATCACTGGCCACATGGGCCAGCCAGGGGGTGCGCACGATATCGCCGATGGCGTAGAGGCCCGGCTCACCGGTCTGCATGAACCGGTCGATCACGACGCAGCCGCGGTCCAGCTGGGCCTTGGTCTTCTCCAGGCCGATGCCCTCCACGCGCGGAGCGCGGCCCACGGCCACCAGCAGGTGGCTGCCCACCACCTCGCCGGGGGTTTCGCCTTCGAGATGGCACACCACGCCGTCGGCCCGCTTCTCGATGTGGGTGATCTTGGTGCGGGTGCGCACGTCGATCTTGTAGGACTTGCGGAGGATCTTGGCCAATTCCAGGCCGATGTCCTCGTCCTCCAGGGGGAGGATGGTGGGCATGAATTCGACGAGGGTGACCTTGGAGCCCAGGCGGCTGAACACCGAGGCGAACTCCACGCCGATGGCGCCGGCGCCCAGGATCACCAGATGGGCGGGCAGTTCCGTCAGTTCGAGGATGTGGTCGCTGTTGAGCACCTGCTGGCCATCCGTCTCCAGACCGGGGATATCCTTTGGTGCCGAGCCCGTGGCCAGGATGATGCGCTTGGCTTCGTGGACTTCGCCGGCCACCTCCACCTTGCCGGAGCCCAAGAGCTTCCCGAGGCCCTTGAGCACGGTCACCTTGTTCTTCTTCATGAGGAACTCGATGCCCTTGGCGTTCTTGGTGACGATGCGGCTCTTGCGCTTGACGATGGCGGTCAGGTTCGGCTTCAGGGCCTTGGCGTCCACGCCCTCGATGCCATAGTCATCCGCCACCTGCATCTGCTCGAACCGGTGGGCGGTCTCCAGCCAGGTCTTGGCGGGGATGCAGCCCCGGTGGAGGCAGGTGCCGCCGAGCGCCGGATCCTTCTCCACGAGGGCCGTGCTCAGACCCAGCTGAGCCGCGCGGATGGCCGCAATGTAGCCACCGGGACCGGAGCCTATGACGATGAGATCGAATTGGGCCATGAAGCCTCCCTGAGTCGGACGCGCCAGTATCCCACGGCCCATGGAACCGCACTCTGGTCCACAGCGACGGGCCTAGCCCGCGCTTCACTGATCGCCGGCTAGGGACCCGTGGCGGGGAAGCCCGGAGCCCGCTTCACTTCCTCGATCTGCTGGATGTGACGTGCGGTGTGGCCTGCGGACATCAGCACCCACTGGTAGAGATCGAGGGTGCCGAAAAGGGGATGGGGGCCGAAGCGAGCACGCCAGTCGAGGCGGCTGGTTTCGACCTGCTCGTCGAGGGTCTTCCGCACTGCCCCGAAGGCCGCGACAACGGCCTCCCGGGTGGCCAGTCGGCCCTTCGGCGCCACCATTTCCGGGGCCTGGGCCTTGTGGCTGCGGTCCGCCAGGGCGGCCATGAGGAAGCCATCGGTGGTCTTGACCTCGCCCCGCCGCAGGGGCTCCCGCGGACCCGCCAGGGACATGGCGATGACCTGGGTCTCCACCACCTGCTCGACAGTGGCGATGTGCTCGGCGCACTCCTGGATGGACCAGCGGTCCGGTGCAGGTTTAAAGGACCACTGGGTGGGGCTCAGGCCCTCAATGGCCTTGAGGAAGCCCTGCCGTGACTCGGCCAGCAGCTTCATGGCTTGTTCACGCTCACCCGCAGACAGCGGGGCCTCAGGCATGGTGCCAGAGGTCTGAGCCACCAGGGCTGGGGCCAGGAAAAAGGGCAGGATGCGCATGAATCACCTCCAGTTGGTTGGAGCCTCAGGCGTAGACCAGGGCTGTGCGGACTTCGAGCCGGGCGGCCTGCCACTCGGCCCAGGCGGCCTTCAGTTCGGCGCGATGGGCGGCCGCCGAGGTTTTCCACTCCGCCTTGGCCTCCCGCCAGACTTCGGCCTGGGCCATCCCCTTGGCCCTCCACTCGGCCTTTTTCTGGTTCCAGGCCTCGTGGCGGTCATGCAGGGAGGCCAGGGCCGCATCCAGCTGCAGACGCGCGGCGGCAAGCCGGGCCCGCATGGGGGTGGCGACGCCGGGGCTGGCCAGGACCAGCCGCTCACGCAGGCGCTTTTCCTCCATGTGGAGCCGCGCCCGGGTCATGGCCGCGGCGGATACCCGCCGGAACTGCCCCACCAGACCCAGCCAACCCAGGAGGTTGAGCAGCCACTTGGTGGTGTCCCATTGGTACCAGAGGGCACCATTGCGGTAGTCCCACTGCCACTGGTGGTGGAAGTTGTGGTAGCCCTCGCCGTAGGTGAGGGGCGCCAGCAGCCAGTTGTCGCGGGCGGTGTTGTCGTCGGTGTAGGGGCGGCTCCCGAACAGATGGGCCAGGCTATTGATGAAGAATGTCGTGTGGTGGGTGATCACGATGCGCAGGGCCAGGCCGAAGACCAGATGGCCGAGGAGATTGCCAGTGGCCAGTCCGATCCAGAGGGGGATGGTGGCCACCACGGCGCCAATGAGGAAGTGATGGCGGTGTTGCCAGCGCAGGAGGGGATCCTTCTCCAGATCCGCCACGCCGGCAAGGGGCCGGCTGTCTGCTTCCATCACCCAGGTCCAGTGGGCGTACCAGAACCCGCGGCCGATGTTGTAGGGATCCTCATCAGTGTCAACATGCTGGTGGTGCACCCGGTGATCGCTGGACCACTTCAGTGCCGAATTCTCGAAGGCCGCGGCGCCAAAGCACAGGAACAGGAAGCGCACCGGCCTGGAGGCCTTGTAGGCACGATGGCTGAAGAGGCGGTGGTAGCCGCCGCTGATGGCCGTGCCGATGGCGAAGACCATGCCCAGCAGGACGAGCCCCTCGCTCCAGCGGAGGCCGGAGGTCGCCAGCCGCCAGGGCACCAGCACCAGCGCCAGTGCCAGGGTCCCGGTGAGGAAGAGGGTATTCAGCAGATTCCAGCGTTTGGCCTGGGTCATTCCATTGACTCCAAAAGAGAGTTCAATTCTACCGGAGGTCAGCGGGCGGCGTCCCATGCCAAACTTGCATCATTCCCATGAATGGCCCATCCGTGAGGTTTCCGTGACCGGAATGCGCCCCTGGCACCGCTCCAGCACTGTCTGGATTCTTGGGCCTGCTCTTGGGCCTGCTCCTGGGCGTGGTGCTGGGCGGGTTCCTGCCCCAGGACCAGTTCCCCGGGGCCGACAACCTGTTCCGCTTCCTCTCCAAGGCCTACATCAGTCTCCGCAAGGGACTTTTCGTCCTCCTGCTGCTGACCACGATCATCGTGGGCATCGCCCAGACCGGGGATATCAGGGCTATGGGGCGCATGGGCGCCATGGCCCTGCACTACTTCGAGATCGTCACAACGCTGGCCCTCTTCATCGGGCTGGCCGTGGCCAACCGGCTGCAGTCCGACGCCAACCTGCCGCTGGACCTGGGTGCCCATGCGGCCGTGGCGGCGGTCAAAGCGGAAACGGGCTGGGAGATCGCGCGGCATCTGTTTCCGTCGGATCTGATCCAGCGCGCGGCGAAGGTGACAGCCTCCCCGGCGTGATCTTCGCGACGCATTTCCGCATTGCGCTGACGAAGATCGGCGAACGGAGTAAGCCGGTGCTGGCCAGCGTGGTCATCGCCAAGTGGGAAGGGGCCTTCGGGACGGACCCGGAGCCCTTGCCGGACCAGGAAGGTTGACTTTTTTGCCAGATTTAATCTCCCCAGATGGAGGAACCGAGTAGCCGCTAACTGCACAGCAGCCCCCATGCGATCCAGCCTCGCCGCCCTGCTCTGTCTTCCCGCGGCATGCTCGGCCCCGATCAATTCGCCACGATGAAGGCTGGCGTCATTCTGCTTAATGTGGCCCGGGGCGGCATCCTGGCGGAAGCGGCCCTGCTGGCGGCGCTGCAGACCGGCAAGGTGGGGCTGGCGGCGGTGGATGTCTGGTCGGACGAACCGCCCAAGTCGGAGCTGCTGTGCGCCCTCATCGCCCAGGAGCGCCTGGTGGTGACCCCACATCTCGGCGCCAATACCCAAGAGGCCCAGGTGAATGTGGCCGTCGACGTCTCCCGGGAAATCCTGAATTATCTGGACAAGGTGCCCATGGAGAACGCCGTGAACCTGCCGCGCTTCGATCCTGCCGTCATGGAGCAGATGCGGCCCTACTTCAAGCTCATGGCCGTGCTCAGCGTGTTTGGGCTCCAGCTCATGAAGGGCAACCTGGACCGCGTCACCTTCGGCTTCAGCGGCGCCATCGCCCACCAGGACTGCTCTCCCCTGACCGTGAGCGGCCTGGCCGCCCTGCTGGACCGGGCGACAGATCAGCCCGTGAACATGGTCAACGCGGGCCTCGTGGCCGAGCGCATGGGCCTGGTGGTGGAAGAGCGCAAATCGACCCAGGGCGGCGCCTTCGCCAACCTGGTGACCCTGACCCTGGACGGCGCCAGCGGCACCCGGGTGGTGTCCGGCACGCTCTTTGAAGGCTCACCCCGCATCGTTGGCCTGCGGGACTACGCCATGGATTTCATGCCCGAGCCGCACATGCTCCTACTGAGCTACATGGACCGCCCCGGCATGATCGGGAAAATCGGCACAGTTCTGGGCCAGCACGACATCAACATCGCCTTCATGAGCCTGGGCCGGCGCGCCAAGAAGGGGGAGGCGATGGTGGTCCTGTCGGTGGATTCGCCAGTGCCCGCTCCCGTGGTCGAGGAACTTCGGCTGGCCACCGAAGCCACCTTCATCCAGGCTCTGCACCTGCGTTCGGCCTGACAAAACCGTGTCTGGCATCATGGAGGCTGGGAGGCTTCCTTGAAACTGATCGCCTGGGATTTCGACGGCACGCTGGTGGACAGCCGCCCCCTCATTGAAGCGGGTATGGCCCACGCCCTCGATGCCCTGGGGCAGCCGCGGTCCGTCATGCAGGAGTGGCTGAAGTATGTGGGTCTGCCCGTCGAGGCAGGCATCCAGAACACCTTCGAGCCCCTGGGCCTGGACGGCGAGACGGTGCTCAAGGCCTACCGCAGCTTCGGCCATGTGGAACATGAGCACATGATGCAGCCCTTCGCGGGGATCCCCGAGTTGTTGGCGGAACTGGCGAAGCGCGGCCAGCGCATGGCCGTCGTCACCTCCAAGCGCCGGATCCCCTTGCTCCGCCAGATGGCGATGTGGGCTTGGGAGCCGTACTTCGATCCGATCATCACCCCGGACGAGGTCAGCCAAGGCAAGCCCCATCCGGAATCCCTGGAGCAGCTCCAGGCGCGGACCGGACTCGCCCCCGAAGACATCCTGATGGTCGGGGACACCCCCTTCGACCTGGACATGGCCACCGCCGCCGGGGTGCCCAGTCTGGCCGTGGGCCACGGCTTCTATTCCCAGGAGGCCCTGGCCGCCTGCGGGCCCCGGGCCTATGCGCCCGACACAGCAGCCCTGCGGGACATCCTTCTCGCCTGGAGTTGACCTTGTCCGGAGGGGACCGCCTGTTCGCCCTGCTCGCGATGTCCCCCCCGGAGCCCCCCACGCCTTGGCTAGGCAAAGCCCAGCCAAGGCCCCTCACTCCGGAGCCGCCATGTCCGACCTCACCCACCTGGATGCCGAAGGCCGCCCGATGATGGTGGATGTCTCCGCCAAGGCAGTGACCCGCCGGGTGGCCGTGGCGGCGGGCTACCTGGAACTGGACGCCCCGGCGGCCGAAGCGCTGGCGAGGGGCGGCGGCCCCAAGGGCGACCCCTGGTCCGTGGCCCGCATCGGGGCCATCGGCGGCGTGAAACGCACCTCCGACCTGATCCCCTTGGCCCATCCCCTGACCATCGAGGCCGTGGATGTGACCCACCACTGGGATCCCGCCACCCGCCGGGCCTGGCTCCAGGTGCAGGTGAGCTGCGAAGGCCGCACGGGCATCGAGATGGAGGCGCTGGCAGGCGTGACGGTGGGCCTGCTGGTGCTCTACGACATGCTCAAGGCCGTGAGTCACGGCATGGCGGTCGGTCCCGCCCGGCTCCTTCGCAAAGAGGGGGGCCGACGGGGCACCGTGGTCCTGCCCTGGACGGGCTGCCCCTGGGAGCCCTGATCCGGCCCCCCGGTCACCGGCTGGGAATGCCAGGAGAGGCCGAAGCCCTGGACAGGTGCCCAAGCCAGTTGGAAAACATTTGCATATTCACGGTTCCCGCAGCCCGGTAGAATAAGGGTCCACCGTTCCTATCCATCGAGCACCGGGGTTACGACCCCCACATGGAGGCCTAGCGAAGCAGGCTTTTCCGTTCCAGCCGGGAGTTCCCCCATGCGTCTTGCCGTCCTGACCCTCGTCATCGCGTCCTTCAGTCTCGGCCTCCAGGCCGCCCCGAAGCGGACCGCCAAGAAGGCATCCTCCCGGTCCACCGCGCCTGCGGATGGCTCGGTCCACTTGGTGCGCAAGGGTGAGACGGCAGCCCAGATCGCCCGGGCCAACGATCTGAGCCTGCCCGAACTGGCTGCCCTGAACCCCGGCAAGCCCCTGGCCAAGCTTGCTGTCGGTGCCCGGCTGACCATCCGGACGACTTCCCGGGCGGTGACACCTCCTGCTGGGGTGGAGGCCACCATCCCCCGCCTGCCTCTCGCCGCCCTTCCGGGCACCCCCATCGTCGCTCCTGCTCCCATGCCCCACCTGGAACGGCTGCTGCCCTACCAAGTACGCGCCACGCCTCCGGCCACTGGCTTGGCCACGGGTTCGAGCCTGGGTGGCCATCAGTCCCCCATTACAACGGCCCAGCTCCTGGCCCGGCTGCAGCCGGTCATGCCCCCCGTCACGGAAGCGGAGCTCAACGCCCTGCTGCCGACCTACGCTCTGGCCGACCCCGAGCGGCTGGATCTGCTGTGGCCCGTGGAGACCCGGACCATCAGTTCAGCCTGGGGCCCCCGCATGCGGACGAAGACCATCCGCGTGAAGGACCAGCGGAAAAAGCGCATCCGCTACAAGGGCCGGCATCGGGGCATCGACTTCACGGCCCCCACCGGCACGGCGGTCTTCGCGGCCTTGGATGGGCAGGTGATCACGGCTGGTCGCCACAAGCAGTACGGCAACTATGTGGTCGTCGAGCATGGGAATGGCGTCGCCACCCTGTATGCCCATCACAAGCTGAACCTGGTTCACGCCGGCGACATCGTCCGCCGGGGGCAGAAGATCGCGGAAGTCGGCCGGACGGGCAACGCCACCGGCCCCCACCTCCACTTCGAGCTCAAGATCGACGGTCTCCAGCGCAATCCCCTGCCCGTGCTCAATGACGAGGAGGAGATCCCGGCGGAACTGGCAGCCCACAATGCCCTGCTCGGATCAGGATCACAACGCTGAACCTCCCAGCTCTCCGCGGCACTGGAAGAGAGCGTGCCACTCGATCCCCGCGCGGGATCGGTCCGGAAGGCCGTGATAGACTTGATGCTTTCGCCGTTTCGAGGTGGTCATGCCGCTGTACCGAGCTTCCCTCCAGACCCTGGGGGCCCTTGTGCTTCTGGCCCTGGCCCTGGCCTGTGGATCCAAGACCAATTCCACTCCCGCCAGTTCCACCACCGTCTCGATTGTCGGATTGGTCAACTTCCAGCGGGTTCCCCTCGCCACGGACGCCAACGGCGTGCCCACCGGGCTCGTGGATGCCAGCGTCCCCGCCAACCTCAAGACCATCCCCTTGCGCGGGGCCGTCGTCCGGGCCTACCAACAAGTCGAACAGACCAAGCCGGATGGGACCAAGGTGTCTGTCTGGATCGTCGCCCGGTCCGGCGTCACCGATGGCGCGGGGCTCTACTCCCTCACCGTGACGAAGGATCGGCCCACCATGGTGGAGGTGCTGAGTTCCTATAACAGTGGCAGTGAAACCATCATCAATGTGGTCGCCGAACCCGCCGGGATCAACAGCCCCACCCTGGCCCTCGACCGGTTGCGCTATGCCCTGCGGAAGGCCGTGGACGGCACCGCGCCCGCGAACAACAACACACCGAATTCCATGCTCACCGCAGATGCCGTGGTGAATTTCTCCGTGGGCCTGAACGATCCCTGGTGGGTGGTCAATCCCGCCTTCAGCCTCAGCACTTCCGAGGCGCCCAGGATCACCGAGGCCGTCCTCGAAACCGACTACCCCGGGCGTACCGCCGGCCAGGGCAGCGGCAGCCGGATCATGGGCATCGGTGACACGATCGCCAGCCTTCTGACGGTCTACGGCTCGGCCAGTCCTGGAGCCGCCCTTGATCTCCACTACTGGCCCGGACGAACGGAACCCCGCGGTTCCTACATCGAGTACGACCGTTCCCTGTTCCCCCAGGCCTATGACACCTCCGCCGGAAGGTCCCATTTCTTCGGTTCTCTGCGTGGCGGGCCCACCAACGATGATGCCTGGGATGAAGGGGTGATCCTGCCCCTGCTGGGCCGCAGCCTGCTGTATGCCGGCAACAATGGCCGTACCTTTTCGGTGCCTCTGGGATCCCTCTTCCCGCAGGCTGCCGCCCTCCCGGATCTGAGCCCCGACATGGCCCGCATCGAGGGCCTCGCCGAGGCCATGGCGGCGAATGTGCTCAAGTCCCCCTACCTGGCAGATACTCAGGGAACCGCCCTCGTGGCCCCGATTATGGACATCCGCGATATCACCGCGCTGAGTGCGGCGCAGGTGACGCCCTACTCGGCACCGGCCCTGCGCGCCTTCGCCTGGGAGCTCATTCTCAAGGCGAACAGCCTGCCCACTCCCGGCATCGCCACGGATTGGGCCACCATCAATTCGCTGGCCGCCGCCCGCTTCTTCCTGGCCCCGACCAGTTTGACCAACGGCCTGGCGGGCACCACGGCCAGGGACATCGAGCCCCTCAATGTCTACAGTCAGTTGACCCGGCTCAAGGAAACCAAAACCGCAGGCGAGCCCGTGAATCTGGCCGCCGTGTTCACTGACTCCGCGCTGACCACTCTCGGCACGCCCTTCGGCATCACCTGGCCCCGCCCGACCACCGGTGCCTACGCTTCTTTTGCCGCCGATTGGGGAACCGATCCGATCCTCCCTTTCCCCGCGGTGCCCCTCAGTATGGCCAAGGCCAGCCTGGTGAACGGGTTCTATCCCAACGCCTCCGAGGGGGAGGTCTTCTACGCCGTATTCAATCTGAACGCCGACAAGCGGTGCACCCTGACGGCCACCATTTTCCCAGGCCTCCTCCCCGGTGGCCTGATCGATGTGGACCTGCCCATGATGACCCGCACGTTCCAGTTCACGGGCGCCGGCGGCAACACCGGCACCATCGTCATCCCCGTCTACGCTGCGGCTCCCGTCTTTCACCCGGTCCGGATCCGGCTGAAGAGTCCTGCGATGCTGCAACCGGATGTGACCGTGACCCTGACACTCACACCTTCGCTCTGAACTCAGCTCTGGGGTCCGCCATGACTGCCACCGACGCGCTCCGGATCCTTGCGGCCAAGGCCCCCTTCGTCCCCGACTTGGCCATCGTGCTTGGCTCCGGCCTGGGCGCCCTGGCCGACAGCCCTGAGGCGAAGGCCGGTCTCTCCATTCCGTTCACGGAACTGCCCGGTTTCCCCGCGCCCACCGTGGCGGGCCACGGCGGGAAACTCGTCTTCTGTGAATTCGAGGGCCGCAGGATCCTGCTTCAGGCCGGACGCTTCCATTACTACGAGGGCCATCCGATGCCCCTCGTGGTCGCCCCTATGCGGATCTATGGCCGGCTCGGGACCAAAGCCGTGTTACTCACCAACGCGGCCGGTGCCCTGAACCCCGCCTTCGATGTGGGCGAACTGATGGCCCTCACCGATCACATCAACCTCTTCGGCACCAACCCGCTCATCGGGCCCAATGTGGAACCCGGTCCGCGGTTCCCGGACATGACGGCCATCTACGACCCAGCCTTCCGGAGCCACCTCCAGGCCTGTGCCAGGCAGTTGGGCCAGACACTGCGGGAAGGCGTCTATCTGGGGTTGACCGGCCCCAGTTACGAAACGCCAGCCGAGATCCGCGCCTTCCGTGTCATGGGGGCTGATGCCGTGGGCATGAGCACTGTGCCCGAGGCCATCATCGCGCGGCATGAGGGCATGCGCGTGGCGGGGATCTCCTGCCTCTGCAACATGGCCGCGGGCATCCTGCCCCAGGCCCTCACCCACAAGGAAGTGCTCGAGGCCGGTGCCGCCGCCGCCGGCCGCTTCGAAGCCCTGGTGCGGGCCTTTGTCCGGGACTTGCCACAGTAGAACGCACCTGCGGGTCAGCAACGCTGCAACAAGCAGAAGCCCGGCTTCGCCGGGCTTCTGCGCGGGGGTCCGGGGGTGTGCGCGCAGCGAGGAACCCCCGGGGGAGAATCAGGCGTTGTTCTGCTGGTGCTCCTCGATGAGCCGACTGACCACCTCCGGCTCGGCCAGGGTCGAGATGTCGCCCATGCCCTCGTATTCGGAAGAGGCGATCTTGCGCAGGATGCGGCGCATGATCTTGCCGCTGCGGGTTTTCGGCAAGCCTGAGGCGATATGGATGATGTCGGGCGCCGCAAAGGCACCGATCACCTGCCGCACCTGCTCCTTGAGTGCGCCGATGAGCTGCTGACTGCCATTTTCGGCGTAGCCGCTGTTGAGCAGCACATAGCAGTAGATACCCTGGCCCTTGATGGGATGCGGATACCCGACCACGGCCGCCTCGGCCACGGCCTCGTGGGCCACGAGGGCGCTCTCCACTTCGGCGGTGCCCAGGCGGTGACCACTCACGTTGATCACGTCATCGATGCGGCCGGTAATCCAGTAGTAGCCATCCTCATCTCGCTTGGCGCCGTCCCCAGTGAAATAGTACCCCGGGTACTGGGTGAAATAGGTTTCCCGGAAGCGCTTGTGATCCCCGAACACGGTGCGGGCCTGGCCGGGCCAGGGGGCGCCCAGGCAGAGGGCCCCCTCCACGCCGTTGCCCTCGATGGGAATGCCGGTCGTGGGATCCACGATCACCGGCTTCACGCCGAAGAAGGGCAATGTGGCCGACCCCGGCTTGGTCGGGGTGACGCCGGGTAGGGGCGTGATGAGGATGCCGCCGGTTTCAGTCTGCCACCAGGTGTCCACGATGGTGCAGCGGCCATCACCCACCACATCGTGATACCAACGCCAGACTTCGGGGTTGATGGGCTCGCCCACGGTGCCGAGTACCCGCAGTGAGGTGCGCTTGTATTTCTTGATCCAGTCGTCCCCCGCCGCGGCCAGGGCCCGCAGTGCTGTCGGTGCTGTGTAGAAGATGGTCACCCCGAGATCGTCGATGATCTGCCAGTAGCGTCCTGCGTCCGGGTAGAGGGGAGTGGATTCGAAGATCACCGAGGTGGCACCGTTGGCCAGGGGGCCGTAGACGATGTAGCTGTGCCCCGTCACCCACCCGATGTCGGCCGCGCAGAAGTAAATGTCGTCGGGGTGGTAATCGAAGACCAGCTTGTGGGTGAAGGCCGCATAGGTGAGGTAGCCACCGGTGGTGTGCAGCAGGCCCTTGGGTTTGCCGGTGCTGCCGGAGGTGTACAGAATGAAGAGCGGATCCTCCGCGCCCATCCATTCGTTGGTGCAGGTCGAGCGCTGCTTGGCGGTCTCCTCGTCGAGCCAATGATCCCGACCGGGCTGCATGGGCACATCGCCGTCGGTCCGCCGCGCCACCAGCACAGTCTCCACCAGGGACATACCCTCAATGGCCCGGTCCACCGTACGCTTGAGGGGTACCCGCTTCCCGCCACGCATACCCTCGTTGGCCGTCACCACCACTTTGCAGTGGGCATCCACGATGCGGTCCCGGATCGCCTCCGCCGAGAACCCGCCGAAGACCACCGAATGCACGGCACCGATGCGAGCACAGGCGAGCATGGTGTAGACCAGTTCCGGAATCATGGTCAGGTAGATGCAGACGCGGTCGCCCTTCTTCACGCCGTGATGCAGCAGCACGTTGGCCACCCGGGCCACGTTGTGCTTGAGATCCCGGTAGGTGATGTGGGTGTACTGGCCCGGCTCGTCCTGGGCCCAGATGAGGGCGGTCTTATCGCCGAGGGTCGGCAAATGGCGATCCACGCAGTTGAAACAGGCATTGAGGCGCCCCCCCAGGAACCAGGAGAAGTCCACTTCCTTGTAGTCCGCATCAAAGACCGACTGCCAGGGATGGAACCAGGTCAAGGTCTTGGCCTGCTCGCCCCAGAACCACTCCGGATTGTCCAGGGAAAGCCGGTAGAGCCGCTGGTACTCCTCCATCGTCTTGATGTGGGCCCGCTCCCGGATCTGCGGCTTCACGGGGTAGAGGTCTTGGGACATGGGTCGGCTCCGTGCCAAGGGTGCTGGGAATGAAACAGGGAGGTCGCAGCCGGAAGCGGGCGGATACCCGGGCTTCCGCACGAATCCGTGAGGGATGGGAAAGAGGATGGGAGGGCTGTGGTGGCGACTATTTTCCGGCCCGCTGGAACCCTTGTCCAGCATTCGTTAGCCCAGGTAGAGACTCCAGTCGCATGGCTGGAATCAGCCATGCCCCGGGAGTTGGCCTGGAAACCAAAAGAGCCGGGCGATGGAATATTCCGCTCGCCCGGCTCCTTTCCACGCTCTGGCGGCGAGGCCGCCAGAGCCTTGCCCCGTTACTCGTGCTGGTAGGTGGTGATATCCCGATCCTTGGTTTCCTTCAGGAAGAGGGCGCCAATCACCACCGTGATGAGGGCCACGATGACGGGATACCAGAGCCCGTAATAGATGTTGCCCTTCAGGGCCACGATGGCCGTGGCGATAAGTGGCAGCATGCCGCCGAACCAGCCATTGCCGATGTGATACGGCAACGACATCGAGGTGTAGCGGATGTTGGTCGGGAAGAGTTCCACCAGGAAGGCGGCGATGGGACCGTAGACCATGGTCACGTAGATGAGGAAGATGAACAGGATCAACAGCGTCATGGGGTAGTTGACCTTCGACTTGTCGGCTTCCTTGGGATAACCGAGATCCGTGAGGGCCTTCTTGAGGGCCGCTTCCGAGGCCGGGTTCCAGCCTTCCACGCGGGTGGTGGTGACCTGACCCGTGGTGGGATTCTTGCCCTGGATGGTGGCGACGACCATCTTGCCTGGTTCGGGCGCGATCTTGGTGAAGTTGAGGCCCTGCTTGCCGAAGAAATCGTTCACCCGGTCCAGTTCTGAGAACTTGCTCCAGGGCCCGACGAACAGATTGAAGGTCTCGTCAGCGGGATTTCCAGACACTTTGATCTCGGTGCTGAACTGGAAGGCCTCCAGCGCCGGATTCACATAGTGCGTCAGGGCCTTGAACATGGGGAAGAATGTCAAGGCGGCGATGAGGCAGCCGGCCAGGATGATCTTCAGGCGGCCGATCTTGTCCGAGAGCCAGCCGAAGAAGATGAAGAATGGCGTGCCCAGCAGCAGTGAGGCGCCGATGAGCATGTAGGTGGTCTGGTAGTCCAGCTTCAGCGTGATCTGCAGGAAGAACAGCGCGTAGAACTGGCCGGTGTACCACACCACGCCCTGGCCCGCGGTGGCGCCGAGGAGGGCGAGCAGTGCGTACTTGTTGTTGGGGTACTTCAGGAAGCTGTCGCTGAGGGGCGCCTTGGATGTTTTGCCCTCGGCCTTCATCTTGGTGAAGACGGGGGATTCGTGCAGCTTCAGACGGATCCAAACGGACACACCGAGCAGAATGATAGACATCCAGAACGGGATGCGCCAGCCCCAGGAGGCGAAGGCTTCCTTGCTCAGGCCGGAACGGCAGGCCATGATGACCCCAAGGCACAGGAAGAAGCCCACCGTGGCCGTGGTCTGGATCCAGCTCGTGTTGTAGCCGCGGCGGTCGTGGGCGGAATGTTCCGCCACGTAGGTGGCTGCACCACCGTACTCACCGCCCAGGGCCAGACCCTGTAGCAACCGGAGGGTGACCATGATGATGGGTGCCCACCAGCCGATCGAGGCGAAAGTCGGCAGGAGGCCGACGCCGAAGGTGGCAAGACCCATCACGACGATCGTCACGAGGAAGGTGTACTTCCGGCCGATGAGATCGCCGATGCGCCCGAACACCAGGGCGCCGAAGGGGCGGACCAGGAAGCCCGCCGCGTACGCCGCGAAGGCGGACAGCAGGGCGGCCGTGTCATTCCCCTTGGGGAAGAAGAGGGTCGCAAAGAAGGGCGCCAGCGTGGCGTACAGATAGAAGTCGTACCACTCGAAGACCGTCCCAACGGACGAGGCCACGATCACCAATCGTTCTTCCTTTGTGAGGGGGGTCCTTTCGGCGACTTTCGCGGTTGCAATGGCCATTTCTTGTTGCCTCCTTGGAAGGTGGTTTCGTTAAGGCTGGGATGCAGGTTTGATTCGGTGCAGGGGGATCAACTGGAGCTCTGGTTCCTGTGGGACTTCCGGAATCGCGTGTCCGGGGGCCAACGCGACCGCGACTGCTACGGCTTCCCGACATCCCGCTGGCTGGCCCCAGACCGGGATGAGGTTTGGCTGAATCGCTATGAGAACCGAGATGGACGCGCCATCATGCGGAACAAGTTGGAGGGGTTTCTGTCCCATAGCTAACGCCTTCCTCCGGGTCAGGTCAAGCAGGATTCATCTTGAGATCTTCCTTTTCCCGAAGTTTAGAACTTGTCGCAAAAACTGATTACAGACGATCTGTTAATCATCTTTCGGTTCTTATCAAACGCCCCCTCGATCCGCCGACAGGCCACCAGACACTTTGAATGGCATTTTTCCGGCGCCCATTCGAGGCGCCCAGGACACCCATTGCCGGCGCGATCCGGCTCACCGCTGATCGCGAGATCCCGGCAGTCCTACCCTTCCGAACCCCTATCATGATCATGACCCGCCTCCTCCCCAGGACCTTCGATGCGCATCGCCCTCATGGCCGACATCCACGCCAACCGGCGCGCGTTGGAGGCCTGTCTGGACCACGCGCACGCCCAGGGCGCGGAACGGCTGGTCTTCCTGGGTGACTTCGTCGGCTACGGACCTGACCCCACCGAAACCATGGAACGAATCATGACGGAAACAGCCCGCGGTGCGATCGCCGTTGCGGGCAATCATGATCATGCCGTGGCCCTGGAACGCGATTCCATGACCTCGGATGCCGAGACGGCCATGGCCTGGACCCGTGGCCAGTTGGGCACCGAAGCCCGGGAGTTTCTCGCCAGCCTGCCCATGCGCTTCGAGGACGGCACCCGCCTCTACGTCCATGCCAGCCCACAGACCTATCCCGCCTGGATCTATGTGAACGACGGCCCCGCCGCCAAAAGGGCGCTGGAGGCCAGCCGGGCTCAAATGGTTTTCTGCGGACACACCCACATCGCCGCCTTGCACGGCATCACCGCCACGGGACAGCTGGTGTCCTTCCAGCCCGTCCCCTCGGTACCGGTGCCCCTGCCTAGGCATCGCCGGTGGCTGACGGTCGTGGGTTCCGTCGGCCAATCCCGCAACGGCGAACCCGCCGCGACCTACGCCCTGCTCGATACAGGCAAATCCGAGATCACCCACCATTCCGTGCCCTATGACGTGGAGGCCACCGCCCTGGCGATGCTCCGCGCCGGACTGCCCCCCTCCTTGGCCCTTCGTCTGCAGAAAGGGCGTTGATCCATGACCCGGCCGCGCATCGAATCCGGCGCTTCTCTGGACGGCTTCCTCATCGGTGAACGCATTCATCGGGGTGGCATGGCCTCGATCTGGGCTGCAAGCCACCCGGACTTCGGCTTTCCCCTTCTGATGAAGGTCCCGGTGATGTCGGAAGGCGCGGATCCCGCCGCCATCGTCGGATTCGAGATGGAGCAGATGATCCTGCCCCGTCTATCGGGGCCGCATGTGCCCCGGTATGTAGCCCAGGGGGACTTTGACCTCCAGCCCTACCTCGTCATGGAGCGCATCCCCGGTCCCTCCCTGCTCCCTATGCTGGAGCAATTACCCCTGGCCTGGCCGGCCGTGGCCATACTCGGAACCCGCATCGCCGCGGCCCTGGATGACCTCCATCGGCAGCATGTGGTCCACCTGGATGTGAAACCTTCGAATCTCCTGGTCCGACCCACGGGAGAAATGGCCCTCGTCGATTTCGGACTCTCCCATCACGACGAGCTTCCCGATCTGATGGGCGAGGAGTTCCGGCTGCCCTATGGCACCGCGCCATATATGGCGCCCGAACAGATTCTCGGCCATCGGCGGGATCCACGCAGCGATCAGTTCGCGCTCGGCGTCCTCTTGTATTTCTTCCTCACCGGCGTGCGGCCCTTCGGGGACCCGCAACGCCTTGCAGGGCTGAAGCGGCGCCTCTGGCGCGACCCCGTGCCACCGCGTCGCCTGCAGCCGGACTGCCCGCCCTGGCTTCAGGAGGTCATCCTGCGCTGCCTGGAAGTGCACCCCGCTTGGCGCTACCCGACCGCAGCCCACCTCTCGCTGGCCCTCCAACATCCCGATCAGGTCAAACTGACGGCCCGTTCACAGAAGCTGAAACAGGACCCCTTCACCACGGTGCTCCGCCGTCGCTTCAGCGACCATAATCTCCCCAGCCCGAAGACCAAGACCCCCCTCCGGCACGACGGCGACGCTCCGATCCTTGTCGTGGCCATCGACCTTTCTCCCGAAGCCGCTCCCATCGCCGAAACCCTGCGAACCATGGTTGCCCGGATGCTCACGACCCTGCCGGGCGCCCGGGTCGCCTGCCTGAATGTACTCAAACAGGGGCGCATCACCCTCGACCAGACCCTCGATGCCCAAGGGCGCAACATCCATCATCAGCGCCTAGTCGAGTTGCGCAACTGGGCCATCCCCCTCGAGCTGGAGGAGGGGCGGGTCAGCTTTCATGTGCTGGAATCGACGGATCCTGCTTCGGCCATCCTCCATTACGCGAACGCCAACCACGTGGACCACCTCGTGATCGGGGCGCGGGCGAGTTCACTGAGACGATCACTCCTGGGAAGCGTGTCGAGCCAGGTGGCCGCACAGGCGCCCTGCACCGTAACCGTGGCCCGCTCCCGTCGGCTTCGGATCGCGGAGTTTGAGAACAGTCCTGCGGAGGAGGACAGCGGTTCCTGGACCGTGGGTTGAATCGGCCGTACATGGAAGCGCCCCGGCAGGCCGGAGCACTTCCATGTCTGGTGTGACTGCCTATTCGGCGTCCTCGGCCTTGGGTTCGGGGAGTGTGTAGTCCACGAACTCGATGAGGGCCATATCGGCTGCATCACCAAGACGGTGACCCATCTTGAGGATGCGGGTGTAGCCACCGGGACGGCTCTCGAACCGCTTGCGGAAGTCGGCGCCGAAGAGCTTCTGGACGGCGTCCTTGCTTCCAAGGCGGGCCATCGCCAGACGGCGGTTGGCGACAGTGTCGTCCTTCGCGAGGGTGATGAAGGGCTCCACATAACCACGGAGTTCCTTCGCCTTCACGAGAGTGGTCTCGATGCGCTCGCTCTCGATGAGAGCAGTCGCGAGGTTCTTCATGAGGGCCTTGCGCTGGTTGGTGGTACGGCCCAGGCGCTTGCCGGAAACGTTGTGACGCATGAGGGCTCCTTACACTTCCT
This sequence comes from Holophagales bacterium, assembly GCA_038320645.1. Taxonomy (GTDB): domain Bacteria; phylum Acidobacteriota; class Holophagae; order Holophagales; family Holophagaceae; genus Geothrix. The sequence continues at coordinate 1,684 of JBBQEL010000038.1, read as the reverse complement.
GCTCGAGCCGCATGCCGAGGGAGAGGCCGATACGAGCGAGCTCGTCCTTGATCTCCTGGAGCGACTTCTTGCCGAAATTCTTGGTTTTCATCAGCTCGGCCTCGGTCCGCTGAACCAGCTCGCCGATGGTGGTGATGTTGGCGTTGCGGAGGCAGTTGTTGGCCCGCACGGAGAGTTCCAGTTCCTCGACGGACTTGCCCAACCAGGTGTTGGCCGCTTCGACGCCGAGCGTGGCGGCGCCCATCTCCATTTCGGTGAAGTCCTCGTCCTGACGGGCGAACACCAGGAAGTGGTCGCGCAGGATGAGGGCCGCATCGGAGACGGCTTCCTTCGGATTGACGGCACCGTTGGTCCACACCTGCAGCGTGAGCTTTTCATAGTCTGTGCTCTGCCCCACGCGGGCAGGTTCGACAATGTAGTTCACGCGAACGATGGGGCTGTGGTTGGCATCCATGGGAATGAAGCCAAGCCCCAGGCTCTCGTCATGATTGCGATCGGCGGTGATGAAACCGCGGCCCATGCGGACCACCATTTCGATCTCCAGTTCGCCTTCTTCGCCCAGGGTGGCGATGTGGATGTTGGGATCCACGACCTCCACGTTTTGGTTGCAGCGGATGGCAGCGGAAGTGACCGTGCCCTCGCCCTTGGCGGAGATGGTGACCGTCTGGGGTTCATTGCTGTGCAGCTTGAAGGGCACTTCCTTGAGGTTCAGAAGGACATGGGTGATGTCCTCCCAGACGCCGGGAAGGGTCGTGAATTCATGCATGACGCCCTTGATGCGGACGTTGGTGACGGCGGCGCCCTGGATGCTGCTGAGCAGCACGCGGCGGACGCTATGCCCGACGGTCGTGGCAAAGCCACGCTCGAAGGGATAGGCTACGAACTCCCCGTAGGTGTCCGTCAGGGACCCGGGGGTCACCTCCGCGAAGCGCGGCCTCTGGAAATCGCTGAGATTCAGCATCCGTCCCCCTTACTTGGAATACAGCTCAACGATCAGCTGTTCGTTGACGTCGAGGGTGATGTCTTCACGGGTCGGCGCGGCAAGCACCTGGCCCTTGAAGGCGGCGGCGTCGAGGGTCAGCCACTTGGGGATGCCCCGACCGGCAGAGGTCTCAACGGCAGACTTGACGCCGTCGTTCTCCTTGGCCCGGCTACCCAGTTCCACCGCCTGGCCAGGCTTCACCTGGTAGGAGGGGATGTCCACCCGCTTGCCGTTGATCTGCACGTGGCCGTGCATGACCATCTGGCGCGCGGCGGAGCGGCTGGGCGCGAAGCCCAGACGGTAGACCACATTGTCCAGGCGGCACTCGAGGAATCCGAGCAGGTTGTGGCCGGTGACGCCCTTCTTGGCGTCGGCTTTCTCGAAGTAGTGGCGGAACTGCTTTTCGAGCACACCGTAGATGCGCTTCACCTTCTGCTTCTCGCGAAGCTGCAGGGCGTAGCCGGTGGGCTTCTTGATCTTTCCCGCGCCGTGCTGGCCGGGAATCTTGCCCTTGCGGGTTTCGAAGGAGCACTTCTCCTTGAAGCAGCGTTCGCCCTTCAAGTAAAGCTTCATGCCCTCGCGTCGGCAGAGGCGGCAAACGGCGTCTGTGTAACGTGCCATGTCTCTCCTCCTCTCTTAAACCCGGCGCCGCTTGGGCGGCCGGCAGCCGTTGTGGGGGATGGGGGTGACGTCGCGGATGCT
>JBBQEL010000037.1:0-34568 GCA_038320645.1 Holophagales bacterium | reverse complement strand
GTGGCCCTGGACTTCGGCAAGCCCAGTCAGCGCTGGGTGGATCGCCTCACGGCCAGCGAAGCCCGGCGACACCTGGCCGAGGGCCAGTTCCCGCCCGGCAGCATGGGCCCCAAGATCGAAAGCGCCCTGGGCTTCCTGGACAGCGGCGGCCACGAGGTGCTCATCACCACCCCCGAAGCCCTCGCCACCGAAGCTCCCGCCACCGTCGGCACCCGCATCGTCCGGGACTGAGCAAATCCGTACCACCGCACTGAAGGGTGCGGGGGATTCGTGACGGCGGGTACAAAATTTTTACTATTAGGATAAAAATATTGTTCTACCCCCCGTGATTTCTAGAATGAACCTGAGAGGGACCCATGGAATTCACGCTCAATGGTCAGCTCACGCGCTTCGAGGCCGACCCCGAGATGGAGGTCCTCTTTTACCTGCGGGAGGTCGCGGGCCTCATCAGCCCCAAGGATGGCTGCTCCGGCGAGGGTGTCTGCGGCTGCTGCACGGTGCTGGTGGACGGTGCCTCGCGCCTGAGTTGCCGGATGAAGATGAAAGAGCTGGCGGGCAAGGTGCTGGTCACGGCCGAGGGCCTGTCGGCGCGGGAGCGGGATGTTTTCGCGGACGCCTTCGTGGTCAAGGGCGGTGTGCAGTGCGGCTTCTGCACCCCGGGCATCGTCATGAAGGCCAAGGCGATGCTGGACAGGAACCCGAACCCCACGCGGGACGAGATCGCCAGCGGGCTGTCGGGGAACATCTGCCGCTGCACGGGCTATAAGAAGGTCATCGATTCCATCGAATGCGCTGCCGAGGCCCTGCGGGACGGCAAGGCTGTGGCGATGCCGAAGGGCACGGGCCGCGTGGGCACGCGACACGGGAAGTACACCGGCCGGGAAGCCGTGCTGGGCGACCGGGTCTTCGTGGGCGACATGAAGGAACCTGACATGATTCACGGGGCCCTGCGCTTCTCGGACCATCCCCGGGCCAAGGTGCTGAAGATCGATATCTCAGCTGCCCTGAAAGTTCCGGGCGTGGTGAAGGTGCTCACGGCCAAGGACATCCCCGGCCAGCGCTGCATGGGCTCCATCACCATGGACTGGCCCGTGCTGGTGGCCGAGGGGGAGACCACCTGCTTCATCGGCGATGTGCTGGCGACGGTGGCGGCCGAGACTGAAGCCATCGCCCGGAAGGCTGCCGCCCTGGTGAAGGTGGAGTACGACGTGCTCAACCCGGTCACCGACCTCTTCGAGGCCCTGCAGCCCGGGGCGGAACAGGTTCATCCCATGTTCCCCGGCAATGTGCTGCACCGGGCCGCGGTGAAGGTGGGCGACGCCGAAACGGCCCTGGCCGGCTCGGCCTTCGTCACCCGCAACCGCTTCACCACCCAGCGGGTCGAGCATGCCTTCCTGGAGCCCGAGGCCACCTTGGCGCTGCCCTGGAAGAAGGACGACCAGCCTAGCGTGAAGGTCTACAGCTGCAGCCAGGGCGTCTACGAAGATCGCCACCAACTCGCACTGCTGCTGGGCCTGCCCAAAGCCCTGGTGAATGTGGTGCAGGTCCAGAACGGCGGCGGTTTCGGGGGCAAGGAGGACATCACCACCCAGAGCCACGCGACCCTGCTGGCCTGGCTGACGGGCCGGCCCGCCATGGTGAAGCTGACCCGCAAAGAATCCCTGAGCATGCACACCAAGCGCCATCCCATCGTCATGGACTATGCCGTGGGCTGCGACCAGAAAGGGCGGCTGACGGGCATGGTGGTCACCATGCACTCGGATAGCGGCGCCTATTCCAGCGTCGGCCTGGCGGTGATCGAGCGGGCAGTGTCCCACTCGGCCGCGGCCTACTACATGCCCAATGTGCAGGTGCACGGCACGGCGGTGGTCACCAACAACGCCCCCTGCGGCGCCTTCCGCGGCTTCGGCGTCAACCAGTCCAACTTCGCCTTCGAGTCCTGCCTGGATGAGCTCTGCCGCCTGGGTGGCTTCGATCGCTGGCAGTTCCGCTGGGACAACGCCCTGACCGAGGGGCGGACCATCGCCACGGGGCAGACCCTTACGGCCGGCGTGGGCGTCCGCAAGTGCCTGGAGGCCCTCAAGGACCGCTTCTACGCGGCCAAATGTGCGGGCATCGCCGCCGGCATGAAGAACACCGGGATCGGCTGCGGCCTGGCCGACTTCAGCCACGCCAAGATCGTCATCAAGGCCGCGGACAAGGTGGAGCTGCACCACGGCTGGTGCGAGATGGGCCAGGGCAACTACACCATGGGCGTGCAGACCCTGGTGGAGGAGACCGGCATCGACCCCGAATTCATCGAAGTGCTGGTGGAGACCAACGAGGAGGCCGAAGCCGGCATGACCACCGGCTCCCGCGGGACCTCGCTTCTGGCCAACTCCGTGATCGCCGCCTGCAGGGACCTGAAGAAGGACCTAGCTTCAGGCCTCACCCTCAAGGACCTGGTGGGGAAGGAATACCGGGGCAGCTGGATTTGCGACTGGACGGTGCCGCCCGGCAAGCCACCCAAACCCGGCTACGACGTGATCACCCATTACTCCTTCGGCTTCGCCGCGCAGCTGGTGGAACTGGATGAGACCGGCAAGATCACCCGCATCACCGCGGCCCACGACGCCGGGAAGATCATGAACCCCACGCTCTACGAGGGCCAGATCGAAGGCTCCCTGCACATGGGCCTGGGCTACGCCGTGAGCGAGGAATTCCCCTACAAGGACGGTCGTCCGGTCTCGCTAAAGATGGCCGATCTGGGCCTCATCCGGGCCAGGGATATGCCGCCCATGGAGATCATCGGCATCGAAGTTCCCGACGCGGTCGGGCCTTATGGGGCCAAGGGCGTGGGTGAGATCGGCCTGGTGCCCACGGCCGCCGCCGTGGCCAACGCCCTCTGCCAGTTCGACGGCATCCGCCGCACCACCCTGCCCCTGAAGGAAATGAAGCTGCTCGGAAAAAAGAACAAAAGCTGAATTCGAACCACCTTTCCCATCCTCCGGCCCGCGCCGGAATCCTGTCCATCTTCCCCGTCTGGAGCCCCTCCATGTCCACCCTTGATGCCCGCATCGCGGAACTGGCAGCCAACTACCTGCCCCTCGCCTCGGAAATGCTGAAGGAGGCCATCCGGATCCCCGCGGACTATGTGGACAAGCCCGTGGACCAGGGTGGCGATCCCGCCTGTGGCACCTCCAACCACGAGTTCCCCCGCCTGGAGTACCTGCGCAAGAAGATCATCGAGATCAAAGCCGTGCGCCGCCCCGAGGACGCCTTCTTCGACGAGTTCGGCAACCTGGTCTGGTGGGTGGAGGATCCCAAGGATGGCATCCCGTCCGATCAGAAGAAGGTCATCTACATCGACGGCCACACGGACACCGTAAAGCCCCTGCGGGCCCAGTGGCGGGAGAAGGTGGTGGGCGTGGACTGCTTCGATGGCATCATCGACCCCGCCATGGTGAACAAGGCCTTCCTCAAGAAGGAGCTCGGTTACCTGCCGGACGAAAGCGAGTGGCACCATCTCATCTTCGGCCGCGGCTCCGCGGACCAGCTGGGCGGCGTCGTTTCCGCGGCCATCGCCACGAAGATCCTGCTCGAACTGGAAGGCATGGGCGCGCTGAAGGGCGTCATCGTGCGTTCCTACGGCACGGCCTGCGAAGAGGACAACGACGGCGCCGGGCCCATGTATCTCGTGCGAAAGGTGTTCCCCACCGCCGGGGCGGAAATCATCCCCGACGTGGTGATCCTCACGGACGGCTCGGGCTGCTCGAAGCAGGGCGCGCTCGGCATCTACCGCGGCCAGCGCGGCCGCATGCAGATCGAAGTCACCGTCACCGGCAAGTCCTGCCACGGTTCGATGCCCTGGGAGGGCAAGAACCCCCTGGAGTTCGGCAGCGCCATCGTGAAGGAAGCCGCCGAAAAGTACGACCGGCGCGAGGGATTCAAGGACGACAAATTCCTGGGCCACGGCACCCGCACTGCCTCCTGGGCCAAGCTGGACACGCCCAGTGACTGCGCCGTCCCCGAGCGCTTCACCTTCCGCTTCGACCGCCGCCTCACCATCGGCGAGACCCCCGAGCAGTCCTGTGCTGACGTAGAGGCCCTGGACGCCGTGGCCACGGCACGCAAGGCCGGGCTCACGGTGGATGTCTCCATCCCCATTTACACCGACGCCTCCTGGAAGGGTTATGTCCTGAACAACCCCCAGGTCTACCTCGGCTGGCTCACCCCCGAGGAGCACCCGGCCGTGCAGGCGGCCGTCAGCGCCTACCGCAAGGTGATCACCCCCCATGTGGAGGGCAAGATCGGTACCGGCGGCGTCCTCACCAAGGAACCCCGCGTGGACCGCTGGGTCTTCTCCACGGACGGCGTCGGATTCCCCGTGCCCAAGGACGCCAGCATCCCCGGCAGCGTGCAGAAGAACTGGGTCGTCAACGACGTCTATAAGCACCCGGCCATGATCGGTTTCGGCCCTGGCATCGAGCAGAACACCCACAAGATCGGGGAATGCCTGGACGAGCGCGAACTCCAGCACTGCGCCGCCTTCCTCGCCCGTTTCCCCAGTGTTTTCGCTGGAACTGTGTAGCAGGCCCCGCCTTCCCGGCCCGCTGCGCTTGGGCTGACCCTGAACCATCCGAGGATCCCGGCACCATGGACAAGGCTTTCCGCTCCGCATCCCTCGAGCTGCTTGCCGGCTGGATTTTCCGTGAACTCGAGACTGGTGATGCCGTCATGGGCATCCCGCAACAGAACTTCCAGATCCCCCACCCCAAGCTCGCCCGGGAGATGTTCGGCCACACCGTGGCCGCGCCCCTGGGCGTGGCGGCGGGACCGCACACTCAGTTGGCCCAGAACATCGTGGCCAGCTGGCTGTGCGGAGCGCGCTTCATCGAGTTGAAGACCGTGCAGATCCTCGACGAGATTGAGGTGAGCCGGCCCTGCATCGATGCCGCGGACGAGACCTACAACTGCGAATGGTCCCAGGAGCTCAAGCTCGAGGAATCCTTCACGGAGTACCTCAACGGCTGGGTGCTCATCCACGCCCTGGCCCACAAATTCGGCCTGAAGGATCCCGGCACCCACTTCAGCATGAGCGTGGGCTACAACCTGGAAGGCATCCAGCATCCGCGCGTCCAGAAGTTCATCGCCGATATGCGGGACGCCGGCCCCGCCCTGGCGGCCGCCATCGACACCGTGGCGAAGATCTACCCCGGCGTGCGGGACATCGCCATCCCCACCGAACTCTCCAACCAGATCACCCTCTCCACCATGCACGGCTGCCCGCCGGCGGAGATCGAGCGGATCACCACGTTCCTGCTCACGGAGCTGGGCATCCACACCTGGGTGAAGCTGAATCCCACGCTGCTCGGACCCGAACGGCTGCGAGGCCTGCTCAACGACACCCTCGGCTTCGACATCACGGTGCCCGACGAGGCCTTCGGCCATGATCCCAAATGGGACGACGCCCTGGCCATGGTGCAGCGGCTGGCTGCGCTGGCCGAAGGCCGGGTGAACGAGTTCGGCCTCAAGCTCTCCAACACGCTCGAAGTGGTGAACCACCGGCCCGTCTTCCCGACGAGCGAAAAAATGATGTATCTGTCCGGCCGGGCTCTGCATCCCATCACCCTCACCTTGGCCCACCTGGTGGTCGAGGAAACCAAGGGCAAGGTGCCCATCAGCTTCTGCGGCGGCGCCGATGCCCGCAATTTCGCGGAGCTGGTGGCCGATGGCCTGGGTCCCGTGACCGTCTGCACCGACCTGTTGAAACCCGGTGGCTATGCTCGGCTCCAGCAGTACCTGGTGAACCTCGAGACCGCCATGGACGAAGCCGGGGCGGCCAGCCTCGACGCGTTCATCCAGGCCAGCTCCGGCGGCCATGGCGCCCGTTTCAACCTCGCCCGGCACGGCGTGAAGGCCGTGGGCGACGAGGCCTATGTCCGCCGCACCCGCCCACTGGCTTTCAAGGGCGACAAGCCCCTGGGCCACTTCGACTGCATCGCCGCGCCATGCGTGGATGCCTGTCCCACGAACCAGAACATCCCGGACTACCTCTGGCTGGTGGCCCACGGCAAGCCGGCCGAGGCCATGGAGGTCATCCTCCGCACCAATCCCCAGCCGGGCATCACGGGCAGCGTCTGCGACCATCCCTGCACCGAGCGCTGCGTCCGCAACTTCTACGATGCGCCCCTGGCCATCCGTGAGATCAAGCGCTTCGCCTTCGAAAACGCCGGGCCACGCCCTGCGGAAGTGCGCGGGAAGTCCCTGGGCGTGAAGGTGGCCATCGTGGGTGCGGGCCCCGCGGGCCTCTCCGCCGCGTACTTCCTGGCCAAGCTGGGCTTCGAACCGGAAGTCTTTGAAGCCAAGCAGGAACTGGGTGGCATGGTGGGCGGTCTGATTCCCGCCTACCGGCTGCCGAACGCAACCCTTGAAGGGGATCTGGTCCGGCTGCGGGAGCTGGGCGTTCCGATCCACCTGGGCAAGGTCCTGGGCCGGGACTTCACCCTGGCCGAGCTGCGCCGCGACCATTCCTATGTCTTCCTGGCCGTGGGCGCCCAGAAGGGCAAGCGCCTCGAGATTCCCGGCGAGGACACGACCGGCGTCATGGACGCCCTGGATTTCCTCGACAAGGTGCGGTCTGGAACGCCCATGGACCTGGGCAAGCGCATCCTGGTCATCGGCGCCGGCAATTCCGCCATGGACGCGGTGCGGTCCGCCATCCGGCTGGTGCCGGGCGGCGAAGTGACCATCGTCTACCGCCGCACCCGGGCACAGATGCCAGCGGATCCCGCCGAGGTCCACGACTGCGTCGAAGAGGGCATCCTGATCCGGGATTTGCTGGCCCCGGCCGCCATCGTGGCCACGGACGGCAAGGTCAGCGGGCTCGCCTGCACGAAGATGCGCCTGGGTGAGCGGGATGCTTCGGGCCGGCCCCGGCCTGTCCCCGTGGCTGGCAGCGAGGTGGTGCTGCCCGCCGATACCGTCATCTCCGCCATCAGCCAGGAGGCTGTGCTGGATTTCCTGGACGGGCTGGAGGTGCTGCGCAACAAGAACGGCTACCTGGTCGTGGATCCCCACACCCGGGAGACGTCAGTGCCCGGCCTCTTCTCTGGGGGCGACGCCGTGCATGGCGCCTCTTCCGTGATCCTGGCCATCGCCGATGGGCGGGCCGTGGCCGAGAGCATCGCCGTCCGCCACGGGGTGGAGCTGCAGGCCGAGCCCCTGCTTGAGAAGCACCTCGCCGACGCGGCCCTCATGGAAAAGAAGGGCCGTCTGACCCCAGCCCACCGCGTGCCCGTGCTGCCCGTCACCGAGCGCCGGGGCTTCGCGGAAGTCCTTCTGCCCTTCACGGCGGAAGCCGCCGCCAAGGAAGCGAGCCGGTGCCTGGACTGCGACGATCTGTGCAGCCTGTGCGTGACCGTCTGCCCCAACCGGGCCAACCTCGCCTACGGGATCGAACCCTTCAGTCTGCAGCTGCCCCTGCTGGTCCAGCGACAGGGCCGGTTGGTGGCCGAGGGCACGCGGCCCTTCTCGGTCAGCCAGCGGGTGCAGACCCTCAACATCGCCGACTTCTGCAATGACTGCGGCAACTGCGATACCTTCTGCCCAGCCGCCGGGGCCCCCTACAAGGACAAGCCCCGCTTCTGGATTGATGAGGAGGGCTACCGCGACGCCAAGGGCGATGCCTTCCGCCTGGTGCGCAAATCGGCCGGTCTCGCCATCGAAGCCCGGCTGGGCGGGAAGACCTTCAGCCTGGACATCATGGGCGAACTGGCGCAGTACCGCAGCGAACAGGTCAGCGCCCGCTTCCGGACCGGCACCTGGGCCCTGGTGGATTGGGAGGCCCCCGCCGTGCTCCCCGAAGGCACCCAGGTGGACCTGGCACCCTGCGCCACCCTGGCCGCCCTGCTCCACGCCGAAAGCGTCCTGCCACCCCTGGTGGTGGTGCCTGGGTAAAAATTTTTCCTCATCGTTCTTTTTTTGTTGACCCCTGGGTTTTCTATCTTAGTCTCGTAGGCGAAACCACCGATCTCCGGGCCACCGGAGTCCCTCTTTGAGCAAGGCCCTTTGTGTGGGTTCCGCGTCCATCCGGGCTTCGGGAAGTTGCTCGCCGTCTATTCTAATTAGTTACAAATAATATATTTATTTTATAACTGCAACCACCTTTTGAAAACTCCGTCCATTCACCACCCCCTGCGTTACCCCCACCCCCCCACTGAGGTCCAGGCAGTCCTGGCCACCTCCACCACGGAGCACCGCATGAAGAACCTCACCTTCGCCGCCCTGGGTCTCGTGGCCCTCGCCGCCGTTCCCGCCAGCGCCGCTGACTGGAGCGATACCTCCCTCGGCTACCGCACCGGCACCGCCTTCCAGGAGCCTGCGAATCCCGACAAGATCAAGAAGGATATCTTCAACCTGACCCATGCCTCCGGCTACTCCCTCGGCAGCAACTTCTTCAGCGTGGACATGCTGACGTCGGATGAGAAGGATCCCTCCAACAACTTCGGTGCCAGCCCCTACAACAAGAAGCAGGGCGCCCACGAGGTCTATGTCACCTACAAGCACAGCCTGAACCTGGGCAAGGTGTTCGGCACCAAGATCGACTTCGGCCCGGTGCGCGGCATGGACTTCACCTTCGGCTTTGATTACGCCGCGAAGAACACCACCTTCGCCCCTGCGGTCTACAAGCTGATGGCCGGCCCCTCCTTCTCCTTCAAGGTGCCCGGCTTCCTCAACGTCGCCCTCCTCTATTACAAGGAGAAGAATCACAACGCCTTTGGTGGCTCCAAGACCCCCATTGGCGGTGGGACGGATGTCACCTTCGATGGCACCTACCAGGTCGCTGCGGCCTGGGGCATCCCCGTGGCGCTCGGCAAGGTCAACACCTCCGTGAAGGGCTTCGCCACCTTCACTGGCGCCAAGGGCAAGGATGGCTCCGCCGTGGAGACCAAGCTCGAGACCCTGTTCCGCGGTTACTGGATGTTCGACGTCAGCCCCCTCCTCGGCACCAAGAAGGGCACCTGGCAGATCGGCCCCGGCTTTGAGTACTGGGACAACAAGTTCGGTGCTCCCACTTTCGCCACGGCTGCTGAAGCCACGGCTTCTGGAACTGGCGGCGGCGTGAATCCCAAGACCACCTGCGTCATGGCTGCGCTGGAAATCCACTTCTAGCTCGCAGTGACCGCCCGCGCGGAGGGAGACCTCCGCGCGGGTTTCTTGATCGCCAAGGAACGTTGCATGACCCCTTTTCATTACCGGTGCACGGATTGCGGCCGAACCTATGCCCGGGAGGAGGTGCGCTACCTCTGCCCCGAGTGCGGGAAGGCCTACCGGCCCGGCATTCCGCTCCTGGGCGTGCTGGAGGTGGTCTTCGAGTACGAAACCATCCACACGGCCTTCGATCGGACCCAGCCGGATTGGAATCTTTTCTGTCCCGTGGAAACGGAATTCCATCCGCCCCTTCCCGTCGGGAACACGCCCCTTGGCCGGGTGGACCGCCTCGGGGCGGACCTGGGCCTGGATAGCCTCTGGGTGAAGAACGACGGCCTGAATCCCAGCGGCAGCCTCAAGGACCGCGCCTCCTTCCTGGTGGTGGCCGAAGCCCGCCGCCTGGGCCTGGAGCTCATCGTGACCGCCTCCACGGGCAACGCCGCTTCGGCCCTGGCTGCGGTATGCGCGTCCACGGACACCAAGGCCCTCATCTTCGTGCCGGAGAAGGCCCCCAAGGCCAAGCTTGTGCAGATGGTGCTCTACGGCGCCACGGTGGTGCCAATCAAGGGCACCTACGACGACGCCTTCGCCCTCTCCCTGGAGTACACCGCCCAGCGGGGCGGCCTCAACCGCAACACGGCCTACCATCCCCTCACCATCGAAGGCAAGAAGACGGCCGGCCTGGAGATCTGGGCCCAGCTGGGCTTCCAGGTGCCCGAAGCGATCCTCGTCTCCGTGGGCGACGGCGTGATCCTCGGCGGCGTGCACAAGGCCTTCGTGGATCTCCAGCGGGCCGGGCTCATCGACCGTTTGCCCCGGCTCATCGGCGTCCAGGCGGAGACCTCCGACGCCATCCACCGCTATGTGGAGACGGGCGTCTATGCGGACGCCCCCAACCCCACCACCCGGGCCGATTCCATCTCCGTCACCTGCCCCAGCAATGCCCATGGCGCCCGCCGGGCCATTCTGGAAAGCCGGGGGCTGACCCTCACGGTCACCGACGAGGAGATCCTCGCGGCCCAGGCCCAGCTCGCCGGCCGCACCGGCATCTTCACCGAACCGGCCGGGGCCGCGGCCCTGGCCGGACTGGTTAAACTCCAGGCCGGCCCCCACCGTCTGGCCACTTCGGCCCCGGTGGTCATCCTTGCCACGGGCCACGGCCTCAAAGACGTCGATGCTCCCCTCGCCCGCCTCAGCATCCCCCCCGCCGTCGCGCCCACCCTCGCCACCCTGACGCTGTGAAGACCCTCGTCCGCAACGGCCGCGTGGCCCTCGACGGTAGCCTCCAACCCCTGGATCTCCTGGTGGCGGACGGGCGCATCGCGGCTCTGGGCCAGGTGGACGCGGCCTCCGCAGACCAGGTGATCGAAGCCGACGGCTGCTATGTCCTGCCGGGCTTCATCGATTTCCATACCCACGTGGATGACCAGATCGGACCGTTCTATCTGGCGGATGGCTACGAATCCAGTACCCGCGTGGCCCTGGCAAACGGCATCACCACCCTTTGCACCTTCGTGACCCAGGGCCCTGGCGAAACGCTCCTGCGGGCCATGGCGCGGGCCCGGGCCAAGGCCGAAGGACAGAGCCACTGCGATGTCCTGTGGCACCTCACCCCCACCACCTTCAGCCCCGGAGACATGGCCACCCTGAAGGCGCTCCTGGCCGGCGGCTACCGGACCTTGAAGCTCTACACCACCTACAAGGACGGGGGCATCTTCGCGAGCTACGACCTGATCGGGGAGCTCTTCCAAAGCCTCGGCCCCCTGGGCAGCCAGTTCCTCGTCCACTGCGAGGACGACGGCATCATCGACGCCGTGGCGGTCGCCGGGCTGGACCTGGCCAAGCCCTTCACCCACACCCTGCTTCGGCCGGAAGCGGCGGAGGTGGTCGCCATCCAGCGCGTGATGGAGCTCGCCCTGGCCCACCACGCCTCGCTGCACGTGGTGCACGTATCCACGCTGGACGGAGCCAGGTTGCTGGTGGCGAACCGGCCCCAGGGAGACCTCAGTTTCGAAACCTGCCCCCAGTATCTGTTCCTGGATGAAACCTGGCTGGCCCGGGAGGATGGGCATCGCTGGCTGTGCTCCCCGCCCCTGCGGGGGAACCGCGCCCCCTTCCTGGACCTGATCCGTCAGGGTGCCGCCGATATCATCGCCACGGATCACTGCCCCTTCTGTTCCCGGGACAAGGACAGCTGGGATGGTAAGGATCTCCGGGCGGTGCCCAATGGCCTGCCGGGTCTCGGCGCCCTGCCCCATGTCACCTGGAAGATCTGGGAGGACGACCCGGACCGCGCGGCCCTGGGTCTCGCCACCCATCTTTCGCTGAACCCCGCGCTCCGGGCCGGCGTCGCTGATCGCAAAGGCGCGCTCCGGACCGGCCTGGACGCCGACATCGTCGTCCTGGATCCCAAGGGGCCCCAGCGCCCCCTGCGCTCCACCGCGGCCGATGCCTACGAAGCCTTCCCCGGCTTCACCTCACCTCTGGCCTTCCGCCAGGTGCTGCTCCGGGGCGAAACCCGGGTGCGGAACGGCCACCTCACCCAGCCCCAACGGCCCACCGGCAGCCTCCTCCAACCTTCTCCCGCAACCCTTTCCCTGACCTGACCATCCCCCTCCAAGGAGCCCCGATGCCCACCCTCGCCCAGAACCTCAAAGCCTTCAAGGCCCTGAAGACCGACCTCTACCAGAAGGATTTCCTGCTGACCTGGGAACACCCGGAGGAGGAACTGCGCGCCATCGTCACCCTGGCCGATACCCTCAAGACCCTGCACAAGCAGGGCAAGTCCTTCCGCGCCTTCGACACGGGCCTGGCGATCTCCATCTTCCGGGACAACTCCACCCGCACCCGCTTCAGCTTCGCCAGCGCCGCCAGCGCCATGGGCCTGAGCCTGTCCGATCTGGACGAGCAGAAGAGCCAGGTGGCCCACGGCGAAACCGTACGCGAAACCGCCAACATGATCAGCTTCCTCACGGAAGTCATCGGCATCCGCGACGATATGTTCCTGGGCGAGGGCCACACCTACATGCAGGAGGTGGGCGATGCGCTCACCGATGGCACCAAGCAAGGCGTGCTGCACCGCCGACCCAGCCTCATCAACCTCCAGTGCGACGTGGACCATCCCACCCAGTCCATGGCGGACCTGGCCTGGCTGAAGGAGCACTTCGGCAGTCTGGAGGCCCTCAAGGGCAAGAAGATCGCCATGACCTGGGCCTACAGCCCCAGCTACGGCAAGCCCCTCTCTGTGCCCCAGGGGATCATCGGCCTCATGACCCGCTTCGGCATGGACGTGCGCCTGGCCCACCCCGAAGGTTATGACCTGATCCCCGCGGTGGTGGCCCTGGCCGGCAAGCAGGCGAAGAAGTCCGGCGGAAAGTTCTCCGTGTCCACCAGCATGGACGAGGCCTTCAAGGGCGCCGACATCGTCTATCCCAAGTCCTGGGCCCCGTACCATGTGATGGAGCGGCGCACGGAGCTGCTGAAGACCTCCGACCAGGCGGGGCTGAAGGAACTGGAGAAGGCATGTCTGGCCAACAATGCCAAGCACAAGGACTGGGAGTGCACCCGGGCGAAGATGGACCTCACGGCCAAGAAGAAAGCGCTCTACATGCACTGCCTGCCCGCGGACATCACCGATGTGAGCTGCAAGGCCGGCGAGGTGTCCGCCGATGTCTTCGAGCAGTACCGCATCCCCACCTACCAGGAAGCCGCCTACAAGCCCTTCATCATCAGCGCCCTCATGTTCCTCACGCGCCTGAAGGATCCCGGAGCCAAGCTGGAACAGATCATCAAGCGCTCCCAGAACCTCAGCCTGTAATCCCTCGAGAGGAAGCACCATGTCCAGAATCGTGAAAACCTACAACGCGGAAGTCGTCAAGCGCACCGCCAAGCGCTGCAAGGAGCGGGGCATCATCATCCCCACCTTCGCCCAGATGCGTAATCCCGAGACCGCCCCCGAATCCATCAAGGCCCGACTGAAGACCGTCGGCCTCTGGGACATCGATCCCGCCAACCTCTTCCGCATCACCTGGAAGAACGATCCGGAGACGGGCCTGTTCGGCGGGCCCAACTACCTGGAGATCCCCAGCGCCATCACCGGCGTGAAGGCCCGCATCATCGGCCTGGTCGGGAAATACTTCCCCACCGGCGCCCACAAAGTCGGCGCGGCTTTCGCCTGCCTGGTGCCCCGGCTGGTGAGCGGCGAATTCGACCCCGACTACCACAAGGCCGTCTGGCCCTCCACCGGCAACTACTGTCGCGGCGGCGCCTTCGACTCCGCGGTGCTCGGCTGCACGGCCATCGCCATCCTGCCGGAGAACATGAGCCAAGAGCGCTTCACCTGGCTGGCGGAAATCGGCTCGGAAGTCATCGCCACGCCCGGCTGCGAAAGCAATGTGAAGGAAATCTACGACAAGTGCTGGGAACTGAAGGCTGACCCCAAGCACCTGATCTTCAACCAGTTCGAGGAGTTCGGAAACCCCGTGTGGCACTACAACGTCACGGGCCCCGCTGCGGAAGATGTCTTCAACGGCCTCAGGACCGAGAAGACGCGCCTGGCAGCTTACGTGAGCGCCACCGGCAGCGCCGGCACCATCGCCGCCGGGGACTACCTCAAGACCCTCCATGCCGGCGTCAAGACCATCGCCACCGAGGCCATCCAGTGCCCCACGCTGCTCATGAACGGCTTCGGTGATCACCGCATCGAGGGCATCGGCGATAAGCACGTGCCCTGGGTCCACAACGTCCGCAATACGGACGCGGTGGCCGCCATCGATGACGAGGACTGCATGCGCGTCCTCCGGCTCTTCAACGAACCCGCTGGCAAGGCCTACCTGGCCACCCTGGGCGTTGACTCCGCCACCATCAACAAGCTGGAACTGATGGGCATCAGCTGCATCTGCAACATGCTGGCGGCCATCAAGGCGGCCAAGTACTGGGAGCTGGACGAGAACGACGTGATCATCACGATCTTCACGGACAGTGCGGACATGTACCGTTCCCGTCTGGTGGAGCAAACCACCGAGCACGGCGCCTTCACGGCCATGGATGCCGCCAAGGCCCACATTGGCAGCCTCGAGCGCCAGGCCGTGGACAACTTCAAGGAACTCACCTACCCCGAGAAGAAGGCCATCCACAACCTGAAGTACTTCACCTGGGTCGAGCAGCAGGGCAAGACCTACGAAGAGATCAACGCCCAGTGGGATCCCGAGTACTGGCGCCAGCTCTTCACCGAGGAGGCCGCCGAGTTCGACAAGCTGATCGTAGCCTTCAACAAGGAAGTGGCCGCGTCCTAGCCACTGCTGCCCATGGCCACCCGCATCCTCATCCACAACGGCACCCTCCTCACCTTCGGCAACCCTTGCCAGGTGCTGGAGGGGATGGCTGTGCTGGTGGAGGACGGTCGCATCGCCCGGATCGCCCCCAGGGGTTCCATCCCGGGGCCTTTCGACAAGGTGATCGATGCGGGTGGGCAGGTGGTCATGCCCGGCCTGGTGAATGCCCACATGCATTTCTATTCCACGCTGGTGCGGGGGTTGGGCAAGATGGCCCCCAGCGCCACGTTCCAGGAGGTCCTGGACCACCTCTGGTGGCGGCTCGACCGCCAGCTGAGCCTGGATGATGTGGAGATGAGCGCCCAGGTGATCCTGCTGGACGCCATCCGCAAGGGCACCACCACCCTGGTGGATCATCACGCCAGCCCCTTCGCCGCCGCCGGCTCCCTGGATCGCATTGCCGATGCGGTGAAGACCTCGGGCCTGCGGGCCTGCCTCTGCTACGAAGTCTCGGACCGGGACGGGGCGGCCGTCACCACCGCAGGCCTGGAGGAGAACGCCCGCTTCGCCCGGCGCTGCGCGGCCGAAAAGGATCCACACCTCCGGGCCCTCATCGGCCTCCATGCGGCCTTCACTCTTTCGGATGCCACTCTCGATCGCGCCGCGGCCCTGGGCCGGGGGCTGGGCGTCGGGTTCCATGTGCATCTGGCCGAGGCGGCTTCGGATGTGGCCGCTAACCTCGAGAATTATGGCCTCACGCCCGCAGCCCGACTGCAGGCCCACGGACTGCTGGGGCGGAACAGCATCGCCGCCCATGCGGTTCATGTGACCGTGGCCGATATCGATATCCTCGCCGCCACGGATACCTTCGTGGCCCACAATCCCCAGTCCAACCTCAACAATGCCGTGGGCATCGCCGACCTGCTCCAGCTCACCTCGCGGGGCGTCCGGGTGGGCCTGGGCACCGACGCCATGACCGTGAACATGCTGGAGGAGCTCCGGGTGGCCCTGTGGGCCCAGCACCTCCGCCAGGAGAACCCCAGCTGCGCCTTCATGGAGGTGGCCAACTCCCTCTTCGTGCGCAATCCGGAACTGGCCAGTCAGCTCTGGGGCTTCCCCCTGGGCACGCTCCAGGAAGGCGCCGCTGCCGACCTCATCCTGGTGGACTACCATCCCCCCACGCCCCTCAACGGCGACACGGTCCTGGGGCATCTGATCTTCGGTCTCTCCCAGGCCACGGTGGATACCACCATCTGCGCCGGGCGAGTCCTCATGGAAGGCAAGCGCCTCACCCTCGACGTGGACGAAGCTGCCCTCGCTGCCCGCAGCCGGGAGCTGGCCACCCGACTGTGGGCAAGGTTCTAGCTCATGCGAGGGCTCCTCGAAATCCTCGCCTCCCTGGACTCCCTCCAGGAGCCCGTGGCGCTCGCCACGCTGGTGCGGGTAAAGGGCAGCTCCTACCAGAAACCCGGCGCCCGCATGGTGTTCCGGACCGGGGGCGACCAGACGGGCGTCATCAGCGCCGGCTGCCTGGAAACCGATGTGAAGGCCCGGGTGGAATCCGTCCTGCGCAGCGGTGAGCCGCAACTTGCGGCCTTCGACCTGGGCAGCGAGCTCGATCTCATCTGGGGCACCGGCATGGGCTGCCAGGGTAAGGCGGATGTGCTGCTCGAGGCTGTGTCCCCGGGTCCGGCCGCCCCCTGGAGGACCCTGTGTGCCCGGCTGCTGGAACGCCGCCGGACCAGCGTTCTCGCCACGGTCTTCGGCGCCCGGGGGGAGGTGGGTTCCGTGCAGGTCGGCGACCGCTTCATCCTGGACGGCCAGGGCCCGGGCCTCCTTCCGCCGCCCGGGGCCTTCGCGGAGCTCCTGGGGATCGCCTTGCGCCAGGCCCTGGCCCAGGGTGCCACCAGCAGCCCGACTCTCCTCTGTGGCACCGGGGAAGTGGATGTCCTCATCGAGCCCATCCTGCCGCCCTACGCGCTTTGGCTCTTCGGTGCCGGTGAACACGCCAGGCCGCTGGCGCGCCTCGCCAAGGAGCTGGGCTGGTTCCTGGGCATCGTGGATCACCGCCCGGCCCTGGCCACTCCCGAGCGCTTTCCGGAAGCCGATCGGATCGTCCTGGGCCACCCGCCGGCCTCGCTGCAGGGGCTTCCCTTCGATGGCCGCAGCGCCGCCCTGGTGGTAAGCCACGTCTACGAAAAAGACCGCGAGGCCGTGGCGGCCCTCCTCCAGCAGCCCCTGGGCTACCTGGGCCTCCAGGGCAACCGGACCCGCTGCACCCGGATCCTCAAGGAGATCGAGGAGGCGGGGGTGGCCCTCACGGAAGCCCAACGGCAGATCATGCACTTCCCCGCCGGCCTGGATCTCGGCGCCGAATCGCCGGAAGTCATCGCCCTGTCCATGTTGGCCGAAGTCCAGGCCGCCCTGTCGGGCCATGCGGGCGGCAGCCTGCGGGACCGCCTGGGTGCGATCCACCAAGGCACCCGCCCACCCATGGGCTGAAACCCTCCCCAGCTGGACTGACCTTCGTCTCCACCCGCAACCAACCCCCCACTTCGGAATCCAGGTTCCGATCCAAAAAAGGAGAGCAGCACATGAAGACCTCCCTCAAGACGGCTCTATCCCTGACGGCCCTGTTCGGGATGCTCGGTGGCACCGCGGCGGCAGCGCCCACGGCCAAGGTCCGCATCGCCCTCATCGTGGAATCCACGGTGGATGACAAGGGCTGGTGCCAGTCCATGCACGACGCCATCCTGACCGTCCAGAAGAAGTACGGCGTGGCTCTGGTCGAGTACAGCCACAGCGAGAAGATGAAGCCGGTGGATGCGGGTTCGGCTGCCCGGCAGTACGCCTCCAAGGGTTTCGACATCATCATCTGCCACGGCGCCCAATACAACAATCTGGTCACCGAGATGTCCGGCGTGTTCCCCAACACCACCTTCGCCTACGGCACCAGCGCGAACATCGGCCCCAAGAACGTCTTCACCTACACCCCCTACAGCGAGGAAACCGGCTACCTCAACGGCCTCATTGCGGGCATGGTCACCAAGACCAACAAGACCGGCAACGTGGGCCCGGTCGATGGCGGCGATTCGGCCCGCTACACCCGCGGCTTCATGATGGGCGTGCAGGCCGCCAACCCCAAGGCGACGATCCGCGTGGCCTTCACTGGCAGCTTCGGCGACTTCGTGAAGGCCGGCGAACTGGCCCAGACCCAGCTCAAGGATGGCGCCGATATCCTCACCGGTTCCGCCCAGCAGGCCATCGGCGCCCTCCGCGCCGTGGCCGAGAACAAGGGCTCCGTCTACTTCCTGGCCCAGGACACCAACTACCTGACCATTCCTGAAGGCACCAAGGTCCTCGCCGCCGCGGGCTACAACTACGCCGCCGTGGTGGAAGCCCTCATCGACAAGCGCGCCGCGGGCATCAAGGGTGGCGAAAGCCTGCCCATGAAGTTCTCCAACGGCGGGTTCAACTACGTCTTCAATCCGAAAATGGATCCCAAGGTCCTGACCCCGGCCATCAAGAAGGCCGTTGAACAAGCCAAGGCGGATCTGATTTCCGGCAAGCTCAAGCTCGACTGGAAGAGCATCAAGCTCTAGGACTTTTATAACTCCTGCCCCCGGTTTGGCGCGAACTGGACTGGGGGCAGGCACTGTTTTCGATCAGGACCATTCATGACCGCCGCTCTGGAACCCATCTCCGAACTCAAGCTGGAAGGCATCACCAAACGGTTCCCGGGCGTTCTCGCCTGCGACGACATTTCCCTCCAGGTGCGCCGGGGCGAGGTCCTGGCCCTGGTGGGCGAGAACGGTGCGGGCAAGACCACCCTCATGAACATCATCATGGGGCTCTACCGGCCGGACTCCGGCACCCTGTCCGTGAATGGCGAAGCCGTCCATTTCCGGGCGCCCGGGGATGCCTACGCCCGCGGCATCGGCATGGTGCACCAGCACTTCATGCTCGTGCCCAACATGACCGTGGCCGAGAACCTCGCCCTGGGATTGAAGGAGCTGCACCACTTTCTGCGGCTGGACATCAAGGGGGCGGCCCGGAAGATCCGGGAGATCTCGGAGCGCTATGAGCTGCCCGTGAATCCCGATGCCTACATCTGGCAGCTCTCCGTGGGCGAACAGCAGCGGGTGGAGCTGGTGAAGACCCTCTGTCTGGGCGCGCGGCTGCTCATCCTGGATGAGCCCACCTCGGCCCTCACGCCGCAGGAGACCGACGACCTCATCGAGCGCCTGCAGCGCATGACCTCCGAACTCGCCATCATCTTCATCAGCCACAAGCTCAACGAAGTGAAGGCCCTCTCTGACCGGGTGTCCATCCTGCGCCACGGGGCGGTGGTCTTCAACGGGCAGACGGCGAACCATGAGCCCTCCGAGCTGGCCGCCCTCATGACGGGTCACGATGTCACCCTGCCCCGCAACGAAGGCAGCGGACTCCAGGGCACGCCGCTCCTGACCGTGAAGAACCTCTGCGTCCGCGGCGACCGGGGCAACCTCGTCCTGAATCGCCTGGACCTGGAGCTCCGCGCCGGTGAAGTGCTCGGCGTGGCGGGGGTGTCCGGCAACGGCCAGCGGGAATTCGCCGACGCCCTCGCGGGCCTGCGCCCCGTGGAGTCCGGGGAAATCTTCTTCGAGGGGCGGAACCTGGCCAACAAGACGCCCCGCGAGATCATCGACGCAGGCATGGGCTATGTTCCCGAGGACCGGCAGACGGAGGGCATCGTGCCTTCCTTCTCGGTGAAGGACAACCTCATCCTCAAGGACTTCGGCTCCCGGCAGTTCAGCAGGCTGTCCTTCCTCAAGCGGAAGGAGATCGATCGCAACGCCGAGCAGCTGAAAGAACGCTTCGATGTCCGCTGCCCCTCCACCAGCACCGCCACGGGCTCCCTGTCCGGGGGCAACATCCAGAAGGTCATCCTGGCCCGCGAGATCGCCCGGGGCCCCAAGGCCCTGGTAGCGGTGTACCCCACCCGCGGCATCGATATGGGCGCCCAGGAATTCATCCATTCCCAGCTCCTGGATCGGCGCCGCGAGGGCATCGGCATCATCCTCATCTCCGAAGAGCTGGAAGAGGTCATGAACCTGTCTGACCGCATCGCCGTGATCTACAAGGGGAAGATCCTCAAGATCCTGCCGGCGGTGGAGGCCACCCGCGAGCGGCTGGGCATCCTCATGGCGGGCCTGGCGGATACCGACCCGCCGCCCACGCCAGCGACAGCTGCCCTTCCCCCAGCCGGAGCGACCCATGAATAAGCAGAAGGTCCTCTACGGCGGCACGGTCATCGTCGGCTTCTCCCTCATCGCCGCGCTGCTGGTGGCCCTGGTCCTCCTCTCCATCGGTGCCAGCCCGCTGCAGACCTACAAGACCATCCTCACCGGGCCCCTCTCGGACCTGTTCGGCGTGACCGAGGTGCTGGTGCGTGCCGTGCCCCTGCTTCTGGTCGGCCTGGGCATCGCCATCTCCTTCCGGAGCGGCATCATCAACATCGGTGCCGAAGGCCAGATCCAGATGGGGGTCATCGCCTCCACCGCCGTGGCCCTGGCCCTGCCGGGCCTGCCGCGGATCTACCTCCTGCCGCTGGTGCTCATGGCCGGCGCCCTGGCGGGCGCCCTCTGGGGCGGTATCGCCGGTTGGCTCCGCGCCCGCCTGCAGGTCAATGAGATCCTCAGCACGGTGATGCTCAACTACATCGCCGCACAGATCTACACCTACCTTCTGCGCGGCCCCATGCTTGATCCCAACGAACTGGAAATGGGCTCTGGCACCCCCCAGTCCATGCGGCTGCCCGATGCGGTGATCCTCGACTATCTTGTGCCGGGCACCCGGCTGCACACGGGCCTCATCCTCGCCCTGGTGGCGGCCGTCCTGGTGTGGATCCTGCTCTGGAAGACCACCCTCGGCTACCGCATGCGCGCGGCCGGGGCCGGGGCCAAGGCGGCCCGCTATGCCGGTATCCCCGTCGAGAAATACCTGGTCGTCGCCATGCTCTTCGCTGGCGGCTTCGCCGGCCTCGCGGGCGCCGTCGAGGTGACGGGCGTCCACCACCGGGCCATCGAAGGCATCTCGTCGGGCTACGGTTTCGCCGGCATCGTGGTGGCCCTCTTCGGCGCGCTCCACCCCGGCGGCATCATCCCGTCCGCCGCCTTCTTCGGCGTGCTGCTCATCGGGGCCGACATGACCCAGCGAACCGCACGGGTCCCCGCGAACATGGTGCTGGTGCTCCAGGGCGTGATCATCCTCGCCATCGTTTCCGCCCAGAGCTTCTTGCGGAATCCCTATGCCCAGGAGCGCCTGCTCCGGTGGCTGCAGGGTCTCGTGCCCGCTGCGCTCAGATCCAGGAAGGGAACCCAGCCATGAGCGCCAGCGTGATGATCTTCAATGTCCTGTGCCTGGCGGTGCCGTTTTCCGTAGCCATCCTCCTGGCCGCGCTGGGCGAGAATTTCAATCAGCGGGCGGGGGTCTTCAACCTCGGTTGCGACGGGATCATGTGCATGGGGGCCTTCCTCGGCTTCATGGTGCCCTTCACCCTCCAGGCCGGGCCTCTGGCGCCCTACGGCAACCTGCTGGGGATACTCGGCGCAGTGGCCGTGGGGTGCCTCCTGGGCCTCCTGTTCGCCCTCGTCACGGTGACTTTCCGCGCCTCGCAGGGGATCGCAGGGATCGGCCTGCAGATGCTGGGCTGGGGCCTGTCCGGCACCCTCTTCCGGCATTTCGTGGGGGGCGTCACCGGCGTCGAGGGCATCCCCGCCATGCCGATCCCCTACCTCTCCCAGATCCCCTTCCTCGGTGGCGTGCTCTTCAGCCACACGCCCCTGGTCTACCTGGCCTTTCTCATGGTGCCGGCGAGCTGGTTCCTGCTTTACAAGACGCCCTGGGGCCTCAAGGTCCGGGCCGTGGGCACCCATCCCCGCGCGGCCGACACCATGGGCATCAACGTGGACCGCACCCGCTACCAGGCCCTGATGCTGGGCGGCGCCATGGCGGGGTTGGCCGGCGCCTACCTGTCCCTGTGCCAGGCCAAGATGTTCTCCGACGATCTGGTGGCGGGCCGAGGCTTCATCGCCGTGGCACTCGTCTACTTCGGCCGCTGGAGCCCACTGGGCATCATGGGTGGCGCGCTGCTGTTCAGCATCGCCCAGTCCTTCCAGCTGTCCATGCAGGTCTGGGGCATCAAGTTCCCCTACGAGTTCGCGGTCATGCTGCCCTATGTCCTGGTCATCGTGGTCCTGGCTCTGGCCCGCAAGGCCCGCCAACTGGGCCCCACGGACCTGGGCAAGCCCTACAATCGAGAGATGCGCTTCTGATCCCGCCTTTTTTGTTTTTCCTCTGGGAATGGACACATTCATGAGGGCAAAGAACATGGTTTTTGGCACGCTCTATCCCCTTCATCCCTTTCATCCCTTTCATCCCTGTAAAAAAATGTTCAACAGGGATAAAGGGGATGCAGGGGATAAAGACACGGGCGTGAACACGGAGGAATCAAAGGTCATGTCACAGTCCCTTATGAGTGATTCCTTCCTGTTGTCATCTCAACCCCTGCGCCGAAAAGCCCCGGCAGGCCCTCTTCGTGGCGAGAACAGCAGCTTCCCTATCATGAACGAATGCTTGGTATGAGGTGCCCGCCATGACCTTTACCGCCGACACTCTCCTAGCCGCGCTTCGGCAGGCTCACCCGACCTCCCATGTCCGCCTCTTGTCGGAACCGGCCATGTTCCTGCGGAGCAACCTGGGGCGCAGCTACACCGCCGAAGGCATGCCGATCGCCAGCCAGAAAGGGGCCCTGGATTACGCCAAGGCCTACATGAGCGGGCTGACGGAACGGGCCCACGCCACCGAAGGCTTCGAACTGAACCCGGAGCACCCCTGGATCATCGGCGTGTTTCCGGGCAACGCCACGGCCTCCCCGCTGATCTTCATCTTCGGGAACATCATCCGCTACGGCCGGGAAGCCTGGGTCGAGGTGGGCTTCCCCACTTACGAAAAGCTGGAGTTCTAACGGTCTACCCAGAAGTCCCGGTGCAGCGCCGAGATCTCGGCTTCCACTTCGGTCACCGGTCCGATCACGGAGATGTCCTTCTGGCCCCGTTCGAACAGGGTGCGGCAGGGCAGGTCCAGGGTGGGATTCTCAGGGTGGCTGCCCGTGAAGGCCCGCAGGCGGCTTTCGTCCATGCCGTAGACCAGGCGGCCGATGTTGGCCCAGTACAGCGTCCCGGCGCACATGGCGCAGGGCTCCACCGTGGTGTAGAGGGTGCAGTCCGCCAGGTACTCCGGTGGAAAGTTCAGATCGGCCGTGCGTGCCAGCACCGCCTCCGCGTGGTTGACCGTGTTCACGTTCCCCTGCTCCAGAAGCACCGTTTCGTGATCGGGCCCCACGAGGATGGCGCCGAAGGGATGGTGCCCAAATCCCGCCGCGCGCTCGGCCACGGCGTTGGCGCGGCGCAGGTGGCGGAGGATCTGTTCGGAGGTGGGGGCGGACATGGACATTCCTCGCAGGACGGTTTTCAGGCTCATGGTTTCCGCATCCGTCCGAGGCTGTACGCACCCGGCTGCATGGGCAGCCAGTGGTTCACGAAGAGCGGCTGGGCGACCTTGTCCGCGGCCTTCAGGCGCTTGATGGTGCCCGTGTGATCCTGGGCGGCCAGCACGATGGCGAAGGCGTGGGCCAGGGCGGCGAAGGTGGTGATGCTGCAGCTGAAGAGCAGGTCTTCGCTCGGCACGGGAATGAGGATGTCCGCATACGGCTTCAGCGGCGAATCCGCGCGATCCGAAAAAGCGAGCACGGGGATGCCGCTTTCCCTGGCGAAGATGGCGGCGTCCACCGTCTCCCGGCTGTAGGGCGCGAAACTGAGGACCACCAACAGATCCTTGGCGCCGAGGTTGGCAACCTGGTTGGAGAAATCCGAAGGGATGGCGGCGATGCAGGGCAGGCCCGCCTGGGTGAGGTAGAAGCCCATGATCAGGCTCATCACATGGGAGATGCCGCGCCCCAGGATCACCCGGTGGTGGGCTCCCATCAGCAGCCGGGAGGCGGCATCCAGCGTGGGCTGATCCACCATCTGGATCAGGCGGGTGAGGTTCTCCCCATCCCGACGCGCCACCTCCGCCAAGGTCCCGTAGACATCCGTGGGCGACTCCATGAGTTCCAGATCGGCATCCCCGGACCGCGCGTGGCAAGCCTCCCGAAGCGCGTCGCGGAATTCGCTGAAGCCCCCGTAGCCGAGCCGCTTCGCGAAGCGGACCACGGTCCCGACGCTCACGTGCGCCCGCTCCGCCATGGATTCGATACCCCAGAGGGCGCCAAGCAGCGGATCGGACATCAGCGCATCGGCGATGCGCCGCATGGCTTCGGGGAGCTCCCGGTAGGCTTCCGCGAGGCGCGTCTGGATCGGCTGGGGGAGGGTGTCAGTGGCCATTTCAGTGATTCAGCATAGCACTCGGCCAGCAGGCGTTTGCGCACACCCGCCCGATTTCCAGCCTTCCGCCGCGCCAAGTGAGATGGCGTCCACGCCCCGCTTTCCAGCTGCATCTGGCAGCCCCTGCGAACGGCACTTGAAACGGCGCGCGCCGTGCTGCAACGAAGAATTCCGATCGTGCCGGAGGCCCATTCCTCCGCAGCGCCGCGGCCCTGGCTCAGCCGGCCATCTATCTCGTGCCGAGGCGGCCGGTCGTCGGCTTCCGCGCCTGCCAGCTATCAATCCCGATCCAGACGAGGATGACCGCGGCGAGAATCAGCAGCAGGGTGAGCGCGCGGCCAGGGTTGTCGAGCCCGAAGACGGGCACCACCGCGACGACGGCGGCGGCGAGCACGGGGAACCAGTTCATAGTCACCTCCTGAGGGGTCGAAGCAGGATGAGCATAGGTCCCCACCATTGACATCGCAACAGGTATTCATTGTTTAACATTAAATAATTCTATATATAGACACTTGGATCTATACACGGATCACCGAATGGAATTACCTCGCCGATCCGGCTGTGACCCTGGGCGTGGCAGGCCGGACCGGGCCGGGAGTCGGCCGGCATCTGACCCAGTCCACGCTGCGTCGGTACCGGTCTCCGTATGTCGCGCCGACCCACCGGGGCATCGATTCGAAGTGCGTCTGGCGTTGCCAGCCGCCGGTCTCGCTCCGGCGCGAGAGTTCGAATCTCGTTTCGTTCAAAAACCAGAAAGGGGTGCTCTGCACCCCTTTCTGGTTTTTGGTCGGAGCGGAGAGATTCGAACTCTCGACCCCCTGCTCCCAAAGCAGGTGCGCTACCAGGCTGCGCCACGCTCCGATGAAGTCAGTGTACTGCTACTTGCCGCCTACGGCGACGCTGCGGAGGTTCAGGCCGGCGCGCTGGAGGTCGAAGATCTTGGCGGCGAGGCCGACGATGAGCTGGGTTTCCAGTTCCTCCCGGCCGCGCTTGGTGGCACCGGCGGGGGGGATGGCGGCGATGTCGGCACCCGTGCCGGTCTTGGACCAGGCCAGATCCATGGCGAAGGACACCTTCTTGTCGAGGCTGGCGAGTTCCCCGGCGACATTGGACATACGACCATCGCCGCCGTAGCCGACCCGCAGCCAGCCTGGACCTTCGAAGCCCCGGCTGCTGTTGCTGATGTTCACAGACTGCAGCCGGTTGTTGGCGCCGTAGCTGAAATCCATCCGGGTATGCACGCCCTGCTCGTCGTTGCGGAATTCGAGCCGTACGGGCTGCTTGGTGGTCTTGTCCACGGCGACTTCGAGCTTGCCGCGCTTCCAGAAGCCCAGGCTCTGGGCCAGGCTCTGCTCGCGCTTCTTGGCATCCCAGGCCTGGGTGGGGGCGCTGAACACGAGCCGCTGCAACGAGCCTTCCTCCGCACCCAGGCTGGCCTGGAAGGTGGGGGCGTCGATGTAGACGGCCTTGATGTCGTTCAGGGTCTGCCGGAACCAGGCCAGGTAGGTGAGCGGCGCGTCGGAGGGGGGCAGATCCACGCGGGTGGTGTAGGCGTTCTGCTCCTTGCTGTAGATGAAGCCGCGGTTGCCGCGTCGGGTGTAGAGGATCGTGCCGAAGTCGCCGGCCAGATCCGTCTTGAAATCACCATTGGCGAAGTAGGTGCCCTTGACGCGGAGGTTGGCCTGGCCACCCTGGCTGTTGCCCTTGACCTGGCCGGCGCTGAGGGTGTCCACCTTCTGGTTCACCGCAGCACCGCTGAGGGCGATGCCGAGGGTGCCCTGCATCTGCACCGAGGAGATGCCCTGGTAGGCCTGGCCGAACCAGCCTGCGTCAATGGCGTCGAGGGTTTCGCGCAGGGCGCGGCGGGCGGCTTCGGCCTCAGGGGTGGCCTTCACTGGAGCCGCCTTGGTCGGGGCTTTGGCGGCCGTTTTCGGGGCTGCTTTCGGAGCGGCCTTCACTGGAGCCTGCGCGGGCAGGAGGGTGGCGGCGAGCAGAAGGGGCAGGGCGGCTAGGCGCATGGAAAACCTCGGAGACTATCGATGAGGGTGTCGAAGGGGTGCTTTTGGTTCCGGCCGCTGCTTGGCGAAGCAGGCCCGGCAGAGGGCCGAGGCCGGATCATCCGGAATGAAGGGCAGGTATTCCTGGGCCCCGCAGGTGGCACAGGTGATGTGGGTGAGGATCCGGGCCGCGTCGTTGCCGCCCTTGCGCTTGTAGACGAAGGAGCGCCGGTAGCAGTCGGGGCACAGGTAGAACTTCTGGCCCGCTTCGATCCGGAAGTGGATTCCGCACTCGGAGCAGATCTTCTCCCGGGGCGCCTTCGGATCCGGCGGCGCCACCGGAGCCCGCTTAGTCAGCAGGACCGGCACGGGTTTCGGGGCCGGATCCGGAACCGCATTCCCGGAGACGGGATCCTTCTTGGATTTGAGCCCTTTTGTCATTGTGCTGGTTCCAGTCCGGCCAGAGCCGAACCTCAAGGGTACCCCATCCGGTCATCACCTGCGAGGCCGGGTCCCGAAACCCGCCCCCACGGCGCGGCCCATTCCCTGACTTGCAGGGGCGGCTTGTCTGGCATCCTGGGCGCATGAACCTTCCCGCCGACCTCCTGGAGCCCCTGCGCCGCGGGGATTCCCGGGCCCTGGGCCGAGCCATCTCCTGGATGGAAAATGGCCATCCCGGCGCCCGGGAGCTCATGGCCCAGCTCTGGCCACACCTGGGCCGGGCCGCGGTGCTCGGCATCACGGGCTCGCCCGGCGCCGGCAAGAGCACCCTCACGGATCAGGTGGCCCGCGCCCTGCGGGCCGAAGGCCAGAGGGTGGGCATCCTGGCCGTGGATCCCACCTCGCCGTTCAGCGGCGGGGCCATCCTGGGTGATCGCATCCGCATGCAGCGCATCGCCGCCGACCCTGGCGTGTTCATCCGCAGCATGGCCACGCGGGGGGCGCTGGGCGGCCTGGCTCGGGCCACCCAGGACGCCATCGATCTGCTGGATGCCGCGGGCTTCGACACGGTGATCGTGGAAACCGTGGGCGTGGGCCAGGACGAAGTGGATGTGGTGAGCTGCGTGCAGACCTGCTGTGTGGTGCTGGTGCCGGGCATGGGTGATGAGATCCAGGCCATCAAGGCCGGGATCATGGAGGTGGCGGATCTGTTCGTCATCAATAAGGCCGACCGGGATGGGGCGGATCAGGTCGAGTCCGAGATCGAGGCCATGAAATCCCTCGCCACGCCTCGCGACTGGGACCCCCCGGTGGTGCGCACCGTCGCCCAGGTGGGCCGTGGTGTGAACGACCTGCTGGCCCGGGTGCGGGAGCACGGCCTGTGGCTCCGGGCCCACGGCGGCCTGGCGCGCAAGGCCCGGGAACGCGCCCGCCTGCGCTTCGAGTCGCTGCTGGCCGAGGCCGCGACCCGGCGGGCCAAGGCGAACGCCGGCCCGGCGCGGGTGGAGGCAGCCATCCAGGGCATCGCCGACCGGGTGCTGGATCCCTACAGCGCCGTCGAAGGCATTCTCGAAGTTTGAGTCTCTGGCCCCCGGCCCGATAGGTCCTCATGAGTGTTCGCAGTCTCAACAAGGATCAGCCCCAGGCCATTCGCATGGTCTTCCAGCGGCTGTGCGAGGACGACGGCAAGCTCCAGGTGGTCTTCGGCGCCCTGCGCGGCGACTTCCAGGTGCTGGGCGAGGCCCCCGACCGCGTGATCCTGGGCGTCTCCGATCTCGAGCGGGGCCAGTGGCGCCTGAAAGCGGGCTCCCGCCTCACGCTGAATCTGGTGGACCGGGGTCTGCCCTATGAGGCCGTGGTGGATTTCCAGGGCCATGGACGGCTGCATGGCGTCGAGGCCTGCCATGTGACCCTGCCGCGGGTGCTGCGCGCCCTGGATACCCATCGCCTGGCCGACTTCGTGCCTGACCGGCCCATTCCCTGCCCCTTCTCCGATCAGCAGAACAATGTGAAGGACGGCCTGGCCAGGGCCTTCGGGGAGGATGGCCTCGAGCTCGCCCCGCCGGAAGGCACCCGTGTCCTGAGCGATATGCTGCGGCTCAACGCCTCCTCCACAGTGGAACTGCGGGCGGCAGTGGGCGACAACCTGGTGCTGCCGGTGAAAGTGGCCTACTTCGGGGAGCGGGTCTGGGGGTTACGCCTCGCCGATTCGGCGGATCGCGTGGCCGTGGGCCGCTACCGCCAATGGCTGCTGGAGGCTCGGCACCGCCAGGCCCAGAAGGACCTGTCGCGGTTCAACCCCGGCGGCCTGGAGTTCCATCGTCCCGCCGCTCACCAGGAGGTCGGCAAGGAGGCCGTCCGGCCACCGTCCGCCCATCCCAGAATCCTGGTGGACCGCGATCCCATGGTGCTGGTGCTCGCCGAGGGCGAAGCTTTCCCCGCCCGGCTGGCGCAGGCCATCGGCCGCAAGTTCGGCGTGGCCAGCCTCGACCTGGGACCGGGTCCCGTCCGGCCGACGCTGGGGCAGCTGGGCGCCGATGAGACCGGCTGGGGCCGCGTCCATCTGGTGCTGATCCACCATCACCTCCGCTCCGGTTCCGCCATGGAGCGCTGCCGCCGCCTGGCCCAGGAGGAGGCCTGCCCCCTGCCCATCCTGGTGGCGGGCACCGAAGAGGGGGCCGACCTGAAGCGCAACCGCGCCATGGCAGCCGGGGCGGTGGATCACCTGGTGGTGGAACCATTCAATGTCCTGCGGGTCATCCGCAGCGTGGATGAGACCCTCAAGCTCTTCGGTTGAATCTCACCGCTACAGCGAAGCGGTCAGCTCTTGGCGAGTAGCCCATAGAGATCGGGGCGGCGGTCGCGGAAGAAGCCGAAGGAGGCGCGGTTGCGGCGGATCTCCTCGAAGTCCAGGTCCGCCAGGATCACGCCGGTTTCGGTTCGCCCCAGTTCCGCGACCTTATCGCCACGGTGGTTGGCGATGAAGGAATGGCCGTAGAAGGTCTGATCGCCCTCCAGCCCGATGCGGTTGGACGCCACCACCGGCACCACATTGGAGACGGCGTGACCGATCATGGCGCGCTGCCAAAGATCCTTCGTATCCAGCTCGGGGTTTTCGGGCTCGGTGCCGATGGCCGTGGGATACAGCAGCAGGTCCGCGCCCAGGAGCATCATGGCCCGGGCGCATTCGGGGTACCACTGATCCCAGCAGATGCCCACGCCCAGCTTGCCGAAGCGGGTATCCCACACCTTGAAGCCGGTGTTGCCGGGCCGGAAGTAGAACTTCTCCTCGTAACCGGGGCCGTCGGGGATGTGGCTCTTGCGGTAGATCCCGAGCACCGCGCCGTCGGCATCCACCAGGGCGAGGCTGTTGTAGTGGGCCTGGCCGTCGCGCTCGAAGAAGGAGACCGGAAGCACGACGCCCAATTCCTGCGCCAGCCGCTGGAAGCGGAGGATGGTCGGGTGGCCGACCGCGGGCTTGGCCCAATCGAAGAAGGCGTCCTTCTCCTCGCGGCAGAAATAGAGGCCCTCGAACAATTCGGAAGGCAGGATCACCTGGGCGCCCTGGGCCGCGGCCTCGCGCACCAGGGCCTCGACCCGGGCGACATTTTCGTCCAGGCTGCCGGTGAAGGCGCACTGGGTGGCGGCCACGCGGACGACCTTGGCCTGGCTCATGAAACCTCCGGCTGCTGCTGGGTGATGCAATGGAAGGCGCCGCCGCCGCTGAGGATGGCGCGGGCCGAGCGACCCACGACGCGATGCTGCGGGAAGAGCCGCGCAAGCGCCGCGACGGCCGCCTCATCGTGGGGCGTGCCGTAGATCGGCACCACCACGCTGCGATTGCCGATGTAGAAATTCACATAGCTGGCGGGCATGGGCTCGCCGTCCTCGTCCAGCAGCAGGCCCGGGGACGGGATGCGCACCACCTGGAGCTTCCGGCCCCGGGCATCGGTGAACGCGGCCAGGTCCAGGGCGAGGCGCGCCAGGGTGGCCGCGTTGGGATCGGCGGGATCCTCCGCTTCCATGCACACCACCACGCCCGGCGCCACGAAGCGGGCCAGGGTGTCGATGTGGCCATCGGTGTGATCGTTGAGGAGTCCCTCGTCGAGCCACAGCACTTTTTCGGCCCCCAGGCCGGTGTGTAGGGCGGCTTCGATGGCCGTCTGGCTCAGGCCGGGATTGCGGTTGGGATTGAGGAGGCACTGGCGGGTGGTGAGCACGGTGCCCTCCCCATCCACCTCGACAGAGCCACCTTCCAGAATCCAGTCGTGCTGCACCCGGGGCAGGCTGCTCAGGGCGGCCACCCGGCCCGCCACCTGGTCGTCGTTGGGCAGCACATACTTCCCGCCCCAGCCGTTGAACCGGAAGCAGGCCGCCTGCAGGGCACCCTGGCCATCCTTCACGAAGATCGGCGCTGTATCCCGCAGCCAGATATCGCCCACGGGTACACGGTGCGAGCGCACCTTGTCCCAGACCGGCGCCAGCGCCGCCCGGGCCTGGGCTTCGGCGGCGTCATCCTGCACCAGGAGGTCGAGCGTTTCACCACCCTCTTCGGCGATGGCGCGGCCGAGTGCCGCGACTTCCGCCTGGGCCGGGGCCAGGTTGTCCCGCCAGAGATGGCCATGGCTGGGCCAGGCCAGCCAGCAGGCGCTGTGGTGGTCCCATTCGGCGGGTTGCAGGTGGCTGGGTCGGGTCATGGCAGGGGCATTTCCGGCAGGGACGCCCCACATGGAGCGCACAGTCCAGTTCAGCAAAAGCCGGTCTCCCAGTCGAGGGTTATGGCGGGAAACCGCTTCCGGCTTTCGCCACCTTTCATACCCCGTATGATGAGGCTTCTACCTCCGGAGCTGCCATGCCCCTGTTCCGCGTCCTCCGTGTCTCGGCCCTGCTGTTCACGGTGCTGGTGGGGAACGGCCCGGCGCTCCTGGCCCAGCGGGCCAGGCCCAAGGCCACGGCCGACGTCCGCTTGCTCCAGGAGCGCTACGCCAAGCGCGAGGTGCTGATACCCATGCGGGACGGGGTTCGGCTCTTCACGGCCATCTACACGCCGAAGGAGGGCAGCCGCACCTACCCAATTCTGCTGCAGCGCACGCCCTACAGCGTCTGGCCCTATGGCGAGGCGGCCTTCCCACCCCAGCTGGGGCCCTCGGCCAGATTCCAGGACGAAGGCTTCATCTTCGTCTATCAGGATGTGCGGGGCCGGATGCTGTCCGAAGGCGAATTCGTGAACATGCGCCCCCAGCGGGCCGTGAGCGGCGCCGCCGTGGACGAGGGCACGGACACCTACGACACCCTCGCCTGGTTGCTGCAAAACGCGGAACGGAACAACGGGAAGGCCGGCCAGTGGGGCATCAGCTATCCCGCCTTCTACACCGCCGTGGCCATGTTGTCGGGCCATCCCGCCCTCAAGGCCGTATCGCCCCAGGCGCCCATCGTGGACTGGTTCGCCGGGGATGATTTCCACCGCAACGGCGCCCTCTGGCTGCCCCACGCCTTCAACTTCCTGGTGAGCTTCGGCAAGCCCCGGCCCGCCCCCACCAAAGCCTGGCCCGCCCCCTTCCAGCACGGTACTTCGGACGGCTACGAATGGTTCCTGCGCCTGGGCTCCACCGGCGCCACGCGCCAATTCACCGCGGAGGTTGCCTTCTGGAATGAACTGCTGGATCATCCCGACTACGACGCCTTCTGGCAGGCGCGCAACCTGCGGCCCCAGCTGAAGGAAGTGCAGCCCGCCGTGCTCACCGTGGGCGGCTGGTTCGACGCGGAAAACCTATACGGGGCCCTCCAGGTCTTCCAGACCGTGGGCCGGCAAAGCCCCACCACCGACAACCGTCTGGTCATGGGCCCCTGGTCCCACGGCGCCTGGGAGCGCAGCAAAGGCGATCACCTCGGCCCCGTGCAGTTCGGCGCCGATACGTCCGAATGGTTCCAGGCCGAGGTGCTCTTCCCGTTCTTCATGCACCACCTGAAGGGCGCCAAGGAGCCGGACTTGGCCAAGGCCACCGTATTCGAGACCGGTGCCAACCGCTGGCATCGGCTTGAGGCTTGGCCGCCAACGGGGGTCAAGCCTGGAAACCTCTATTTCCAGCCTGGTGACCGCCTATCCCTGACTCCGCCGACGGCCGATGGCGGCGCCGACTCCTTCAGCTCGGACCCAGCCAAACCCGTCCCCTTCATTGAGCAGGTGGCCATCGGGATGCCGGCGGAATACATGACCGCCGACCAGCGCTTCGCCGGGCGCCGCCCGGATGTGCTGGTCTTCCAGACCGATGTGTTGAAGGAAGAGTTGACCCTCGCCGGGCCCCTGCGCCCCGAGCTCTTCGTCAGCACGACAGGCACCGATGCCGACTGGGTGGTGAAGCTCATCGATGTCTATCCCGATGAATTCAGGAACCCCGATTTCAAGGAGGGCGGCTCACCCTGGGACCGCACGCCCAACCCCATGGGCGGCTACCAGCAACTGGTGCGGGGTGAAGTCATGCGTGGCAAGTACCGCGACAGCCTCGAGAAGCCCGCGCCCTTCGCACCCGGGCAGCCCACCCGCGTGGCCTGGTCCATGAATGACATCTGCCACACCTTCAAAAAGGGCCACCGCGTCATGGTGCAGCTCCAGAGCACCTGGTTCCCCCTCATGGACCGCAATCCCCAGGTCTTCATGGACATCAACAAAGCAGGAGCCACTGATTACAAGAAGGCCACCCACACAGTGTTTCACGACGCCGCGAGGCCGAGTTCATTGGGCGTGGGCGTGTGGTCGGAAAAGCAAAGATGAACCACCGATGAACACCGATAAAAGCTGATGAACACCGATTCAAACAAGGAAGATCCAGGCCGCATTATCTCGCCCACTTTTGAATGTTTGGGATCTTTATGGCTTTGTTCCTCGGGTGTATAGCAAGACCGCCGACATCGAACAGCCCCTACCTTCTGATCACGGGTGAATGCACACGGTCATGGCAACAACGGCTTTCCCAATTTCCTAAGAAATCCGTTGTGCTTCTTGGTGGCTGCCTTGATCTTCTGATCCAGCGACAACAACTCTACGTTCACGGCATTGAGATTAACTTCAACTTCTGTGGTGGCCGTGCTGATGTAGCGAGAGATATTCAGGTTGTATCCCTCCTCGGCGATTCGCTCCATCGAGACTCGCTTGGAGTAACGCTCCTCTTCCTTCCGGAATTGGTAGGAGTCGATGATCTTGGCGATGTGCTCTTCCGTGAGGCGGTTCTGGCGTTTGCCTTTCTCGAAGTTTTCCGGACCGCTGGCGTTGATGAAAAGCACGTCGTCCGACTTCTTGCACTTCTTGAGCACGAGGATGCAGACCGGGATGCCGGTGGAGTAGAACAGATTGGCGGGCAGGCCGATGACAGTGTCGATGTGGCCGTCTTTGAGCAGCTTGGTGCGGATGCGTTCCTCCGCGCCGCCACGGAAGAGCACGCCGTGGGGCAGGATGATGGCCATCACGCCTTCGTCTTTCAGGAAGTGGAAACCATGCAGCAGGAAGGCGAAATCGGCGGCGGATTTCGGCGCGAGACCGTGGTTTTTGAAACGCACGTCGTCGCCCATTGCGTCGGTGGGGTCCCAGCGGTAGCTGAAGGGTGGGTTGGCGACGATAGCATCGAAGTAGGGCTTCTTGGCGGGGTTGAGCTCGCGCAGCACGTCCCAGTCGTTGGTCAGGGTGTCGCCGTGGTAAATCTCGAACTCGGTATCCTTCACCCCATGCAGCAGCATGTTCATACGGGCGAGGTTGTAAGTGGTGATGTTCTTTTCCTGCCCGAAAATCTTGCCGATGCCATTTGCGCCCATGCGCTTGCGCACGTTGAGCAGAAGGGAGCCGGAGCCGCAGGCGAAGTCGAGAACCTTCTCCAGTCGCGGCTTCTTGCCGGTGGCCGGCTCCTGGCTGTCGAGCGTGACGATGGCGGAGAGGATGTCGGAAATCTGCTGCGGGGTGTAGAACTCGCCCGCCTTCTTGCCAGAACCGGCGGCGAACTGGCCGATCAGGTATTCGTAGGCATCACCCAGCGAGTCAACATCGGTGGAAAACTCGGCCAAGCCCTCTGCAAGTTTTTGGATGATGGTGCAGAGCTTGGCGTTACGGTCGGCATAGGTCTTGCCCAGCTTATGCGAGGCCAGATCAATCTCGGAGAACAGCCCTTGGAAGGTGCTTTGAAAGGAGTCGTTCTCGATGTATTTGAAACCCGCTTGCAGGGTGTTGAGTAGCTCCCCGTCCTGCCGCCGGGCCATGTGGGCAATGCTGGTCCACAGGTATTCCGACTTGATGACGTAATGCACTTTGCGCCGCATCTGCGCCTCGAACGCGGCGACATCGTCGGGGTTGTTCGCATACCAGATAGCGAGCGGCACGCGGCGGCCATCGGCTTCCAACTTGGGATAGTCCGCGCCCAATTCGCGTTGGACCGCCGCCTCGTAGTTGTCCGAGAGGTAGCGCAGGAACAAGAACGACAGCATGTAATCGCGGAAATCGTCCGCATCCATTGCACCGCGCAATTGGTCGGCGATGTTCCAGAGGGTTTTGCCTAATTGGGCTTGGTTTTGATCGGTCATGTGTTTTTCTTTTTTCTCGGTTGCTTGGGTAACAGTTTCATAGCCCGGTCAAAATCGCTTTCCAATTGATCGGCATGGGCAATCTGAGCCTCGTTGAACTGCGCATACGCCACTTCAGCGTAGGCTTTGGTCACCTCGTGGGAGATTTTTCCGGCGTGGTTGAGGATGTCGCGGTC
>JBBQEL010000036.1:0-34743 GCA_038320645.1 Holophagales bacterium | reverse complement strand
CGGTGCTGCTGCTGGGCGAAAGCGGCACGGGCAAGGAGGTCATCGCCCGGGCCATCCACCGCATGAGCGCCGATGCCACCGAGCCATTCGTGGCGGTGCACTGCGGCGCCATCCCCGAGAACCTGCTGGAGTCCGAACTATTCGGCTACAACAAGGGCGCCTTCACGGACGCGCGCAAGGATACGCCGGGCAAGTTCCGCGAAGCCCACGGCGGCACGATCTTCCTCGACGAGGTCGGCACCATGCCCCTGGGCGCCCAGGTGCGCCTGCTCCGGGTGCTGCAGGAGCGCGAGGTGCAGCCGCTGGGCGGCGGCGCGCCCGTGAAGGTGGATGTGCGGGTGGTGACGGCTTCCAATGTGGATCTGTGGAAGAAGGTGCAGGACGGCAGCTTCCGCGTGGATCTGTTCTACCGCCTGGAGGTGGTACCCATCACTATGCCGCCCTTGCGGGCGCGGCGCGAGGAAGTGCCCTTCCTGGCCCAGCACTTCCTCAACCGCAAAGCCCGGGAGCACGGCCTCTATCCCAAGGCCCTGCACCCCAGCGTGGATCCGCTGCTCATGGCTCTGCCCTGGCCCGGCAATGTGCGCCAGTTGGAGAACGCCATTGAACGGGCGATCGTCCTTTCGGGCACGCGGCCCGTGCTCACCCGGGAGGATTTCGCCTTCCTGGCTGAGCGCATGGGCGATGGCGCTGCCGCAGAAGGGGTGGCCGGGGGCCACCCGACCCCCGTGCCGGCCTCGGTCTTCGCGGCCCCCCAGCCCGCAGTGGCCTTCGGCCTGGATATGCCCCCCGAGGGTCTGGATCTGAACCAGGTGGTATCAGACATGGAAAAGAACCTCATGCTTCAGAGTCTGGCCATCACCCGGGGCAACAAGAAACGGGCGGCCGACCTGCTGGGCCTCAAGCGCACCACCTTCCTGGAAAAGATGAAGCGGCTGGACCTGGAGGACGCCGAGAGCGCCGAGGCGGTCGAATAACGCGTTTGCCACGGGTACAAAGGTAGGGGGGACAACCGTCCCCCCTTGCCGTTCCCCCCGGAACGCTTCCCTCACCCCTCGCGGTCTGCCTGGAGCCACCCGCACCTTTCCAATGCGGCCCGGGGGGAAGAAGTTTCCGAAAGGGGGGCTGTTAATCTGGCCGCATGGCAAATGCGATGCATCTGAGGTGGAAGCTGGAGGTTCCGGACCCCCAGGAAGAGGGCCTCTGCGCCTGGCTGGAGGCGGGCGGCTCCTCCGCCTTCTACCGCGAGGCCGATCCCCCCCGGGCCTGTTACGCCTATTTTCCGCCGGACCAGGCTCCGCCCGGCGTCGCTGGACTGGCGGCCTTCCCCGGCGTGCGCCTGCTGGAAGCCGAGGTTTTTGGCGACGAAGACTGGCTGGCCAAGAGCCGGGAGGGCTTCGGTGCCTTCGAGGTCGGCCGGCGGTTTTCCGTACGGCCCCTCTGGGACGAAAACCCGGGACCCGCTGATCGCATGGATCTGGTGGTGAATCCGGGCCTGGCCTTCGGCACCGGCGGCCATGAGACCACCCGCCTCTGCATAGAACTGCTGGAGGAACTGGCCGATGAAAACCGGCTGAAGGGGCCGGTCCTCGATATCGGGGCCGGGACGGGCATCCTGTCGCTCGCAGCCTTTCTGTTGGGCGGGAAGGATCTTACGACCTTCGACATCGATCCCGACTGTGGCCCGGCCATGGACGAGCTCATCGCCCTGAACGCCCATCTGCTGCACGGCGCGAAGCCGTACGCCAGCTTCGTGGGGACCCTCGACCACCCGCAGGTGCGGGGCCCGTACGCGGGCCTGCTGGCCAACATCCTGCTCGTGACCATCCAGGAGTTGCTGCCCCGCATGGCCGAGGTGACGGCCCCCGGCGGCTGGCTCATCGCCAGCGGCATCCTGGCTGAGCGCACCGATGAGGCCCTGGTGAGCCTGATGACCCACGGCTTCAAGCCCGAGAAGGTGCTGCGCGAAGGCGAGTGGATCGCCATTTTGGCCGTACGGATGCCCTCATGATCCGCGCGGACCGTCCCATCGGGGTGTTTGATTCGGGCATCGGCGGGCTCACCGTCATCCATGCCCTGCGCCAGCTGCTGCCGCAGGAGGATCTGGTCTATTTGGGGGATACGGCGCGGCTGCCCTACGGCACCAAGAGCCATCGCACCATCGAGCGCTACACGCTGCAGATGGGTGAGCTGCTCCAGCGCCACGAGCCCAAGCTCATCGTCATCGCCTGCAATACCGCCAGCGCCCACGGGCTGCCGGCCCTGCAGGCCGTGAGCCCCTGCCCGGTGCTCGGCGTCATCGAGCCCGGCGCCGAGGCCGCCGCCGGGATTCCCGGCCCAGTGGGTATCATCGGCACCCTGGCCACCGTGAGCAGCGCGGCCTACGAGGCCGCCATCCACCGCCGGGATCCCGCGAAGGTCATCCACAGCGTGGCCTGTCCGCTGCTGGTGCCCCTGGCGGAGGAGGGCTGGTTCGACGATCCGATCACCGACAGCATCAGCCGTCGCTACCTGAACCAGCTGCCCTTCGAGGTCAAGACCGTGGTGCTGGGCTGCACGCACTATCCGACGCTGATGACAAGCCTGGAGCGCAGCCGGCCGGGCACCCGCTGGATCGACAGCGGCCGCGTCACCGCCAAGGCCGTCGATCGCCTGCTGCAGGGCAGCCTCGGCTACCGCACCGCCAGTGCCCGCGGCGAACTCCGCGTCCAGCTCACGGATGCCAGCAGCCGCCTGAAGGAAGTGGGTAACCGCTTCCTGGAAGAGGCGCTCGGGGATGTGGAAGTGGTGGAGATCTAAGCGGGGCGCGACCAGCCAATCCCTAGGCCTGCACCGCCCCCGGCAGGGTGAACACCACGCAGGCGCCTTTGCCCGCGGTGCTTTCGATGCGGATGTCACCACCGTGGTTGCGGACGATCTCGCGGCAGATGCTGAGGCCCAGACCGGTGCCCTTGCCTTCGGGTTTGGTGGTGAACATGGGGCGGAAGACCTTGCCGATCAGATCGGCGGGGATGCCCTGGCCCGAATCGTGGAAGTGCAATTCCCACCAGAGCCCCCCCGGCGTGCTGTCCTCGGCGGGTTTCGCCTTGATCAGGACGCTGCCCCCCGTGGGCATGGCATCCACGGCGTTGTTCATGAGATTGAGGAAGAGCTGTTCCATCTGCTTGCGGTCCACGTCGAGGGTGCAGTCTGAGGGCGCCTCGGCATCGACGGTGATGCCATGGGCAGCCAGGGTGGGCATCCACAATTGCTGCAAGTCCCCCAGCAGATCCACGAAGGCCAGGGACCTCCGCTCCAGCTGGGGACGGCGGGTGAGATCCAGCAGGCGGCGCACGATATCGCCCACGCGTTGGATCTGGGCCCCGATGACGCGCAGCCGTTCACGGGTCTTATCAGGCAGATCCGGTTGCGCCTCCAACAGCTGGAGGTGACCCGTCACCAAGTTCAGCGGTGTACCGACCTCGTGGGCGAAGGTGGCCGTGAGCTGCCCGGCCACGGCGAGGCGTTCCTGGGCACCGAGTTCTTCACGCAGGAGCGCGTTGCGTTCCACCAGGGCGGCCAACTCATCGTTTTTGGCCAGGAGCTCGGAGAGGGCGGCATCGATGCGGTCCTGCAGGTTGGCATTGAGGCCGCGGATTTCGCGGATCAGGGCTTCCCGCTCTTCGCCCGCCCGCTCGAGCTGCACGGCCATGTCGTTGAAGCGGGCGGCGATGAGGCCCAGTTCGTCGCTGCGGCGCACGGGCGCGCGGGCACTGGATTCGCCCCGTTCGAGCCGCTGCATGGTCAGCACCATGCCTTCGATGGGATCGCTGATGAGCATCCGGAGGATGAGCCAGAGCAGAATGAACTCGCCCAGCAGCACGCCGGGAAGGGTCCGGTAGGTCCGCTTGAGGTTATTGTTCCAGACCACCTCCCAGCGCTCCAGGTCGCAGTAGGCGCGGATGAGCCCGAGGGGGGGCTGGCCGGGCTTGCGGCTGCGGATGGGCAGGTAGACCTTCCAGGCGCGGCCGCCAGTATTGAGGTCCACGAGCTCGGACTGGGCACTCGGCAGAGTCAGGTACGAGCCAATCTCGGGCCCCCAATCAATGAGGGCTTCGTCCCCTGAGGA
This sequence comes from Holophagales bacterium, assembly GCA_038320645.1. GTDB lineage: Bacteria > Acidobacteriota > Holophagae > Holophagales > Holophagaceae > Geothrix. The sequence continues at coordinate 30,635 of JBBQEL010000036.1, read as the reverse complement.
ACGCACCAGCTCGACCTCGGAACCCTTCCCGATGCGCTTGAACACATCGATCTGGAAGATGCTGCGGTCGGGGCCGGCGATGCTGGCCAGCAGCTGATCGAGCTTGTCGGCATCCTTGAAGCCGGGGTCCCGCTCGACGATGTCCGTTTCGACGGTGCCAGCGGCCTCGATGACCAGTTTTTTCGAGTAGCTTTCGATCTCCCGGCCGCTGTTGCGGACAATGTTGTAGGCCACGGCCACCGTGAGCACACTGGTGACAAGCCCCAGCAGCAGGAAGAGCTTGGCATGCAGGCTGCGCAGCCAGGCCAGAGGGCGGATCCGCACCTGCCCGAAGCTCATGGATGGGTTCGGTCGGCCTGGGGCAGGCCCAGGGCTGGCCGGGCGACGCGGGCGAAGGCCGCTGGATCCTGTCCGAGGGCCAGATCCGTGAAGCGATCAAAGGCCGCCCGGCGGGCCTCGGCGACATCCCCCAGCAGGTCGAGGACGCCTGCACACAGGGCCGGCCGGTCCCGGTCCCGGAGCTGGGCCTCGGCTTCCCACAGCAGGGCCTCGAGGGCCGCGAGATCATGGTGCTCACCCAGTGCGGTCTGGAGGGCCCGCAGGTTTTTCAATAGGGGCTCTGGCGGCTCGCCGAAGGCGCCTTCCAGGGCCTCGACGGCATAGCGCAGCTTCTTGATCCGCACCCGGGCCTTGTGCAGGGCGGCCGGATCCTCATGGGCCGCAAGGGTTGCCAGGTAGCCCAGGGCGGTGGCGGCACGGGGTTCCAGGCAGGCCCAGGCGGCCTCCTGAAGCGAGGTGCGCTGGAAGGGATCGGGTAGGGAGGGCACCTCGAGCAGTCGGCGCAGGTCGGGGAGCCGAAGGCGGTCGAGTTCCTTTTCCATGGCCCGCCGCGCCTTGTTCCGCCCGCGATCCACCCGTTCGAGCAGGTGCTCGATCACGGTGGCCTGGACGGGCGTCGGGGTCTGGTGGTAGTGGGCTTTCAGATGATCGGCATGGACATCCAATTCGCGGGGCAGGCCCAGGGTGTCCACCAGGCCTTTGAGGGCCTTGCGCTGGCTCTTGTGACCGGGGTAGGCCTCGGGATCCACGAGATCGAGGACGGCACCCAGGCGGCGGGCGGCCACCCGGACCTGGTGGAGCTGTTCCATGTCGTCGGCCCAGTGATCCGGGGCCAGCAGCTCCTGGAGGCGCGCCAGCCGGACCTCGAGGGCGTGATGAAGCAGGATCGCCAGTTCAGCTGGATGCATCCCATGATTTTAGGGGTCGTTTCGAAATAACCACTGCTTTTCTGGCTGTTTCGTTACGGCGCCTCAGGTCGTTCCCCACGCTTGATGACAGGCGATTTCTGGACGGCGACCTGGACGCATTCCATTAAAGCGAAAAATTGGCGTAAACTGGAGAAACCATGGAACACATTCACATCAAAGGCGCCCGGGAACACAACCTCAAGAACTTCGACCTCTCCCTGCCGCGCAATCAGCTGGTGGTGATCACGGGGCTGTCGGGCTCGGGCAAGTCCAGCCTGGCCTTCGACACGCTCTACGCCGAAGGCCAGCGCCGCTATGTGGAAAGCCTGTCGGCGTACGCGCGGCAATTCCTCGATCAGATGGAAAAGCCTGATGTGGACAGCATCGAGGGCTTGTCCCCGGCCATCTCCATCGAGCAGAAGACCACCAGCAAGAACCCCCGTTCCACCGTGGCGACGGTGACGGAGATCTACGACTACCTGCGTCTGCTCTTTGCCCGCACTGGCAAGCCCACCTGCGTGGACTGTGGCCATCCGATCGCCAGCCAGACAGTCCAGGAGATGACGGATCAGATCCTCGCGAAGCCCGAGGGCGCGAAGCTGCAGATCCTCGCGCCGGTGGTGCGGGGCCGCAAGGGCGAATACAAGAAGCTGCTGCAGGACCTCATGAAGCGCGGCTACATCCGGGCCCGGGTGAACGGCCAGATGCTCGATCTCACCGAGGGCGTGCCTGATCTGGACAAGCAGAAGAAGCACACCATCGAAGTCGTCATCGACCGCCTGAAGGTGAGCCCGGCCGTCCAGTCCCGGCTGGCGGACAGCTTGGAGATCACCTGCAACCTCGCGGAAGGCAGCGCGCTGATCGATGTGGACGGGAAAGAGCAGCTCTTCTCCAGCAAACTGGCCTGCAACAACCTGAAGTGCGGCAAGTTCGGCCAGGGTCTCCCGGAACTGGAACCGCGTTCCTTCTCCTTCAACAGCCCCTACGGCGCCTGTCCCACCTGTGATGGACTGGGCTTCAAGCGCCAGTTCGCGGAGGAACTGATCATCCCCAATCCGGCGCTTTCCATCAGCGAGGGCGCCATCCAGGCCAGCGGCTGGAAGAGCGTGAGCGAAGATGGCTGGCGCTCGCAGCTGATGGATCAGCTTGCGAAAAAAATGAAATTCAGCCTGAACCTGCCCTGGAAGAAGCTGCCCGCGGACATCCGGCGCCTGCTGCTGCACGGTACCGAAAAGGAGATGCGCTTCACCTACGAAAGCAAACGCAACCGGTACGATTTCGTGCACCACTTCGAAGGCATCATCGGCAACCTCGACCGCCGCTACCGGGAGACCACCAGCGAAGAGATCCGGGCGGAGCTGGAGCAATCCATGCGCGTCATCCCCTGTGAGGAATGCGGGGGGCAACGCCTCAAGCCCGAAGTGCTGGCAGTGTTCGTGGGCGGACTGCACATCGCCCAGGTGGTGGCGCAGAGCGTCCGAGATTCACGAAAATGGTTCGCAGAGCTGGCCCTGGAGGGCAAGGAAGCGATCATCGCCGAGAAGGTGCTGAAGGAGATCCGTGAGCGCCTGGGCTTCCTGGACGATGTGGGCCTAGGCTACCTCACGCTGGATCGCAGCGCCGCCACGCTATCCGGCGGCGAGGGCCAGCGCATCCGCCTCGCCACGCAGATCGGCTCCAAGCTCCAGGGTGTGCTCTATGTGCTGGATGAGCCCAGCATCGGCCTTCATCAGCGGGACAACCTGCAACTCATCCACACGCTCCAGGAAATGCGCGACCTGGGCAACACCGTGCTGGTGGTGGAGCATGATCTGGAGACCATCCTCGCCGCCGATCACGTGGTGGATATGGGCCCCGGCGCCGGCGAACACGGTGGCATGGTAGTGGCGCAGGGCACGCCGGACGAGATCGCCAGGACGCGAGGTTCCATCACTGGCGATTTCCTTTCGGGTCGCGACTCGATTCCGGTGCCCCGGAAGCGCCGGAAGGCGGCGCGGGGGTACTTGTCCGTGGTGGGCGCCGAGGAGAACAACCTCAAGAAGGTGGATGCGGACTTCCCCGTCGGGCTGGTCACCTGCGTGACGGGCGTGAGCGGCTCCGGCAAGAGCACCCTGGTGAACGAGATCCTCTACAAGGCTCTGGCCAATCAGCTGCACCAGGGCGTTCACATCGTGGGCAAGCACAAGGCCATCAAGGGTCTTGAAGCCATCGACAAGGTGATCGACATCGATCAGGCGCCGATCGGCCGCACGCCCCGCAGCAACCCTGCCACCTACACGGGCCTGTTCACGCCCCTACGCGAACTGTTCGCCCACCTGCCCGAAAGCAAGGCGCGGGGCTACGCGCCTGGCCGCTACAGCTTCAATGTGAAGGGTGGGCGGTGCGAAAAGTGCGAGGGCGATGGCGTTCTGAAGATCGAAATGCACTTCCTCCCGGACGTCTATGTCACTTGCGAGCAGTGCAAAGGCAAGCGCTACAACCGCGAAACGCTCGAGATCCACTACAAGGGCAAGAGCATTTCCGATGTGCTGAACATGACGGTGGAAGAGGCGCTGGGCTGGTTCGCACCCATCCCCGTGCTGGCCAACAAGCTGCAGACGCTCATGGATGTGGGCCTGGGTTACATCCGCCTGGGGCAGAGTGCCACCACCCTGTCCGGTGGCGAGGCCCAGCGCGTGAAGCTGGGCAAGGAACTGAGCAAGCGCGCCACGGGCCGCACCGTCTACATCCTGGATGAGCCGACCACGGGCCTCCACCTCAAGGACATCCAGAAACTGCTGGAGGTCATCACCCGGCTGGTGGAGACGGGCAACACCATCATCGTCATCGAGCACAACCTCGATGTGATCAAGACCGCCGACTGGATTCTCGACCTGGGGCCCGAAGGCGGCGGCGAAGGGGGGCGCATCATCGCCGTGGGCACGCCTGAAGACGTGGCGAAAAAGAGGGCCAGCGTGACAGGCCGCTACCTTGCGCCCTACCTGAAATAGGCGTCAGACGCTGAGGTCGATCTGCCGGCCGATGCCCTGGTCCATGATCTTGACCAGCTCGGCCCCCTGCTCGGCGGTGATATCGAGGGTCTTCTTGAGCACGCTGATCGCCACCTCGTTCTGGAGGGCGAACTGCTTCATGGCCATGGCGGTGGCTGGATTGATCTGCACGGGAACCTCAGACCCCCCTTATCGGACGCGGGGCTTGCGGACTTGAGCAGCCCGGAGCAGGGCGGCCGCATCCTGGACGGGGGCCCTGGTTCCGGCGGCGGCCCGGTTCTCTGCGGCAATGGCCTCGAATACTTCACGGCGGTGGACCTGCACGCTCCGTGGGGCCTTCACCCCAAGGCGAACGCCTTCCCCGGAGATGCCCAGGACGATGACCTCGACCTCGCCTCCGATGATGATGGATTGCTCAGGCTTTCTCGTGATGACCAGCATGGACGAAGGGTATCAGTCCTGGGGGAGGATCGGGAACCGGAGCGGGTACTTCTCGGAGTTCAGGACGATCTGGTAGCCCATCCTGGTGTTGATATTGATGACCAGGGGGCCAGCCAGATTGGTGGTCATATGTCGGGGATCCTCCGGGACCACCACGAGGGTGAGCACCAGGGCATCCTCCGGGGACTCCAGGGCGAGGGCTTCGGCCTCCTCGGTGCCCAGGGGGACCTCGTAGTCCTTCTTGACGCTGGCTGGATCGATGCAGGTGAAAGAGACTTCCGGATCTTCGACCGCCTGCAGGAATTTCAGCGGGTAGCCGTCATGGGGCTCGAAAAGCCGGAAGGCCTTGAGTTGCGGGAATCCCAGCAGACCCTTGGGGAAGGTCAGGAGGATGCCCTCGTCGGGTGCGGGATTGGAATCAGGGAGAATGGTCATAGTCATCCAGGGTTGTTCCAGATCAACCCATCGGACGATTCCGCTTCTTCCTGAGTTTCGTGCGCGCCCTCCCGGAATACTTCCCAGAGCGCTTCAAGGCGCCTGCGACGGAACCGGGGATTGGGGATGGTGCGCTCCAGGGCCTCCCTGGTGGCTGGAGGATGGGCCAGTCGGGCCAGGAGCCAGCGATTCCCCAGTTCCATGACGGCCCCCACATCGCCCTCGTTGCCCCAGGCCCAGCGGAGCGCGGTGAGCTTCTTGGCGCGTTCCACAGCCTGGTCTCCGAGATGCCGAACCTTCTCGGCCAGGGGATCGTGCCCGGGCTGGTTATAGGCTCGGACCCGTCGGAGCAGATGCCGGATCTCCTTCGGCAGCGCGGCCAAGCGGGGGCCGATCTCCGGGTGATCCTGCCGGGTGTCGGCCTCTGCGGCCAGAGTTCGCAACAGCGGCAGCAGCAGGGCGGCATCACGGCTGGCGTAGCTGATCTGGGTCTCCCGCAGGGGCCGCAGTATCCAGTTGGAATCCTGCTCTTCCTTGGGGATGTCGAGACCCAGCTTGAGTTTGGCCATGGTCTTCAGCCCGGGTTGGGGGTAGCCGAGGGCACGCGAAAGCAGCATGGTGTCGTAGATGCTGTCGGGCACCACGCCATAGAGCCGCTTGAACACGATGCCATCGCCCGAGAAATCGTGGACGATCCAGGGGACCTGGGCCATGGCCTGCAGGGCGGGCCGCATGAGGTCTTCGAGCGGCAGCGGATCCACCAGCCAGGCCTGATCGTGCGTCGCCACCTGCATCAGGGCGAGCACACAATGGTGCATGCCGGTGAGGCTGCATTCGATGTCCACCGCCAGCACGCCCGCCGCGTGCCAGAGCGGCAGCGCCTCCCGCAGCTTCTCGGGCGTATCCACGAAGGTCGTGGGAAGGTCGAAGTGATCCAACACCATCTAATCAGTGTGCCCCATTTGGCCTTCCGGTACTCTGGTTAGTCCTGTTTGTCTGCTGGGGCTGCGCATGAACCGCTCGCTTTTCTGGACCACCTTCGCCACCGTCTTTCTCGCCGAAGTGGGCGACAAGACTCAGCTCGCGGCGATGACGGCCACCGTGCGCAGCGGCCAGATCTGGACGGTCTTCCTTGCCGCTAGCGCGGCCCTGGTCTGCGCCACGGCCATTGGCGTGATGGTGGGCGGGGTGCTCTTCAAGTACATCCCGGAGGCGGCCATCAAGTGGGCGGCGGGCTGTGCCTTCATTGCGGTGGGGCTGTGGGTCCTGATCAAGGGCTGACGAGGCTTTTCTACGACGGGGACTGCGGGCTCTGCCAGGGCGCCGTCCGATTTGTGGCGCAGCATGATGGTTCGGGGGACATCCGCTTCGCGCCCCTGGGCGGAGTTACCTTCCAACGGCTGATTCCGGAACCCTTGCGGCCGGGCATTCCGGACAGCCTGCTGGTCCTGACGGCAGAGGGCGCCCTGCTGACCCGGTCCGGGGCGGTCCTCCACCTGCTGCGGCGGATGGGTCCGGTGGGGCGCTTCGGCGCGGCCCTCCTGGCCTGGGTTCCCGGTTCCCTGAGGGATTGGGCCTATGAGCAGGTCGCGCGGCACCGGGGCAGCCAGGCAGCCTGCCCGCGAACTTCCGTTTCCTGTGACAGCCGCTTCGAAGCATAGAAATAAAAAAATGTCACAATGCCGGATGATGTCGCACCGAAAGGGGTAACAACAGCACTTCGGTCCTGCTCGGAATGGTCCGGAAAGACCCTGTCCTGTTTCACAACCGGGCCGCAAGGCGGCCCTAGCTGCGGCCCTGTCCGCACGGAGGATTCATGTTCACGAAGTTGATCGGTGCCGCCACCCTGTTCACCGCCGGTTCCCTGATGGCGGGTGGGACCACCACCGTCGGCGCCACCCCCGTCCAGGCCTTCGGCCTCGAGGCGGCTCTCACACAGGCCGGCGAGTGCGGGGCCAAGGAAGGCAAGGAAGAAGGCAAGACCCACGACAAGGCCAAGGATGGCAAGGCCAAGGACGGTTCCTGCGGCAAGGGCAGCTGCGGCAGCAAGGACAAGAAGGCCAAGAAGGATGGTTCCTGCGGCAAGGACAAGAAGGACGGTTCCTGCGGCAAGCACAAGAAGGAAGGTTCCTGCGGCGCGGACAAGAAGAAGTAGCTGGTTCGGAGGAAGGCCATGGCTCAGGACAGGTTTACCGGCGTGGGGCTCGGGCTTCGCCGCCCGCACCTCGAGCAGGTCGCGCAGCTGGAAACCCACGGCGTGCCCTTCTGGGAAACCTGTCCTGAGAATGTGGTCGGAGACGGCGGCCGCCACCACCGGTTGGCCTGCGCCATCCTCGACCGCGATCCTGTGCTTACCCATGGGTTGACCGTATCGGTGGGTGGCTACGATCCCTGGGATGAGGACTACCTCAGGGATCTGGGGCAGTTTCTCGTCCGCACCGACACTCCCTGGCATTCCGAACACCTCTGCTTCACAAGCGTGGATGCGAACTGCCTTCACGAGCTGCTGCCCCTCCCCTTCACCCGGGAGGCGGCGCGGCACACCATCACCCGGACGCGGGAGATCCAGGCCCGGCTTCCTGTTCCTCTGCTGCTTGAGAACATCACTTACTACGCGGAGCTCGGGCAGCCCGACATGGACGAGGCCGACTTCATCACCGAAGTGCTGGAGGGCGCGGACGCGGGCTGGCTGCTGGACGTCAACAACGTCTATGTCAACGCGCTCAACTTCGGCTTCGATCCGAAGGAATGGCTGGCCCGCATGCCGCTGGACCGCGTGGCCCAGCTCCACATTGCTGGGCACAAGAAGTTCGGCGATCTCACCGTGGATACTCACGGCGCCGCTGTCGTCGACCCCGTCATCGAGCTCAGGCAGTGGACCCTGGCGCGCCTGTGACGGCCCGTGCCGGTGCTGCTGGAGCGGGACAACCACATCCCCGATTTCGACGAGCTGCTGGCGGAGCGGGCCCGCATCCAGCATGCCTATGACGCCGCCATGGCCCTCCTGGAGGTGCGCCATGGCTGACCCCCGCACCCTCCGCCTCCAACGCGCCATGGCCTCCCTGGTGTTGGATGGCGACGAGGCCACCCTCGAGGCGGATCCCGGCCGGGCGGCCCGGCGCCACGGGCTGTCTGTCACTGACCAGAGTGTCTTCCGGGAACAGAGCCCCGGCATGATGACCTATCGGGAGCTGGCCCGGATGAGCCTCATCGAGCCGCTGGAGACCATGTTCCCGGTCCTGAAGGCGTTGCTGGAAACCACCGAAGCATGGGACGGCTGCGTGCAGGCCTTTCTGGATGCCCGGTTGCTCCGCAGCGGCCACTACCGCGACATCGCACCGACTTTCCTGAGTTGGCTCGCCTCCTCAGGCTGGGGCCAGGATCGCTGGCCCTTCCTGCTGGAACTGGCCCATGCCGAGATCCTGGAGGTGCTGGTGGCCCGCTTTCCCGACTCGGATCCTCCCGAAGGCCTTCACGCGGACCCCAGCCCAGGTGCTGTTGTCGTCCTTGAAGCCGCCACCCAGATCGTTACTTACAGCCACGCGGTCCATCGCGTCACCGAGGCGGCCCCGATCCCCGAAGCCCGCCCCACCCACCTCATCGCCTTCCGAAACGGCGCAGGTGAGGCCCGGCTGATGGAGCTGACCCTGGCCACCGCCGCCTTCCTCGTGCAGGCGCGAACGCTGCCCCTGGGCAAGGCCGCGGCGGCCCTGAACCTGTCCGATCTCACCCCAGTCCTGGACCTCCTGAAGGACCTTCATCGCGATGGTGCCATCGCTGGATTCCAATCCCCCACCTAGCCCACGAGGCGCCCATGCGTTGCCGTTTCCTTCTGCCGGCTCTCCTGCTGGCCTTTCCCCTCCTGGCCCAAAGCAAGGTCTTCCGGGTGGACGACAACCACACGGTGCTGGGCTTCAAGGCTTCGACCCTGCTGTTCGATGTGCCGGGCCGGTTCACCCGCTACCGAGCCGATATCCAGGGCGATCCCGTCTCCCTGGAAGGTGCGCAGATCCGCCTCGACATCGAGGCGAAGTCCATCAACACCGCCAACAACTCCCGCGATGAGCACCTGCGAACGCCCGACTTCTTCGATGCGGCGAAATATCCCAGGATCACCTTCGCGTCGTCCAGTGTTCGCCGGGAGGGCGATCGCCTGGTGGTGCGCGGCACCCTGGCCATGCACGGTGTTGCCAAGGAGCTTGATCTGTCCTTCGTTGCGGCCGAAGGCATGAACGGTGCCGGAACCCGTACCTGGTCTTACCGGGCCACACTGCCCCTGGACCGCCTGGACTTCGGCGTGGGGGCCGAAAGTGTGGCGGCCAAGATCAGCCTGAAGCGCCAGGTGGATCTGGACCTCCTGCTGGTGGGCTTCTTCGAGGACCCCGCCCCGGCCAAGCCCGCCGCCAAGCCGGTGAAGCAGGCCGCCGCCAAGAAGTAGCTTGCCCGGGGGAAACCCGCCGCTGACACTGGCAGCGGTATGACGGAAGCCCCCCTGACCGAACCTGAGCTGATCCAGCGAGCCACCGAAGGCGACTCGGATGCCTTTGGCGCGCTCGTCCAGCCCCACCTGTCCCTGTTCCACAATGGGATCCACCGCATCCTCGGCAACACGGCCGACACTCAGGATGCGCTCCAGGACGCCCTCATGAGCATCCACCGCGACCTGCCTAAGTTCGAAGGACGCAGCCGCTTCAGCAGCTGGGGCTACAAGGTCTGTTTGAACGCGGCCCTGATGGTGCGCCGCAGTCGCGTGCGGATCCACGATATGGAACGCCCCGAGCCCCTCGCCCTGGGTCCCTTCGACGCGCGGGGCCACCATTTGGAGACGGACCACCTGCCCGAGTGGCAGGTGGCGGCCCAGGCCCACGACCTCTTAGAGCGGCAGGAGATGCGGGACTGCCTGATCCGGGCCCTGGATGAGTTGCCGGACACCCACCGGATCGTGTTCGTGCTGAAGGACCTGGAGGACTGGGAGACCGAGGACATCGCCAAGCATCTGCAACTGACGCCCGGTACGGTGCGGCAGCGGCTCCACCGTTCACGGGTACTCTTGCATGCCCGGCTCCGCGCCCATGTGCTGGGAGGCCGCCCATGAAGCTCATGCCCACCTGCCAGGAGGTGCAGACCCACCTGACCGACTACGTCGAAGGGGCGCTCTCGCGGTCAGAAAGATTTGGCATCTGGTTCCACCTGCTGCTGTGCCGCGTGTGTGCCGCCTTCCTGCGGGGGCTGGAGGCCCTGCCGGGCATCGCCAAGACGTCCCTCGCCCCTCCGGCGGAGACTCCAGAGGGGGCGGCCACCACGTTGGCCCAGGTCCAGGCCACTCTCCGGAAACCCAAGACCTAGGCCCGTTTCAGCGTGAGGATCGTGATCTCCGGTGCTGCGGCGATTCGGATGGGCAGGCCCACCACGCCGAGCCCGCGGCTCACATACAGCAGATCATCACCTTCGCGGTAGAGGCCGTCGGTGCGGAGGCCGATGAGGCGGGCACTGCTGAATCCGGGGATCGGATTGATCTGGCCGCCGTGGGTGTGCCCTGACAGCGTGAGCCGGGCACCCGCCGCCAGGGCCTGCTCCCACTCGCTGGGCCGGTGGTTCAGGCAGATGCGGAAAGCGTCGGCGGGCAGATCCCGGGCGGCTTCGGCGGGCCGGGGCCCGGGCCCGAAAACCAGGCGGCGGAACCGGCCATTCCGCGCCATGGGATCCTGCAGCCCCATGACAGCCAGGGTGGCGCCACCCCTTTGCACCAAGGCGGTGGCGTTCTCCAGGCAGCGGATTCCGGCCCGCTCCAGCTCGCGCCAGATGGGGCGGGGATCGTCGAAGTAGTCATGGTTGCCCAACACCGCGAAGCGGCCGAGCGGTGGCAAGAAGCCGTGGTAGGCGTCGAGCAGGGGTTGCAGTTCCTCGGGCCGGCTGTCCACCAGGTCTCCCGTGAACACCAGCAGCTCGGGTCGTTCCCGCTCCGTGAGGTCGCGCCAGCGGCGCAGGGTGCCGGCTGTGATGAGGGGGCCGGCATGGAGATCGCTCAGGTGGGCGATGCGCAGGCCATCCAGACCTGCAGGCAGGTCCGCAAAGGCCAAGGCCCGCCGGGTGATCTGGGGATCGCCGTAGGCCTGGTGCGCCCCCCCGATGCCGAAGGTTGCGGCAGCGCCCGTGCTGGCCACCGCGGCCGTGCGGAGGAAGGCGCGGCGGCCGGGATCCGCCGGAGCCGCTTCGCTGGTTTCCTTTGCCGCCGCGGGCCGGCGGAAGATCCGCCAGGTGCCCTCGGCCAGCATGGCGAGGAGCAGGTGCAGGAACGTGAAGGCCTGGAAATAGAAGCCGGCGCGCGCCAGAGTGCGCAGCAGGGGCAGTGCCCCCCAGGGCGTCCACCCCGGCGATGCGGAGCCCCGCGAAGAGGGCGAGCGGCAGATGGAGGAGGCCGAGGATCCAGAGCAGCCGGCGTTGGCTTCCTTCGGGCAGCTCTAGCCGCAGCAGTAGCAGATGGAGCCACTGGACCAGGCAGATGAGAATGAGGGCGACGAGGAAGGGCACAGGACCTACGGCCGCACAATCACGCTGAGGGTTCCCACGGTCCGGTTCTTCATGACGCCGTCGAGGGGGCGATGCAGGCCGAGGGTGAAAGTGAGGTTGCCGACCATCCGGCGCAGCACATCCAGGGGCAGGCCGAGGCTGCGGCTGTCGAGTTCAAGGCCCACCACGCGCTGGGCCGAGGGGCGCGGGGTGGAATCCGGCCAGACCAGCGTGTGTTCGACATAGGCCTGGAGCAGGCCCAATCCCAGCTCCCCGCGCAGCCGCTGCAGGCGGTTGCCCGTGGCCGTGTAGGCGGGCAGGGCCGCCTGCAGCACCCGATTCCCATCCAGCGAAGTGGGCAGCAGCGAGGTCGGCACGCCGCCGAGATGGAAGCGGTCCAGCAGCGTGGGAGCGCCACCGATGCGGCCGCCTTCGGCGCGCAGCGTGAGGGGTGCCCAGGGATTCATCCAGCCTGCGGTGAAGGCCACCCGGGTGAGGTGCCAGGCCTGGCCATCGGTGCGCCCCTGCTGCTCTCTGGCGGTCAGGGCCATGCGGAAACCCTGCTCGTCATGGCTCCAGAAACGGCCGACTCCCGCCTCGGCGCCCACGAGGGTGCGGCTGAGGCTGGTTCCGCCTTCGAAGGCCGTGCGCTCGAAGGCGAGCAGTGGCCGGAGCCGGTGGCCGGTCTGGCCGAGTTCCTCGAATTCAAAGGCCAGCTCGACGCCCCGGCGCTCGCGGTTGAAGCCCGACGCGGGCGCGAAGCGCTGGCTCGAAGGCCGCTCCAGGAGTGAGAAGGCGTGGAGGGATGGTGCCCAGCGCCAGCCGCGCCAAGCCGCGCCAGCCATGCCGCCGCGAGGTCCGGCGCCATCCCCCAGGCCCGCCAGAACCTGCCAGTTCAGGCGGCCGAGGATATCGTTGCCACCACCGCCGATCTGCGCACTCACTCCCGAGGGCGTGGCGCTATAGCCGGCGAGGGAGAAGGTGCCGTGGCTATCGCCCACCCGGTAGGGATGGGCTTCCACGGGAGCCGGGGTGGGCAGCGGGCTGGGCTCGTCGGCCTTGGGCAGCGCGACATCTTTCACCAGGGGTTCGGGATCCCGCGGCAGTGCCTTCGCCTCAAGCGGCGGGAGGCTGGCATCGAGCCGCCGGAGCTGCAGGCCGGAAGCGCTGAGCTGGGTGTAGTAGATCCACTTGCCATCGGGCGTGGCGACGGGATTCCAGGCCGCGGCGAGGGTGCGCGTCAGCGGTTTCCCCTGCGCGTCCACCAGATTCCAGATGCCGTCCACCTCCTTCCAGGTGATGGCTCCGGGGCTCGGTGCCGTCATGGGCATGGCCACCGGGGCCGTGCCTTGGCCGAAGGTCCACTGCCGGGCCTGCGGCTTCAGCATGCCCTCCCCGTCGGGGAGCCGCAGCAGAAAGGCGATGCGGTTCGGGGCCTGCCAGACCGGTTTCCAGGGCAGCGCCCCGTGGATGCGGCCCAGGCGACGGCTGGGCGGAAGGGTGGGGGCGATGGCGGCGCGGTCCTCGGGCTCTCCCGGATCCTTTTTGGCTGGCTTGGGCGCCGGTGCCTTCAGATCCCAGACATAGAGCCCCGGCTTCTTCGGATCCAGCACCCGGGCCAGGAGCTTCGTGCCGTCGGGACTCAAGGCCAGGTCGGTGGCCCACCCCTTTAGCTGGGTGACGATCTCGCCTTCCCGCAGGCCCGTGGCCTTGGCCCGGCGTTCCAATTCCAGCGCGGTATGCGTCAGCTCGGCACAGAAGCGCTGGTAGCCGTCCTTGGGGCCGAAGCCGAAGGTGGCCGTGAACGCCGCCTCGAAGTCTCGCTTGCCGGCCAGGCGCGTCCAGAGGGTCTGGAGGGCCTTGGCGTCCCTCGAGCCCGTCTCCAGCCATTCGAGGTAGGCGCTCCCGCCCAGGTAGGCCATGCTGCCGCCCAGAAACCCACCCATCCCGCTCAGGGCCTCGTAGGTCGGCAGCTTGCCCTCCAGTGCCCATTGCCGCAGCACCGCTGCCCTGATGGCGCTATGGGGCCGGCCGCTGCCGGTGAGCTTTCCTTCGATGAGGGTGGCGTAGCCTTCGATGACCCAGCGCGGGGATTTCTCCGTGACGGGGCCCAGCACCGCGGTCCAGCGCTGCCAGAGGCTGGGCTTCCGGGCGGGGCGCAGCAGGTGGTGCATATGGGCCAGTTCATGGGTGACGAGCAGTTCCGCCCAGCCCCGGTGGTGGCCGATCCCCGAATCGGGCTCGGGCTCCGTCTTCCAGAGCACCACATGGGGCCGCGGGAAGACCGGGAAGGCCATGCCGTTGGCCTCCAGCACGGGATCCTGGATCACGATGTCGATGGGTTTGTCGTAGGCGAAGCCGATGAGCCCCAGGTATTGGGCGTGGACGCCCTCGACCCGCCCGGCCACCTCCCGGCCGAAGCCTTCGAAGGCGCGGGGGCAGTGGATGCGGTAGTGCGCGGTGGTGAAGGTGAGCCAGACCGCATCGGGGGCCTGGGTGCGCGGGGCGGCCTGAATCAGGGCGGGCAGCAGGGCGAGACAGGGAAGGAGGGATCGTCGGGTCATGTAACCAGTGTGCCAAGTGCGTGACCGAGGTCACATTATGAGATTCATTCTCAAAAAGTGACTTGCAATGCAAATCAAAAATATTGAGACTCATTCTTGTTATGAACCACTCCGCCGTTCCTTTCCCACTCCTCCTCTCCGCCCTTTTGGCCGGTCAGGCCCCTTGTGCGCCATTGGATCGCCGCCTGCTGGCGATGGGTACGGAACTCCACCTGCACTTCGAGGGGGGCAAGGCTGGGGAGGCATCAGAAGCGGCGCTGAAGGAATGCGCCCGCATTGAAGCGGCCTGTTCGACCTGGAACCCCGATTCTGCCTGGAGCCGCATGAATGCCGCCCAGGGCCGTGCCGTGCCTCTGGACCGGGAATGGATCGTCCTGCTGGGCGCCATGAAGGCCTGGAGCCGTCGAACCGGGGGCGCCTTCGATCCGGTGCTGATGGCGATGGTGCGGGCCGGGGGTGTGCGGAGCGGTGGAACGATCCCCTCGCCCGAGGCCTGGGCCGAGGCCCGCCAGGCTTCAGGGGCAAGCCTCCTGGAACTGGATGAAGCCGCTGGCACCGCCCGCCTCTGCGATCCCAGCGCCGGTGTGGAGGAGGGCGGCTTTCTCAAGGGCCATACCCTCGACCGTATGCGGGAGGCCGCGGGGGTGTCCTCGGGCTGGCTCGATTTCGGCGGCCAGATCCTGGCCTGGGGCAAGCCGCGGGCAGTCTCCATCGCCGATCCGATAGATCGGCGGCGTCCGCGCCTGGACCTGCAGCTCTGGAACGCCGCGCTGTCCTGCAGCGGCACCTCGGAACGGGGCCGCCATCTCCTCGATCCCCGCACCGGCCGGCCCTGCGAAGGCTGGGGCAGCACAGCCGTCGTGGCAGCCGACGCCCTGACGGCGGACGTGCTCTCCACCGCCCTGTATGTGCTGGGCCCCGAGGTGGGCCTGGCCTGGGCCGACCGCCACGGCGTGGCGGCGGCCTTTCTCCTGAACGACGGCGGCCTCCGGATGACCCGGTCGTTCCGCCTCCTGAGCCCCACCACCCACTCCCTGGAGTACCAATGAAGTCCTTGCTCACCCCCCTCATGTGCGCGCTACTCGCGGCCCCGGGCTTCGCCCAGGAAAAGCCGGACGCAGAGAAGCGCATCGCGGACCTGGAGCGTCGCCTGGACACCCTGTCCCGGGAACTGGAATCCCAGAAGACGGGCACTGCCGCGCCGGTGGCAGGCGAGACGGGCCATTTCGGCATGGCCCCTGCAGCCTCGAAAGTGTACGGCACCAGGGGGGGCCTGAGCATCGGTGGTTATGGCGAGATGCTCTATGAGAACTTCGCTTCAAAACTGCAGAACGGGACGTACAGCCCCAAAGCCAATACGGTGGACTTCGTCCGCCAGATCCTCTACGTGGGCTACAAGTTCGACGAGCGCATCGTGTTCAACACGGAGATCGAGTTCGAGCACGCCAAGACTGCCACCGGTAGTGCCGGCGAGGTGGCCGTCGAGTTCGCCTACCTGGATTTCCTGATCAACCCGGCTTTCAATATTCGCGCCGGCATGGTGCTGGTGCCCCTGGGCTTCGTCAACGAGCTGCATGAACCGCCGACCTACCTCGGGGCCCGGCGCCCGGGCGTGGAGGGCAGCATCATCCCTACCACCTGGCGGGAGAATGGCGCGGGCATCCATGGCGAGCTGCCCGCCCACTTCACCTACCGGGCCTACCTGCTCAACGGCCTGGATGCCTCGAAGTTCGGCGCCACCGGCATCCGCTCCGGCCGTCAGAATGGATCCAAGGCGCTGGCTGAAAGCTTCGCACTCACAGGCCGCCTGGATTGGAACCCCATTCCAGGCACCACGTTCGGCCTGGGTGCCTACACTGGGAACAGCAATCAGGCAGATAGTGGAGAGCCCATCCGCACCACCCTGGTGGAGGGGCACGCGGAGTACAAGGCCCGTGGATTCCAGTTGCGCGGACTCTACGCCCGCATGACCAATTCCGAGGGCGGCCTCACCGCCCTGGCCCCGGCCAGTGCCGTTAAGAAACTGGGCACTCAGCAGTGGGGCGGTTACCTGGAGGTGGGCTACGACCTGCTCGGCCTCACCGGGTCCAGGCAGGCCCTGATCCCCTACCTCCGCTGGGAGCGCTTGAACACCCAGCAGGCTGTGGTGGCGGGTGTGGCCGCCGACCTGGCCAATGATCAGACCCAGATCACGGCGGGCGTGGCCTATAAGCCCATTCCCCAGGTGGCGGTGAAGCTGGACATCACCAGGGTCGAGAACCGCGCCCGCACGGGCCGGGATCAAGTGAGCATGGCCCTCGGCTACTATTTCTGAGGCAGCGATGATCCGCGTCCTGGCACCCCTCGCCTTTTCCCTGCCGCTCTTCGCGGCGCTGCCAACCACCCAGGAGGCCCTGGCCCTGGCCTTCCCGGGCGCTCAGCTCATCCGCAAGGAGCACGTGCTCACCGAGGCCCAGGCCGAACGCGTCAAGGGACTGGCTCAGACGGAGGTGCCGGGACGCTGGATCGTGGTCTATGAAGCCCGAAAGAACGGGGCCCTGGTGGGGATCGGCTACTTCGACACCCACCGGGTGCGGACCTTGAACGAAACCCTGCTGGTGGCGGTAGCGCCGGAAGGCCGCATCCTACGGGTGGAGGCGGTGGTCTTCCGCGAACCTGGCGAATACATGGCGAAGGAGGCCTGGGTCCGGCAGTTCGAGGGGAAGAACCTCGATGCGCACCTGAGCCTCAAGGGCGAGATCCGTCCGCTTTCGGGCGCCACCTTGACCGCCCACGCCATGACCAACGCCGCGCGGCGCTGCCTGGCGCTCCACCAGGTGCTCTACCGGGAGGTGAAATGACCCCAATCGAACGCTGGAGCCTGCACCTCGCCGCCCTGATCACGGCTGGCACAGGCCTGATGGACGGCCTGTTGCGATGGTTTGGGCAGCGGGCCGGGGAGTTTGGACCGGAGCCTCATCCCTGGCTGAGTGCCGCGCAGCATTTCCATATTCTCGCCGCGCCGACCTTGGTGTTCTGCCTGGGGGTGATGGTGCGCGGCCATGTGTGGTCAAAAATCCAGCAGGGATCGGAAGGCCGTTGGAGCGGGGCCGGCACGGCCATGCTGATCGCGCCGATGGTACTGTCCGGCTACATCGTCCAGGTGGCCACCAACCCGGTGTTGCGCACCTGCTACGCCTGGGTGCACGGGATCAGCGCGGGGGCTTTCCTGTTGGCGTATTTCGGTCACCTGGCCCTAAAGGGATGGCTGCCGAAAAGGTTGGCAAGGGGCGGCCAGCTGACAGCCGGGAGCCAATAGCTGATAGCTTCTTAGCCATGTCCCGCATTCGCATTCTCCCGGACCAGGTGGCCAATCAGATTGCGGCCGGGGAAGTGGTGGAGCGGCCCTCTTCGGTGCTGAAGGAGCTGGCTGAGAACGCCCTGGATGCCGGGGCACGGCGCATCGAAGTCGCCTGGGAAGAGGGCGGCAAGAAGCTTCTGGAAGTGGCGGACGATGGCTCAGGCATGGCTCGCGACGAGCTGTACCTGGCCCTGGAGCGCCATGCCACCAGCAAGGTGCGCACGGCGGAGGACCTGGGCCACCTAGGTACCTTCGGCTTCCGTGGCGAGGCCCTGCCCAGCATCGCCAGTGTGAGCCGCTTCGACCTGGTGAGCGCGGAGGCCGAAGGCGCGGGTCACCGCCTGCGTTCCGAATTCGGCGTCATCAAGGAGGTCAAGCCGCTGCCTCGCAGCCGGGGGACCACGGTGACCGTGCGGGACCTCTTCGCGCAGTTGCCAGCGCGGCGGCGCTTCCTGAAATCCACCGACACCGAGCACGCCCAGCTCTGGGGCGTCGTGGCGCGCCTGGCGCTGAGTTCTCCGGGCGTGCATTGGACCATCCACCCTGATCGCGGCGCACCCCTGGTGCTGCCACCCGTGGAGGATGCAGGCCAGCGGCTGGCGCCCCTATTGGGCGAGAAGCTCAGCCGTCTCGTGCCCTTCGTGAACGGAGAGCTGCCCTGGCGTCTGTGGGGTTTCGTGTCCCCGCCGGACCTCAGCTTCCGCGACCGCAACCATGTGTATCTCTTCGTGAACGGCCGGGCCGTGCGTGATCGTCTCCTGCTGGCAGCGCTCTCCGAGGCCTGGTCCGGTACCTTCGCCAAAGGCTCGTATCCCGCCGCGGTGCTCTTCCTGGAACTGCCGCCTGAAGCCGTGGATGTAAACGTGCACCCCACCAAGGCCGAAGTGCGGTTCCGCGAACCCCAGCGCATCTTCGCCTGGGTGCGGACCGCCGCAGATGAAGCCTGGGCGAAGCTGCGCGGAGGCCTGGCCTCCGTTCTGGAATTGCCGCCCAAGCCTCTGGAGGCCGAGTTCGAGCTGGACCCCTCCCGCCGCGCCCACCAGCAGCATCCGAGACTTTGGCCGGATCACTCGGGCGGTGCCCTGGGTGCCTACCAGGCCCTCGCCGACGCTTTCGCCCCTCACCCTGAAGATACGGTCTACGCCTATGTACCGACCCCTTCAGGGGTGGCGGAAGCTGCGGGCCAGGGCGCAGCCATCCGCTACCTGGGGGCCTTTCAGCGGACCTATCTGCTGGCGGAAATCGTCGGTGATGGCGGACCCGAACTCTGGATCGTGGATCAGCACGTGGCGCACGAACGCGTGCTCTTCGAGCGGCTCTTTCTGCGCCGGCACGCTCCCGCCATCCAGCCTCTGATGCCGCCGCAGGTGGTGCAGCTGGGCCCAGAAGCGCTGGCGCGGCTCACCCCCTTTCTGGCCGAGCTGGCAGCCGCCGGGGTGGAGGCTGATCCCTTTGGGGGCGATGCCCTGGTGGTCCGGGGCCTGCCGGATTTCCTGGCGGACCGTGACCCCCAGGCGCTGCTGGAGGACTTGTTGGCCCGCCTGGAGCGGGAGGGGCGCGTGGACCTCGACACCTTCCGCCGTGATCTGAACGCTGAGTTGGCCTGCCGCGCGGCCATCAAGAAGCACCACGCCTTACCCCCCGAGCTGGCCCTCCGGTTGATCCAGGATCTGCTGGCCTGCGACGTCCCAAATACCTGCCCCCATGGAAGGCCGATCCTCAAGAAACTGACCCTCGGCGAGCTGGAGCGGAGCTTCGGACGGCGGCTCTGATTCTGTTCTTCAGACCTTGAGCAACCTGATTTCAGGGCTCTCCGGGCTGGCGCTCGCGCTCGGCCACCAGATCGACTCCCAGCCTTTTCGCCGTGGCGTAGAGGGCGGGGCGGGCGAGGCCGAGGGTCTGGGCGGCCTCGACCACGCGGAAGTTGCAGGCCTGGAGGGTGTCCAGCAGCAGGCGTCGCTGGAAGGTGCGGGTGGCCTCATCCCAGGTGCGGGCCTGCAGGATCGGCACCTCCAGTTCCGGGAAGTGGCGGGGCTTCAGGATGCCGTCTTCACAGCGCAGGATCGCCCGTTCGAGCAGATGGAGGAGTTGGCGGACATTGCCCGGCCAGGGCAGCCGGGCCAAGGCCTGGGGCAGGCCCGGCGCCAGCGCGGGGAGGGGTCTTTTCGCGGACTGGGCGGCCCGGATCGTGAGGCGCGGAAGCAGGAAGGGGAACTCGTGGCGGCGTTCGGCGAGCGAGGGCAGCTGCAGCACGGCACCCTGAAGCCGGAACAGCAGATCGCGGCGGAAGGCGCCCGCCGTGGCCAGATCCTCCAGGGGCCGGTGGGTGGCGGCGGCGAAGCGCACGTCCACCTTCACCGAATGGTCGGAGCCCACGCGACGGATCTCCCGCTCCTGCAGCACCCGCAGGAGCAACGACTGCAGGCGCGGCGACAGATCGGCCACTTCGTCAAGGAACAGGGTGCCGCCCCGGGCGGTTTCGATGGCACCGCGGCGGTCGCGGTCGGCGCCGGTGAAGGCGCCCTTTGTGTGGCCGAACAGTTCCGATTCCAGCAAGCCTTCGGCGAAGGCAGAGCAATTCACGGCCACCAGCGGGCCCGGGCGCCCCGAGCGCTGATGGAGTTCCCGGGCTGCCAATTCCTTGCCGGTCCCGGTGGCGCCCAGGATGAGCACCGGCAGATCGGAACCCGCCACGCGATCCAGCTCGCGCAGGACAGAGGCCATCGGTTCGCTGCCATCGGTGAGCAGGAGTCCGGCCTCGATCACGGTCTCCGCGGGCCGGCGCGCGCGGATGCGGGCCAACCAAGGTGAGATGAGCAAGGGCTCAAGGGGTTGGACGGGCGCGGCATCCAGGGGTTGGCCCAGCAGCACCGCGCCCACTGGGCAGCCCTCCCAGACTAGCGGATGGCCACGCCAGACCCAGGCGCCGTGGGTGAAGGCCGCCAGGGCGCCGTCCTTCGCCAGGCGGCTGAGGGCGCCTTCCGGTGGGGCCTCGCCGGTCCCCAGGGTGTGCAGCTTGCCTTCCTCTTCCCAGGCGATCCAGGTGGGCGTGGGTCTCTGGGCCAGCCAATCCTTGAAGAGGAGTGTGGGAGCCTGGCCGGGGTCGGCCTGGGGCTCGGGCCACAGGGCGGCCAAGCGCCGCTGGTGCCGCAGCGAGGCCGCGCGATCGGCGATGGCCTGGAGCGCCAGCAGGTACCCGGCGGTGCGCTGGCCAGGGACCCGCTCCAGGACCTGGAGTCCCAATTCAAGCCGCAAGACCTGGGCGGGGCAGGCCTCCCAGGCCGACCAGAAAGCCTCGGTGTTCCCCGTCCGACGGAAAAGGCGATGCGCCTCCCAGCTCAGCCGGGTTTCGGGATCAGCTCCGGTCGGGGGCCCCTCCAACAAAGGGCCCAGGGCAGCCTCGAGAAAGCGGGCGTAGGGGTGGCCCTGGATATGAACCAGGCCCTCCCGCACCAGATCCCAGCGCTCCCGATCCAGGCCATGGCCCGCCAGCAGGCCCCAGCCCTGGGGGAAGTCCGGGTGGGAGTCCACCAGCCTTCGGATGCGGGTGAGGGCCGCGGCAGGTTCATTGTAGACCTCGGCCAGTTGGGCCTCCTCCAGGTCTTGCCAGGGAGGGGGTAGGGGACCGCGCAGTGCGGCCCAGCGGCCATGGGCGGGAAGGTCGGCCCACCTGAGGGCCATGTAGGCGGCGTTGGAAGCGGCCCGTGCCGCCCAACCGGCAGCGCCCAGGCGGAGGAAGTGGGCGTGCGCCAGGGTGAAGGCCCGCAGGGCCCCTTCGGGCACGCAGGCCCGATCCGCCTCCAGGCCCCGGGCCATCCAGTGGAAGGGGTCTGCACAGGGGTGGGCTTTGCTTCCCCAGGCGGGATAGGCCGGGGCGGGGGGAGCGGGTTCACCCCCCCAGCGCATGCGCAGCCGGTCCCAGCTGGGCAGCCCAGAAGCGGGAGGGGGCTCGGGGCGATGCAGATCCTCGCGGAGATCGGCTTCCAAGGAGGCCGTCCAGCCAGTGGGATGGACGAGGGGCATCCGCAGATTCAGCACATCGGCCAGGGAAGCATCGGGCGGCGCGCCGGCGCCCAGATTCGCTGGAACCAGAGGACCGAAACCTGGAGCGGAGGCTCCGAGTCCCCGGGCCCAGGCACGGATCCCCGGGTCCATCATCCAGGTGCCGGGGGAGAGTTCGTGCAGCCAAGGGGCCTGGCGATGCGGTACCAGTTCCTCGGGCAGCGCCGGCATCACCAGCGGATTCGCATGACGCTGGATGGCGGGCCAGGGCAGGCCCGGATCCAGCGGACCCTCGGGCAGCAGCCGGCCCTCGGCATCCTGATGCCTCAGCAGGATCTCCCACCAGCCCGGTGGCAGGGTGTGCCACCCGGGCGGCAGCAGGTCCAGAAAAGGTGGAAGGCGGAGAGTGCCGCCCTCGTCCACGGCGCCCAGGAGCGCCACCCAGCGGAGGCGCTGAGGCAGGTCCAGCAACACCGAGCCCGCCGCCATCCAGGGGGTTCCATCCCCCTCTAGAAGCGCCTCCCAGGCCCAGGCCAGCAGTTCGTCCTCCCGGCCGCCCCGCTGGGCCGCAGGCACGCCGGCGCTGCCGTGCCGCAGAAGGGCGACCCAGGCCGCATCGGGCCGGGGTTTGAAGACGGTGGGAACCGCCAGCACCTGGGGCCCCAGGGGGCGACGGGCCTCCTGCTCCAACTGGGGCCAACGCCCCTCGTGGCCGCCCAGCAACCAGCTCTGGGAGATGGCGGCCAGGGCCCAGGCGGCATCGCCCCAGCGGCGGCCCCGATCGAGGCCCCAGGGGGCCTTCCAGTCGCCCAGCCAGGCGGCCCTCAGCATCCGAACATCCCCCGCCAGACACCCCAGAAATCAGGGAAGGTCTTGGCGACGCAATGGGGATCCCGGAGCACACCGCCCCAGCGGAGGCCACCCACCGCGGCGGCAAAGGCCATGCGGTGATCGTTGCGCGGGTCGAAGGGCACACGGGTTCCGACGGGCGTGCCCGGGATGATGCGCAGAGTGTGGTTGCCGATCACCTCGGCCTGGCCGCCCAGCCAGCGCACCAGTTCGGCGGAGGCGTCCAGCCGGTCGCACTCCTTGAGGGGCAGGGTCTGGAGCCCGCGCAACTCGGAGGGGCCGGGCGCCAGGGCGGCCAAGGCCGCCAGGACCGGGCCAAGGTCCGGGCAGTCCGTCAGATCGGCGTCCAGTCCCCGGCGCAAGGGGCCCACCACCTCAAGGACCTGTGGCTCCACCCAGGTGGCCGAGCACCCGGCGGATTCCAGGATCGCCACCATGGCGCGATCTCCCTGGGCGTCCCCGGGGCCCAGGGGGCCCAGGCGCAGCTTGCGTCCGGTGACCGCCGCGGCGGCGAGAAAGGCCGCAGCCCCGCTCCAGTCTCCCGGGAGTTCCAGGGTCCGGGCGGCCAGTGCGCCACCGGGGATGTGCCAGCGCCCAGGTTCCAGCTGGGCGTCGCAGCCGAAGCGCCGCAACCACTGGGTGGTGAGGTCCAGGTAGCTCGGGCTGGCCACTTCGGTCCAGGTGAGGAGGCTGGTTTCCGGCAGGGCCGCGGCGGCCAAGGCCAGGCCCGACAGGAACTGGCTGCTGAGACGCGCGTCCACGACGAGCTCCAGGCGCGGCGGTGGCTCAGTGGTCGGGTGGAGCCAAGCCCCCTTGGCATCGGGAGACCAACTCGCACCGAGCGCCTGGAGGGGTGCCAACAGCGGCTCCAGGGGCCGCTCGAAGAGCCTGGGATCGCCCTCCAGCCGGATGGGCCCATCCGCGCAGAGGGCCAGCCAGGGCAGGAGGAACCGCAGTGTCGTGCCGGAGGCGCCGAGCCAGAGCGGGCCTTCTGCGTGCGGTCTCTGGCCGCCCTGGAGCTGCCAGGCCCCGGCGCGTTCCTCGATCGAGAGGCCCAGCCCTCGGAGTGCCTGGCGCATCCACCGGGTGTCCTCGGCTTCCAGGCCACCCCGCAGGACGCTCACTCCGGGTGCGAGGGCCGCCAGCAGCAGGGCCCGGTTGGTAACGGACTTGGAACCCGGGATCCGGACGGGGTGCAGAGCCCCGCCCTTTCCAGGATGGCTGTCTTCAGGAAGTGACAGAGTCATGGGGGCAGGTTGCCGCGAGGCGGCTCCGACTGCAAGGGCAGATCAGCGGATTCAGCTGATGTTTTCGAAGATGGGCTTGGAGATGCGCTTGTCGGTCACCAGGGTCCACTTGTAGGCGCCATAGAAGTCGATGGTGCGCTTGTAGCGGAGGGTGATGGTGCAGGTGCCCGATTCGCCGCTGTTCGACTTGGTGACGCGGATCGCACCTTTATCGGTGAGCGCCTCGATGACGCCCAATTCCTTGGCCTTCTCCTTGACCTCGCGCTCGAGGGTTTCAATGGGCTTCTTGCTGGCGCCGCTCGCAATGAAATCGCAGGCGTCGATCAACTCCCTGTCGCCGTAATAGACCGGCACGGCCTTGAAGGCCACCGCCCCCAGCACGCCCAGGACGAGCATGGACACGACGCATCCGATCTTGCCTTCACCGCGCTGACGCTGCATGGAATCCTCCGATTCACCTCAGATCTTCCAACGCCTGTCTGGCCAGGGGAGCGACCAGGGGGCCATCGGGACCGAGGAGGGTTGACTGAGGATACTTCAGGGCCTGCCGGAATGCCTGCCCAGCTTCAGACTGGTAGGCCGTACCCAGGTGCAGGAAGCAGATGCCGGTGTGGTAGTCGACGGTACCCTGGCTGACGCCGCGCACGGTGCTGAGCCGGGTATCCCGCAACAGTTCGATGGCCTTGTCGTACTTGCGGAACTGCATCAGGACAAGGGCCTGGTTGAGTTTGACGAGGTTGGCCGCGTCGCCCTTCGCGCCGGCATACTGCAGGCGCAGATGGGCGAGCACCGCCGGATAGCAGAGCGCGGGGGAACCCAGGGGAACCTCCAGGGCCTCCATCTGGATGGGCAGGGCCACCACGGCGCCCCCCTGCTGGACAGACAGGGAGTCCTTTGCAGTATCCAGCAACTGGTGGATGGCCTGGGCCGAAGGGGCCGGCTTCCCCTCGACCTGAAGCAGGGGCTGGCTGATCTGGATGCCCGCCTTCACGGCTGCTTCCGAGGCGCTAAGCACCCAGGGGCCCGCTTCACCAGGGACATCCAGCAGCGACAGTCCGAGCCCGGGTTTCTGGAGGCGCGGGACGGCATTGAGGCGTGCTGCCAGGGATCCCAGTGGATCCTCTTCCAGCGGCTTCACCAGGAGCCGTTCTTCTTCCCCGTCGAGGGTGGTCAGCAGCAGTTCGACCTGATGGATCACTTTGTCCGCGACCGGTGTGGCAAGCAGGATCAGTTCGGCCTCGCGGGAGGCCTTCAGGCGAGCCAGGGCTTCCCGCGGGGGCTCGTCAGGGCGTGCGGGCAGGTAGGCCAAGGGTTGGAAGCGGTCCCCAAGCGCTTCGAGCTGGGCCAGGAAGCGCGCCCGGCCGGTGAACTCGCCACCCTCCAGCCCCGCGAAGGCCAGGCGTGGTTTCGGGCGGGCCTCCAGCTGGATGGTCAGGCCCTCCTCCACGGTGATCCGCTGGGAGAAGCCGCCGGCGGGGAATCGCACTTGCAGGTCGTAGGGTCCCGAACAGACCGGGGCATTCACGATGGGAAGCGGTCCGAGGCTCTGGCCCGAAAGGAACAACTCGCCCCCGGGCCAGATGGAGCTCACGGATACAGTGCCCTTGGAGGGCGCCATCCGGATGGGTTCGAGGGTGTGGTCAGCCGGAGGCGATGCGAGGTCCGCGCCCAGTTCAAGCACCCTGGTCCGGAAACAGGGCGCGCGCAGTTCGAGGCGATGCTTCCCGGGCGGCAGCTCGGGAATCACGAACGGCGCGGAAAGCTCCTCCGGGCGCAGGCCCAGGGGGATGGCCAGGGGCCCCGCCTCGGAACCAGCCTTGCCGATGGCGAAGCCCAGGCTTTTCCCATCCAGCAGGACTTCGACATCGGCCGGCTGGGTGTAGAGGGTGAGGGTCGAGGCGATGCGGGTGAGCTTGAAATCGGCGGACTTCGCGTCGCGAGGGCCAAGTTCCAGCGTGATCTCGGCGGCGGCGTGGCCGGGCCGGGTGTAGGTCAGCTTGTGGGTGCCGAAAGGGAGGTGCTTCCTTACCAACGGTGCGCCGGCCTTCCCGTTCACGAGCAACCGGCCGCCTTCCGGCGCGTAGCTCAGCTTGACCAGGGCATATTTCTCGCCCTTCAACCGGTCGAAAAGGGTCGCGAGGCGCTGGGAGGTCAGCGCGCGATCCACATCGAAATCGGGGTTCAGATCAATGAGGGCCTGGAAGCGCACCTGCGCCCGGGGCTTGTTCTGGGGACTGCGGTCATCGAGAACGGCCAGCCAGTTGTAGGTTTCGGAGAGCACCTGGATCCATTCGGGTTCCAGGGCGAGACCCTTCGGAGCCAGGGCGGCGGCGACGCTGTCGAAGCGTGCGGTGGCCCCTTCCCGGTCACCCTGGGTGGCCCAGAGGGCCTTGGCCTGGAGGAAGGTCTCCTTGAGGGCGGCATCCTGGCCCCACAGGGTGAGGCAGAGCACAGGGATGGAAAGCAGGGAGCGGAGGCGCATATCAGTTCAACCGGATCAGCAGATCGTTGCGGCGGTCGCATAGGATCACCCCGCCAGTGCGGTCGAGGACCAGGGCGGTGATGCGACCACTGATCCCGAGAGATTTGAAGGTGGCCTGGCGGAGGACGGCGCCATCGGGTCCGAAGATCACCACGCCTTCGCCGAAATCACCTCCGTCCACCAGCGCCGCCACCTGACCGGCGCCATCCGAGGCGAGGGCGGTGACGGACCGGAAGGGGGCCGGAAGGTCTTTACCGTAGGGAATGATGATCTGCGGCTGGCCGTCAGGGCCGAGGAAGAGCAGCTTGCGATCGGCATCCGCGGCCATGATCACGCCGCCTCCGGGAAGGGGGGCGAGGGCCGAGGCCGTCGGGGAGGCCACCGTGCGGGGGGCACCCTCCAGCGGAAAGAGGGTCAGGGCCGGCGTCTTGGCGTCAGCCACCCAGAGGGTGCCCCAGCGATCGAGGGCTGCGCCGGAAATCGCCCCGAGCCCGGCGAGCGGCAGGATGGTGGGACTGTCCTCGCGCAGGAGCCCCGCCTTGGTCAACAGCCAGAGGGCGCCGGAAGGGGCGGCGAGCAGCGCCCGGGTGCCGGGTGCGGCGGGTCCAAGCGGCGCGAGTTCGCTTCCATGCAGGCGGAAAGCGCGGTCGAGTTCGTTCTGGAAGATCAGCAGATCGCCCTCTGGTGCCAGGGCCAGCAGGGTCGGCGTCTTCAGCCACTTGACCCGACCAGCGGGCCAGGGTCCTTCGTTCTTGAGGGGCGGCTTCTGCAGGCGGTGCTTGACGAGAACGGCGGTGCGCCAAACCGCTTCCTGCGCTTCGGGGCTCTGGGGCGCCTTGGTGCGCAGGCGCTGGAGCATCTGGAGGCAGCCCGGCAGATCCCCCATGGCGTCCAGGGTCCGTGCGGCCTCGAGCATGGCCTGGGGTGCCACCCGGGCGTCTTCGCGCAGGCGGAAGGCGTCGATGAACAGCTGGAGGGCGCGTCCCTGATGCCCCTGATCCCGGCAGGCCCGGCCCAACCGAAGGCGGGCCTCGGGGCAGGCGGCCGAGTCGGGAAAGAGGTCCAGGACCCGGTTGAACTCCGCCATGGCGTCCTTGAGTTCCGAGGGCCGGCGAGCCAGCCGCGCCAGCAGCTCGCCGCGCAGGAGCAGGCCTTCCGCAGCTTCGGGCGACTTGATGTACTCGGCCCGCAGCCGGTCCAGGTGCGGCATAGCCGCTTCGGGCTTCAGCTCTACCTCGACCTGGTGACGGGCGAGCCGGAGCAGGGCCTGGGATGCGTAGGAACTTTTCGGCGCGGTCTGGAGCAGTTGCGTCCAGGTGTCCTGGGCCTCCTTGTAGGCTTTGGCCGAATAGGCCCGCTCGCCGCTGCGGAACAGCCGTTCGGCCAGTTCTGCGTCCTGCGGCTGGAGCTGCGTTTGAGGCTGGGCCTGGGGTGGCGTCTGCGCCTGCGCCAGGGCGGGCAGCAGGAAGCACAGCACCGCCGGGGGGTTGAGCCATAAAGGCAGAACGAACATGGGGGCCTCAGTTCAGAAGGAAAGCATAGCCGCCCCTGGGCCTGCTCAGGGCTCGAGCGCCTTCAGCAGGGCTTCGGGCGCGTAGGGTTTGTAGAGCACGCCCATGAGCCAGGGCTCGCCTGCCCCGCCATCCCTGGCGGCTGTCGACAACAGCACCTGTCGGCAGCGGCGTGTCTCGCATTGCATCTTGATCCAGGGCCGGAGGTCGCCCATGGCGTCTGCCTGTTCGGAGATGAGCAGATCGACCGGGCGCTCCGACAGCATGGGTGCGGCCTCCGTGCGGCTTCCCGCCTCGCGGACCTCCCACCCTGTTCCAAGAGCGACGAGCAGGCGCTTCCTGAAAAAGGCGCTGGGTTCCAGCAGCAATATGGTGCGAATCGGTGCCCGGCGGGAGATGTCGGCTTCACTCAACCCGAGCGCCAGCAGAGCCTCCTTCGCAGCGCTGCGCAACCCCAGCCCCGCGGCCCGGTTGAACAGCTGCTTGAGCGGCTCCGTCAGCTCCGCCTGGCGGGTGAGACCGCCGATCTCGCACAGGCGGGCCATTTCACGCCAGTCCTGGTCCTTCCGGTCGAGTTCCTTCTGCACGAAGGTCGCGAGTTCCCTGGCCAATTCGGCCCGCATGATGAATTCGGGATCGTGCAGGATCTCCCGCAGCGCCAGCAGCGAGGGCGCGCGGGTGGGCCCCTTTTGCGGCACTCCCTGGACCAGGGCGCGTACCTGCTCCTCTTTGCTGGCGATGTGGCCGAGGCTGGCACTGCGCCGCCCCAGTTCCTTCACCACGGCGGCGACCCGGTCGGTGGTCTCCCGGTCCCAGTCACCCTTGGTACGCAGATCGAAGAGGAAATCGGAGAAGGCATCCTTCAGCCGGGAATAAAGACCCTGATCGAAACAGTAGAGGTGCTGGGTGGCCAGGATTGCCCGCAGGCGTTGCCCTTCCCCTTCCCGTTCGTCGCAGCAGCGGGTGATGAGCTGCTCCAGATCCCCGAGGGCATCCTGGGGCAGGGGGCGCTCAAAGCCCGGGAAGGCCGCCATGGCCCCCTCCAGGGTCACGATGAGGACATGGGAGAGCTTCAGTTGGCTTGATTTGGCCAGGAGCCCCAGGCCGGCCGCGGGGGTCATGAGCGCAGCCAGTGCCTCGACGAGCGCCTCCTGGAGCCGGGCGGGCTTGCCGTCGTGGAGCAGGTCGAGCAGCGCGGGGGCAGCCTCGGGGTGGCGGATCGCCCCCAGGGCTCCCACGGCTTCCAGCAGGAGGTCATCCCGCACATCCGTCCCGAGGAAGGCCATCAGGGGTTCCGCCGCGGGCTTCGTGCCGTTTTCCGTGAAGATCCTGAGCGCCGTGCGGATCTGGTCCACATGGCCCGACTGGAACTGGCCCAGGACCAGCGGAAATCCGGAGGGAAGCTTCCCGAAGTGGTGCATGGCGCGCTGGCCCACCTCCACGATGGGATCCTGCATGGCCCGAAGGAAGAAGGGCGCCAGGGCATCCTCCTCGCGGGCGCCCAGGACGTCGAGGCAGTATATTCGCCGCTTGGGCTCGGATACCCTGAGCACGCCATCGAGGGCAGCCTCATCCGCCGCGGGCACCAACCGGCAGAATGCGTGGTCCAGGCCTTCGCTATGGGCATAGCGTCCGAAGGCAGCCTGAAGCATCGGAAGCACCTGGTCACTGGGCAGGTACCCCGCCGCCACCTGCCGGGCAAGGCCTTCGCAGATCTGGTCCAGGGTGGCGCCCAGGATGGCCTGGCGTTTCGAAGCCGTGTCTTGGGCCTCGGTGACCATGGCGCTGAACCGGGCCACCTTCCCTTCGATCAGGACGATGAGCGCTTCGGTGAGGAACTGTTCAAAGGGCCCCTTGGCCCGTTCCTTGAGCTGATCGAGTGGGGGTAGCGGATGGCCCGCCTCGCCCTCATCCAGCGAGCTCAGGAGGGCCTGCACGGCCTCGTGATTGCCGTCGCCCATGCGGACGGCCAGGGCCTGGGCCAGTTGGGAGCGGGCCGCGGTACGGGCGCCAGTCTGGATCTTCTGTGTCAGGAGCTCGAGTGCTTCGAGATCTTCGAGGGTGCGCAGGGTCACCTGGAACAGATCGATCAGGGGTGTGGCGGAGCCGTCCCCGGGCAGTTCGGTCATGGCCCGCAGAAGCAATCTGAAGGCCAGCGGATCCGCACTGGTCGAGGCCTCCCACAACACGGGGAGGTCTTCGGGGGTGGCCGTACCCGTGAGTCCGCGCGCGCCCTGGTGGGCCAGGCGGGGGTTTCCCTCCCCTTCCAGGAGCCGCCCCAGGTAGAAGGAGAGGGACTGCTGGGCCTCCAGGGCACCCAGTTCGCGGCGGAGGATCAGCTGTCGATCGGGGTCCGTGCGCTGGGCCGATAGCTTTTCGAGGGCTTCCCTGGCCGGGCGGACTTCCAGCCGCCCCAGGGCGGTGCAGCCCTCGTCGAACACGCCGAGATCCGGTTCCTGTTGCAGGGTCTGGAAGATCCACGGAACCCAGTCCGCCCAGTCGAACTTCGCGGTGAGCCCGAAGATGAACCGTTTCAGGGCCGGGGTGGATGTGGGCTTGAGCAGCCGCCCACCCAACTCGGGCAGGGCCATCTGGCGCAGAAGGTGGAGCAGTTGATGGAGGCGGGCCGAGGCCGAGGGATCCCCCTCCAGGTGGTTCCCGAGCCACGCGCGGAGTTCATCGAGCGGGGTCATGGGAATGTGGCGGAGAGGAACAGACATCCAGTTCCCATCGGCGCGAACCGCCCCGGGGTCAAGAACCACTCTCCGACGCTGATAATGATAGCGTTACTCCATGCGTCCGCCGTTCTTCGTCCCCCGGGCCATGGCCGCCCGGGTCCAATCACCGGTCTTCCTGGACCTGCTGCCCCTGCGCGCGTTCAAAGCGCTCTTCCTGGGGAAGTGATGCGGCTTCCCTTGGCTCGATCCTTTCAGGCCCTGGTCGGCCCCCGCACTGCGTTTGATGCGCCGCCCCCATCGCTGGGGCGGGCTTTGCGGGACATGGCCCTGGTCTGGATG
>JBBQEL010000035.1:0-35324 GCA_038320645.1 Holophagales bacterium | reverse complement strand
TTTTGTCATCGCACCACATGTTTTTTATGCGGCCGCCCTGGCGCCCGATTCTCTTCGAAAAAAGCAAAGGCAGGCCATCCCCATGATTCAGGTGAATGAGGAACCGCTCGGCTGGCATACGGGCATGACCGTCCGCGACATCCTGCGGGCCAGGAACTACCGCTTCCCCATGCTGGTCATCCATGTGGACGACACGCTGATCCCGAAGCAGGACTACGACACGGCCACCGTCCCCGATGGGGCGGTGGTCAAGGTCATCCACCTCATCAGCGGGGGCTGAGGCCCGTCACCTACTGACGACAGGCAGCAGGATGAGGAACCGGGAGCCCTTCCCGGGTTCACTCGCCACGGCGAGACTGCCGCCGCTCTCCTCCACCATGGCTTTGAGGGAGGGGAGGCCAAGCCCAGTGCCCTTTCCCGGTGGTTTGGTGGTGAAGAAGGGATCGAAGATGCGCTCCAGGAGCTCCGGCGTCATGCCGGTCCCGGTATCGATCACCTCGATCATGGCCTGACCCGTCCCGGCCGCGCCGGGTCCCACCAGGATGTTGAGGTTCCCGCCGTCCGGCATGGCATCCCCGGCGTTGGCCACGAGGTTCACCAGCATCTGCTCCAGACGCAGCCTCGAACTGGTGACGACCATGGCCTCACCAGGGATCACTTCGATGTGGACACTCACCGAAGGGGGCAGGAGGAGGCGCAGGGTGGCTTCCATCTCCTTCACCTCCTGCCCGAGATCCATGACGACCAGCACCTCCGATTCCCGGCGGGCAAAAGCCATGAGCCGACGGGTCAGGCCCGCCGCCCGGTCCGCCGTGGTGGCGATTCGCAGCAGGTCGGCGGGAACGATCTGGATGCCATCCTCGAGGTTCATGGCCGCCAGTTCCGCGGAACTCTTCATGGCGCACAGCAGGTTGTTGAGATCATGGGCCAGCCCGGCGCCCATCAGGGCCAGAGTGTTCATGCGCTCGGTCCGCAACAGCGTGTCCTGGGCCTGCTCGAGGGCCTCCGTCCGCTGGTGGACCCGGTCCTCAAGGGTGCGGCGGGCCGCCTTGAGATCCACGATGGCCTGGAATTGCCGCAGCAGCAGCAGCACCACCATGGCGAGGAACAGCCCCAGGGCCACCCTCGTCACGTTCTGGGGCGCCCAGACCAGGAGCACCGCCAGCACGCCGATGGCGATGGAGGCGGGCAGATAGGGGAGAAAGCCGGCGCCCCGCCGTTGCGGATCGGCCCCGGCCATGACCTCCTCCACCCGGCGGGGGGACCAGGCCGCGAGCCCCTGGAAGAGCGGGATGCCGCCCGCCAGGAGGATCCACCGCTCGGTGGCCACCACCGAAGGCAGGCCGGCCAGGGCCCAACAGGAGATCGCCGCGCACCAGGCGAGTGCCGAAGCAGCCAACCAGCCCAGCGGACCGTGGATGCGGCCTGGATGATAGGAGGTCATGAAAACGAGGCCGCCCCCGAGCAGCGCCACGTTCAGGTAGGCCACGAAGACCCGCAGGCCCACGCCTTCCGCCGCCCCGTGGAGGGAGCCCTGCACGCCCATCACCCACAGCAGGAACAGCAGGGAGGCGGCAAAGATGAGGCTGTCCAGGGCGCGCCGCCGGAACATCCCCCCCCGGTCATGGCCCTTGGGAAAGCTCAGCACGGCCAGCAGGACCAGGATCCCGGTCACCAGGCTGAGGAAGCTGGGCAGTCCCTCGAACTGGGTCGGAAGGTAGCCATTCTGTTGCAGCAAGGGCACCAGCAGACTGGGCACTTCCAGAAGGGCCGAAACCGCCAGCATCCCCCAGGCGAGCCGTTCTTCGCCGACGGTCCGCCAGGCCCGGTAGGCGAGGCTCACGCAGGCCAGGAGTTCGAGCAGCAGGTAGCCCAGGGGCCAGGTCTGGAGGCGGGCTTCGCGGGGCAAAGCCAGATGGACAAAGGCCACCAGGATCCAGGTTCCCACCAGGACCGACCTGGCGACCCACGCCCACCTGAAGGGCACACCCTCACCCTGGGGCGTCGGCACCGGAGGCAGGGCTGGATCCAGTTGCGGGGTGGGGGCGGGTGGCCCGGACAAAGGGGGCCTCCAGAGGGGTTCGCTCCTGAGCTTAGCGGGAAGCCCCGGAAAACGGGCGGGGGGAGCACTGGCTCCCCCCGCCCGGCAAATCCCGATCCTCAGAGCTCCAGCGTGATGCCCTGGGCCAGTTCCACCTTGCCGCTGAAGTTGATGGCGCTGGTCTGGCGGCGCATGTAGGCCTTCCAGGCATCGGAGCCGCTTTCGCGGCCGCCCCCGGTTTCCTTCTCGCCCCCGAAGGCCCCGCCGATCTCGGCACCGCTGGTGCCGGTGTTCACATTGGCAATGCCGCAGTCGCTGCCGGCCGCCGACATGAACAGTTCGCTCTCGCGCTGGTCGTTGGTGATGATGGCGCTCGAAAGGCCCTGAGGCACGCCATTCTGCAGCGCGATGGCTTCCTCGATGGTGTCGTAGGGCAGCACGTAGAGTACCGGCGCGAAGGTCTCCTCCTGCAACATCGGCAGGTCCTTGGGCACCGCCGCGATGCAGGGCGTGATGTAGCAGCCGCCGGGCGTCGGAAGAGGCTCGCCGCCGTAGACGATGCGCCCGCCCTGCGCTTTCACCGTGGCGATGGCGGCCAGCATCGTGGCCACCGCGCCCTTGTCCACCAGGGGCCCCATGAGGATCGCGTCCTGCCGGGGATCGCCGATGGGCGTCTTCCCGTAGAGCGCCACCAGGCGCTCCAGGAAGGCGTCGTGGAGCGAACGGTGCACGATGACCCGGCGAGTGGAGGTGCAGCGCTGACCCGAGGTGCCGATGGCGCCGAAGTAGACGGACTGCAGGGCCATCTCCAGATCGCCCTTGTCGCTCACGATCACCGCGCCGTTGCCGCCCAGTTCGAGGATGTGCTTGCCGAAGCGTTCCTGCACCAGCTTGCCCACATGCCGGCCACCGGGGACGGAACCGGTGTACGACACCAGTGCCACGCGGGGATCGGTATTGATGAGATCGCCGATATCGCTGCCCCGACCGATGGCCAGGCTGCAGATGGCGGGATCGTAGCCGAAGTCGCGCAGCACTTTTTCCGCGAGCTTCGTGCAGGCGATGGCGGTCAGGGGCGTCTTGGACGAGGGCTTCCACAGGATCGTGTCGCCGCAGACCAGCGCGATGGCGGTGTTCCAGCTCCACACAGCCACGGGGAAGTTGAAGGCCGTGATGATGCCCACCACGCCGAGGGGATGCCACTGCTCCTGGAGACGATGCTGGCGCCGCTCGCTGGGCATGGTGAGGCCGTACAACTGGCGGGAGAGGCCCACGGCGAAGTCGCAGATGTCGATCATCTCCTGCACCTCGCCCAGGCCTTCGCGGAGGGTCTTGCCCATCTCCAGGGTCACCAGCTCGGCCAGCGACTGCTTGTTCCGGCGCAACTCGTCGCCGATGGCCTTCACCACCTCGCCCCGTTTGGGGGCGGGCACCAGCTTCCAGGTGGCGAAGGCCGCATGGCTTTTCGCCAGGATGGCGTCGAACTCCTGGGGCGTCACATTCGTGACCGTGGCCAGGGTTTCTCCGTTGATGGGGGAGACCACCGTCTGGGCCTTGCCACTGGCAAGCCAGCTCCCCGAGAAACCACCGGCATTCACCTCTTCGATTCCAAGTGCCTTCAGGATCTTCTGCATGGCCACGCCTCCAGGAACCATTAGTATCGTTTTTTGTTTCAATTATGAAATTCATTCGATTCACGCCAGACATGAGTATCATTCATGTACATGGATGCCCTCCTCGACCTGCCCCAGCTCCGCACTTTCTTCGTGCTCGCCCAGACCGGCAGCTTCACGGCCTGCGCCCGCCGGTTGCACCGCACCCAGTCCGCCGTCAGCCACGCCATGGCCAAGCTGGAGGATCTCGCCGGCGTGCCGCTGCTTTCCCGCCGGGGCCGTGAGCTGGGTCTGACCGAAGAGGGACGCCGCCTCTACCACGCCTGCGAACAGGTCTTCGCCACCCTCGACGCGGCGGCGGACGACCTGCGGCGCCACCAGACGCTGGCCCGGGGCCGCATCCGCATCGGTACCACCGTCGAGTTCGGCAGCAGCATCCTCATGAAGCACATGCAGCCCTTCCTGGCCGCCCACCCCGAGCTCGACATCGACTTCACCCTCAGCCAGGATCTGCTGACGCCGCTGCTGCGGGACGACCTCGACCTGATCATCGACTGCCAGGAACACCCCCTGCCCACCCTGAAGAAGGCACCCCTCTTCCGGGAAACCTATGTGGTGGCCTGCGCCCCGGCCTTCCGCCAAGCCCACCGGCTCAAGGTCCCCGCCGACCTGGCCCGCGGGCCGGTGCTGTCCCTCGACAAGGCCGGCGCCTGGTGGCACCGCTTCCTCATGGCCGTGCCCGACCAGGAGCAGCCCCTGCTGGACCGCATCATCGCCATGGACCACATTCGCGCCATGATCCATGCCGCCATCGCCGGCATGGGCGCCCTGCTCGTCCCCCGCTACAGCGTGCTGGAGGAACTCAGGCGCGGCGACCTTGTCGCCCTCTTCCCCACCATCCGTCCCGCCGAAGATCGCTTCTCGATCTATCAGAAGAAAGTGAAGGCCACCCAGGAAAAGCAGAAGCTGCTGACGCGGTACCTGCAGGCGTTGAGCCCTGAGGAATTCGGGTCGTAGGCTCCAAACCGCTTCGCGGTTTGGAGCTAGCTGCCGGCTTCGCCGGTAGCGAAAAGCAATCACTTCACAGCAAAAGGCCGCCTTCCGGCGGCCTTTTGCTACCTGCAAACCGCAGGTTTGCAGGGCAGGAGGAACCTACATCTGATCCTTCAAACCCTTCGCCGTCTTAAAGACGACTTTCCGCCCGGCGGGGATCTTGATGCTTTCGCCGGTCTTGGGGTTGCGGCCCATCTTCTCTTTGGTGGCGCGCACTTCGAAGGTGCCGAGGCCGAAGAGGTTGACGCGGTTGCCGGTCAGAAGGGTTTCGACGATGTGATCGCGCACGCCGTCCAGGATGGACTTGGCACGGGCCTTGGACAGATCCTGCGCCTCGGCGAGGTTGGCAGCGAGTTCGGCGATGCCGAGGGTATCGGGCTTGGCAGTGGACTTCGCCATGGATGGGCTCCTTGGGATGGGATGGGCGGGATTCCCGATGGCACGCGAACCCCGGCGTGACCGGTTGCCCGCGCGGGGTCCGGCCACATGAGGAATGGGATGGGCTGCTGGCTACTCGACGTTGGCGGCGCTGACTTCGAGATTGACCTTGGCGTGCACGCCACTGTAGAGGCGCACATCCACGACATAGGTGCCCGCGTCCTTGATGTGGGGCACGGTGATATCGCGGCGGTCGAGGGTGAAGCCCTTGCCCTTGAAGAGTTCGGCCACATCGGCGTTGGTGACGGAACCGAAGAGGTGACCGTGTTCACCGGCCTTCTTGGCCACGGCGAGGCTGGTGGCTTCAAGCTTCTCGGCCAGGCTCTTGGCATCGGCCAGTTCCTTGGCGCGGAGTTTCTCGGCGCGAACCTTCTCCAGCTCGATCTGGCGCTTGTTGCCGGCGGTGACGGGCAGTGCCATCTTGCGGGGCAGCAGGAAGTTGCGGGCGTAGCCGTCCTTGACGTTCACGACATCGCCGCGGGCGCCCAGGTGGGTGACGTTCTCGATCAACAGGATTTCCATGGGGACTCCAGGAAAAGGTATGGGTTGGGTCCGGCCAGCGCATGAGGCTCGCGTTGTCCCCGCGTGGGTGAGACGGCGTCAAGTGCCGTCAGGGTCAGGTCCTTGGGAACCCGCCCTGTCCCCCGATGGGTTCAGGCCGATCAGAAAATCCAGTCTATCCTGGGAGCGGTCGATACCCAAGCAGCGATTACCCACCTCACGGAGCCGGAATGAGTTCTTACGCCGATCGTCGCGACACCCGGCGGATCATCGTTGGGCCCGAGTTCGGTATTTCCTTCACCCTGAAGGGGCATGGCTATCGGGATGTACGGATCACCAACCTGAGCCTCGGCGGCTGTTTCGCCCTGGTGGGCGCGCGCGATGCCCGCCTCTTCGAGCGGGGCGCGGTGCTGGAAGAATTGATCCTGCAGCATCCGGAACTGCCCAAGGCTCCCATCGTCGCGGCCGTGTCCTATGTACTGGGCGGCCGCCCCGGCGCGGATCCCATGGAGATGGTGGGCATCGGCATCCAATTCTTGGGCATGGACGATGTTGCCCAGGCCTCCCTGGACACCTGGGTAGACGCCGCCGCCGCTGCCCAGCCGTGATGCTGTCCGGGGGGACCGCCTGCTCGCTTCGCTCACTACGTCCCCCCGGGCCCCCGCTGCTCGGGTCGGGGGACCCGCCCCAAGCAGCCTCGCCCGATTCCGGGGAACTCCCTATTTCTTCCCGAAGAAGCCCAGGATGGCGGCGGCCACTTCCTCGCGCATGGCTTCGGTCATCTCAGGGTAGACGGGCAGGCTGAGCACTTCCTTGGCGGCCAGCTCGGATTCCGGCAGCTGGCCGGCCTTGTAGCCGAGATCGAGGAAGCAAGGCTGCTCGTGGAGGCAGATGGGGTAGTAGATGGCGCTGCCGATGCTGCGCTCCTTGAGGTGGGCCTGCAGCGCGTCCCGCTGGCCGCCCTTCACGCGGATGGTGAACTGGTTGTAGATGTGGCGGCCGTCCGGCACCACCTCATGGGGCAGCACGGCCTCTTCGGCCGTCAGTGCCTGCATGCGCTCCAGGTACCAGGCGGCGTGCTTGCGCCGCCCCGCGTGCCAGCCATCCAGCATGGGCAGCTTGGCGCGCAGCACCAGGGCCTGGAACTCGTCCATGCGACCGTTCATGCCCACTTCGTGGTGCATGTAGACAGGCTCCATGCCATGGACGCGGATGCGGCGGACCCGGGCCGCCAGCGCCGCATCGTCACGGATGGCGGTCATGCCCGCGTCGCCGAATGCGCCGAGGTTCTTAGTGGGATAGAAGCTGTAGGCGGTCATGTCGCCGAACTGGCCCGCCGACTTGCCCCAGCCCTTGGCGCCCAGGCTCTGGCAGGCATCCTCGATCACGGGCAAGCCATGCTTCTGCGCCACGGCCATGATGCCGGGCATATCCGCCAACTGACCGAAGAGGTGCACGGGCATGATGGCCTTGGTGCGGGGCGTGATGGCAGCTTCGACCAGAGCGCCGGAAGCGTTGAAAGTGGCCGGATCCAGATCGATGAAGACGGGCTTCGCGCCCAGGCGCGAGACCACGCCCGCCGTGGCGAAGAAGGTGAAGCTGGGGACGATCACCTCGTCGCCATGGCCGATGCCCAGGGCCATGAGGGCCGCGAGCTGCGCATCCGTACCGCTGGACATGCCCACGGCGTGGGCGGCGCCCGCATAGGCGGAGATCTCGGCCTCCAGGCCCTTCACGTTCTCGCCCAGGATGAAGGAAGAACGGTCGATGAGGCCCGAAAGCCCCTCCAGCACCTTGGCCTTGATGGCGGCGTTCTGCGGCGCAAGCTCAAGCATCGGGACAGGCATGGGGCCTCCAAAGATCGCGGGTCACAGTATGCCAGCGGGCTGAGCCGGATTCAGTCACATCGGCTCAATCAAAGGGAGGCTGGTCGCGGAAGGCGCGCAAATCACACGGAAAGCGCGGAAAAGGAAGTCTTCATTCCTTCTTTCCGCCCCCCTTCCGCGTCTTCCGTGACCAGCTATTCGGTTTCTTCGGAATCCTGTGGCTTCATCGGGCGCATGAGCGGGAACAGGATGACGTCGCGGATGCTGGCGCTGTTGGTGAGGAGCATGACCAGGCGGTCGATGCCGATGCCTTCGCCGCCGGTGGGCGGGAAGCCATGCTCGAGGCTGGTGATGAAGTCCTGGTCCAGCAGCATGGCCTCGTCATTGCCAGCCTCGCGCTCGTCCATCTGG
This sequence comes from Holophagales bacterium, assembly GCA_038320645.1. Lineage (GTDB taxonomy): Bacteria > Acidobacteriota > Holophagae > Holophagales > Holophagaceae > Geothrix. Next base: position 27,441 of record JBBQEL010000035.1, on the reverse strand, counting down.
GCCTGGAAGCGGCCCAGCTGGTCCACAGGATCGTTCAATTCCGAGTAGGCATTGGCGATTTCCATGCCGCCGATGAACAGTTCGAAGCGATCCACGAAACGGTCGTCGCCTTCGAGCGTCTTGGTGAGGGGCGACAGTTCGATGGGGTAGTCCGTGATGAAGGTGGGCTGGATAAGCTGCTTTTCCGCGTGATGCTCGAACAGATCGCCCAGCAGGGTGCCCACGGTCTTCTTGTCGACATCCTCGATGTGGGCGGCCCGGGCCAGGGTGCGGACGCTGTCGCCATCTTCCAACAGGTGGCGCTCGATGGCGCCGTACTCGGCGATGGCGTCCTTCATCGTGAGGCGGCGAAAGGGTGCGGCATACGAGATGCTATGTTCGCCCCAGGGCAGCTGCTCCGAGCCCATGACTTCGCCGGCCAGGGTGCTGAGCAGGTTCTCGGTCAGGGCCATCATGTCCCGCAGATCGCTACCGGCTTCGTACATCTCCATCATGGTGAATTCGGGATTGTGCCGGACGCTCAGGCCTTCGTTGCGGAAATTGCGGTTGATCTCGAAGACCTTCTCGAAGCCGCCCACGATGAGGCGCTTGAGGTAAAGTTCCGGCGCGACGCGGAGGTAGAGGGGCATGTCGAGGGCATTGTGGTGGGTGGTGAAGGGCCGGGCCGTGGCACCACCGGGGATGGGCTGCATCATGGGCGTCTCGACTTCGAGGTAGCCCTGCTGCTCCATGAAGCGCCGCACGGCGCTCACGATGCGCGAGCGGGTCTGGAAGGTCTTCAGCACGTCGCCGTTGGAGATGAGATCCAGGTACCGCTGGCGGTAGCGCTGTTCCTTGTCCTGCAGGCCGTGCCACTTCTCGGGCAGTGGCAGCAGGGCCTTGCTGAGAAACTGGATCTCCTTCACCCGCACGCTCAGCTCGCCGGTCTTGGTGCGCATGAGCGGGCCGGTGACGCTGATGAAGTCGCCCATGTCGAGGAGCTTGAGTAGCTCCCAGCCGGGCTCGGCCAGATCATTCATCCGGAAGAAGGCCTGGACTTTCTCCCCGTTCTCCGTGAGGTGCGCGAAGACGCTCTTGCCCATTTCGCGGATGGTCAGGATCCGGCCCATGACCGATACCGTGAGCCCCAGCTCCTCCAGCTTCTCGTTCGGCCAGGTCTCGGCTTCGGCATAGTCGGCCACCAGCCGGGCGATGCCGTGGGTGCGCTGCGCCTTGCGGGGCCAGACCTCGAGACCGAGGGCCTTGAGTTTCTCGAGCTTCTCGAGGCGCACGTCGCGGTACTGGTTGGGCTGCATGGTGACTCCGGCACGAACCATCTAGTTTACAGAACCATCAACGGTCCCTGAAGCCGCTGGCGCAAAACTGTCCTTATCGTCTCCAGCGAGGGAGCGGCATAAGGGGCCGTAACGAAACAACCAGAAGCGCGCTGGTTATTTCGCAACGGCCCCTAATCGATAGGCCACGAAGGCCGAGATGTCCGGGGCGACGAAGGTGCCCGCCTCCTCGCTGAAGCCGAAGCGCCAGCGCGGCAGACGCGTGTGCCGGAAGGTCCAGTGCTGCTGCCACCCGGGGCGGTCGAGACGCGAAAGGCCTGTGCGGTAGGGGCTGCCGGCGTAGCCGAGGCTGACCTCCAGGCCGAGCCCCGAGGTGAGGCCGGGGCCTTCGCCCTGCCAGGCCACCGTGGCCCAGGCCCGGCTGAAGGAGGTCTGCTCCATGACCGTCCGCAACGGGCTGACCTTCGGCAGGCCCAGGACAACCCGCTCGGCCTGCCCAAAGATCCGCCACCGGCCATAGCGCCGCCAGAGGGCCGCGCCCACCAGCCCATCTGTGCCGCCACTGCCGGAGAAATCGGACTGCCTGCCCGTCGGCAACTGGAGGGCGGCGCCGATGCGCCCACCGGCCTCGGCGGTGCCGAAGGGGCGGATCCAGGCCACATCCAGATCCATGAGCGCCAGGCCCGGACGCGTCAGATCCCCGATCACGCGGCCGTCGCGCTCGAGATGGTAGACCAGCCGATTCTTCGGGGCGTCCTCCCGGCCGCCCCGGGGCATATTGAACATCTGGTGCCAGTTCCAGAGGGCCTGGTCGGCGATGCCGCCCGAGCGTGAGACCAGGCGGATCCTGACATTGAACCGGGAGGATCCGGCTTTCAGCGCCCAGTCCCCCGTCAGCTGCCATTCCTCGCCATCCAGGCGGGCGAAGGTGCGGCCATCGGAGCTGCGCTCCAGGTCCGGGCGGAGCATCTGGCTCGTGGCCTCGATCGCCACCTCCCTTGCCCCTTCGGGCAGCGGCTCGGGAAAACCCGCGAACCAGGCCACGCGGTTGGGGCGCGGGGTCTCCTGGGCCCCAAGCCCGCTGGCGATCATTGCAACTGACAACACCCACAGATTGACGCAGGTCACGGCACCTCCCCGGCACTCCATTCATACTCAATTTTCAACATCCGACCCACTCCGATAAATTCCATAATGAGCATTAAAGAATACTATCCCCTCGATAAACGATGCCCGTATGATGATCCGACCCCGCTTCTTTCATTGACCACCCCTCAACGTCTCTTTTCCTTGGAGTCAGCCATGACCCATCTCAAAACACGCCTTCGGGAAATGATCGAGGAACACCGTCCACGCACCGCGCGACTCCTGAAGGAGTTCGGCAAGATCGTCATCGACGAGGTGACCATCGACCAGTGCATCGGCGGCGCCCGGGACATCAAGTGCCTGGTGACCGACCTCTCCTACCTGGACTCCCAGGAAGGCATCCGGTTCCGTGGCAAGAACATCCCCGAGACCTTTGCCGCCCTGCCCAAGCTGCCAGGGGCCGAGTACCCGACAGTGGAGTCGTTCTGGTACTTCATGCTCACCGGCGAGATCCCGACGGCGGCGGAAGCCGAGGAGATCCACCAGGACTTCCTCTCCCGCGCCAAGGTGCCGGCCTATGTCTTCGATGTGCTGCGCGCCCTGCCCAAGGACAGCCACCCGATGGTGATGCTCTCCACGGCGGTGCTGGCCATGCAGAAGGAGAGTAAGTTCAACAAGCAGTACCATGGCCTGAAGAAGAATGATTTCTGGGATCCGATGTACGAGGACGCCTGCGACCTGCTGGCCAAGCTCCCCGAGATCGCCGCCTTCATCTACCGGTACAAGTACAAGGGTGGGAATATCATCCCGGCCGATCCCAAACTCGACATGGGTGCCAACTTCGCCCACATGATGGGCATCCCCAAGCCCTATGACGATGTGTCCCGGATGTACTTCATCCTCCACAGCGACCACGAGAGCGGCAATGTCAGCGCCCACACCACGCACCTCGTGGCCTCGGCCCTTTCGGATGCCTACTATTCCTTTAGCGCCGGCCTCAATGGCCTCGCGGGCCCCCTGCACGGCCTGGCCAACCAGGAAGTGCTGGAATGGATCAAGGACTTCCAGGGCAAGCTGAACGGCGCCGAACCCACCGAGGAAAACGTCAAGCAGGCCCTCTGGGACACGCTGAATTCGGGCCATGTCATTCCCGGCTACGGCCACGCCGTGCTGCGCAAGACCGACCCCCGCTATACGGCGCAGATGGAGTTCTGCCAGAAGCACATGCCCAACGATCCGCTCTTCAAGCTGGTCAACATGATCTACCGGGTGGCCCCGGGCGTGCTCACCGAGCAGGGCAAGACCAAGAATCCCTGGCCCAATGTGGATGCCCAGAGCGGCGTCATCCAGTGGTACTACGGGCTGACCGAGTACGACTTCTACACCGTGCTCTTCGGCGTGGGCCGCGCCATCGGCGTGCTGGCCAACATTACCTGGGACCGCGCCCTGGGCTATGCCCTGGAGCGCCCCAAGTCCGTCACCACCGCCATGCTCGAAGAATGGGCAGCCAAGGGCGGTAGCAAGTAAGCTGATTTTTCTCACCTGCAAAACGGGCGGGCCAACTGGCCCGCCCGTTTTGCAGCAGGAGGAATGTCACAGAACGAAAGTGAGATCACTTTCCGGGGTACGGCAATCCATGTCGAGGCCACGGTCCCGGTGGTCGGCGATCTCGGCGGCCACGCCGACGGAGCGGCCAAACAGGAAGAGCGTGAAGGCCAGATCCTGGACCTGCCGCAGAGTGATGCGCCCGGCCTGCAGATCCTTCCAGACCAGCTTGAGGGTGATGACGGCCAGCACCGCATCCACGTTGACGCAGAAGACGTTCTTCGTGACCCCCTCCTCGTACAGGGCGTGCACCAGCAGGTGGTAGAACTCCCAGAAGGCGTTGTACACCCCCTTCTCCTTCAGCACCCCCGCCACGAACTGTTCGCGGGGATCCACATTGATCTGATTGCCGCGGAAGACGGGATGGTTCACGCAGGGGACGGGTTTCACGGCCCCCTCTTCCACTTCCCTCATCTGCCTCTTGTAGGAACCATAGGCCTTGGCGGCCTTGGTGGCCATCTTCTTCAGGTCCACCCCGTGATCGGGATTCCCGGGATCCGGCAGCACCACGCCCTGGAACTGTTCCATCAGGTAGTCGATGGCATCGTAGCCGTTGCCGCCGTGGGCGCGGCCGGTATTGGCGAGGAAACCCACGAAGGCCATGGAGATGTCGTTGCGGGCACTCACGCTCTCCTTCGCGCCCTTCGCTGACAGGGTGCCGGGACCGTTGGTGATGGTGAGCCCAAGCAGGGCCTGGAACTCGACCAGTTCGGCGGGTTCTGGTTCCCGGCCGAACAGCACCTTGAAGGCGTTTTCCGTGAAGCTGTGGTTCAGGTTGGATAGCTTCTGATCGACCAGTTTCTTCCATAACGGGTTGTTCGCGCGATCCACGACCGAATAGGCCACGATGCGGGACATCAGGTAGAAGTAGGTGACCGAATCCTCCACCAGCTGCCGGCTGATCCGCTTCTCCAGCATGGGGTTCCAGAGCACGCAGACCGCAATGGTCGCCAGCAGGAACTCGTAGGTGTCCCGGATCTCCAGCCCGCGCGTTTCGGCGAGGTCGATGATGTGCTGGCAGACCTTGAGGGCCACGCAGGACTTCCTGGATTTCTTGACCTCCTTGAACAGCAGGTCGGAGACATCGGTCTTGCGGGAGGGTTCGGAGCCGAGCAGATGCTTGACCACGAAGTCGTCCAGTTCAGGGGGGAAGACCTTGGTCAGTTCGTCCAGCCCGAACTCGCGGATGAGGTCGATGATGAACCGCGCGTGGCCACGGGACTTCGCCAGCAGATCCTTGTCCCCCACCAGCGCGATCTGCGAAGCGAGGTAGGCGTTCGGGGTGCAGCCGTTGGCCCTGGCCACGTCGATGAGTTCCATACGCCGCTCATCGATCTTCATGAAGAGGTTCAGGATCAGGTTCAGGGTGGGGATATCCGCCTTCTCCGGCATCACTTTGGCCAGGGAGAAGTAGAGGTTCTCCTCCAGGGTGTAGCGGGACAGGTCCAGCACCGACATGCCGTGCAATTCCGAAACCTGCGTTTCCCGGTTCATGCGGGAGGCGCCGGACTTGTCAGCCATCCCCTGGCGCAGGTAGTGGGCGCCCACCTGCTTATTCACTTCGACGATCTGCTGGTCGTAGGGCGACTGGGCCCTGACCAGCGGGAGGGTGAGACCCTCGGGCAGCTTCATCATGGTGTCGCTGAGCCAGAGCTTGAGCGACAGGTCCCCGGTCGTGGCGAAATCAGGCTTCTCGTCGATCTTCTCGTAGACGGCGCGAACGGCATCCGGAATGTACTGGATGCTGGAGACACGCACGCCCCGCTTGCTCACATTGCAGGTCTTCGGATCGAAGACATCGACCCCGAAGTACTCGTCAAACCAGCGTTCCTTGGCTTCCGCATCGTCGCCGCTGCCCGACAGCGCGCCGGCATGGCCGCAGGCCCGGGTGATGTTCTTCTTCCAGCGCCCCGTGACGCAGGCGATGATCGGCTTCGTGAAGCCGAAGGTGCGGTCCTTGATCCAGTCCAGGGCCGTCTTCTCGTAGTAGCCCCCGGGCTCCACATAGATCACCACGGCCTTGGTGCGCGGATCGTTCTGCGCGGCGTAGAGGAATTCCGGCAGGGCGAAGTGGATGTAGACATCCTTGCCACTCGAGACCGCCGTGCTGATGCCGAACCCCGCCGTGCGGAGGTACTCCGCCATGGTCGTGGTGAAATTGCCGGAGTTCGAGTGGATGGCGATGGAGCCCTTCACCAGCGTCTCGGCGGGATGATCGCCACCCAGGCTGCCGCCGATTCGGACGCGATCCCAGGCGTTGGCCATGCCCAGGCAGTTGGCGCCGATGACGTCCACGCCAGCTTCCTGGCAAAGGGCCCGGATGTTGCGCGAATCCCGCGCCGGCACCTTTTCCGTGACGATGACGATGCGCTTCAAGGCCTCGTTATGGGTCACCAGTTCGGAGACGGCCTTGCACACGCCAAGGGGTGGGATGTAGACCACGCCCATGTCGAAGGTGATGCCCTTCTCCATGACCTCGCGGATGCTGCGGTAGACGGGGATGTCCCCGATCTTGGTCTCCAGGACGCCGCGCCGGCCATACTGCACGCCGGCCACGATGTTGCCGCCGCTGTATTCGTGGGAGACCGGGGTGACCTTCCGGCTTTCACTGCCCAGGATGTTCATCACGCAGACGCGGTGTTCGCGGGTGACGAGCTCTTCCAGGGAGTGCAGGCCGACGTAGTAGGGAAAGGGGCGGGTTTTCAGTCGTCGCATGTGATTCTCCTAGGCCCGAACCTGGGTTTCGATCTGCTTGCGATAGGCATCCGCGCCTTCGGCACCCCACCATTTGTCGATTTTCCTGGCGTGTTCCAGGGTGAGGATCATCGAGGTGTCGTGGCCGAACATCTTGTATGGCAGCCGCAGGCGGTCGAGGATGTCCTTGGCGTAGAACATGCCCTTCACCACGTTCGGCCCACCTCGGCCGATGACCACATAGAGCGGCTTCCAGCCCGCCTTCGCCACATGATCCCGCAAGGCATCGAAGACCCCCTTGAAGGTCACATAGATGTCCGTGTTGTTGGCCTTGCCGCCAATGAGCAGGAGCATATCCGCCTGGTCGTACCAGTGCTCGAAGACGATGCGGCTGATTTCGTAGATCTTTTCGTAGGGAGGGTTCCCGCCAAAGTCAGAGGAGAAGATGGCCGCCTCCCCCAGGGTCTCCGTACCGGCGCTATTGGCACCGCCGCCGAACATGAAGGGGAGGATGCTGCCGCGGGGATTCATCTCCAGCACATCGCTCTGGCCCTGGTAGGTCCGTAGCTCATTGATGTCGGCCTCGAAGGCGGTGGTCTCTGTCTGAAACAGCGCGTCCGGCAGACCGATGCGTTTCCAGGCCGGGTTGTCCTGGTCGAAACTGGCCTTCACATCACACGCCACCGGGCGCACATGGTTGCCCTTGCGCACGACGCGGATGGGATTGAGTTCGATGGTCGTCAGCCCGTAGCCGTCATAGAGATCCCAGAGCTTCGGAAGGTGCTGGACCAGGGCCGAGATGAAGGCCTCGGGGCAGCCGGTGTCCGTAAGGGCGTTGGTGATCTCGAAGGCGTTGATCCCGATGAAGGGATCGATCTCCACCACGGCCTTCTTTTCGGGCGGCAGGTCCTCGATATCCACGCCGCCCCAGGGGGTGATGGTGAAGACCGGCCCCCGGTACTCGCTGGAACTGGAGATGCTGAAGTAGACTTCCAGATCGGACGGGATGAAGGCTTCCATGGTCACGCCATTGGCCGTGACCGTCTTGTTGCCATAGGTGTGCTGGGCGAAGAACAGCTCCCGCTTGGCCTGCAGAGCCTCCTGCAGGGTGCTCACGATGCGCACCAGGCCCGCCTTCCCCTTCTTGCCGACGCCGCCGTAGAAGGCCGGTTTCACCACCAGTTTCCGGTGCTTTTCGAGGAACTGCTGGATCTCCTGGTTGGTGGCGGAACCATCGATGAAGTCCGCCACAGGGAATTCAACCAGCTGCAGTAGCTTGGAGCCGTAGCGCAAGCCCGAAAGTTGCATGGTCCCTCCTTGATCGACACTGGCAATGAACTGGGGCGCCGGTCCGCCTGGGGGGGCCGGGTCCATATAAATGATATTCAGATCGTTTTTCGCGACAAGCCAAAAGATGACTCATGGGTCGTATTACGATGTTTCTTCCATCGCCTGTCAATCAGCCTTCAAAGCCAACCCGTTCAGCCATCACCAGCGCATGCAGATTGCTTGCAAACATCGTCGTGACAGAGCTTTTCCCTCTCTCCCGGTGATCCGTCTGCCTGACCTCTGGAATCAGCCCCGTTGGGTGGTGCTCGCCCGCACGAACGCGGTGAAGAGCGGGTGCGGATTCAAGGGGCGGCTCTTGAACTCCGGATGGAACTGGCAACCCAGGAAGTAGGGGTGGTCCTTCACCTCCACGATCTCCACGAAGACGCCGTCCGGACTCATGCCCGTGAACAGCAGTCCCTTCTCCTCCAGCACCTTCTTGTATTCGTGGTTGAACTCGTAGCGGTGGCGGTGGCGCTCGCTGATCTCGGTGCTGCCGTAGGCTTTCGCGGCCTGGCTGTCCGGGGTGAGGCGACAGGGGTAGGCACCCAGCCGCATGGTCCCGCCCAGCTCCTCCACATCCACCAGTTCGCGCAGCTTGAAAATGACGCGGTGTTTGGGCGCGTCATCGAATTCGGTGGAATCCGCACCTTCGAGCCCCGCCACGTTCCGGGCGAACTCGACTGATGCCATCTGCATGCCGAGGCAGATGCCGAAAAAGGGGATCTTGTGTTCGCGGGCGTACTGGATGGACTTGACCATGCCGCGGGTGCCGCGCACACCGAAGCCGCCGGGCACCAGGATGCCGTGGCAGTCCTGCAGGAAGGCGGCCGGATCCTGGTTCTCCAGTTCCTCCGCTTCGATCCACTTCAGGTCCACATGCGTCTCGAGCCCGTAACCCGCGTGGCTCAGGGCTTCGATGAGGCTCTTATAGCTCTCCTTGAACTCCACATACTTGCCCACCACGCCGATGCGCACGCTGCCCTTGGGGTTGCGGATGCGGTGCAGCAGATTCTCCCAGGCGCTGAGATCCGGCGTCTTCTCGCCGAGCCCAAGCAGGAACGCGACTTTTGCATCGAGCCCTTCAAGGTGCAGGTTGAGCGGCACTTCGTAAATGGAGTGCGCGTCCCGGGCGCTGAACACCGCGTCCTGGGTGACGGAGCAGAACAGGGCGATCTTGTCCTTGAGGTCGCGGGGGATGTCCTGCTCGGCCCGGCAGAGCAGCACATCAGGCTGGATGCCCAGGGCACGAAGTTCTTTCACACTGTGCTGAGTGGGCTTGGATTTCAGCTCGCCCGCCGCCTTGATGAAGGGCACATAGGTGAGGTGCATGTTGATGGCATTGCCAAGGCCCGCCTCGAGCTTGAACTGGCGGATGGCCTCGATGAAGGGCTGGCTTTCGATATCGCCCACGGTGCCGCCGATCTCGACGATCACCACATCCATGTCCTTGGCGACCTTCTTCATCACGCCCTTGATCTCGTCCGTGATGTGGGGGATCACCTGCACGGTCTTGCCCAGGTAGTCGCCCCGCCGCTCCTTCTGGATCACCGTGTTGTAGATGCGGCCGGTCGTGATGGTGTGGTTCTGGGTGGTAGGCACCGAGGTGAAACGCTCGTAGTGGCCCAGATCCAGATCCGTCTCAGCGCCGTCATCCGTGACGAAGACCTCACCGTGCTGGAAGGGCGACATGGTGCCCGGATCCACATTGAGGTAGGGATCCATCTTCATGAGCGTGACCTTCAGCCCCCGGGCCTCCAGCAGCGCCCCCAGCGAGGCCGCCGCGATCCCCTTGCCCAGGCTCGACAACACACCACCGGTGACGAATACGTATTTGGTCATAGGATCTCCTACATCTCGTCGGGGGCCTGGATGCCCATGAGGTACAGCCCCTGGCGGAGCACGCGGGCCGTGGCTACGCACAGGGCGAGGCGGGCGTCGCGGACCTCGGGGCTGTTCTCCGGGGCCAGGATCGGGCAGTTCGTGTAATAGCCACTGAAGGAACGGGCGACGGCCACCAGCTGGCGGGCCAGCGGCGTGGCCATGCAGCCTTCGGCGACCGCCCCGATGGCATTCGGCAGTCCGGCCAGCTCGAACAACAGCGCCTGGGCCTCAGGGGGGGCGAGCCCTTCGAGCTCGCCCGGAAGCTGCGCTGCCGAGAAGGAAAGAAAAGGGCCGTCAACCGAGCTGACCTGGGCTTTCGCCGCCCAGTCCCCACCCGCCTTGCGCAGCACGCTCAGAATGCGGGCGTGGGCGTACTGCACATAGGGACCGGTGTCGCCGTCCAGCGCGATGACGCGATCCCAGGTGAAGGTGATGGGTTTTACGCGATCATTCATCGCGTCGAAAAACACCACCGCGCCCATCCCCAGCCGCTCGGCCACTTCGGCCTTGTCCTTCAGGTCGGGATTCTTCTCCTCGATGATGGTGGCCACGCGCTCCCGAGCCTCATCCAGCACGTCTTCGAGGAAGATGACATTGCCCTTGCGGGTGCTCATCTTCCCTTCGGGCAGCTTGACCATGCCGAAGGGCGTATGCAGCATCCGGCCCTTGAACCAGGGATCCAGCTTGTCGAGCACGGCGAAAATCTGCTGGAAGTGCAGCACCTGGTCCGTACCCACCACGTAGAGGCAGCGGTCGAAGCCGTGGATCGTCTTCCGGTAGAGCGCCGCCGCCAGATCGCGGGTGGCGTAGATGCTGGTGCCATCGCCCTTCTGCACGAGACAGGGCGTCGTGATGCCCACGTCTTCCAGGTTGATGATGCGGGCACCCTTGTCGCCCGCTACCAGCAGCCCGGCCTCCTCCAGCCGTTGCATCGCAGGGACGAGTTGATCCTCGTAGAAGGCCTCGCCCTGGGCCAGGGTGTCGAAGCTGACGCCCAAACGGTCGTAGATGCGCTGGAACTCGCGGAGCGAGATCTCCCGGAACCAGCTCCAGAGGCGACGGGCCTCGGCGTCCCCGGCTTCCAGCCGCTTGAACCAGCCGCGGGCCTCGTCGCGCATGGCGGGGTCGTTCTCCTCTTCCGCGTGGAAACGGACATATAACTGGAAGAGCCTGAACAGCGGGGTGCGGCGCTTGTCCGGGGCGGGTTCGGCCCAGTCGAAGTCCTGTTCCAGCGCCGGGTTCTCCACCAGCGCCCAGCGGGTGTAGGCGGCCAGCAGGGTGCCGAACTGGGTACCCCAGTCGCCCAGGTGATTCAGGCGCACCACGTTGTAGCCCAGGAACTGGTGGGTCTGGGCCAGGGCATGGCCGATCATGGTCGAGCGCAAATGGCCAATGGTGAAGAGCTTGGCGATGTTCGGCGAGCTGTATTCGACGATCACCTTCTTGCCATTCGCCGGCCGCGAACCGTAGGGCCGCTCAGCTGGCGCCTCCAGAATCGCCCCCAGCACGGCCTTGGCCCGGGTTCCCGGCGCCAGCTTCAGGTTCAGGTAGGGCCCGGCCGCGATCAGGGCGGCCCCGTCGATCCGGATGCCTGCCGCCAGTTCCTGCGATAGCTGCGCGGGATTCCTCCCCAACTGCTTGGCGGCACGGAAGCATGGGAAGGCGAAGTCGCCCAGCTCACCGGACTTGGGCCGTTCCAGCGTGATCTCCACGCCAGGCAGGGCTACCGCCAGTTGCTGTTCGAAGGTCTGTCGCAATGCATCCATGCAGGTGGTTCCTCAGGCTTCAGGTTTGGGGCTTCAGGTATCAATCGGCCAGTTCGGCCAGGGCCTTTTCGTATTCTTCCGGCTTGGGAGCCACGCCGTGCCAGCCGGCGTTGTTCTCCATGAAGCTCACGCCCTTGCCCTTGACGGTACGGGCGCAGATCATCGTGGGCTGGCCCTTGATGGTGCGCGCCCAGGCCAGGGCCTCGAGGATCTGCGTGAAATCGTGGCCATCGATTTCCTTCACGGCCCACCCGAAGGCGCGCCACTTGTCCGGCACGGGATTGATGTTCATCACCTTCTTCACATCGCCGTCGATCTGCAGGCCATTGAGGTCATGGAACACGCAGAGGTTGTCGAGCTTGTGGTGGGGCGCGGCCATGGCCGCCTCCCAGATCACGCCTTCCTGGCTTTCGCCGTCGCCCACCACGCAGTAGACCCGGCTGTCGGATTTCTGGACGTTCAGCCCGATGGCGATGCCCACGGCTTGGGGCAGGCCCTGGCCCAGGCTGCCGGTGGTGACTTCCACGCCCGGCGTGTAGTGGTTTTCGGCATGGCCCTGGAGCTTGGTGGGGTATTGCCGGAACGTCTCCAGCCAGGCCTTCGGGAAGAAGCCCTGATCGGCGAGGATGGCGTATTGGCTGGGGCAGGCGTGGCCCTTGGAGAGCACGAAGCGGTCCCGGGCAGGGTTGGCTGGGTTCTCCGGGAACACGGTCATCTCGTGGTAGTAGAGCGCCACGCCGATGTCGATCCAGCTGAGGCTGCCCCCTGGGTGGCCGCTCTGCGCCTTGAAGACCTGCAGCAGCACATCCCTCCGAAGGGCTTTCGCCTTCGCCGCCATTTCCACGACGGACTCCAATTTCTGCTGCGGCATGACCCCATCCTTCCCGGGAGGCCATTCGCCTCCAACCAGGATGCCCTGCGCGGGTCCCCGCAGGAAGGGGTTGAATCACCCTCGACCCCAGGGTTTTGCCCTTGACCTATGGCCTGTTTGCGATAGGATGGTCTTTCGCGCTTCCCCATGCCCCTGTACGGGGGGACTGCCACGGAAGCTGGAGAACTGAACATGGCCAATCACAAGTCTGCCGCCAAGAAGGCCCGCCGCGATGCGGAGGTTCGCCTCCACAACCGCAGCAATCGCTCTGAGCTCAAGACCGCCGTCAAGAAGTTCCTGACCGTGCTGGCGGTTGGAGACAAGACCGAGGCCGCCAAGCTGTTGCCCCTGACCCAGGGCCTGGTTGACAAGGCCTGCCGCAAGGGCGTCATGCACAAGAATGCCGCCGATCGCACCAAGTCCCGCCTGGCCCTCAAAGTGAACAAGCTGGCCTAGATAGATCAGGATTGACGTCGAGGACCCGGAGAACCGGGTCCTTTTTTTTTGGGTCCTGCCATCCTGAAGGCATGTTCCCCGCCATCATCCTCGTCGCCCCTGCTCCAGCTCCGGAGCCTCAGAAGATCGAGGCCCTGATCCAGGCCGTGGCGAACCTTCAGGGTGCGGCTTTCATCCGCAACGGCAAGGAATACACGCCGAAGGACGCGGCCGACCACCTTCGATTGAAATGGCGGAACGCCGGTGGCCGGGTGAAGACGGCTCCCGATTTCATCCGCGCCTGCGCCAGCGCAAGCTCAATGAGCGGTAAGCCCTACGAGATCCGACTCAAGGACGGCCGCACGGTACTGGCCCGGGACTGGCTATGGACCGAATTGAAGCGCCTGGAGCGAGCCCCCTGAATCAGATCCAAGCTTCGGGCACCCGGATGTCGCCCTTCGGTACCTGGGCCCAGACGAAAGCCTGAATCAATGCTTCGGCCCGGCAGGGTTCCGGGGACTCCTGACAGCCCAGACTCCAGCCCAGCCAGCCGAGCACATCCTCCGGCGGGATTCCCCTCGCCGCCAGGGCCGCCAGGCCCTGGGCCCCGGCCCGCTTGCCCAGGCGGCTGCCATCGGGGGCCGCCACCATCCCGAGGTGTGCATAGCCCGGGCGGGGCAGACCCAGGGCCGCCTGCAGACGGATCTGGGTGGCCGTCACCGCCCGCAGATCTCCGCCGCGCACCACCTCGGTCATGCCTTGGGCGCTGTCATCCACCACTACCGCCAAGTGGTAAGCGAAGCAGCCATCCCGGCGGAAGAGCAGCGGATCGCCCGTGAGCGCTGCGGGGTCGTCCACCTGCGCTCCCAATAAGCGGTCCTCCCAGGCCACGGATCCATCTGGAAGGCTGAGCCGGAGCGCGCGCTCGAAGCCTTCCCAGGCCCGGCCCCGGCAGCAGCCGGGATAAGGCCGCAGGCCATCCTCGGCGTGGGGCGCGGAGGCCAGCATCTGCAGGTCTTTCCGGGTACAGGCGCAGGGATAGAGCTGCCCGGCCGCACGGAGGGCCGCCAGGGCCTCGCGGTAGCTGGCACCGCGCTCGGACTGCCAGACCACGGGCCCATCGGATTCCAGACCCAGGGCCGCCAGATCCCGCAACTGGGCCTCGCCCAGATCCCGCCGGCAGCGGGGGCCGTCCACATCTTCCATCCGGATGAGCCACCGCCCACCCACCGCCCGCATCGACAGCCAGGAGGCCAGCGCCGTGCGGAGGTTCCCCAGATGGAGCACACCGGTAGGCGAAGGGGCGAAGCGGCCGAGGATCATCCGACTAGCATAGGGGCATGGCCTTCCTCCGCCGCCTGCCTCCGATCCTGCGCGCCCTGCTGGCGCAGGCGCTGGCCTTTGCCGGGCTGGTGCTGCTGGCACGGCTGGGGCTGCGCTTCCCGGGGTTGGTGTGGGTGCTGGCGCAGGCGGTGGGGGCGGTCTTCCTGTCCCGGGGAATGGACCTGACCCCCCGCTGGATCTTCCTGCAGGCGGCCCTGCCCTTCCTGGTGCGGGCCTTCTGGGGGGTCCCGATTCCCGGTTGGATCTACCTCGGGCTGTTCCTGGCCATGGCCATGGTCTTCGGCGGAGGCCTGTTCACCCGCGTGCCCCTCTACCATGCCAGCCGGGATGCCTGGGCGAAGCTGGAGGACCTGCTGCCCGATCGGCCGGGCCTGCGATTCGTGGACCTCGGCTGCGGCTTCGGTGGCCCCGTGGCGCACCTCGCCGAGGCCCGGCCCGAGGCGCGCTTCCTCGGCGTGGAGGCGTCCCCCTTCACCTGGCTGGTGGCCTGGCTGCGCTGCCTGCCCCGAAGCAACGCGCATATCCGCCTGGGCAGCCTCTGGCGCACGGACCTGGCCGGCTTCGACGTGGTCTACGCCTTCCTGTCCCCGGTGCCGATGCCGGCGCTGTGGGCCAAGGTGCGCCGCGAGGTGAAGCCGGGCAGCCGTTTCATCAGCCACAGCTTCGAGGTGCCCGGAGAGACGCCCCACCGCGTGATCCCCGTGGCGGGACGCGAGGGGGCGCGGCTCCTGGTGTGGGAGCTATGACTCCAGGGGGGCTCGCTCGATTTGATGTGGGCAGTGTTTCATCTTGATGGATGGCCCCGGCCCTGAGCCACTGCTCGCGATGTAAAAGTTAGATTATAAATAGGCTAGTGTTCGGCCTAGAACCTGCACGTTTCCTGTCCGGAGGTGCATCGTGAAGTGGACTGGTATGTATTTTCTGGGCTATTCCATCCTGATCGTCGGTCTACTTGGGGCCATGTGGAAGATGGGTGTTCTCGAAAGCATCGGCACGGCGTGGACCCTGATCGGCCTCGTGATTGCGATCGGTGTTGGCGTCATGGTGGCCGTTACCAACAGCGGCACCAAGGAGAATGTGGAGATCGACCGGAAGTGAGGGCCCGGGCTGACTACCAGCCCAGCAGATACGCGAAGATCAGCGGGGCCACGATGGTGGCATCGCTTTCAACAATGAACTTGGGGGTGTCGATGCCCAGCTTGCCCCAGGTGATCTTCTCGTTGGGCACGGCGCCGGAATAGGAGCCATAGCTGGTGGTGCTGTCGCTGATCTGACAGAAGTAGCCCCAGAGCGGCACATGGGTCAGCTCCAGATCCTGGTGGAGCATGGGCACCACGCAGATGGGGAAATCGCCGGCGATGCCGCCGCCGATCTGGAACATGCCCAGGGTCGAGGTCTGGGTGACCTCCTGGTAGTGCTGGGCCAGCCAGGTCATGTACTCGATGCCCGTCCGGACGGTGTGGACGTTCTTGATCTCGCCCCGGATGACCGCGGCGGCGTACATGTTGCCCAGGGTGCTGTCCTCCCAGCCCGGAACGACGATGGGCACGTTCTTTTCCAGGGCCGCCAGCATCCAGGAATGCCTGGGGTCGATCTGGTAGGAGGGCTTCAGGACGCCGGACTTCAGCACCTGCTGGAAGAACTCATGGGGGAAGTAGCGCACACCGGCCTGGTCGGCCCGGGTCCACACATCCAGCATGGCCTTTTCCATGCGGCGCATGGCCTCCATCTCGGGGATGCAGGTGTCGGTGACGCGGTTCATGTGCCGGCCCAGGAGGTCGGCCTCGTCCTGGGGGGTGAGGTCGCGGTAGTGGGGCACGCGCTCATAGAAGTCGTGGGCCACCAGGTTGAAGATGTCCTCTTCCAGGTTGGCGCCGGTGCAGACGATGAGGTGCACCTTGTCCTGGCGGATCATTTCGGCGAAGGACAGGCCCAGCTCGGCGGTGCTCATGGCCCCGGCCAGGGTGACCATCATCTTGCCGCCCTGCTCCAGGTAGACCCGGTAGCCCTCGGCGGAGTCCACCATGGCCGCGGCGTTGAAATGCCGGAAATGCTGCTTCACATAATTGCCGACCGGGCCGAGCTGGGGGGTGGTGGCCATAAATCCTCCGAATTCTTTCATTGTGCCAGCGGACTGGAGCGGAAACCCGTCCAGAATTCAGCCCTGGGCCATCCTGGCCGATGACATCGGCAGGAGCTGCAGCATGTTCTTCATCATCGGCCTGGTGGTTGTCTTCGTCGCGGTCATCGGGGGCTACCTGATGGAGGGCGGGAGCATACCCACCCTTCTGCATCCGCTGCCTGCGGAAGGCCTCATCATCTTCGGCGCGGGCGCCGGCGCCTTCCTGGCCGCCAACCCCCTGAATCTCATCAAGCGGGTGGGCAGCGACCTCATGAAGCCCATCAAGGGCAGCCCCTACACCAAGGCCGTATACATGGAAGTCCTCATGATGCAGTACGAGGTCTACGTGAACATCAAGAAGGGCGGCCTGCTGGCCCTGGAGCAGGATGTCAACGACCCCCACAATTCAGTCATCTTCAAAAAATACCCGACCTTCACCCATAACCACCACGCCATGGACTTCTTCTGCGACTCCATGAAGCTGCTCATCAACGGCAGCGCCAAGATGGACGAGATCGACTTGGTCCTGGACGCGGATCTGGACGTCCACCATGCGGAGAATGCCGCCCCGGGCGCCGCCATGGCCAACCTGGCCGACGCCTTCCCCGCCTTCGGCATCGTGGCCTGCGTCATGGGCGTGGTGATCACCATGGGCTTCCTGGACCAGCCGCCCAACGTCATCGGCGCCAAGGTCGGTGCGGCCCTGGTGGGCACTTTCCTGGGCATCCTGCTGGCCTACGGTGTGTTCCAGCCCCTGGCCAAGAACATCGACGCGGTGAACGCCGTCGAGGCCTACTATTACAACTGCATCCGCTCCGGCTTCACGAGTTTCGGCAACGGCGCGGCCCCCATCACCGCCGTGGAGTTCGCCCGGCGGAACATTCCCTCCACCGAGCGGCCAGGCTCCGGCGAGTTAGAGGAAGTGGTACGCCAGATCAAACCGAGGTAGGGGCCTATGTCCGAGTCCCAGCCCCAACCCGAGGTCAAGATCAAGTTCGTCAAGAAGAAGGGCGGCCATGCGGCGGCGCACGGCGGGGCCTGGAAGGTGGCCTACGCCGATCTGGTGACGGCCATGATGGCCTTCTTCCTCTTGATGTGGCTGCTGAACAGCGCCGACAAGAACACCAAGGCAGGCATCGCCGGGATGTTCCAGGATGCCAATTTCTTCAGCACGGACCGGGGCAAGGAGATCCTCGCCAACCACGGCAAGGGCATCCTGCCCGGTGGCCGCGGCATGGCGCCCGGCCCCGATGGAGATGGCGGTACCGACACCGCCTCGGAGATCCCCGGCGCAGCCGCGGAGGAACACAAGGCCATGGAGGCCACCGCCGAGGCCATCGAAAAGGCCTTCCAGCAGGACGAGCTGCTCCAGGCCTTCCAGGACCAGATCAGCATGGATTTCACGGATGAGGGCCTGCGCATCCAGATCCAGGACAAGGCTGCCCAGGTGCTCTTCGATTCCGGCAGCGCCATCCTCAAGAGCTACACCCTCTCGATCCTGAAGGAGATCGCCAAGGAACTCGGCAAGCTCCCGAACCGCGTGGTGATCGGCGGGCATACGGATGCCTCGCAATACGCCAACAAGGCCTACACGAACTGGGAACTGAGCGCTGAACGCGCCAACGCGGCTCGCCGCGTGATGGAGAGCGCCGCCGGGGGCCTGCGCCCGGGCCAGGTCCGCCGCGTCACGGGGTATTCCGACACCATCCCGCTCGAGGGCAGGGAGGCCAAGGACCCGCAGAACCGCCGCATCTCCATCGTGGTGATGTCCGCCGCCACCGAGGCCGCGGAATCCAAACGCCAGAAAGCCCAGCCCTGGGAAAAGGAAAAGCCCAAGGCGGACGAAAAGCCCGCTGCCCATGGCGCCAGGGCCGAACCCGCCAAGCACTGATCTCTTGGGCCAGGACGCGCGGACCCCGGAGGGAGAACAAGCCTTGGCCCGGGGGTGTTCGCGCAGCGAGGAACCCCCGGACAGCATAAAAAGAAGCGCCCGGAGGTGCGGGCGCTTCGAGAGGGTAGGTTGGCGGGGTTTCGAGTGGTGGGGCGTTTGAGCGGGAGTCCCATAAACAGGACTGGTGTCAATTGGCGGGATGATAGGTGGCGGGAAGCCCTTGCGGGCACCTCGCCTGCGAGTCTACCACCGAACGCCCGCCTCCAGTCCGGTCAGGGCAGTTGGAAGAGCTCCGGAGCCACGCCACCCTTCGACCAGCCACTGAAGACCAGTTCCACCTTGGCTCCATTCGGTTCGGTCAGTTCCAACCGGGACAGCACGGCCTGGCCCAGCGCCTGGACCGGCGGACCGAACACCGCACTCCGCGCCAACTTCCCTGAAGCGAGATGGAACTCCGCTCTCAGGGGGAGCAGCGGTTCCTTCGCCACCCAGAGCCGGACCGTCCGGGCGCTGACCAGGGTGGTCCGTGCCACCAGCTCCAGCCGCCAGCAGGGCCGCCCCTCCAAGGTCTCCTCACCGAGCTCCTGGACCGTGTAGTCCTGCCGGAACCGCGTGCGGGCCACGTCGCCGCCCGCTGCCGGGCCCAGCATCCGCTGCTGGGGGGTCACCTTCAGCGGGCGCTTCGAGCCTGGCAGCAACAGCCACATCTGGTCGCCGAGCATCAGCACGGCGCGCCCCTTCTCCTTCTCGCTGAGGCCATCCAGGCGGGCGTCGCCATTCTCCCGCGCGGACACCTTCCAGCGCTGCGCCACCTTTACATCCTTAACCTCGAGTTCCACCGTGAAGGCGGACCAGGGGTGGCGCAGGCGGTCCACCCGGGCCAGGATCTCCTCGCCACTCTGGGCCAGGGCCGGCAGGGCGAGGAAGGCCAGGATCGCCAGGCGCATCAGCGACGCCCGTAGTCGTCCTGGAGGCGTTCGATGTCCGCCTCGTCGAAGACCCCCAGGCTGACCTCGAGCACCCGGACCGGGTGAGCCGTCCCCGCGTCACAGCGCAGGCGATGCGTGCTCCCCAGCGGCAGCCAGATCTCGTCGCCCACGGCGGGACGCAGTTCCTCACCGTCCCGGTCCACCACCACGCCCGGATCCAGTGCCACCCAAAGCTCGCCGCGATGGCTGTGCCGCTGCAGGCTCAGCTTCTGGCCGGGATGGCAGGTGAGGATCTTCACCGTGCAGGGCGTATTGAGGGCGTACTGATCGAAGGAGCCCCAGGGCTTGTCGACGTGGAGGGTGGTTGGTTTATCCATGGAGTCAGTTTACATCCCTGTGGGTTGTGGGCTGTGGGCTATGGGCTATGGGCTATGGGAACTGATTCCTGTGGCACCCACCGGGCGCACCTTTGTTTTTCCTTTGGTCCGTTCTTCACCCTAAAGCTCCCACGGCCCAAAGGAAAAGACTTGTAGCGGCCCGCAGGGCCGCCCAAAGAGCAGTGCCCACAGCCCACAGCCTACCTATCTAAAGCAGATCCTCGCGGCCTTCGGCTTTGAGCCGTTCGACGATCTGCTTCACGGTCTGGGCGCGGTCGCGGCGGCAGATGAGCAGCGCATCGTCGGCGTCCACCACGATGAGATCATCCACGCCGCTGGCGGCGATGAGGCGCTTGCCCCCGAAGAACGCACTGTTGCGGGTATCCAGCAGCAGCGTCTCACCCACGCTGACATTGCCCTCGGAGTCCGTCTCCTGGAACTCAATGGCGGCAGGCCACGACCCCACATCGGACCAGCGGAAGCGTGTCGGTACCACCGCCACGGTCTCAGCCTTCTCCAGGAGGGCCACATCGATGGCCACCTTGGGCAGCTGCCGATAGGCGGCAGAAAGGGCGGCAGGCTGCGAGCCGGCTTTCACCCAGGCGTCGAGGGGGGCTAGCACTTCGGGCGCGTGCTGCTGCAAGCCCGCCCGGAAGTCCGGCAGCGTCCAGACGAACATGCCGGCATTCCAGAAATGGCGACCCGATTCCAGGTACTGCACAGCCACTTCCACTGGCGGCTTCTCACGGAACGCCTTCACCTTGAGCACGGGGCCGTGGCCCTCGCCTTCGATGTAGCCGTAGCCAGTTTCGGGATAGGTGGGCTTGATGCCGAAGGTGACCAGTTCCCGCGCCCAGGCGGCGTGCTTCACGGCGAGATCCAGATCCTCCAGGAAGAGTTCGCGGTCTCCAATCCAGTGGTCCGCGGACAGCACGGCCATGACGCCGTTGGGGACCTTCTTCTCGATCTCCACCAGGGCCAGGGCCAAGCAGGGCGCAGTGTTGCGGCCTTCGGGCTCGACGATGACGTTCTCCGGGGGAAGCTCCGGCAACATCCGCCGTGTCTCTTCGGCCAGATCCTCCGTGGTCACCACGAAGATGCGGTCGGGGCTGACATGACCATCGAGGCGCCGCACGGTCTGATGCAGCAGTGTCTCCGTGCCCACGATCGCCAGAAACTGCTTGGGCCTAGCATTGCGGCTGCGGGGCCAGAACCGGGTGCCCCGCCCCCCGGCCATAACGACCGCAACCAAGGACTGATGATCTCTCGTGTCCGGCATCACGCCTCCTGCCCTAGTGCCCAGATGCGGGGGGTTTCGCGTCTCGCCGCAGGCGAGACCGAAAGGACGATCGCAATCGGGTATTTCCTGGTGTCATCTGACATCACCGACCTCCCGCCGCTGCCGCGACGCACCTCCAGAAAACCATGCCCGTGACTGCCATCACAAGCAGGGATCACGCACCCCCAGGACATCCTCAGGCAAGCGCGAAGTGACATCATAAAGGATTCAGGGGTGTACATTCCTCCCATTGAAGATACGGCTCACCCAATCCGCCTTGGGGGGCTGGCCCAAATCTCTCAGATAGGGAACGCATCCCTTTCGAGGCGTCGGAATTGGAACTCCCATGACTCCAGATATGAGGTTCGAGGAACTGGTCCACTCTCTCGACGGCATCGTCTGGGAAGCAGACCCCTCTTCAACCCGAATGCTCTTCGTGAGTCATCAGGCGGCGCGGATGCTCGGCTACCCCGTCTCCCAGTGGCTGGAGGAACCGACCTTCTGGATCGACCACATCCACCCCGATGACCGCGACTGGGCCGTGGCGTTCTGTACGGAGGCCACCCGCGACCTTCGGGACCATGCCTTCGAGTACCGCATGCTCGCTCGCGATGGCCGGACGGTCTGGTTGCACGACCTGGTGACCGTGGTTGCCAGGGATGGCAGGGCCGAATTGCTGCGGGGCGTCATGGTCGACATCACCCAGAGAAAAGAGGCCGAAGCGCACATCCAAGCGGTGTCGCAACGGTGGGGCTGGCATGTGGAGCAGACCCCCCTCGCGGTCATCGAATGGAACACGGATGGGCGGATCATCGCCTGGAACCGGGCCGCCGAAAGCATCTTTGGATACAGCTCTGCCGAGGCCATCGGGCAGCCCCTCCTCGAACTTGTGGGACCGCAGGATCTGGACCATCGCACCGCGACGCAGCGTTCCGAAGGCCTCCTGACAGATCAGGGCCGGTCCGAGGTCCAGCACACGAATATCCGCAAGGATGGGAACCTCGTCATCTGCAAGTGGTTCAATACCCCCCTCAAGAATGCTGCCGGCCAGGTCATCGGCGTGGCCTCCATGGCTTTGGATGTGACCGATCTGCAACAGGCCACCCAGGCCCTCGCCGAGAGTGAGACCCGGTTCCGCAAGCTCATCGAACTGAATCCCAACACCATCGTCATCCAATCTTCAGGGCAATGGCGTTACGCAAACGCCACCGCCCTCCGGCTGTTCGCAGTCCCGTCACTGGAAGCCTTCCAGGCCCGGCCTGTCGTCGACTGGATCCATCCGGACCACCGCGAACTCGCCACCGCCCGAATGCAGCGGGTGATGGCGGGCATTCCGCAACCAGAAGAAGAAATATATTTCCTTCGCGAGGGTGGCTCGGCGTTCCCCGCCATGGTCCACGGCATCGCCTTCGACCATCAGGGCACGCCTTCGATCCTCGGCGTCATCCGCGACATATCGCCCCAGAAGGAGACTGAGGCGGCCCTGGAAAGAGCCAGGGACATCCACCAGAGCTTGCTGATGGAACTGCCCCTCCTGGTCTGGAAGGGCACCCCGGAGGGCGGGTGTGAATACATCAATCAGGCCTGGATGGATTTCACGGGAAGGACTCTGGAGGAGCTCCGGGGTCACCAGTGGGCTGAATATGTCCATCCTGAGGACCAACCGACCCTGATGCGGGCGTATGGCACGGCTCTGGCGAGCCTCCAGCCGATGGTCCTGGAATTTCGGATGCGCACGCGGGACGGCCAATACCGCTGGGTTCAGGGCCAGGGCAAGCCCTTCTACGACAGCAGCGGCCGCTTCAATGGATTCCAGGCGGTCTGCAACGATGTGCACGAGAGACGAGAGACCGAGGCCCTTCTGGCGGAGAAGGAACAACGCTTCAGGACCGTCGCGGACTTCACCTACGACTGGGAATATTGGGTGGCCCAGGACGGTACACCCCTTTGGATAAGCCCTTCCTGCGAGCGCGTCACCGGATACACCGCGGAGGCTTTCACGGCGGATCCGGGGTTATTGATGAGCATTGTCCACGCTGAGGACCGGGCCATGTTCGACGAGCACATCCACGAGGCAAGGGAGGGCGGAGAGATCCACCCGTTGGATTTCCGCATTCAGCACAACGATGGCCGCCAGATCTGGATCAGCCACATCTGCAGCCAGGTTTTCGGCCGGGAAGGTCAGCCGCTGGGGCGCCGAGCCTCGAACCGGGACATCACGGTCCGTCATCAAGCAGAAGAGGACCTGTTCGAAGCTTCCCGGCAGCGCCAGGCCATGTTGGAGGCGGCGAGCGTGGCCCGAGTGGTGCCCTGGGCCATGGATACCGAAGGCCACATGCGCTGGGGCGACTCCACCGACCTGGTCCTTGGCTTGTCCCGCCAGGCCATGGAAGGCCAGCCTGGGTGGCCCTGGGCCTTGATCCAGGAAGAGGACCAGCCAAGGCTGAACCAGGCCTTGCGGGAAACGGCCCTGGGGATCGTGGCCCATTTTGAATGCCGCATGCGGCACGGTCTTGGGCACCTGATCTGGACCCGCTGGACCCTGGCCCGGGAGCAGGAATCCTTCCGAGGGGCGGTGCAGGACATCACCGAACAGCACGCGATCCAGGAGCAGCTGCTCCAGAGCCAGAAGCTGGAATCCGTGGGCACCCTCGTCGGCGGGATCGCCCATGATTTCAACAACCTGCTCGGGGCCATCCTTGGCTATTGCGAACTCTTTGAAGCCGATCCGGACCTGAACACCCGCCAGCGCAAGGGCCTGGGCGTGATCCAGGGCGCGGCCAAACGGGGCCAGAGCCTGGTGGAGCAGCTGATGGGGTTCAGCCGGAAAGTGGCGCCGAAACGGGCGCGCCTCAGCCTGAATGCCATCGTGTCCGAGGCGGGCAGTCTGGCGGACCGGGCCCTTCCCAGTGGCGTTCGGATGGCGACGGAGCTGCTTCCGGAACTGCCAGAAACGCTGCTCGATCCCGGCCAACTTCACCAGGTGGTCATGAACCTGGTCATCAATGCCCGGGATGCCATCCGCGGCGAGGGGACCATCACCTTGCGGACAGGGCGGTCCGAGGTCGGTCCAGAGGTTGCCACCGCCCACAATCGCCCACCCGGGTCCTATGTGTTCCTTGAGGTGGAAGACACGGGCTGCGGTATCCCCACCGAACAACTCAATCGCATCTTCGAGCCCTTCTTCACTACCAAAGGATTGAAGGGGACGGGGCTCGGCCTATCCGTGGTGTATGGGCTGGTGATGGAACATGGTGGCTTCATGGAGTGCCAGAGCGAAGTGGATCGCGGCACCCGGTTTCGCGTCCTGCTACCGCTCATCGCCACTTCCTAGGGCGGCGGAGCCGCCGCGGAGCGTGCCCTTTCAGGGGCACCCGATGAATCACCTGGCAAGAATCCCGACCAGCCGGCCCAGATCCCCTGGTGGTACGGGCTGGGCTTCGAGCACCTTCGACAGAGGCTGGGCAACCATGGCTCCGGCCATCTCCCCCAGGTAGAAACCACGCTCGCCACGATCGAGCCGGCGCACGGCCTCGGAGCCCCAGCGACTGCCCCAGATGCGGTCCATGGCAGAAGGGCTGCCCCCACGCTGGATATGCCCCAGGACGACCACTCGCAGATCCAGGTCATGATCCCCCTTCAACCGCTCCCCCACGGCCATGGCCCGGCCGACCATGTCGCCCTCGGCCACCACGACGATGGAACTGCGCTTGCCCCGCAGCCAATTGGCGTTCAACCGGGAAACCAGGCTTTCGTAGCTGTCCTCGGGGGATTCGGGATAGAGCACGGCCTCGGCGCCGCAGGCCAGGGCCGTATGCACCGCGAGCATGCCGGAGCTGCGGCCCATGACCTCCACCAGGAACAACCGTTCGTGGCTGGAGGCCGTATCCCGGATGCGGTCGATGGCCTCCACGGCCGTGTTGAGGGCTGTGTCGAACCCCAGCGTCCGCTCGGTACCCGGCAGATCGTTGTCGATGGTTCCCGGGATGCCCGCGCAGGCCACCCCCTGTTCGCGCTGGAGCACCTCGGCGGCACGGAAGCTGCCATCCCCGCCGATGACGACCAGCGCCTCGATGCCAGCGTTGCGGAGGTGCCCAGCGGCACGGGCCCGCTGGGCGGGATCAAAGAATTCGGGGCAGCGGGCCGTGTGCAGGATCGTGCCCCCCCGCTGGAGGATGTTGGCGCAGGCCCGGCTGGGAAGCGGATCCATGTCCCCCTCCAGCAGGCCCTGGTAGCCGCGATGGACGCCCCAGGCCTCGTGGCCCAGCGCATCAGCCTGGCGCACGACGGCGCGGATGGCGGCATTCATGCCCGGAGCATCGCCTCCGGAAGTCAGGACGGCGATCCTCATCGTCCCTTCCCCTTGGCGGGAGCCTTCGATGCGGCAGCGGGCGCCTTGCCCTTCTTCGTGCCAATCTTCCCCTTTTTGGCCTTGCCCTTGGCTTTGCGCGCCTTGCGGTTGTCCTTCACATGGGCTTCCGGCGGCGGCAGGGGGGGCGGCTCGACGATGCCCCGGGGAACGGGCGGGAGGTCCCCTTCAGCGATGCCCTGGGCCGAAGCCCGCTGGGCGCGGGCCCGTAAGACCGGATCGTCCTGGGGCTGGGCGGAAGCCACCAGGCTCACAGCCAGGGAAGTAATGAACAGGACGCGACGGGGCATGATCCCTCCTGGGATCAATTATCACACCCCGAGTGGCCCTATTCCTCAGCCTTCTTCGCGGCCTTCTCCCTCAGGGCCTTGGCGAAGAATTCGGCCACCACGCTATCCGCGTCGGCCTTGGTCACATCGGCCATCTGGGGTTCCCGATGCATGATGTCCCGCCCCGAGGGTGCCATCTTGGGCATATGGTCCTCCATGGGCTGCAGGCGGGCCAACACGAACTGGGACACTTCGATGAGGCTGCGCCCCACGCGCTCGAGTTTCTGCCGCACCACGTCCTGATACTGATAGAGGTCAAAAGCGCCCTGGATGTTGTAGGCGCCGTTGTCGGCATGGAAACCGATCTCCTCCAGCTTGGCGGTGAGCTTCTCCAGGTCCTGAGAAGGGGGCACGAGGCCGCGCATGATCTCCTGGCACTGATTCGCCAGGTTCTGGATCTCTTCGAAGCTGTGCTGCACGACCTCGATCTGACCCAGCACCCGCTCCGCACCGCCCTCCTGCTCCTGGGCAATCTGCATGAGCTGGTCGGGGATGGCCTGATTATCCTGGGGCTTTTCCGGCATGAGCGGACTCCGTGCTGTCTCTATCGGCCGGCCAGCGGCAATCTTTGAATTCGTTCCCCCGCCCCCCCGCGATAAACTTGCTAATTCGAGGATCAATCTCCCCTCGCCTTTCCCAAGTCCGGAGTTTTCATGACCATGCAATCCGGTTCGGCCCCCGTGGATGGCACCGCCCTGGCAGCCTGCCTCCAGCCCTTCCCCGCCTCCCAGAAAATTCACATGGCCGGCACCCTACCCGGCGTCCAGGTGCCCTTTCGGCAGATCCAGCTCCACGCCACCCGTGATTTCCAGGACCGGCTCACCGAGAACGAGCCGGTCGTGCTCTACGATACCTCGGGCCCCTACACCGACCCCGCCGTCACCATCGATGTGGCCAAGGGCCTGAAGCCCCTCCGCCAGGACTGGATCCAGGGCCGGGGCGATGTGGAGGAACTGCCGGGCGCCACCAGCCTCTACCGCAAGCTCCGCGAGCGGGACAAGGACCTGGACGCCATCCGCTTCGTCGCCGAGCGCAAACCCCTGCGCGCCAAGGCCGGCCGCAATGTCTCCCAGATGCACTACGCCAAGCAGGGCATCGTCACCCCGGAGATGGAATTCATCGCCATCCGCGAAAACCTGGGCCGCGATGCCGCGGGCCTGAAGAGCCGCATCACGCCGGAGTTCGTGCGGGACGAGGTGGCCCGCGGCCGCGCCATCATCCCCGCCAACATCAACCACCCGGAAACCGAGCCCATGATCATCGGCCGGAACTTCCTGGTGAAGATCAACGCCAACATCGGCAACTCCGCCGTGGCCTCCAGCATCGAGGAAGAGGTCGAGAAGATGGCCTGGTCCATCCGCTGGGGCGCCGATACGGTCATGGATCTCAGCACGGGCAAGAATATCCATGAGACCCGCGAGTGGATCCTGCGCAACAGCCCCGTGCCCATCGGCACCGTGCCCATCTACCAGGCCCTCGAGAAGGTGAACGGCAAGGCCGAGGATCTCACCTGGGAGATCTTCCGGGACACCCTCATCGAGCAGGCCGAGCAGGGCGTGGACTACTTCACCATCCATGCGGGCGTGCTGCTGCGCTACGTGCCGCTGACCGCCAAGCGCGTCACGGGCATCGTCAGCCGCGGCGGCAGCATCATGGCCAAGTGGTGCCTGGCGCATCACCGGGAGAACTTCCTCTACACACACTTCGAGGATATCTGCGAGATCATGAAGGTCTACGATGTGGCCAATAGCACACGGCTGAGATCTTCCGGCCGGACAAGCCGCAGGGCGATTTCTGCACTGGTAGCAGCGTGCCGGAAAAAACCGGGACTCACCCGCACCAAGGCGAGAGCCAAGG
>JBBQEL010000034.1:0-35525 GCA_038320645.1 Holophagales bacterium | reverse complement strand
GACAGCCGCCCGCGAGCTGGACCGGTTCATCCCCGCGTATGCGGGGAACGGCAGAGTCGCAGGAACTGAAGTCGAACAAGCAGCGGTTCATCCACGCGTGTGCGGGGAACGGCAGGATGGGCTGATGGGAGGGGTGAGCATGGACGGTTCATCCCCGCGTGTGCGGGGAACGGCCGCTGGGCCTCCCGCTGGGCCTCCCGCTGGGCGGTTCATCCCCGCGTGTGCGGGGAACGGCCATGGGCCAACTAATCCGCCTCCATAGGTCACGGTTCATCCCCGCGTGTGCGGGGAACGGCGGACAGCCGCCGCTGTCGCTACGAGGTCCACCGGTTCATCCCCGCGTGTGCGGGGAACGGGCCAGAGCCAGGGGCATAGCCAGAGCCAGGGGCGGTTCATCCCCGCGTGTGCGGGGAACGGCATGGCCGTGCCCACGGAGAGTCCAACCCCCGCGGTTCATCCCCGCGTGTGCGGGGAACGGGACGTCAGCCCACTCATCCCAAGCGCAGTCGTCGGTTCATCCCCGCGTGTGCGGGGAACGGGTCCCCATCCACACCCGTTCCTGCGTGAAGAACGGTTCATCCCCGCGTGTGCGGGGAACGGGGCGGCGGCGAGGGCTCGGGCCTCGGTTACGGCGGTTCATCCCCGCGTGTGCGGGGAACGGCGTTTCAGCTGCACCTACTCGGGCGCTGGAAGCGGTTCATCCCCGCGTGTGCGGGGAACGGACGGCTGGAGCCGGCAAGCTATCGGCCACAGCCGGTTCATCCCCGCGTGTGCGGGGAACGGACCGAAGACCTGGCCAAGCTCATCCCCCTCATCGGTTCATCCCCGCGTGTGCGGGGAACGGGAGTTGCTCGGGGGCGGTGGTCATGGCTGCTCCGGTTCATCCCCGCGTGTGCGGGGAACGGTTCGAGCGGATCCCTTGAGATCGGAGGGGCCGCGGTTCATCCCCGCGTGTGCGGGGAACGGGCTTCACCCTGTTGACGTCTGCCCGGATGCGTCGGTTCATCCCCGCGTGTGCGGGGAACGGATCATCCGCGAGACCAACCAGGTCGAGACCCTCGGTTCATCCCCGCGTGTGCGGGGAACGGCTGGAGACCGAATACCCCCACGCCTCCATCACCGGTTCATCCCCGCGTGTGCGGGGAACGGTATCCGAACTTCTGCAGGTAGTCCTTCAGAAGCGGTTCATCCCCGCGTGTGCGGGGAACGGGCATCGAGCGTGGAAATTGGCATCGCCTATTCCGGTTCATCCCCGCGTGTGCGGGGAACGGATATTGTCGGGGGAGTGGCCGCAGACGGTGATCGGTTCATCCCCGCGTGTGCGGGGAACGGCCGCAGCGGCCTCATCCTCCATCTCATTAGCGCGGTTCATCCCCGCGTGTGCGGGGAACGGTTTGTGGGCGGCAATCCGGAGTTGCTCGGCGGCGGTTCATCCCCGCGTGTGCGGGGAACGGGCTGTTCCCGGGAGATAGGCACGGCTACCTCTTGGTTCATCCCCGCGTGTGCGGGGAACGGAATCCCGCGAAAACTCAGGAGGGAAGTTGATTCGGTTCATCCCCGCGTGTGCGGGGAACGGAGGGAAATAACGACAAGCGCCGATAATCCCCGCGGTTCATCCCCGCGTGTGCGGGGAACGGATCTTCCTGTTCGGCATCGGGAGATAGAGGGTCGGTTCATCCCCGCGTGTGCGGGGAACGGGTTGTCGCGCTGGATCCGATGCAGACCGCCTACGGTTCATCCCCGCGTGTGCGGGGAACGGGGCGGCGATGGTGACATCCTCGGTAATCATGACGGTTCATCCCCGCGTGTGCGGGGAACGGGTCACAACATCCACCGGACCCCTACCGGGGTGCGGTTCATCCCCGCGTGTGCGGGGAACGGCGGCCAAAGTGGACAGAAGCGGGGTTAATGGCCGGTTCATCCCCGCGTGTGCGGGGAACGGTTGCCTGTGCTAAAGACATCCCAGTAACGGCGCGGTTCATCCCCGCGTGTGCGGGGAACGGTCCCGTCCATCCGTATGAGGTATATACCCCGGCGGTTCATCCCCGCGTGTGCGGGGAACGGTCTGGCAGATGCGGGGTACACGGAAGTACCCTCGGTTCATCCCCGCGTGTGCGGGGAACGGATGTCGTGCGCTTTCCGGGCAATGCTGGAATCCGGTTCATCCCCGCGTGTGCGGGGAACGGTGTGCGAGACATTGGAGTCCGTCCGAGCACTCCGGTTCATCCCCGCGTGTGCGGGGAACGGTGCGACTACCTCCTCATCGTGGGGGACCCCATCGGTTCATCCCCGCGTGTGCGGGGAACGGTTACTGGTTTCACAAACCAGCCTGAGCCCCCGCGGTTCATCCCCGCGTGTGCGGGGAACGGTACAAACCGGGGGCGGAAATGCTCTGTATGGCCGGTTCATCCCCGCGTGTGCGGGGAACGGGAGCGCCTCACCGCCCAGGAATGCCTTCAGATCGGTTCATCCCCGCGTGTGCGGGGAACGGACGACGACAACGACGACAACAACGACGACCACGAGGGAGAACGGTTCATCCCCGCGTGTGCGGGGAACGGACAACGCCACCCACTACACGGCCCAGATTATTCGGTTCATCCCCGCGTGTGCGGGGAACGGTTGACCACGGCGAAGTTGATTTCGCGCAGGGTCGGTTCATCCCCGCGTGTGCGGGGAACGGATGATCCAGCGGATTAAAGAGCGTTATTGGGGCGGTTCATCCCCGCGTGTGCGGGGAACGGCCCTGCCCTTCCCGGGAGTCCACGGGAGCGAACGGTTCATCCCCGCGTGTGCGGGGAACGGCTCACCATCGAGGTCGTCAGAGCAGAGAGCACCGGTTCATCCCCGCGTGTGCGGGGAACGGGTTCTGGAAACGACTGCGATGCAACCTCGGCTCGGTTCATCCCCGCGTGTGCGGGGAACGGCTTGCCATCGAAGGCAAGCGTCTGGATCATGGCGGTTCATCCCCGCGTGTGCGGGGAACGGAACGCGGTCGAGGCCATCCTGGTCCGTTTCGGCGGTTCATCCCCGCGTGTGCGGGGAACGGTGACCACCCGCTTCGTGCCCTGGACCCGGCAACGGTTCATCCCCGCGTGTGCGGGGAACGGTACTCGGCAGATAGGCAGAAGGCTGCGGAACGCGGTTCATCCCCGCGTGTGCGGGGAACGGCGCAACCTCCGTCACCTCATACATTTTGTAAGCGGTTCATCCCCGCGTGTGCGGGGAACGGGTCCGTGGACATGGGTGGGCCGTAGGAACTGCCGGTTCATCCCCGCGTGTGCGGGGAACGGCTGGCCGCCGAGGGCTTCCGCCGCCTCCCCGACGGTTCATCCCCGCGTGTGCGGGGAACGGTATCCATCGCCGAGGTCTTCCCGATACTCAATCGGTTCATCCCCGCGTGTGCGGGGAACGGCTGGTGTTTCCGCTCTCATCGAAGAAGTCGAGCGGTTCATCCCCGCGTGTGCGGGGAACGGACCTGGACGGACTCTGAGATGGCGTCCATGGCCGGTTCATCCCCGCGTGTGCGGGGAACGGCAGGTCTCCCTGTAGCTAGGCGAGTTCACAAACGGTTCATCCCCGCGTGTGCGGGGAACGGCCATCCACATGGTAGGTCGTGCTGTCTTTGGCCGGTTCATCCCCGCGTGTGCGGGGAACGGTTTTCCACAGGCAAGTTGTGGAAAATTCTGGGCGGTTCATCCCCGCGTGTGCGGGGAACGGCCCCAGCGGGCCGGTTTTTTTGTGCACCACCCCGGTTCATCCCCGCGTGTGCGGGGAACGGCCATGAAAGTTCGATAAGCCAGGGCGATGAGGCGGTTCATCCCCGCGTGTGCGGGGAACGGGGCCGAGCGCAAAGCTGAACCCCGCCCCTAAACGGTTCATCCCCGCGTGTGCGGGGAACGGCCCAGTTTAGTCAGGCCCTGGAGATCCAGGTCCGGTTCATCCCCGCGTGTGCGGGGAACGGTAGGCTGCGGCGGCGCAGTATTCCATGGTGGACGGTTCATCCCCGCGTGTGCGGGGAACGGCTGGAGCGCCGCCCACCTTGCCAGACGGAACACGGTTCATCCCCGCGTGTGCGGGGAACGGGCGCTGGTCCTGCATTCGGCGGATGGGGCCCCCGGTTCATCCCCGCGTGTGCGGGGAACGGTGTGCCGGGGATTTCGTAGTCTGTGAAGTCACCGGTTCATCCCCGCGTGTGCGGGGAACGGGCGCCGCCCTCGGTGTCGCCTTGCACCCGATCCGGTTCATCCCCGCGTGTGCGGGGAACGGATCGCCGGGGCCGGTGGTTCCGGCCTCGGCGTCGGTTCATCCCCGCGTGTGCGGGGAACGGGCGCTGGTCCTGCATTCGGCGGATGGGCCCGCCGGTTCATCCCCGCGTGTGCGGGGAACGGAAGACGGGAGAACTCGCCACCGAGGACCAAAACGGTTCATCCCCGCGTGTGCGGGGAACGGTGCCGCAGGAACAGTATCCCCTCCTGGATCGTCGGTTCATCCCCGCGTGTGCGGGGAACGGGTAGCGGGCGGCGGCGGCGGCCTTGCTTTCCCCGGTTCATCCCCGCGTGTGCGGGGAACGGACTTCTTTCTAAGCTTAGTCATTTATTCAGTAATTGGGCTATCAAAGATCCTACCGGCTGACGGGCCGATGTCCGAGGGGGTGCCCTCAGGCAAAAATGAGCAGAGTTTCAGCCCGTCCAGGAGGACGGGGATTCGCCGGTTTGTGCCACAGGTCTCGAAGTCGAACCCAAGGTCTGTCGGGGTGTTCCAGGCGATGACAGCATTCCCACCCTGGATTTCCTGACAGACCACGCCCCAAGCCCGTTCCCTGACGCGCTCAGAATAGGTACCCAGGAATACGCCAGAGCGCACCTCGATGAAGAGGCGGCTGAGGTATCCGCGGAGCCGCGGAGGGGCATTCTCAAGCACGATGACCAGCATCACCTGTCTGCGCCTTGTTGGGAATGGCGATGGGCACGGCCTCCGCGTGGGCTTCAGGAAGGGGGATGCCCCCCGTGCTCAAAACTTCCTCGATGGTGGGAATGATTCGGCCAAGCAGGTTGTGTTTGCGGAAGCTGTTGCGGCAGTAAATCCGGGTCTCGCGGGCGGCATCCAGGGGCTTGGATGCTGCCACTTTGAAGGCAATGGGCACCACGGTTTCAAATTTGAACAAATCGGCGATGTCATACACGAAGGACAACGGCTTACCGGTGTGTATGAACCCGATGGCCGGAGCGTATCCCGCCGCCAGCACCGCGGCCTCACAGAGGCCGTAGAGGCAATGGGTGGCGACGCTGAGGGCGCGGTTGATGGGATCTTGGCCCTCGAAGTTGTCAGGGTCGTAGTCCCGCCGGACCCATTCCACGCCGTACTGCTGGGCCATGAGCTTGTATAAGGTGCGAACCCGGACTCCCTCGATCCCCCGGAGTTGCTCGATGCTCCGCCTCGCCGGCGGTTCCTCCTTGAACCGGAAGCGGTACATGCCCCGGATCACCTTGAGGCGAAGCTCGTCATCAAGGGCGAGCTTCGCCTGGTACATGAGGCGGTCCGACCGGGCACCTCCGGGCTGGCCTGCCGAATAGAGCCGGACACCCCCCTCTCCGACCCATTGGATCAGACATCCGACGGAGGCCGCGAGGGCCACTGCGGCGTGCGTGATGCGGGTCCCCGGCTCCAACAGGAGGCAGGCCAGTCCACCGACTGGAATCTGGGTCCGAACCCCATCCTTGTCGATGAGGACCAAGGCGCCGTCCTGCACATCGATCTGGCCGTATTGAAGCCAAACCATGGTGCTCCGCTCCTTCATGGGGATGGGGTTCGATTCGATCCTCATGAGAGTGGAACAACTGATAGCAGACCCAGACCGAGGGCCTTCCCGTGGCCGATGCCGCCTTGTAGGGCCCCGCGGAAGCGGACTGGATCCGTGACGGTCAGGAGGCCGTCGTAGAGCACGGAAAAGATGCGGATCTCATGGCCGGATCGCTGCCGCCCCCGGAGCATTTGCTCCTGGGAAACGCGCACGTCCAACCATTGGGGGCTTGTCTCATCCAGATCGAAGCCCGCAAGAGTGGGCAAGTCGAAGCCGTGCTGTTCCCGTCCCTTCCGCAGGATCCAGGCCTCCTGGGCCTCCTGGCGTAGAAGTCCCAGGCGCTTCCCCTGCCGGTTGACACAGGGGTTGGCCCGAAGGCGGAAGCGGAAGCGGCGCCCCGCCTGGAGCTTTTCCAGCGCAAGCCGGTCGACCATGTCCACCGAGGGGTCGGGATCTCTGGCGAACCAGCCCGGCACCACGATGCGATCCCACTTGGGCAGATCATGACTCTGCACCAGGATGCGCGGATGACCCTCGGGATCGGCTTCAGGCTCCAGGCGCCAGAGGAAGGCATTGGGGGGACAGGCCTCATCAGGCCCAGAAAAGGCCCGACAAAGGGTGGAATGCAGTTCGTAGGGATCGGCCAGGTCTCGGCGGGCCTCGCGGTTCCGGAAGTTCAGGTGGAGCCTATGCAGGAACATGGGCAGCCTCCCCGGGGAACGGGATCCAGTCCGAACGGATGAAACGGGCCCCGAAGCGCCGCTCCGCGAAGGAGGAAAGGGGCTGGTCCATGGCCATCAGGCCGGAACCGTCTTCCGATTCCAGGGAAACTCGAAGGCGCTCCGGCAGGGCCTCCCAAGGGCGCTTGGAACCCAGCCATGGATGGATCCGGAAGGTCTCCAGCAGGGGCAGATCCTTCAAACCGTCCTCGATCCAGATGGATTCCGAGGGCACGTAGGATTTCCGGCCCAGGGATAGGGGCCAGGCCGGATTCCGGAGGGCGGCGTGGGCCTTGTCCAGGAGGGCCCGATCCGGGGATTCCAGACCTATCAGGAAGGCGGCGTCGGCGAGGTAGAAGCGCTCGGAAACGACGCCTCCGTCCTTGGCTAGGCTTCCGTCCGCGCGGATGATGGTATCCGAGGCGGCACAAGCCGCGGTCTGATAGTCCCGCTTCGGGGTTCCGGGCCTGTCGTGGCGCGCAGCCATCATCAGGCGAGTCAGAGGCTCCAGATTGTTCCAGTCCTCGCGGGGGATGCCCAGGGCGGCGGCCAAAAGCCCGATCACGCCGGACTTGCTGGGTTCGTGCCGGGTATCCCGTTGGGTGAAGCGGCTGGTGGTGCCCCAGGACTGCATGGGGCCCACCAGGCGGAGTAGGAGGGTAGCCATGGTTATCCCTGCACGGCCGCCAGGGCCTTGTCCAGCAGGGCCTGGAGCGAATCCACTCCCTCCCCGAAACCATCCACCTTCACCTGGGCCAGGTTCAGCACGAAGGTGCTTCCCTCTCCCCCGTAGGCCGCCTGGAGCTGCTGGGCCTTTTCCACCAGACGCTGGGCCGAAACGGCTGTGAGCCCATCTCTGCTTCGCACAGGCGCCTCGAAGGCGTTAGCGAGGTTGCGCGGGGCCCCGTCGCGGCGCACGGACACGGCCACGAACTCCGGCGGGTTATGGGCGGCGAAACTGTTCTGTTTGCCGGTGGGTTCCGCCACCACAAAGCCTTCCAGGAAGGCCCGCAGCGCCTTGGCCGCCAGCGTTCCATCCTGCTGGAGATTCTCCACGAGCTTTGCCCAGTCCACCACAGCGTACCGGTAGAAGCAGGCCGAGTTGAACTCCACGGTGCCGATCATGTCGGCCCCAGCCGTGTCCTCCGGCTTCAGGTCATCCACGGCCGTGTAGTAGTCGAACTCGCGCTCGACAGTGTGGGTCGAGAGTGCATGAGCCACCTGGCAGGCGGCATTCTGGTTCTTGTCCGGCATGTCGGCGAGCATGCGCCCGAAGAGGGCGATATCCATGGCCGTTCCTCCATCAAAGACAGCGTCCAGCGCCTTCTTCAGTTCGGGATCAGCCTGCTTGGCCACGTCTTTCTTGGCCTTGCCAGACTTCTTGCCTTCGGCCCCCTCTTCAGGCGCTGTGATGGCATCCCATTTCTCGTGGATGACCTGGGCGATGGCCTGGATCTCCCGATGACCCAGGAAGAGAAGGTACTGGGTCTTGTCATCCTCCTTCACCGTCAGCTTCACCGCGGCCAGGGCCAGTTTGACCATCTCCCTGGATTCCTCCTCGGAATGTCCCTGGGCGACGAGCAGAGGCGCGATCGTTTCCAGCAGACGCTTGGTCCGCGCGCCTATGTCGTTCCCGTCAAGCTTTCCATCCAACACGAGGGCCTTGAAGTGCTGCCGCACGGCGCGTTTCAGGCACTGGCTGGAGATGCGGGCGCGGCGGGTACCGCCGAAGAAGGCATCCTTGGGGGCGCCGGTATCGTCCCGGTTCAGATTGGACGGGGCGAAGTTCTGGAGGGCGTGGATCTCAATCAGGATTTTCATGGTTGGGTCTCCTGGGCGGGGCTGGGTTTTGAGTTGGGGGTGGAGGTCTCGGATTCAAGGGCGCGGTAGAAATCCCGGGCCCACTGGTTCTGGGTGCGCTTGTTCAGGTGGTTCCACTGGAGCAGGCCTTCGAGCATGGCGCCGAAATCCAGGGGCTGCTCCTTGAGCAGGGCCACCATCTGGCGCAGACGATGAGGCAGCTGATCGGAATCGGCGTCCAGGAGGACGATGAAACGGCTTTCCAGGCTATTGGATCCACTGGCGATCTGGTGGCGTGCGGCCGCCTCGCCAAGACTCAGCCCCTTCTCGCCGCGCTCCGCCCGCCAGTGGGAGGCCCAGAGGCCCGCCAGCAAGTAGTGCATCTCCCGGGAATGTCCATCGGATTTGGCGAAGGGTTCGACATAGGGAAAGGCGGCTGGGAAAGATCCCGGCTCGAAGGCGAGGCTGCGCCGCAGCACGGCCCGCACCTTGGTGTCCTTCTTGTTCAGGCTTTCCAGCCATTCGATGAATGCGCTCATGCCTCCTCCTTCTGCGGGACGGGTTTGAGGTTGGTGATCTGTTGGCTCAGTTCGTCGAGTTCCTTCCGGAGGGGACCTTCGGCCTTCACCAAGGCGCGGATGGCCCAGGCGTCCCCCGTGGAAACCGAGGCCCGGTGCTGTTCCCAGGCCTGGTTCAGCGCGTCCCGCACCGCTTCAAACCATTGGAGCGTGATCTCGCGCTCTGGCTTGTCCAGGGTGTAGGCATGGAGTAGCTCGTGGAATCGAGCTTCAAGGATGGACCAATAGAGAGGGATGGGGACCATCTGCTCCACGAAGGCCCGGGTGTCCTTCTTGTCGGGATCGCGAGTGCCCCGGCTCACAAGATCCCGGGCGAAGCTGGCGCATGCCTTCCAAAGAGCTTTCTGGGTGTCCTCAGCCCGGTTCAGGAGTGAATGGATTTCCTTGCGGATGTCCTCTTCCCCCGCAAGGGCGGAGGGAAGTTCGAAGCGTTCCATGCGCCAGAATTCGATCTTCGCTTTGTCGTTGGCTTGGCCGAGGACGAGGGTGACGCGCGGGAAGCGGTCGGGGAATGTGCGTGTCAGTTCGATAGCGTGCTCGACCACCTGTGGTGAGAGTTTCGAGTCGTCGGGAAGCAGAGAGTCAAAATCCCGCCAGATCCCCCGTTCCCGGAACTGGATAGGAAGGCGGCCATTCTTCTCGTCGACACGGTAGCCGAGCATGGGGTCTCGATCATCCCCAGGTGCGCAATCCACACCCGAGGCAAAGGCCAGGCGGCAGACCCTGCCTGAGGATTCTGGAGCCAGGCGAATGCTCCGTGTCCTCCATGTGTAGCGGTCCGCGATGCCCCCCGCTGGACGGGAGGGTCCCTTTCTCAGTGATTCAGTGGGCTCTGGATCCCGCTCCCACAAGGGCAAATCCTCGGACAGGGCGAATCGGTTCTCAGGCACAAGCGCAAAGAGCAGTGTGTCCTGCAAGTCCCTGCCCAGGGGCAGAATCATGGCTCCTGTCGCGGAAGGTGCGGACTTGGTGTGGGAGAGTTCGCTTTTCCCACAACTTACGGAAAAGGTCTGGGTCGCGAGCAGCCACCGCGCGGCGGAGGAAGGGGGGATATCCTCCGGGGACTGCACATCCACATGGTCGAAAAGCACTTTGGCAGTGTCGGCATTGAACTCTGCCGCCAGGGCGGTCCAGGCTCGCCATTCTTTCGGCTCGAAGCCAGGGATCTGCCCAAACGGCCACGCTTCATGAAACAGCCAGAATCGCTCCCGCCATTTGTCCAGGTAGGCCTCGATCTTCTCGCCGGGCAGGCCCTCCCGGAACAGGACCTTGGCCTGCTCCTTGTCCGTAGGCCCTTCCAGGGCGCGATAGAGCAGGGCGAGGAGGAACCGGTGCAGGGCGGCCACCACCAGGGGCGAGGGATCCTCGATGGCCGTGATCTCCCTGGCCCGGAGCAGGGTGTCCCTGATGCCCAGCTCGTCTCGGCGGCCATCAGGGAAACGGACGGGAATCCAGGCTTCATCGATCAGGTTGAAGCGGCTCATTCGGCCTCCTTGGTTCCTTGGTGTCGAAGCACAGTCCCAGCTCGTCATCCAGTCGGACGGCCAGGTTCTCGACCCACCGCCCTTCCGTATTGAGAATCATGGGGTGGGTAGTGCGGAGTAGGGGTGACTGGCTCCAGCCTTCGGGCACACCCAGGGCCACGAGTTGCTGGACGACGCCTTTACGGGAAAGGCTGAGGGAGCGGAGGGACCAGGCCCGCTCCCGCGCCTGGTCGGGCTTGACCATGGGATCGAAATCCTCTTCGGGACGGATGGGCACCACGACGACCGAAGGCTCGCCCAGGCGTGTCTGGGCTGTGAGGCTGGGGTGTCGGCCCGGATCGTCCTCGTCGTACTTGGTAAAACGCGATGAATCGTCCCAGTTCCCGAGTTCGATCACAGCCTGATTGGCCAGGGTCCGATGGGCGGAGGAAAGGCCCTCGCCTTCTGCAACGGCCTTCTCCATACGCTCTTTCAGCAAGGCTGGCACGGACACGTCCTCCTCGTATACCGCCTGAACCAGGATGTCGATCTCGTCCGGAAGCTGGATATTCTCGCGCCCCTTCAGGAGGCACCAGGTCCGCAGGAGCAGATCCTCGCGGTAGACCTTGCCCCACCAGAGGGGGTTCCCGAAAGCGGGCGGTTCCTCGCCCGCAAGTCCCGCCACCAGGAGGCAAGGCTCTGACATTAGGCGGGCGTCGCGTTCGTGGCGCCACAGGCGTCCGGCCCGCTGGAGCAGCAGATCCACGGGGGCGAGGTCGGTCAGGATGAGGTCGAAATCCAGGTCCAGGCTCTGTTCCGCCACCTGGGTGGCTATGAGCAGCCTCCTGTATTCGTGGTTCCCTTTGGGGCCGAATAGCTCCAGGGCATGATCCTCTCGGACTTGCCGAAGGTCGGCTGGGAATCGGGCATGGAAGAGGTAGACCTCAAGGCCATCCGGAAGGCGTTTGCCGAGGATGATGTCGTTGTGCAGGATGGGTTCTCCTGGTGGGAAGAGGCAGTAGAGATCCTGGACCCGCTGAACGGTGTTGAGAAGGGCCAGGGCCAAGCCGCCACCGGCGAGCCGGGAGACCAACTCGGTCTGGATCGCGGGCAGTTCGGGCGCCAGGGCCTCCAGGCGGATGGGTCGACGACGGGAAGGATCGGCGGCGATGGGGACCTGTTTTACCGAACCCGGCAGGAAGATGGTGAGGCGCGGGTACGGTGCTTCGAACTCGGGCAGCTCTGCTCCCACCCTTCGGGCCAACTCCCTTCGGAAGCGGGGCGGCAGCGTGGCAGAGAGCAGGACGATGGAGGAACCCAGGGCCAGGAGCCAGTCCAGGATGTGGACGAGCAGAGTCCCCGTATAGGCGTCGTAGGCGTGGATCTCGTCGAAGACCACCACCCGGTTGGCCAGTCCCCACAGGCGCACAAACTGGTGGCGCACGGGAAGGATGGGCAGCAGGGCCTGATCGATCGTGCCGACGCCGTACTCCGAGAGCAGGGCGCGCTTCTTGTGGGTGAACCACTCCGAGGCCTGCACCTGGCCTTCCTGGATTCGCCCATGGTCTGCATGAATGTTTTTGATCCGTAGGGCCTGGAAGGCGGCATTGAGCTGGGTCGCGCCATGAAGAAGCTGGAGGTCAAGGGGCCGGGAACTCCCCATGTCCTTCAGGAATGTTTCTGTGCGCTGAAACATGGCGTTTCCCGTGGCCTTGGTGGGCAGGGCCACGTAGAGCCCCCGGTGGCCGAAGCGGCGCTGAAGCTCCAGGTGGGCGTAGAAGGCGGCCTCCGTCTTTCCCTCTCCCATGGGGGCTTCCACCAGGAGGATGCATGGCCCAGAAACCTCCTGGACGGCTTGAGCTACGGCCTCTTGCAGGGGGCGGGGCGGGAAGCGGGGGAAGACATCCCTGAACGCCTTGGGCTCGCTCAGCAGCGGATCGCGCGCGCACCAGCCCAGTTCGTCCAGGGCCCTCTCGGCCACTTGCCGCCGGAGGGTCCACCAGGTCGCTGGTTCCTCGCAATCCTCAGGCCTGCCAAAGGTGAACAAGGCTTCGTTCGACCCGATCCAGTCCGCGAAGCTCGTGAGTCCCGCCAGGAGCATGAAGTCCGGGCCATCCAGCCGAAACCTGGTGGGGGCGGGGCCGGGTTTGAAGGTGGCCAGCAGGGCCTCGAAGAGCTGGCGGCGGGCCTGCCGCCAGGGTTCCCGGATCCCGGCCTCCCGGCTGCCATCCAGGATGAGGTTTTGCCGTTCGCTGGGCGCAGCCCGTTCCCCGTGGTGGCATCCCACGGCGTCGGCCACCTGCTCGGCCAGATCCTCTGGCCAGTCCCGTTCCTGGAGGAATTCGGATAGCACAAGCACGGTCGCGATTCCGTGGGGGAAGTGGGTGTCCACATTCGGAGGCAGGGGCAGCCCCACAGCTTCGAGGGTCTCTTTGGCCTTTTTCCATTTGGCCTGAAATCTGGGCGAGGCCTTGCCCAGGTCATGGGCCGCGACGAGCAGCAGGAGCCAGGGACGCGCCTGCTCCCAGGGCAACCCAAGGATGGAGGCTAGGCGATTCCGGGTGGATTCCGGTTCCCGTGCCAGGATGGCGTCAGCACTGGCTGCCACATCCAGCAGGTGAAGGAACAGGGGATGAAAGGTCCCGACTTCCGCAGAGGAAGTCTTAGCCCAAAGGCATCGAAACCCCTTGCGTCAGTAATGGGGAACCGGCCCCTGTCTTGGTCATGGAGGCACTCCGAGGCGTTTATGTGGTGGTTCCTGAAGGATAAGAGGGTAATCAATAAAAAGCCGTGAATCCGATCACGAATGATCCGGCTCTGCCATGAAGCCTACGGCGCTGGATAGGACAATTCTTGTCCACTGTTGAAACCCCACGGCTATGGCATGTTGAGATAAAATACCATATAATTGATTCATGGTAGGAGTCTTCATGAATGCCACGGTGACGATGGATGGGGCGGGGCGGCTGGTGCTTCCGGTGGCGGTGCGGAAGGCCCTGGGGTTGAAGGCGGGATCGCGGTTGATCCTGGAGGTGGAGGGCGGGGAGGTCCGGCTGCGCACGGTGGACGCGGCCATCCGGCGGGCCCAGGCCCTGCTGGCGCCCTACCGGCCCGGGGATGGCAGCCTGCTGTCAGACCAGCTGATCGCAGAACGCCGCGAGGAGTACCGCCGTGACCATGAAGGTACTTGATGCGAGCGCCCTGGTGGCGCTGCTATTGGGCGAGCCGGGGCAGGAGCCGGTGGGGGAGGCTGTTCTATCCGGCGAGGCCATGATGGGCGCCGCCAATTGGGCCGAGGTGGTCGGGATCCTGGTGCGGACCGGTCTGGCTGCGCGCGACGTGAAAAAGACACTCCTGGATCTGCAACTGGACGTGATCCCGCTGGACGCAGACCTGGCCATGGCGGCGGGCCTGATGGCGGCGCAAACCAAGCCCCTCGGCCTTTCCCTCGGCGATCGCTGCTGTCTGGCCCTGGCGGAGCAGGAACGCGCGACGGTGCTCACGGCAGACCGGGCCTGGCTCAAGTGGAAGGGCAAGGCCAAGGTGGTGTGTATCCGATAGGACGGTCGGTCAAATGGAGTAGCCGTGGCTGTCCACTTCCAGGGCCCGCTGCTTCTCGGCGAGGTTGGCGAGGGTGGTGGCCCTGAGGACGGTGCGGGCGGCTTCGGTGCTGCGGGTCCAAAGTTCGCGGATGGCCCGAGCGCCAGGGGTGGCGTCCGCAGATAGGTCGGTGGCACCGAGTCGGCCCTCCAGGGCTTCGAGCACTTCCAGAGCCGTGATGTGGCTGGGATGGCGCGCCAGTTCACAGCCACCGTTGGGGCCGCGCTGGACCTTGACGAGTCCGGCGGCTTTGAGGCTGCCCAGCAGCACGCGCAGGAACTTGGGGGGCAGGGCCTGGCGCTGGGCGATGGCGTCCACCAGGACGGGACCACGCCCTGCCTGCAGGGCCAGATCCACCATGAACTGCAAGCCGTAGCGCCCTTTGGCTGAACCCTTCATGACAGAACCTCCGCCTTCAGAGTGCTCAAGTATATAACCAAATCAATAGACTAACTTGACAATTTCGATTTCCTTTCCATACTTCAAAATTCGGGCACCCCCCGCAGCCTGAAGGAGGCCACCCCATGAGCAGCCCCACCGATCGCCCCAACCGCGTCGAGCATGCCTATGACCTCATCGGCTACACGCCCGTGGTGCGCCTGAACCGCATCGTGCCGAAGGGCTCCGCCAAGGTCTATGTGAAGCTGGAAAGCGCCAACCCCGGCGGCAGTGTGAAGGACCGCATCGCCCTGAGCATGATCCAGGATGCGGAAGCCCGCGGCACGCTGCAGCCCGGCATGACCCTGCTGGAGGCCACCAGCGGCAATACGGGCATCGGCCTCGCCTTCGTGGCCGCGGCCAAGGGCTACCCGATCCTGCTGGTGATGCCCGACACCATGACGCAGGAGCGGCGTGCCCTGCTCAAGGCCTATGGCGCGGAGCTGGTGCTGACGCCTGGTTCCGGCGGCATGAAGGCCGCCGTGGACAAGGCCCAGGAATTGGCGGATGTCGATCCCAAGTATTTTCTCGTGCGCCAGTTCGAGAACCCCGCCAATCCCGCCGTGCATCGCCGTACCACGGCCCTCGAAATCCTGGAGCAGGTGCCGGAGCTGGATGCCTTCATCGCCGGCGTCGGCACCGGCGGCACCGTGACCGGCGTGGGCGAGGTGCTGGCGGAGAAGAAACCCGGCACCCTCGTGGTGGCCGTGGAGCCCGAGACCTCGCCGCTGCTCAGTGCCGGGCAGGTGGGCCCCCACAAGATCCAGGGCATCGGCCCCAACTTCGTGCCGGCCATCCTGAACCGCAACGCCTTCCAGCGCGTCCGCCCCGTGGGCTACGACGACGCCATCGCCATCGCCCGCCGCCTGGCCCGGGAAGAGGGCCTGCTCTCGGGCATCAGTACCGGCGCCATCGTCTTCGCGGCCCTGGAAGTGGCCAAGGAACTGGGCGAAGGCAAGACCGTCGTGGCCATCCTCTGCGACACCGGTGAACGCTACCTCACGCATCCGCTCTACGCCGAAATCGATGGCCCGGTGAGCTGAAAAGCGAGGATCCGGCCTGGAATGGAGTGCTCTCTTCTCTAGCTACCATCACTTGGTTTGGCCAGGATGAAGGGGATGGATACGATTGAGGTGCCCATGCGGATCGCCACGCTGTTCCTTGCCGCCCTGCTGCTGCCCGCTCAGGTGCCTGCACCGGAGCGGGCCTCTACCTTCGAGCGGGCGGTGGTCCAGGAGATGAGTGATGCGCGGACCCGGCCCAAGGCCTATGCCAGGCATCTGCGGGAGCTGCGGGACTGTTTCGCGGGCACCCTCTGGCAGCGGCCCGGGCGCGTAGCGCTGCGCACCGAGGAAGGGGTGGCGGCGCTGGACGAGGCGATCGCCTTCCTGGACTCCGCCCGCCCCGTCGGCCCGCTGCGCTTCAACGAAGGCCTGGCCACGGCGGCCCGCCGGCACGCCCGCGACCTGGGTCCGCGCGGCGCGCTGGAGCACACCGGCTCGGACGGCAGTCGCCTATCGGAGCGGCTCAATCGGCTGGGCACCTGGCAGGGGGTCATCGCCGAGAACATCAGCACCCTGGAGGAGGACCCGCGCCAGGTGGTCATCCAATTGCTGGTGGACGATGGCGTGGCCAGCCGTGGGCATCGGCACAACCTCTTCAACCCCGAACTGCACCAGGCCGGGGCCGGCTGGGCGCCGCACCGGGACTACCGCGTGGTGACGGTGATCGACTATGCGGATGGCTTCGTCCCGACGCTTTGACCCGGGTGCATTCCTGCTAGGCTGGGCCATCCTTTAGGTGACTGGCAATGGCATTCCTTGCGAGGCTGGGCGCCCCGGTTCGCGGCTTCCTGGAGTTCCTGGGCGACCAGGCGCACCTGGTGTTGCGGACGCTGCGCCATGCGCTGCTGCTGCGGTTCGATCAGCTGGCGGTGGTGGGGGCCCAGGTGCAACTGCAGATCCGCTTCACGGGGCTCGATGCCCTGTGGCTGATCAGCGGGACCGCGCTGCTGCTGGGCGCGGTGACGCTGATCCAGGCCTTCAGCCAGTTGTCGGGGCTGGGTGCGGAGAACTACATCGGCGTCTTGATGGTGCTCATCATCCTCCGGGAGCTGGGCCCGCTGCTCACGGCGGTGCTGGTCATCGGCCGCAGCGCCACGGCCATCGCCGCAGAACTGGGCGCCATGCAGCTGAACGGGGAGGTCGATGCCCTGGCCATCCATGGCGTGAATCCCTACCAGTACCTGCTCCTGCCCCGCTGGCTGGGCGTGCTGGTATCGGTGTTTGCGTTGGTGGTGTTCTTTGACGCCGCGGCCCTGGGCGGTGGTTTCCTCGTGGCGAAACTGAAGTACGGCGTGACCTTCGGCTTCTTCATGGAGTCCGTGCGGCAAACGCTGTCCAACCGGGATTTTGCCGCGACCCTGTT
Source organism: Holophagales bacterium (assembly GCA_038320645.1). Taxonomy (GTDB): domain Bacteria; phylum Acidobacteriota; class Holophagae; order Holophagales; family Holophagaceae; genus Geothrix. Next base: position 18,697 of record JBBQEL010000034.1, on the reverse strand, counting down.
GAAGGTCGTGTTCTTCTCCGGGGCCATCACCTTCCATGCCGGCCATTTCGGCCTGGGCATCCAGCGCAGCCAGACCGAGATCCCCCAGGCCGTCACCAAGACCGTGGTCTCGGCGCTGGTGGCCGTCTTCACCATCGATGGGCTGATCGCGGCCCTCTTCTACTTCTGATATGAACCCCCACCGCGGATGGCCACCGATGGAACAGGCAAACCGTTTTTGCTCCTTGGAAACAAAGCCATTTTGTCCACCGATGAACACCGATGAACACCGATCAAAAGAGGATCAAGCAACAACCTTTCGTAAAAAATGTCCTTTGATCTTTATCAGGCTTTTATCGGTGTTCATCGGTGGATTACAAGTTCCTTTCCTGAGCCCATGAACGCCGCCCCTATCGGGGTCTCCTTTTGCCAGAGGGGTCTGTGGAAACTGAACTGAAAACTCACCGTGGAGACGCGGAGAATCCGATGATCGAGGTTTCTGACCTCGCGCTCGGTGCAACGGATGGTCGGCTGCTGCTGGAAGGCCTGGAGCTGTCGGTGGCAACAGGCGGGAATCTGCTGGTGACGGGGCCGAGCGGTTGTGGAAAGAGCCGCCTGCTGAAAGTGCTCGCGGGGGCCGAGCGGCCCGCCCACGGGCAGGTGGTGATCCATGGTCGGCCCATCTGGCCCGGGGACGGGGCTCTGGCGCTGATCGGCCAGACGCGGGTGGGGTTCGCCTTCGCCTCGGGCGGCCTGCTGTCGAACCTCAGCCTCTGGGAGAACACCGCTCTGCCCCTGCGCTTCCTGGGGCTGCCCAGCGCCGTCCTCGGGCCGAGGGTGGATGCGGCGCTGGAAGGCCTGGGACTGCTGCCGGTGGCGGGATTGCGGCCGCATGCGGTGAGCGCCTCGGCGCGGCGGCACGCCAATCTCGCGCGGGTGGCGGCCCTGGCCCCGGAACTGATCCTGCTGGACGATCCCCTGGAAGGGCTGGATACCGCCGATCAGGCCCTGGCCATGGACCTGCTCCAGGCCTGGGCCGCGGATGGCACCTGCACCCTGGTGATCGCCGCCGAAGAGGCCCACGCCTTTTCCCACCTGGAGGCGGAACGCCTCCAGCTTCCCCGCGCCCTGGAACCTCTGGAGCCCCGATGAATTTCGAGAAGCAGGACGCCCGGCTTGGCCTCTTCGTCCTCCTGGCCCTGGGTTTGTTCGCCGGTCTGGTGGCCTACAAGAACGCGGGGGCCGTCACGGAGCGCACCTATCCGCTGGTGGTGCGCCTCGACCAGATGGAGGGACTGGCGCCAGGCACGGATGTGCAACTGAAAGGCTTCCGCGTGGGAGTGGTGGAGCGCGTGGAGATGCGGCAGGAGGGGAAGGACTACCACTTCCTCGCCCGCATCGCGGTGCGGGATGACATCAAGCTCTGGCGCGGCACGCGGGCGACCCTGGCCCCCAAAGGCGTCGGCAGCGTGATGCTGGAGCTGCGGCTGCCCGGGCTGCCGCAGCGGCTGGTGCCCCTAGTCGCCGGCGATGAGCTCCCCGGGGATGCAGGCGTATCCATCGCGGGAGTGCTGGAACGGGCCGACCGCCTGATGGCCAGCCTCAATGCGGGGGTAGAGGCGCTGCGCTCTCGCATCGAGCAGAAGGGCCTGGGCGATCTGCTGGAGCATCCCTCGGTGCGGCAGGCCCTCCAAGCGCTGGATGGCACCCTGCGGGAGTTCCAGGCTCTGGCGAAGGAAAGCCGTGGTCTGGTGGGCCATGCCGAGCACAGCATGGGCGAGGCGGACAAGGCCCTGGCCTCACTGGACCAGAGCCTCACCACCGTGCGCACCCTCCTGGAGAAGCGCGGCCCTGAAGTGGATCAGATCCTCGTGAGCCTGGCCGCCACTTTGAAGCAGGCTGAAACCTTCATGGGTCGCTTCACCGCCGAAGATCATCCCGAGCTGGGGCAGAGCCTCAAGAGCCTGCGCCGGTCGCTGGCCTCCGTCGAAGAACTCCTGGAACTCCTCAAACAGAAACCCAACCGCGCCGTCTGGGGCACACCCAGCGAAGCCGAGCGCGAGAAAGCCAAGAAGGCGGTGGCGGCCGGGCAGCAGGTACTGTCGAAGCCCTGACCGCGCCCATTCCTTCCTGCCTGAAGGGCATCGACCTCAGCCAAGCAGCTTCAGGTTTCGCGTTCACACCAGGTGACCAGGTGGTTGGGGATGGTGCACAGGGAGACCTGCTGCTCGACGGCGCCGCGCATCCAGGCCACCCGGGGCATGCCGTAGACCACGCACGTGGCCTCGTCCTGGCCCAGGGTGCGCGCGCCCTTCTGGCGCATCTGGAGCAGCCCCCGCGCGCCATCCTCGCCCATGCCGGTGAGGATGATCCCCATGGCGTGGGTGCCGCAGGTCTCGGCGACGGAGTGGAACAGCACATCCACCGAGGGCAGGTGGCCGGAGACGCGTTCCCCGTTCTGGAGCTGCACTTCCAGGCCGGCGCCGCGGCGGGCGATGGCGAAGTGGGCGTCGCTGGGGGCGAGGTAGACGGTGCCTGTTTTCAGCGGCTCCCGGTGCTCCGCGACTTTCACCCGGGCTTGGCAACTGCGGTCCAGGCGGTCTGCGAAGGCCTCCGTGAAGCCCGGCAGCATGTGCTGGACGACCGCGATGGGCGGCAGGTTCCCGGGAATGCCTTCGAAGATCTGACGCAGGGCCTCGGTACCGCCGGTGCTGGAGCCGATGGCAATCAGGGTGCGTCCGGCCTTCGCCCGCGCGGCCAGGGTCGCCAGGGGCGCCGGGATGGAGGCGGCGGGAGCCCGGTGGCTGCTCACCCGGGCCAACGAGGCGGCGTAGACCGTGCGGGCGATTTCGGCGCCCATGGCTTCGAGGCCCGCGGCCTGATCCATGGCTGGCTTGCCGATGACATCCACGGCCCCGAGCGCCAGGGCGTCCAGGGCCGTGGCGGTGCCTTTGGCGGTGAGGCTGGACAGCATCACCGCCGGCATGGGGTGGGCCTTCATCAGCTTGCCGAGGAAAGTGATGCCATCCATGCGGGGCATCTCCACATCCAGGGTCAGGACATCCGGATTGAGTTCCTTGATGCGCTCCCGGGCATCGTAGGGATCCCGGGCCACGCCCACGACCTCCAGCTGCGGGTGCCGGGAGAGGATGGCACTCAGCACCTGGCGGACCAGGGCACTGTCATCCACGATCAGCACGCGCCGCTTCGCCTCTGCGCTCATGTGAACAGCTCCACATCACCTCCCGCTGCCTTGCCGAATTCCTGGAGATAGGACAACTCGCGAGTGAGGACAGTGTCGTTGTGCGTGTGCTCCATGCGCTTGACCAGCACCTGGCCGGTGTGGGGGAAGAAATAGACCTTGCGCGGGTAGGGACCGCCCATGTCCTCGCTCCAGATCGGGATGCCCTCATTGCGCAGGAACTGCCGCACGAAGTCGATGTTCTGGCCGCCGATGTCCGTGGACATGCCCGACATGACGTGCCCACCGCCGAAGGCCTTGGCGACGAGGCGGTCGCGCTGGGCACCCAGGTGCAGCAGGTTGTTGATGAGGAACTCCATGGCGGCCGCGCCGTAGCGGGCCGCGTAGAAGACATCCCCATCGTGGTCGTTCCGTTTCACCGGGAGCATGAAGTGGTTCATCCCGCCCACCATGGCGATGGGATCCAGCAGGCACGCCGCCACGCAGCTGCCCAGCACCGTGACGATGACCTCGTCCTCGGCGGTGGCGTAGAACTCGCCCGGCAGGATCTTCATGGCCTGGCGGTTGAAATGGCGGTCCAGGTACTTCGAGGCCCGGCCATGTACCAGCGGGACGGGGGGCGGGCTCATGGCGCCGCCGCCTTGCGCCGGTAGATGGTCTGGCCGAGGGAATGGAAACCGAGCGTGTTGTCGAGCAGCGCCTCGGAATGACCGACGAACAGGAGGCCCTCGGGTTCCAGCAACCGGTGGTAGCGCCCCAGGAATTCGCGCTGGGTGGGCTTGTCGAAATAGATCATCACATTCCGGCAGAAGATCGCCTGGAAGGACCCGGGCTCCAGGGGCCAGTCGGCATCGCGCAGGTTCATCTGCTTGAAGGTGACCAGCTCCCTCACCTCGGGGCGGATGCGCACCTTGTTGCGGTTGTCCCCTTTCCCCCGGAGGAAGGCCAGGCGCTTCCACGCGTCGCCCAGGCCGTCGATGCGGTCGATCCCATAGACCCCGCGGGCGGCGGTATCCAGGACGGCCGTATCCAGATCCGTGGCCAGGATCTGGATGGAGGCCGATGGTCCGAAGGCCTTCAGCAGCGTCATGGCCAGGGTGTACGGCTCCTCGCCGGTGGAACAGCCGGCGCTCCAGATGCGGATGCGCCGCGAGGCGGCATAGGCCGGCTGCAGCAGTTCCACCAGGCGGGTGAAATGATGGCCTTCGCGGAAAAAGCTGGTGAGGTTCGTGGTGAGCGCATTGATGAACTCGGACCATTCCGTGGCGTTGGGATCGATGATCCGTTCGAGGTATTCCTCGTAGGTCTTGATGCCCAGGATGCGCAGCCGTTTGGCCAGGCGGGACTGCACCATGGTCAGCTTGCTGGGGGCCAGGGAAATTCCGGAATGATCGTGGAGCAGGTCCCGGAGGGCGCGGAAGGTGGTCGCTGACAGGACTTCCCGGCCCTCCAGGACCAGGGGTTCCCGCCGGGTCGCCCCAGGCCGGTTCATGCCTCGACCACGGCGGTCCCCGCCTCCAGGCGCATGAGGCCGGGCACGTCCAGAATCAGGGCCACGCGGCCATCCCCGAGAATCGTTGCGCCGGAGATGCCATCCACGCGGCGGTAGTGGGTTTCCAGGCTCTTGATGACCACCTGCTGCTGGCCGAGCAGTTCATCCACGGCCATGGCCGCGCGGCGCCCTTCCGCTTCCACGAGCACCAGCAGGGGTCGTTCCGAGCTTGTGTGGCTCCTGGCCCCGGACAGCAGGCGCTGCAGGCGCACCACCGGGATGAACTCGCCCCGGAGGCTGATCACCTCGCGGTCGCCCTTCACGGTCTGCACATCGGAGCCCTGCCGCTGGAAGCTCTCCAGCACCGAGGCCAGGGGGAAGACATAGGTTTCATCGCCCACGCGCACCGTGAGGCCATCCAGGATGGCCAGCGTGAGGGGCAGCACCAGGCGGACCGTGGTGCCCTTGCCCGTGGCGCTTTCCACCTCGATGCGGCCGCCCAGGGCGCGCACATTCTGGCGGACCACATCCATCCCCACGCCCCGCCCCGAAAGGTCCGAGACCTGCTCCACGGTGGAAAAGCCCGGCTCGAAGATGAGCATGTTCAGCTCCTCCTCGGAGGGCCGCGTGCCGGGCGCGACCAGGCCGCGTTCGATGGCCTTCTGCAGGATCCGCTCGCGGTTCAGCCCGCGGCCGTCGTCCTTTACTTCGATGTGGATATGTCCGCCCCGGCTGGAAGCCCGCAGCAGGATGGTGCCCAGGGCCGACTTGCCGGCCTGGATCCGCTCCTCCTTCATATCCATGCCATGATCCACGGCGTTGCGCACCAGGTGCGTCAGGGGATCCACCAGCATCTCGATGAAGGTCTTGTCCAGTTCCGTGGCCTGGCCTTCCATCACCAGTTCCACATCCTTGCCCAGCTGCTTGCCGAGCTCATGGACCATGCGCGGGAAGCGCGAGAACACCATGTCCACCGGCACCATGCGGATGCCCATGACCCGCTCCTGCAGCTCGCGGGTCTGGCGGTCGAGCTGGAGGAGGGCAGAGCTCATGTGCTCCTCGCCCTGGATGGTGTTGGCCTGCAGCGAGGCCTGGGCCAGCATGGCCTGGGTGATGACCAGCTCGCCCACCAGGTTCACCAGGCGATCGATCTTTTCGGTGGCGACCCGGAGCGTGGATGCCTCGGATTGGTTGCGTTTCTTCTGCTGCTGATCCAGGGCCTTGCTGACAGCCTCGGGCTTGACCTTGCCCATATCGACCAGCAGCTCGCCCAGGCGCTTCTGCTGGGACAGGGCCTGCCGGATATCCGCGGGGCTGACCCCGGCCTCGGCCTGGAGGATTTCGCCCAGGCACGGCACGGCCCCCTCGGGTGCCAGGGGCTGGATGCGGAGGTTATCGCCGTCCTGCACGAACTCGAAGATCTCGTCCACCTCGATCTGGGGGTGGGTGGTCTCCAGGCGGATGTCCCAGGCCAGATGGCAGTCCTCGGGGTCCATGGTTTCCAGCGGCGGAATGCGGGAAAAGTCCGGCCAGGTTTGCAGCGGGCCGAGCTTGGCCAACTCCCGGAACAGCCGCTCGAGGTTCACGCCCCGGCGGAACGCGTCCGTGGGGGCTTCGAAGCGGATGGCAAAGCCGCGGCCACCTTCCATGGCCACTTGTTTGGCGGGGGCGGAGGTGGCGGCTGCCGGTGGTGGAATGGCGGCCCCGCCTTGCTGCAGCAGGGCCACCAGGGCGCTCTGGGCCTGCTGCTCCTTGCTGGGCAGGGGCTCTTCCCGGCGGGCGTGGTACAGGTGGCTGCGAATGAGATCGACCCCCTGCAGCATCAGCTCCAGGAGCTCGGAGGTCATGGGCCGGGCGCCCTGGCGCACGGGTTCGAGGGTACTTTCCAGCGTGTGGGTGAACGCGGCCACCGCCGGATACCCGAACGTGCCGGCGTTGCCCTTGATGGAGTGCGCGGCCCGGAACAGCGTGTGCAGGTCCTCGACCTCCACCGCCTGCAGATCCAGCGACAACAGGGTGGCTTCCATGCCATCGGCCAGCTCGGTGGCCTCTTCGAAAAACGCGTCTCGGAATTGGGCCATGGGATCGGACATGGGCTACCTCAGATGACCTTGTTCACAACATCGAGGAGCTTCTCGGGGCTGAAGGGCTTCACGATCCAGCCCGTGGCGCCCGCCTCCTTTCCCTTCTGCTTCATGGTCGCGTCGGATTCGGTGGTCAAGACCAGAATGGGTGTGAACTTGAACTCGGGCAGGGCCCGCAATCGTTGCACCAGGGTGATGCCATCCATCCGGGGCATGTTCACATCCGTGATGATGAGCGACAGCTTCTTCCCCTTGGCCACTTCGAGCGCCTCCACGCCGTCACCGGCTTCGAGCACATCGAAGTTCGCGCCCTTCAGGGTGAAGGTGATCATCTGGCGCATCGTGCTCGAGTCATCGACGGTGAGGATGCAATGTCCCATCGTTCGGCTCCTGATCAGAAAAGGTCGACTTCACCGGCGGTGAGCGAACCGCTCTTCACCGCGCGGAACTGCACTCGGGAGGCTTCGATCTCGCCCAGCCGCGCTTCCAGGGCGGCGAGGGCCGGGGCTTCCGGCTCCCCGGCGGTCAACCTGGTTCCCAGCGCCTTCCAGGCTTCGGCCTGTTCCAGCAGGTTGCCCAGTTCCTTCAGGCAGGCCATCAGGGTCTGGTGGACCAGATCCTCGAACTGGAGACTGCGCACCACATGGCCCACCTGAGTGGTAATGGTGCGGGCATTCTCCTTGAGCTGGTTGACCAGATCCTTGACGATCCAGTTCGAGGTCTGGAGGGCCATTACCAGATTCTCGGATTCGCCCCTGGAGGCGAGAGCCACATTCATGTCCTGGCTGGCAATGGCTTTCACATGGGCGTCCGTGCGCTCCAGCGCCTGCCGGGTGCCGTTCACCTGTTCCTGGATGGTTTGGCTCAGCGCCGTGCTGCGATCGGCCAGCTTGGAGACTTCCCCCGCCACCACGGCGAAACCCGCGCCGAACTGCCGGGCATGGGCGGCTTCGATGGCGGCGTTCAGGGAGAGCAGGTGGGTCCGCCCGGCGATTTCCGACAGCTCCTCCAGCATGGTCTCCATGCGGAGCGACCGGTCGCGGATGTCATTGACCTCCTCCACCAGCTGTTCGGTGGATTGGGAAATATCGGCGATGTGCCCCACGAAACCGTCGAGGGTGCCCATGATCGTGGCGCTCATGGCATCGAAGCCCCCGCTGGCGGTGGCGGAATTGGGATCGCCCTCCAGGGTGCTTTGCATGGCGGCCTGGATCTCGCCCGCCAGCAAATGCTGCTGTTGCACGCTGCGATCGAGCGTCTTCAGTGCCTCCTCCAGGGTGCCGGCCGCTTCCCGCACCAGGCTGTCTGCCTGCAGCAGCTCGGGCGTGAGGAAATTCACCTGGCCCTCCAGCATGGCGGCTTCCCGGGCTGCCAGGCGAACCAGGGTCGGGCGCAGGCTGCCTTCCGGCGGGGCCAATTCCTGCGTGGGGGTGGGCCCAGCGGCAGAGGTGCTCCCGAACCACCGGCTCATGGCGTGCCACTGCCGAACAGATGGGCCAGACCGAGGGGCGCGAAGCGGGCCTGCCACTCCTCCTTGGCGCCCACCACCGTGAACAGGACCCCCCGGGATCGCAGATCGCGGTCGAGGGCCCAAAGCAATTGAAGCCCGGACAGATCCAGGTCTCCGACGGAGGAGAGATCCAGCTCCGCCTTGCCGTTCGCGGTGGTGAGCAGGGGTTGGGCCTTCTCCCATTGCTGCTGGATGGAAAACACATCCAGGTCGCCCTCAAGGGTGAGGGCGCGGGCTGGCACGGGGGTCGGGGCTTTCCGGGCCATGGGCTCAGACTGCCGCGCTATCGAGGGCCAGCAGCTCGCTGTCGGACAGCAGCCGGTCCAGATCCAGCAGGATCAGCATGGTGTCGGCGCCCGTGGCGCCGGGCAGCGTGGCCAGGCCCGCGATGAACTCGCGGCCCAGGGCGCTTTGCGTACCCAGTTCCGGCGCGGGCCGGATGGCGGCGGCATCCAGATCGAGCACATCCGACACCGAATCCACGCGGATGCCCAAGGTACGCCCCTGGACTTCCACGATGATGATGACGGGCCGGGTGTCCTCGGGCGGTTCGCCCAGGGAGAAGCGGTGGCGGAGTTCGAGGATGGGCACGATGGCGCCCCGCAGGTTGATGACGCCCGGCATGTAGGGCGGCGCCTGGGGGATGCGGGTGAGGGTGGCCTGGGCCTGGATCTCCCGGACCTTCAGGATGGGCAGGGCATAGGCCTCACCGGCGAGGGCGAAGCAAAGTACCTGCTGGAGTCCTTGGAAACTGCCTGCGGGTGTGGACATGGGATGTTCCTCAAAATCGGGCGCGTGGGAATCTAGCTTCCTTCGGTATCGGGAGTGGCGTGCCCGGGGGTGAATACCCGGACAAGGCCGGGCTGGGCGGCCTCAGAAGGCTTCCCACTCCCCGTCCTGGTCACTCTTGGGCGTGGCGACGGCCGGCTTGGTGCTGGCCAGCTCAGGGCGGGCGGGGCCGCGCTTCACCGAGGCCTGCTGGGGCCGGGCCATGGCCTTGGGGGCCGGGCGCTGCGGGGCAGCATTGGCCCTGGGCCGGGTGGGCTGAGTGCGGCGGACATCCACGCCGGTCTTGAATCGGCCGACGATTTCCGTCAGCGCATGGGCCTGGGCATCCAGCGACTCGGCGGCAGCGGCGGCTTCTTCGACCAGCGCGGCGTTCTGCTGGGTGACTTCATCCATCTGCACCACGGCCTTGTTGATTTCGTTCAGGCCCGTGCTCTGCTCCTGGGTGGCCCCGGCGATCTCGCTGACCAACGCGGTCACCCGTGCCACATTGGCGACCACTTCCTGGATGGTGTCCCCGGCGTGGGCGGCCACCTTGTTGCCTTCCATGGACTTGGCCACGCTTTCGCGGATGAGGCCCTTGATCTCCTTGGCGGCATCGGCACTGCGCTTGGCCAGGTTGCGCACTTCGGCGGCGACCACGGCGAAGCCCCGGCCCTGTTCCCCCGCGCGGGCGGCTTCCACCGCGGCGTTGAGGGCCAGCAGGTTGGTCTGGAAGGCGATCTCATCCACCACGCCGATGATCTCGTTGATCTTGGCGGAGCTTTGGTTGATGGCTTCCATGGCCGCGATGACCTGGGTGACGGCGGTGCCGCCCTCCGTGGCCACCTGGCGGGCCTTGCCGGATTCGGTGTTGGCCGAGCGGGCATTGTCAGCGGTCTGGTTCACATTGCTGGTGATCTGCTCCATGCTGCTGGCGGTTTCCTCTAGGCTGGCGGCCTGTTCCTCCGTGCGGCGGCTCAGGTCGGTGTTGCCCATGGAGATCTCACCCGAAGCGGTGGAGATGGCCAGGGCGCTTTCCTGCACCTGCAGCATGGCTTCCCGCAGCTGGTCGATGGTGGCATTCAGGGTGTTGCTCATCATCCCGATCTCGTCCTTGGACTGGATGTCCGACTGGACGCTGAGATCGCCGGCTGCCACGGCCTCCATCACCTCGTTGAACTTGGCCACGGGCCGCGTGATGCCCCGGGTCATGATGATGCCGATGGCGATGCCGAGCAGGGCGCCGATCCCGATGAGGGTCATCATGACCACCGAGGCGTTGTTGGCCAGCACCCTGTTGGCTTCAGCGGTCTCCTTGGCCACCTTCAGCTTGATCTTGGCCATCGCTTCGAGGGCGGCGATGGCTTCGTTCTGAGCCTTGGCACCGTCGCCCCGCATGAGGAGCTCGGCCTCTTTGGCTTTGCCAGCGGCCGCCATGGCGAAGACTCGACCCGCGATGCCGCTGTACTTATTCAGTGCCTCTGTGTAGGTTTTGAACTGTGCCTTGCCTTCATCGGAAAACAGGGTCTTCTGGTAAGACTCTGATTCCTTCCGGAGTTCCACTTCAAGTTCCTTGTATCGGGCCTCGTAGCGCTGGACATCGCCGGTCATCAGGGCATCCCGAACATTGACGCGAAGGCGCTGGAAGAACTGCCGCATCTCGCCCATCTCCCCCAAGGGGACAGTCATCATTTGGTAGAGTTTCGTATCGGCGTCTTCGATGGTGTGGATCTGCTTGACGCCGAAGAAACCCACCGCGGCCGTGATGGCGGCGAGGACCAGGTACGAACCGATGAGCTTGGGGCCCATCTTGATGTTGTCGAGAAAACTCATGTTGGCTCCGGTGAGAGGGGGATGTTTTGCAAAGGGTGTCGAGCCGTTCGGCTCAGGGATGGGTGTGATTCAGAAGGCTTCCCATTGCCCGTCGTCCCCGCCCTTGGGCGTGACGACGGCTGGCTTGGCGTGGGCCAGCTCGGGCCGGGCGGGACCGCGCTTCACGGCGGCCTGCTGGGGCCGGGCCATGGGTTTGGGGGCGGTCCGTTGGGTGGTGCTGGCGGCCCGGGCGCGGGCGCCTTCGGGACGGCGGACCTCCACGCCGGTCTTGAAGCGGGCGACGATTTCGGTCAGGGCGTGGGCCTGGGCATCCAGCGATTCGGCGGCGGCGGCGGCTTCCTCCACCAGGGCGGCGTTCTGCTGGGTGACTTCGTCCATCTGCACCACGGCCTTGTTGATTTCGTTCAGGCCCGTGCTTTGCTCCTGGGTGGCGCCGGCGATCTCACTCACCAGAGACGAGACGCGCTGCACATTGGTCACCACTTCCTGGATGGTGTCCCCGGCATGGGCGGCGACCCTGGTGCCTTCGTTGGATTTGGCGACGCTTTCGCGGATCAGGCCCTTGATCTCCTTGGCCGCATCGGCGCTGCGCTTGGCCAGGTTGCGCACTTCCGTGGCCACCACGGCGAAGCCGCGGCCCTGTTCCCCGGCCCGGGCCGCTTCCACCGCGGCGTTGAGGGCCAGCAGGTTGGTCTGGAAGGCGATCTCATCCACCACGCCGATGATCTCGTTGATCTTGGCGGAGCTCTGGTTGATGGCCTCCATGGCGACAACCACCTGGCTGACGGCGGTGCCACCCTCCTGGGCCACCTGCCGGGCCTTGCCGGATTCGGTGTTGGCCGAACGGGCATTGTCGGCGGTCTGGTTCACGTTGCTGGTGATCTGCTCCATGCTGCTGGCGGTTTCCTCCAGGCTGGCGGCCTGTTCCTCCGTGCGGCGGCTCAGATCGGTGTTGCCCATGGAGATCTCACCCGAGGCAGTGGAAATGGCCAGGGCGCTTTCCTGGATCTGCAGCACCATTTCGCGCAGGCCTTCGTTGGTGGTGTTGAGGATGCGGCCCAGCTCACCCAGTTCGTCCTTGGATTGGATGTCCACGCGCTGCGTGAGGTCGCCCTGGGCCACGGTCTCGATGACCGCGCCCATGGCCGCCAGGGGCTGGGTGATGCTACGGGTGATGAAGTAGGCCAGCACCGCGCCCAGAAGCAGGGCCAGGCCCGCCACGCTGAGCACGATGGTGACGGCCTGCTTGTAGGCGGCTTCGGCGCTTGTATAGGCCTTGTCCACTTGCCCCTTGAAGTAGGTGGATGCCTTGTCCAGGCCGGTCTGCCAGGCGGCGATGGCACCCCGAGCCTCCCCGAAGAGCACGCGATTGGCTTCCTTATCCTGGCCTGCCAGGGCCAATTCCAGCACCTTGGTATTCCCCTGCCGGGCCCTGGGCACCAGGGCGCTGATCTCGGCCAGGATGGCCTTGGATTCCGCCGACTTGGAGGTGGCTTCCAGCTTCTTCGCCAGGTCGTCGTAGGTCTCCCGGCTCTTGGCGATCCTGCCTGCGTTTTCCTTCTTGTCCGCCAGGTTGTCCATGAGCAGGACGGTGCGCAGTAGGCGCGAGACGATGTGGATCTGTTCCGACATATCGCGGGCTAGGTTGTTCTGCACGTTGTAGTGGGTGACGATCTTTTCCGTATCCGCGGCAATGGACCCCATGCGGTTGAGTCCCACCCCGGCGATGAGCAGGAGCAGCGCGAGAATCAGGCCGAAGCCCACGGCCAAGCGGGTTCCGATCTTCAGGTTGGTGAGCATGGTGGCTCCGACGCAGGCGAGTGGGGTTGGGGTGCTGAAAAATTAGACAGATTGATAAATGCGGATATTTCCTGGTGCAACTCAAACAAGTTTGTTTTTTTCACACCTTCCTTCAGCTGGACCTTGTCAACTTCCCCATCCCTCGACCGGTCGACTCGAAATCTGAATAATTGATGATCTTGGCGTGATTTTAATCACATGTACCTCTTGTCCCTTCCAACAAAAGGCCTTTAGGATTGATTTATCCGAATTTATCCGGCGTTCCACGGATTCATGACTTCCTTGTTTCGGCCGAAAGAATCTGGACAGAATTTTTTATAACGACTCAAGGATCCCTTATGTCCCTGCGAGAACTTGGTCAGGCTGCGCACCGGCGGACGGGGCTGCTCCTGTGCCTCTTGGCCGGGGCGGTGGCTCTGCTGGCTCTGGTGGGGCAGGTGACCGGCCACACGGGACTGTCCACCCTGGGGCCGGGGCTGTGGCCGCTGCCTCCATTCGGAGCATTGCTCTGGTTGCTGCTCAGCGGCGCCGTGCTCCTGCCCACGCTGCTGCCAACCCGCCCGGCCGCCCGGCGGCTGGCCCTCCTGCTGGCCTTGGCCGCGCTGCTGGTGCTGGCCCTGTCCTGGGAGGAAGCTGTTTCCGGTCCGGCCTGGTGGGGGCTCCTGCTCACCCCGGCCCAGCAGATCTCCCTGGTCACGGCCCTGGCCGGGCTGGGCAGCCTCCTGGCCATTCTGTTCCGCTGGTGGCGCCCTGAGCCGGCCCGCTGGATCCGCCAGGGCGGGGCGCTGCTCGCCCTGGTGCCGCTGGCCCTGGGCACCGTGGTGCTGATCGGCTATGCGGAGGGGGTCCCGCTGCTGTATGTGGGGCAGCGGATCCCCATGTCTTTGCCTTCGGCCCTGGCGGCCACCTGCCTGGGTGCCGCCTTGACTCTGGCCATGGGGAAGGATGTCTGGCCCCTGGCCCTGTTCGCCGGGGCCTCTGAGGAGGCCTCGGGACCGGACTTGCGGCAGTCGGTGCGGAAGCCCATGGCAGTGTTCCTGGCGACGGCAGTCCTGCTGCTGGTGGGGGCGAACCTGGTGGCGAAGCGGCAGTTCCTGGAAGCCAGGGAGCAGGCCCAGAGGCAACTGCGGGCCATCGCTGACCTGAAGTCAGCGCAGCTCTCCCGGTGGTACGGCGAGCGGCTCGGGAATGCCGAACGCCTGGCCCACGGCGAACTGGTGGCGAATCAACTCCGCCGATTTCTCGCCCGGCCGTCCGATGCGTCCCGCGCAGGTGAAGTGCGGACCTGGATGGAGCAACTCCAGCGGGGCACCTACGCGGCGGTGGTGCTGTTCGATGCCCGGGGCCGGATCCGCCTGGCGGCGCCAGCAGAGCCGCGGTTCACCCCCGGCAGTTATGACGCCACTGAGTTGCAAAGGGCCATGCACGCCAAGGATGTGCTGGTCTCGGACCTGCACCGGGATGCGGGCCAGCGGGACAGCCACCTGTGCCTGTGGATTCCACTGGGTGTGGGCACCCAGGCCGATGGCCGCGCTGAAGGCGTCCTGCTGCTCGCCCTGGACCCCCAGCCGTTTCTGTATCCGCTGCTCCAGTCCTGGCCCACTCCCAGCGCCACGGCTGAAACCACGCTATCCCGCCGGGATGGGGATGCGGTGTTGTACCTGAGCGAGCTGCGGCATCGCGCCGGGGCCGCCCTGAACCTGCGGATTCCCCTGGGGGAGAATCCGACCTTGCCGGCGGCCCTGGCGGTACTGGGGCAGGCAGGCGTCGTGGCGGGCCGCGATTACCGCCAGGTGCCCGTGCTGGCTGCCTTTGGCCCGGTGGCTGGCACGCCCTGGGCCCTGGTGGCCAAGGTGGACGAAGCGGAGATTTTCGGGCCCATCCGACAGCGGGTCAGGGCCCTCGGCATCAGCCTGTTCGCCCTGCTGAGCCTGGCCGCCCTGGGCATCGGGCTGGTGGTGCGGCAGCGCGACGTGGCGGCCACCCGTGCCCAGCTGGTTCTGTCCCGCCGCTACGAATGGATGCTGCGCGAGGCCAATGACATCATCCTGTTGCTCGATGCGGAGGGGCGGATCCTGGAGGCCAATGCCCAGGCCGAGGCCCACTATGGGTACCCGCTGGCGGAACTCCGGGGCATGTGCGTGGTGGAGCTGCGCGCACCGGGCACGCGGGGGGACTGGCGGGAGCTCTTCGAGCAGGTGCTCAGGCTCGGCTCGCTCCGGTTCGAATCCCTCCATGTGCGCCGGGACGGGTCGACCTTTCCCGTGGAAATCAGCGCCGGGACCGTTCAGATCGGGGACCACCTGTATGTGAACAGCTTCGTTCGCGACATCACTGAACGCCGCATCCAGGAACGGGAACTCCAGCGGATGACCCAGCTCTATGCGGCTCTCAGCCAGGTGAACCAGGCCATCGTGTGGTCGCCCACGCGGCAGGCGCTGCTGGACAAGATCTGCGAAGTGCTGGTGGAGTTCGGCCGGTTCGACATGGCCTGGATCGGCTGGAACGATCCGCTCACCCAGCAGGTGGCGGTGGCGGCCAGCTATGGCGACAGCAAGGGCTACCTGAGCGGCATCCGCGTGGAAAGCGGGGACTCGATCCTGGCCCAGGGGCCGGTGGGCACGGCGATCCGGGAGGCCTGCCCCTGCGTGATCAACGATTTCCTGACTGCGCCCGGGGCCGAACCCTGGCGCGAAGCCGCGGCCGAGGCGGGATTTGGCTCCGTGGCAGCCTTCCCCATCCGGCGGGGCGGTGAGGTGGTCGGGGCTCTGGCCGTGTATGCCGGGGAAGCGGATTTCTTTGGCACCCACGAGGCCGCCCTGCTGCTCGAAGCGGCCATGGACATCTCTTTCGCCATGGATCACCTGGCCGGTGAAACGCGGCGCCAGGAAGCCGAGGCTGCGCTCAAGGAAAGCGAGCAGCAGCTGCGCGAGGCCCAGGAGGCGGGCGGCATCGGCACCTACACCTGGAACATCCAGGAGGATGGCTGGAAAGGCAGTGCGCAGCTCGACCGCATTTTCGGCATCGATGCGGCCTACTCGCGCAACCTGGCGGGCTGGACGGCCATCGTCGCCCCCGATTTCCGCGACCAGTTGCAGGCCTATGTGGCCGGCATCATCGCTCGCCACGAGCCGTTCGACCTCGACTATCCCATCGTGCGCAGCTCCGATGGGGCCCAACGGTGGGTGCACGGGCAGGGCAGCTTCCACTGGGATGCCGAAGGCAGGCCGCTCGCCCTGGTGGGCATCATCCAGGACATCACCGACCGGAAACGGGCCGAGGGGCACCTCCGGAAGACTTCTGTGGCCCTGGAGCAGAGCCCGCTCTCCGTCCTGATCACGGATCTGCAGGGGACGATCGAATATGTGAACCCGGCCTTCACGGCGATCACGGGCTATTCGGCCAAGGAGGCGATCGGCCAGAATCCGCGCCTGCTGAAGTCGCCCAGTGCGCCGCCGGAGCAGTACCGGCAGATGTGGGACACCCTGACCAAGGGCGAGGTCTGGGTGGGTTTCTTAGAGAACCGGAAGAAGGATGGCGAGCTGTTCCACGAACGCGCGACCATCGCCCCCGTCCGGGACGCAGCCGGCGTCATCACGGGCTATATCGCCATGAAGGAAGACACCACGCGGGCGAAGAAGGACCGGGATGAACGGCGCTCCCTGGAAGCCCAGCTGCAGCAATCCCAGAAGCTGGAAAGCCTGGGCAGCCTGGCGGGCGGCGTGGCCCACGACATGAACAACGTGCTGGGGGCCATCCTGAGCCTGGCGTCCACCTTGCGGGAGCAGGCGGACCCGGCCACCGCCTCGGCCCGCAATCTCGACACGATCATGAGTGCCTGCATGCGGGGTCGTGGCGTGGTCAAGGGGCTCCTCTACTTCGCGCAGAAGGATCTTCAGGAAGAGCAATTGATCGATCTGAATGGATTGATCGAGGAGATGAGCCAGCTCCTGAGCCGCAGCATGCGGCAGCGCATTCAGCTGGGGCTGGATCTGCAGAAGGGCCTTGGCCTGGTGCGCGCCGACGGAGGCGCGGTGAGCCACGCCATCATGAACCTGTGTGTGAACGCCATGGACGCCATGCCTGCGGGAGGGGTCATCCACCTCCAGACCAGCGCTTCAGCGGAGGGTGGCCTGGACCTGCGGGTGCGGGATACCGGCGAAGGCATGGCTCCGGAAGTGCTGGCCAAGGCCATGGAGCCCTTCTTCACCACCAAACCCCAAGGCAAGGGGACGGGGCTCGGCCTGGCCATGGTCTACGGCACCATGAAGGCCCACGACGGCCGGTTCGAACTGCTCAGCCAGCTGGGGCAGGGCACCGAGGCCATCCTG
Source organism: Holophagales bacterium (assembly GCA_038320645.1). GTDB lineage: Bacteria > Acidobacteriota > Holophagae > Holophagales > Holophagaceae > Geothrix. Next base: position 1,698 of record JBBQEL010000034.1, on the reverse strand, counting down.
CACTTCCCCGCCAGCCGCGTGGTAGTCGGGGCGCCAGAGCCTGCCGAGGCCCCGGCGACCGCGCCGGTACCCGCGCCGGCCCTCCGGATCCTGCTGGTGGACGATGATGAGCTGATCCGGGAAGCGGTCGCCCCCATGCTCGAGATGCTGGGCCACACGGTGGCCACGGCTGCGAGCGGCCAGCAGGCGCTGCGCCTACTGGCATCCCCCCTGCCGGTGGAGCTGGTGATCCTGGATATGAACATGCCCGGCATGAACGGGGCAGAGGTGCTGCCGCGGCTGCTGGAACTGCGGCCGGGGACGCCGGTGATCCTGGCCACCGGCTACAGCGATCACGAGATTGCCCCTTTGCTCGCAGCCTACCCGGGGGTATCCGGCCTGATGAAGCCCTTCAGCATGAAGGAAATCCAGGGGAAGATCGCCGCCCTCGGCATCCGCCCCGGAGTTGGCCAGGACCTTCCGGTTCCGGGTGCCACCTGATCCGGTTACCCACCCCTGAGCTCAACCCGCTAGGCGGGACATTCAATGCAGGAGACAGCATGGACATCGCCATCTGGAGCAGCCGCTTCGAAACGGGCATCGGGCTCATCGACGACCAGCACCGGTCCCTGTTCGAGGCCGTGAACCGGCTGTCCGACTCGTTCCGGGTGGGCGCCGCGCCGGAGCAGGCCAAGCAGAGCCTCGACTTCCTCGCGAGCTACACCATGGAACACTTCCAGACCGAGGAGCAGTTCATGCGGGAGATGGGCTATCCGAAGCTGGGTACCCATATGGATCAGCATGCCGAGATGCTCCGGGTGGTTGCGGATCTTCAGGCCAGGCAGGCCAAGGGCATCCGCCTGACCATGGAGGTCACGATCCTGATGGTCAGCTGGCTGAAGCAGCACATCCACGATTCCGACCTGGATTATGTGGACTTCATGAAACAGCTCGCCCGCGAATGATCCTGCCCAACTGCTGCTGAACCGGGAGCCCTTCATGGCCAAGATCATCATCGTCGATGACAGCAAGCTCATGCGGAATCTGCTCGCGCACATGCTCGAAGGGGCCGGGCACGAAGTGATCACCTGGGAGGGCGTGGCCGCCTCGGAAATCGCAACCCGCATTGCCAGTGCCGTTCCCGACCTGCTCATCACCGACTTTCAGATGCCGGGTTGCAACGGCTTGACGGTGGCCCGCCTGGCCCGTCTGGCGGCCCCGGACCTGCCCGTGATGGTGTTGACCGCCACCCATGATCCAGGCGTGATGGAGGCGCTCGGGAAGCAGCAGGTGAGCCGCATCCTCCACAAGCCGATCAGTGAGGAATCGCTGCTGGAAGCGGTGGCGGGGGCACTGGCAGCGGCGCTGTGATTCAGATCCGGTCGAGCCCTTCTCTGCCCTGCAGGACTTTCCAGGGGAGCAGTTCGTCGATGGCCAGGCCGTGCTGGTGGAAGGGATCCCCCACCTGGAGCGCGTCCAGATCGGCCATCAGTCCCGGACGATGCGGGTGCCGACGGTGGCGGGAGCTTCGGTGGCGAGGGCTTCGGGGGTGGTGATGAGCACCTCGTGGCCGCCGCCGTCCAGGAAGCCCAGGGCGCTTTCGATCTTGGGGCCCATGCTGCCGGGCGGGAACTGGCCCTCGGCCAGGTGTCGCCGGGCTTCGCTGGCCGTGAGGCGATCCACCCAGCGCTGACTGGGCTTGCCGAAGTCCAGGGCCAC
>JBBQEL010000033.1:0-36927 GCA_038320645.1 Holophagales bacterium | reverse complement strand
CCGATGCCTGCATCTTGATCCGCTTCATCGCCATCTACCTCACAGCCGCCGTGAAGTCGGGCGGCACAAGATAGATGCTCCTATTGTTGAAAAGGTTCGACTTGAATGTTCTTTAAGATCGTCTGGCTCACGGATTTAGGTAATCGTAAGTGAGTTCTAATTTAGTGGCCCCAGATTTCTTGCTAAACCCGTTTGATTAGGAGTAAATATGTTGCGAAAGTTCTTTCTGATTTTTTTGTTTGCGCCTGCATTGCTTCTAGGAATGCCTCCAATTACTGACCCCGACCCCGCCCCCCCTCCCCCCCCTTCATACGTTCAGGTGAGTTATGTGTATGAAGGGGACAAAATATCCGGATTGGCCTCAGTAAATGCCGCCGCATATGCCCCCGGCGAATTCCTCGGGAACGCAATCGTAGATGGCGCCTGTATTGACATGAATAATCAGTGGAATGTTTCAGTTTCTGCTGGTTGGAACGGTTGGGATGGCTGGTATGTTAATAAACCAAAAGGAACCAGCGCACCAGTCTCAAGTTTTGGGACACAAAAATCATTTTATTGGCAAATTTCAAACGCGAATCCGAGTCCTAGCACTCCCTACATTGCTTATTTTACTTATTCTTTCGGGTATAACACTAATTCTAATTACACAACTTATTGGTCATCAATAGGCTGGGATAATGTCTATGCTCAATACGTAAATCTAGGAGGAGTAGCGAATACTTGGCAAAAATCAGGAACGAGCCATGATACTTATCGAATTGGCCCCGTTCTAGTTTGGGGTTTCCCGACATCGCCCGGAATGGCCGGTACTACTGCGACCTACTCAAAAAGGGATTCATGGCTGTTCTGGAACGGAGATTCGTGCCTTTGGGGAGTGGAACTCTACAGGGCCACACCGCAATCCTCCGCCCCCATCCTGATTCCCTTCACAATTGCTGCAACAACTGTGAACAACGGGGGGTGGGTTGATATTCCCCTAAACACCACAGTCCCCATCGATACTTTTCAGCCCGTAGCTGTCAGCGGTGTTTCTGTTGTTCCTTACTCTCAAACATTTGTTAAGAACTGCGCTTACATAAACACTCCAGGTTTCGACCTGAATGCATTTGTTCAGAACACCTCGACAGCACTCTCGATCCGAGACCCCGAATATCCGACCCGCCAAGCCGCGCTAGCCGGAGGAACGCTTCCCCCTACTGGCCTAACTGGTTGCTCCGTGATTTACATAAACGGAAGCCCTTACCTGCGGGCCAAGGTGGTGAAATGAAACTCTCTCGAGTTCCCGTTTTACTTCTCTGCGCCGGAATGAATCTCGTGGCTGGCGGTCAGGAGTTCACCGCCGGGGTCGCCGGAGGTGGTGGGAAAGGAAGTTCCCCCTCTGCCCTCGCCCATGAGAGCTACTCAGGACCAGCGTTCTCCTATGCGCTGGATCTGAACGAGGCCTTCCAGTTCTCGGCCTCCTTCATGCCACGGCACCAGTACGGCCTGACCTACGGCTCATACGGCGCGGGCGCCCAGTGGGTTCACGGCGCACCTTCGAAGGCTTGGTTTGTGGAGATCGGTGCGGAACTCCGCGCGGAACACGCGGAAGGCCTGACCGTTCGTGCCCCCAACCAGCCCCTCGTCACCGTCAGCACCGACCTGGTTCGCCCCTGGATCCAAGCCTGTTTTGGGTACAAGGGCTTCATCGTGCCGATGCCATTCATCCACTCCAAGGTCATGCCGATCACCAAGCTGATCGTATCGAGACCCTTGTATTTCAAGGGCGGAGAGGGGGACCAGGGCGCGCTGAGAGAAGGGATCAACACCCCCCAGATCTCCCTTCAAGTGGGCATCCGCTTCTAGGCCACCGCTTCCAACCTTCCACGGCCCCCCCTTTACTCCATGATTCGGCCCGCAGGGCCGCATCATGGAGCCGTACCTCCAGACTCCGGACTTCGCCACCCCTCCCGCGCTACCCTTTCCCTATGCTCACCTTTCGCCCCATCCGCCCCGAGGACGATGCCGCCGTGGCCGCCATCATCCGCACCGTCATGCCGGAATTCGGTGCCGACGGGCCGGGTTTCGCCCTCCATGATCCCGAAGTGGATCACATGAGCCGCGCCTACGCAGCGCTGGGCGCGACCTACTTCGTGGTGGTGGATGAGGAGGGCTGCCTGGTGGGCGGGGGCGGCGTGGCAAGGCTGGAAGGCGGGACCGAAGGCGTCTGCGAGCTGCGGAAGATGTACTTTCTGCGGTCGGCCCGGGGGAAGGGTGCGGGCGAGGCCCTATTGCGCCACTGCCTGGCGGTGGCCCTGGAGCTGGGCTACCGGATCTGCTACCTGGAAACGCTCACAGGCATGGATCGGGCCATCAAGCTCTACCAAAAACTTGGCTTCCAGCCCCTCTGCGCCCCCCTGGGCCGCACCGGCCACGGCGGCTGCGACCGGTGGTTCGCCCTGGATCTGGCATGAAAACCCACCGCGCAGGAATCGAAGACAAAGGGGAAAAACACTATTATCCACCGATGAAAATTCTTTTTCTTGAGTCCCTGGATTCCAGTGTCTCCTTTTTTTCACGGGGGCCTGGGATGCCAGCCAGGAACGTACCCAGCCCGAGGCAACCATGATCGCGGGCCTGGGGACGGACCTCTGCCCGCCAAGCCGGTGGCGGCACCTGGTCGAACGCTTCGGGGCGGAGAAGTGCGCGGGGCGGATCCTCCATCCCGAGGAGGCGGCCTACCTGCTGGGCGGGAACCGGGAAAGGCTGCCGGAACGCCTCGCCGGTCGCTGGGCCCTGCGGGAGGCCTTCGGCAAGGCCCTGGGCACGGGCCTGGAGGGCTGGTCGTGGAAGGAACTCCGCTATGTGAATGGCCGGCTCTGGGCGGTGGGGGCCCTGGCCAACCTCCTGGCGGCCCGGGACATCCAGAGTCTCCATGGGAGCGTCAGCCACGACGGGGACCTGGCTCTGGCTGTGGTCATCCTGGAACGCTGAGCGGGCGAAATTCAAGCCCTGGGATCCGAGGCCGATCCCACAGGCAGGAAGACCCGAATGGACCCCCTCCAGGCCAAGCAACAGATGACCCTCGCCGAGTTCCGGAGCCTCCGGGACTTCATCTATGCCAAGTCCGGCATTTTCTTCAGCGAATCCAAACAGTATTTCCTGGAGAACCGGCTCAGCAAGCGGATCACCGAACTCAAATTGAAGTCCTACGGCGACTACCTGTCCCTGCTTCAGGGGATGCAGGGGCCCGGCGAGCTCAAGCTTCTCTTCGTGGAGATCACCACCAACGAGACCAGTTTCTGGCGGAACCCGCCTCAGATCGAGGCGTTCCAGAACATCGTGCTGCCGGATGCCGTCAAGCAGGCCCGGGAACGCGGGCAGAGCCGCCTGCGCATCTGGTCGGCGGCCTGTTCCAGCGGCGAGGAACCCTACACCCTGGCCATGATCTGCCATGAACTGAAGGACACGGTGTTACGGGGCTTCTCGGTGGAGATCCTGGGGACGGACATCAGTGAGAAGGTGCTCGCCCAGGCGCAGGACGGCGTCTACAACATCTACACCCTCCGGAATCTCACACCAGAACAGCTGCAGCGCCACTTCCTGCCCCTCGGGAAGGACCTGTTCCAGGTGAAGCCTGAAATCCAGCGCCTCACCAGCCTCCGGAACTTCAATCTGGTCGACTATGCGGCCTACCGGCAGCTGGCCACGTTCGACATCATCTTCTGCCGGAACGTGCTGATCTATTTCGATGAAACCGTGAAAGCCCAAGTGCTCAAGGGCTTCCACGGTCAGCTCCACCCCAAGGCCTATCTGCTGGTGGGACACAGCGAAAGCATCCATGCTTTCAACACCGGTTTCGAGTTGCTGCACTTCAGCAAGGCCATGGGCTACCGGAAGCGGATCTGAAAGGTTAGGAGCGGATCATGCCCATCACCCCCCAAGAACTGATTGCCAACCTCGGAGACCTGCCACCGCTGCCGCAGGTGGCCTCTCAGGTGCTGCGGGTATCGGCCGATCCCGATGCGACCGCAGAGGATCTCCGCAAGATCATCTCAATGGACCAGGCACTCACCAGCCAGATCTTGAAGATCTCCAACTCGGCCATGTTCGGCATGATGCGTGAGGTCAACACCCTGACCCAGGCGATCATGACGCTCGGTTTCTCCACCATCAAGAGCGTGGTCATCGCCAGTTCCGCCAAGAACCTCTACCACCGGGGCACCGTCGGACTGCAGGAGCGCCTGATCTGGGAACACGCGCTGGTCTCGGCCATTGCCAGCCGCGCCTTCGCGAAGAGCCTCCGCTTCCCCCGCATCGAGGAGGCCTTCATCGGCGGCCTGCTGCACGACATCGGCAAGTCCGTCCTGGGCGTCAAGTTCCCCGAGCGCTACGGTGCCTTGCTGCGCACCGTCTACAACGAGAACGGCGTCTGCCTGCAGCTCGAACTGGATACCTTCGGCTTCGACCATGCCATGGTGGGCGAAGCGCTGCTGAGCCAGTGGAACATGGCCCCCAGCCTCCAGGCGGCCGTCCGCTCCCACCACGATCCCATCCATTCCCCGGAAGCCCATCAGGAGTTGTCGGCCATCGTGGCCCTCGCCAACCACATGGCGCTGGAGGAGAAGATCGGCATCGGGGATCCGGAGCACCTCGCCGGGGCCTCCATGCAGGCCATGAGCATTCTGAAGTTGAGTCCCGAGGCTCTCGATGGCATCAAGGAGGGCGTCAGGGCGGCCATCGAGCAGGACAAGTCGATGATCGCGGAGTTCTGAAATGATCACCCGGGAGCAGTTCATCTCGCGCCTGAAGGCCAGGACCCTTCCAAGCCTCCCCCTGACGGTGGTGGCCCTGGGTGAGGCCGTGCAGGACGAGCGCTGCACCGTGGACCGCATTCTCGCCATTCTTTCGAAGGATCCCTCCCTTTCCGCCACCCTGTTGCGACTGGCCAATTCGGCGCTCTATGCCGGCGAAGGGTCGGTGATGGATCTGCGCACTGCCGTGCTGCGGCTTGGCTTCGACGCCATGGCCAACCTCGGTACCGGGGCCGCTGTGATCCGCACCTTGAAGGGCGGAACCCATCTCAATGCCGTGAAGCTCTGGCAGCACAGCGTGGCCGTGGGGCTTTCCGCGAAGGGCGTCTGCATCCTGGCCAAACGGCACGGCCAGGCCGAGAGCGCCTTCCTCACGGGCCTGCTCCACGACATTGGCAAGATCGCCCTCGATACCTGTTTCCCCGAGGCCTACGCGCTCGTGCTGGAGAAGGTGGCTCAAGGCGCCTTCTTCGTCGATGCCGAGCGCGAGGTGTTGGGCATGGATCACGCCGAGGCCGGCTCCATCCTGGCGGCCGACTGGTCCTTCCCCCAGGCGATCGTGGAGGTCATCCGAGACCATCACAATCCCCAGGCCGGCGACTTCCTGCCCAATTTGATCCACCTGGCCGATCTGCTGGTGCGCATGCGCATTCCCATGGGCCCGGCCGACGAGCGCCTGCTGATCTCCCTTGACGAACTGCCCGCCTTCCAGGCCGTCCTGGCTGGCGCCCTCCACAAGGATCTGGACGTGGAACGGCTCACCTTCTCCATCGACGACGAGGTGGACCATGCCCTGGCCTTCGTCGAAGTCGCTTTCCAGGCCTGAGGATCCCCATGACCATTCGCATCCTGGTGGTAGACGACAGCCCCTTCATGCGGAAGTCCCTGCAGAAGATGCTGGAGGAGGCTCCGGATCTGCGCGTGGTGGCCACGGCCCGGGATGGCATCGATGCCCTTGAGAAGATCCAGGAGCACAAGCCCGACATCGTCACCCTCGACATCGAGATGCCCCGCATGGATGGCCTCACCTGCCTGAAGAAGATCATGGCGGACCACCCCATGCCGGTGCTGATGGTTTCGAGCCTCACCCAGGAAGGCGCCCAGGCCACCCTGGATGCCCTTTCCATCGGGGCCCTGGATTTCATTCCCAAGGAAAGCGGCTTTGCCAGCCTGAGCATCCTGCAGATCCAGCAGGATCTGCAGGAGAAGGTCCGCCGGCTGGCCACCAGTCCGCGCTTCCACCGGACCGCCCCGGCGCCCGCCCAGACCATTCCAGCCCCCTCTGCGACTGGCACCGCCCGCCCCGCCCCACCGCCGAAAGCGCCGCCTCCCTCCGGGGCCAGCCTGGGGTCCTCCCCGCAGGCGGAGATCCTGCTGATCGGCAGTTCCACGGGCGGCCCCAAGGCCCTGCAGGACATCCTGCCCACGCTACCGGCCAACCTGCCCGTGCCCTGCCTCATCGTCCAGCACATGCCGAGTACTTTCACCAAACCCTTTGCCGATCGGCTGAACGGCCTCTGCCAGGTCCATGTAAAGGAGGCCGAGCAGGGCGAACCGCTCAAGGCGGGCACCGTCTACATCGCGCCCGGCGGCATCCACATGACGTACGGAGCCCGCGGCCCGAAGGGCTGCATCGATCTGAGTCCGGAACCCATGTCCTCCCTGCACCGCCCCAGCGTGGATGTGCTCTTCATGAGCGTTTTCGAGCTGTTCCGCGGCCAGGTGCTGGCGGGCATCCTCACCGGCATGGGTACCGATGGCGCCAAGGGCATGGAGCAGCTGAAGAAGAAGGGCGCCCATACCCTCGCCGAAGCGGAAGAATCCTGCGTCGTCTACGGGATGCCCCGGGCCGCCGTGGAGCGGGGCTGCGTCGATGTCATCGCCCCGCTGCCCGACATCCCGGGTCACCTGCGGAAGCACTTCCGAATCTGATGCAGACGCCCGCGATCCTGGGATCCCTGCGGATTCCGGCCACTGCGGCGCCGTCGGCCACAGCCCTTTTCCCCGCCCTCACGGGTCAGACCCTGGAGGCGACCCTGGAGGCCGTCCTCCCCGAGGGGCTGCTTTTGCGCCTCGCGGATGGGAAGCCACTCCAGGCCCAGGGCAACCTGCCCTTCCCGCTGGGAAGCACCCTGACACTCAAGGCGCTCCCCTTGCCCGAGGGTGCCGGGATCCGCCTGCAGGTAATCCGGGCCACGCCCCCTCCGGCCCCGGCCCTGCTGGCCCCACTGGTCCACGGCGAAGCGGCGCAACTGCTGACCCGGCTGCAGACCCCGGGCGCGCCGCAGACGCCCCTCGCGGGCCTGCTGCGAAGCCTCCTGCAGGCCGGCATGGCCGTCGCCGAACAACCAGAGGCCTGGTCCGCCTGGATGAAGGCAGCCATGACGACCCTGGCCGATCCCGCCGCCTCCCCGGCGGAAGCAGCCTTCCACCGACTCCAGGCCAAAGAAGGCACCGCCTGGTTCGAGTTGCCCCTGCCCTGGGCCCCGGGGGCTGAACCGCTGCGCCTCTGGATCGAAGGCGAAAAGAATGCAACGGGCGGGGAATCCGAACCGGTCCACCGGGTGTTCCTGAGCGTCCCCTTCAGTCTGCTGGGCGATGTGCGGCTCGGCCTCGAGCAGCGCGCGGCCGGCCTGCGGGTGCGCCTGTGGCTGCAGGAGCCCCGCCAGGTCGAGGCCCTGCGGGCTGGCCTGGAAGCCGAACTGTCCACTCTGGGCCGGCCCATCGACTTCCAGGTGCTGGCCCTGCCCCCGGGCGCCCCGGATCTTCGGGCCATGGCTGGAGCCACCCCCATGCAGGCCATGGGATGAGCGGCTTCCCCCTGCCGCAGGCCACCCCCAGCGGCGCCTTCCCCATCCGTCCCGGGCTCCGGCGCCACCGGCCCGGCCTGCCGGTGGTGGTACTCGGCTACTGGGCCGCCTTCCTCCTCCTCCACCTGCTCGCGTCGGCCCTGAACCCCCAGAGCAGCGTGCTCCACTGGTACTATCCAGCCGCCCTCAGCGTGACGCTGCTGCTGGTCTACGGACCCAAGGTGCTGCCCGCGGTGATCCTCGCCCCGCTCCCGGTGGATCTGCTCCTCCGGCCCCTGGGCCTGCAGCCCTGGGCGCTCCTGGGGTTGGCCGTGACGGCTGGCTGCGGCCATGCCCTGGCGGTGGCGGCCTTCCGCCGGGCCAGGCTTTCGCCAAGGCTGCGCCGGTTCCAGGATGTGGCCGGCTTCCTGGTGCTGGTCTTCCTGGGTCCCTTGCTGGCGTGGCTCCCCACCGTCCTCATCCTCCGCACCTCTGGCGTCCTTCCCCCCGGGCAGCTCCTGGCAGGGACCCGGTCGCTCGTCCTAGGCGATGCCCTCGGCGTATTGACGCTGGCCCCGGCCCTGCTGCTCTGGGTCCGGCCCATCCTCACGGTCGGGCAAAGTCCTGGAAAAGCTTGTCCCGCCTCTCTCCGACCGCCTGAATTCCTGGTCCAGAGCGCCGCGCTGTGCCTGGCCGTGGTGGTGGTGGTGCAATTCAGCCAGCCCGGCACGCTGCACTTGAAATACCTGCTGTTCCTGCCCCTGTTCTGGATGGTCGTACGCGGGGGGATGCGGGTGGCGAGCCTGGGCTTCCCGCTGCTCGGCCTGACCCTGACGCTGGCGACTTTCCATGGGGCGACCGCGGCTGATGCCATCCTCGGCGTTCAGTCCTTTCTCGTGCTGCTGTTCGGCACCTCCCTGTTCCTGAGCACCGCCATGGACGATCGCGACACCGCCCTGGCCGTGCACGACCGCGGCAGCCGCCGCCTGAACCAGCTGGTGGCCAGCACCGGCGCCATCCCGTGGGAAATGGATCTGGGGACCGGGCGCTGCGACCATGTGGGTCGCGGGGTCGAGTCGATCCTCGGCTGCGCCCAGGAAGCCTGGCGGAAGAAACCCTTCTGGGGCGGGGTGGTCCACCCGGATGATCAACTCGCTTTCCTGAAATTCCTGCTGGAGGTGAGCCGTCCCGATGGCAACCACCAGATCGAGTTCCGGCTGCGCACGCCCGCCGAGGACGAACACTGGGTCCGGGCCGTCGGCGGCCTGGAATCGGGGCGGAACCAGAGTCGCGTGATCGGGTTCCTCTTCGATATCCACGGCCACAAGCAGGCCGAGGAGAACAGCTTCCAGATATCCCTGAAAGCCAAGGATCTGCTGCTCCGCGAAATCCACCACCGCGTGAAGAACAACCTCCAGGTGGTGTCCAGCCTGCTGCGGCTGCAGGCTTCAACCCAGGGGAGGACCCTGCCCTCCAGCGAGCTCTGCAGGAGTCCCAGGAGCGCATCCAGGCCATCGCCCTGATCCACCAGAAGCTCAAGCACGCCCCCGACTTCTCCCAGGTGGACCTGCCTGGATACGTGCAGACGCTGACCGAGCGGCTGGTTCGCAGCTATGCCAGCGTGCCGGCCCTCATTGGTCTGCAGGTGCGCGTGGCGGCGGTGGATATCGGCCCGGATGCCCCGGTGCCCCTGAGCCTGATCCTCAACGAACTGGTCGCCAACGCCCTGCAGCACGCCTTCCCGCCCGGGGAGGGGGGCAGCCTGGAGATCGAGATCGATCAGAATCCGAAGGGATGGATCACCCTTCGGGTGGCCGATTCAGGCCAGGGCCTGCCTGATTCCGTCGATCTGGACAGCGGTGGGCTGGGATTCCAGTTGGTCAAGGCCCTGACCGATCAGTTGGGGGGAGTCCTGGAGCTGGAGCGCCGCCGGGGCGCCTCCTTCCTTCTGAGCTTCCCACCCCCCCAGCAGCCATGACCCAACCACAGATCCTGATCGTCGAGGACGAGGCCATCGTAGCCATGGACCTGAAACTCCATCTCCAGGACCTGGGCTACGGGGTGGTGGGCCTGGCCTCCAGCGGCGAGGAGGCCATCGAGCTGGCTGGCCGGCTGCGACCGAACCTCGTGCTCATGGACATCTCCCTCGGCGCGGGCATGGATGGCATTGAGGCCGCCCACCATGCGCAGGCCCTGGGCATACCCGTGGTCTTCCTCACGGCCTTTGCGGACGAAACCACCCTGGCGCGGGCCAAGGACAGCGGACCTTACGGCTACCTGCTCAAGCCCTTCGACGAGCGGACCCTGCACTCCACCCTCGAGATGGCGCTGTACCGGCACCTTATGGAACAGGAGTTGAAGGCCAGCGAATCCAGGCTCCGCGCCATCATCGAACATGCGCTCGATCTCGTGGTGATCCTCGATCCCTCCGGGCGGGTGACCTACAGCAGCCCCGCGGCGGGCCGGATCCTGGGCTATGTCCCCGGCGAACGCCTGGGGCTCCCCGGGGCCGACCTCATCCATCCCGAGGATCTGGGGCTCTACCGCCAAGTCCTCACGGAACTGATGCAGGACCCTGGGGGTTCGCGCACCCTCGAGATCCGGGTGATGCACAAGAACGGTTCCCCCCGGCTCATGGAGGCCGTTACCCACAACGCGCTGGATGTCCCGGGGGTCCACGGCATCGTGGTGAATGCCCGCGATATTTCCGAGCGCCGCGAAGCGGAACTGGATCGGCAGGGCATGGAAGCCAAGGTCCAGCAGGCCCAGAAACTGGAAAGCCTGGGCGTGCTGGCCGGTGGCATCGCCCACGACTTCAACAATCTGCTGATGGGCATCATGGGCCACGCGGGCCTCGCCCTCATGGAGTTCGGGCTCGAGCCCGGCTTGCGCCGGCGCCTGCAGCAGATCGAAACGGCCGCCACGCGGGCCGCGGAGCTGACCAATCAGCTGCTGGCCTATTCGGGGCGCGGCAAGTTCCATGTGGAGCCCCTCGCCCTATCGCGGCTCATGGACGAGATGGAGAGCCTGCTGGAAACCGTCATCTCGAAAAAGGCCATCCTGGAGCACCGCCATGCGCCCGGACTGCCCCCCATCGAAGGCGACGCCACTCAGATCCGCCAGGTGGTCATGAACCTGATCACCAATGCCTCGGACGCTCTGGGCGACCGCTCCGGCCGGATCACCATCTCGACCGGGACCATGGAAAGCGGCCCCCTCACGCCCTGCGTGGCGGGCACACCCCCTGATGGCGAAGCGGTCTTCCTGGAAGTGGCCGACACGGGCTCCGGCATGGATGCCGCAACCATGCAGCGGATCTTCGATCCGTTCTTCACCACCAAGTTCACCGGCCGCGGCCTTGGCCTGGCCGCCGTCCTTGGGATAGTGCGCGGCCACCATGGCGCCGTGCAGGTCGTCAGCCAGCCCGGCCAGGGCACCTCGTTCCGCCTGCTGTTCCCGCGTTCCTCCGGCCTCCTGGCTCAGGAAGCCTGGACAGACCAGCCCGCCCAGACCTACGTGAGCCACGGCACGATCCTGGTGGTGGATGACGAGGAGCCCGTCCGCAGCGTGGCCGCCGCCACCCTCGAACGCTGCGGTTTCACGGTGCTCACCGCGACCAACGGCCGCGACGGACTCAGGGCCTGCCGCGAACAGGCTGCCCACCTCCGCGCTGTAGTACTGGATCTCACCATGCCCATCATGGGTGGGGATGAGGTCCTCAGCGCGTTGCGCTCCGAAGCGGGGCCCGGCGCCGTCATCCCCGTGCTGCTCTCCAGCGGCTACAGCAGCAGCGAAGTGGCGGGGAACCTCCAGCAGTACGGTCCCCTGCATTTTCTGCAGAAGCCCTATGGCCCCGATGACCTCATCCAGAAGATCCGGGCCTGCCTGGGGGAGTGAGTCAGCCCTTCCGCAGCTGCTTCATGAGCCTCGGCAGGCGGTTCAGGGCGGCCTGGGCTTCGGTCCACTCGCGGTGGGGGCGGGCGGGGAAACCGGTGACGAAGCTGCCCTCGGGCAGGCTCTTGGCCACCACACTGTTGCCACCCACGACGCTGCGGCTCCCGATTTCGATGTGACCCACCACGCCCACCTTGCCCGCCAGCGTGACGAAGTCGCCCAGCTTCGTGGAGCCGCTGATGCCGGTCTGGCTCACCAGCAGGCAGTGATTCCCCACCTGCACGTTGTGGCCGACCTGCACCTGGTTGTCGATCTTGGTGCCTGCTCCGATGCGCGTGGGGCCCAGCACGCCCCGGTCGATGCAGACGCAGGCACCGATCTCCACATCGTCGCCCACCTCCACCCAACCCACCTGGGGGATCTTGGCGTGGCGGCCCTCCACCAGCACGTAGCCGTAACCATCGCTGCCCACCACGGAATTGGCGTGGATGGAAACGCGGTGGCCCAATCGCGTCCGGCGGTAGAGCACCACGCCCGGGAACAGCTCGCAGCCATCACCCAGGACACAGTCATCGCCGAGGTGGGCGCCCGGATGGAGCACGCAGCCGACCCCGAGGACCGTCCGCGCCCCGACCGTGGCACTGGGGGCCAGGTGGCAGCCCGCGCCGATCATCGCCGAAGGATGCACCGGCGCAACGCTCCACTCCGGTGCCGGTTCGGCGTGCAGCCAGCCGATGGCCTGGGCGAAAGCCCAGTAGGGATGTTTCACCCGGAGCACGGGGCGCTCCCCCAGGTCCACCGTCGCATCCACGAGGATCAAACCCGCCCCGCTATCCTTCGCCTTTGCCGCATATTTGGGATGGGCCAGGAAGGAGACCGAGCCCGCCCCTGCTTCTTCCAATGGCTTCACTTCGGATATGGGACGATCCAGAGGACAATGCTCCAAGGTGCCCCCCAGGCGTTCGGCCAGATCCTGCGCAGTCAGGGTCGTCACGGTCCGGGACATGGGGGCTCCTCTTCAGGCTTCAGTCTTCAATCTTCAGTCTTCAGTTTCCACCATCCGTTTGGAATCCTGCATGCATCCAGTCCTCTTTGAGATCGGTTCGTTCCCCCTGGGCACCTACGGGCTGCTGCTCGCCCTCGCCTTCTTCGCGGGCACGGCCCTCGCCAAACGGCAGGGGCGGCTGGACGGCCTGGCCCCCGCGGCCATCACCGACCTGGCCATCGCCATGCTCATCTCGGCCATCGTGGGGTCGAAGCTCCTGATGGTCGTGGTGGACCTGATCAGTGGCGTTCCCCCGGGAGTGGTCTTCTCGCTGGGCACCCTCCGGGCCGGGGGCGCCATCCATGGCGGCATCATCGCCGCCACCGCGGTCTTCTTCTGGAAGCTCCGCAAGGGCCAGGGCCTGCCCCTGCGCATCACGGGCGATGCCCTAGTGGCCGGCGTGGCCCTGGGCCAGGCCATCGGGCGACTGGGCTGTTTCTCGGCCGGCTGCTGCTACGGCACCGAAAGCCACCTGCCCTGGGCCGTGACTTTCGCGCACCCCCTGGCCTTGGCCATGGGTGCGCCCTTCGGCCTGCCCCTGCATCCCGTCCAGATCTACAACTCCCTGGCCAACCTCGCGATCATGGCCATCCTGCTGCTGGCCAGACCGAAGCGGGCCTTCCAGGGCCAGATCTTCGCCCTCTACTTCCTGGTGGAAGGTCTGGGCCGGGTCATCACCGAGACCTGGCGGGGCGATGTGGACCGCGGCACGGGCTGGCTGGGCTGGGCCTGGCTCAGCACCGGCCGCCTGACGGGCCTTGCTTTCATGCTGTTGGGATTGGGCCTGTGGTTGGTCTGGTCCCGCCGAAAGGAATCGAAATGATCAGCCTGCGCGCCGAAGCCGGTGCCCCCCGCCTGGACCGCTTTCTGGCCGACCAGTTCCCCGAGGTGCCCCGGGCCCGCTGGGATGCCCACATCCGCACCGGTGTGGTGAAGGTGAACGGCGAGCTCGTGACCAAGGGTGGCGTCCGCCTCCGGCCTGGTGATCTGGTGGAAACCGAACCGCCCGCCGTCGCCCCTCCCGCCGCCCATCTGGAGCCCGAGGACATCGCCCTGGACACCCTGTTCGAAGATGCCCACCTGTGGATCGTGGACAAGCCCAGCGGCATGGTCGTCCATCCTGGCCCCGGCCATGCCGGCGGCACCATCGTCAATGCGCTGCTGCATCGCCTCCAGGCCCCTGTGGTCATGGATGGCGTCGAAGAGCCCGCCGAAGATGCCGAGGAACTCGCGTCGGGCTGGCCGGGCCTGGTGCACCGCCTCGATCGCTACACCACAGGCTGCCTCTGCCTCGCCAAGACCGCCGAAGCCCAGCGCAGCATCCAGAACCAGTTCAAGGCCCGGACCGTGGAGAAGCGGTATCTGGCCCTGATCCGCCACTCGCCCCGTCTGCCCCAGCTGGGCAGCCTGCTCATCGATGAACCCATCGCCCGCCACAAGCACGACCGTCTCCGCATGGTGGTGGCCGCCGGCGGACGCCCCGCCCAGACTCGCATCCGCGTGCTGGCCCGCACCACGAGCATCGCCCTGGTGGAATGCGAACTGCTGACGGGCCGCACTCACCAGATCCGCGTCCATCTCGCCCATCTCCGCGCCCCGATCATGGGCGATCCGCTTTATGGCGGCCCCGGACGCTGGAAGGATGTGGATGGCGGCGCTCTGCTGCTGCCTCATCCATTCCTTCATGCCTGGAAGCTGGCGGTGGCTCATCCCGTCACCGGCGAGCGGATCGAAGCCGTGGCGCCCATTCCCGAAGCCTTCAAGGCCCTCGCGATCTCCCTGGGCTTGCCGGCCCTCTGAAGTAGGCGCATCATCCATCCAAAGATGGGATTCCCATGCTCGCCACCGCGTATCTCCCGACCACCCTTGAAGCCTGGATGAAGGCGTTCCCCTTCCTTCCCGGCGTGATCTTCGCGGTCATCTGCCTGCTGATTCTGCTGCTGATCGCCGCGCCCCGCATCGCCTCCTGGCGCCGCGGGAAGGGCCGGCCCGTGCTTGACCCCGTGCAGGTGGAAGAACTGCTCATGGGCTCTGGCCTGCTCGTGGTGGACCTGCGGGGGGCGGAAGCCTTCCGGACCGGACATATCCGCGGCTGCCTCCACGTGCCCTTCGAGGAGCTGCCCACCCGCTTCGCCACGCCCGATCCCAACGCCCGCCGGGCCCTGGTCCTGGTGGATGAAACCGATGAGGTGTCCCACCGCGCCTTCGAACTGCTGCGCACCCGCGGGTTCGAGTGGATGTATGTGCTGAAGGGCGGTATGAAAGCCTGGCGGTCAGCCAACCGGCCCGTGGCGAAATAGGTCTACCGCTTCGGCTCGACCGGGGTCGCCGTGAGTGCCGACGCCGGGGCGCTCTGGAACTCGAGGTGGGTGATCCACCAGCGCTTGCCATCCCAGGCGCATTGCAGGGCGTTGACACCGGTGAAGAGCGGGGGCCCATCCAAAACGAGGCGGATCTCATAGCTCGACCAGACCTGGGCGAGGCCGTCCTCTTTCTGAACGGTCACCGCCGTGCCCCGTTCGAAGAACCCGGTCTTCTCCCACTGCGGTAGCGCGAAGGAGAGGAAGGCCTCGAGTTCCATGGGACGGAGGAAGATGCCGGTCTCCGGATGCCGGAAGGCCATCATGACCCGCGCCTGGAGGTGGAAGAGGGCCCGGATCTTTTCGATGTCCCGCTTCTGGTCCTTCGGCCCGGAAATAAAGGCGTAGAGCGTGGCCATCAGGGCTTCCGGAGTGCCGGTTTCGGCCGGGGCGAGGTCCGCCCGCACCAGTTCCTTGATGGGACTTGAGCTCCGGGGCGGGAGCTTCGGGGCCGGCAGTTCCGGCAAGGCCTGGATGGCTGCCGCCGCGGGCTTGGCGGGCGGGGGGCCCTGGGCCAGCAGCGTGAGGCACGACGAAAGCAGGACGAGGCGCTTCATGATTTCTCCGGGACGGAATCGAGCTTAGCACTGGGTTCGGGCAGCCCCCACCGGTCCCACAGCAGCAGCAACAGCAGCCCAGGAATGGCCGCGGCGGCGCAGACCGGGAAGTAGAGTTTCCACCCGTACCAGTCGGCCATGAAGCCCGTCAGGCCCGCGAAGACGGTGCGCGGCAGGGCCATCAGGGCGCTGAACAGCGCGTACTGGGTGCCCGTGTAGGAGCGGTTGCAGCTGCCCATGAGCAAGGCCGCGAAGGCGCTCCCGCCCATGCCGTAGGCCAGGTTCTCCAGCGTATTCGCCGCCACCAGCAGGGGCAGATGCCGCCCCAGCAGCGAAATGGCCCAGAAACCCAGAATGCTGCCCGCCTGCAGGAAGCCGCAGATCCAGAGCGCCCGGCGCAGGCTCATGCGGGTGAGCATCCAGCCACCGAGCAGGCCACCCAGGATGATGGCCAGCATGGCCGTGGTCTTCTGCACCGTGCCGAGCTGCATCTTGGTGAAGCCCATGCCCCGGAGTAGAAAGGGGATGGTCATGGATTCCGCCAGCCAGTCGCCCAACTTGTAGAACACGGCAAAGGCCAGCAGGTAGACGATGCCCTTGCGCTGGAGCAGATCCCGGAGCGGACCGAGGATGGCCTCCTGCAGCGTGCGGGGTGCTCGGGCCATCCCATCCGTATTGGTGGCCAGCCAGGTCCCGGCCGTGCCCAGCAGGGTGAGCCCCGCCATGCCCAGGTAGGTCACGCGCCACCCGAAGGCCTGGGCCAGGATCAGAGCCAAGCCGCCGCTCACCAGCATGGCCACGCGGTAGGCGGCAATGTGGATGCTGTTGCCCAGCCCGAGCTGTTTCTGATCGAGCGCCTCGGCCCGCCACGCATCCACGGCGATATCGAAGGTGGCGCTGGTGAAGGCCACGGCCAGGGCGAGGAGGACCACCCGCAGGAGATCCAGGTGCGGCTGAGTGAAGGCCAGCAGCCCCAGCGCCAGGGCCATGCCCAACTGCATGAGCAGCAGCCAGCCCCGCCGGCGGCCCAGCCACGGCAGCGCATAGCGGTCGAGGAATGGCGCCCAGAACACCTTCAGGCTGTAGGGCAGCGTCACGAAGCTGAACAGCCCGATGGTGCCCAGACTCAGCCCCTCATCTGTCATCCATGCCTTGAGCGTCGAACCCGTCAGGAAGAGCGGCAGCCCCGAGGCAAAACCCAGGAGAAGCAGGACCAGCAGTCGGCGGGGAGGCATGAGAGATGGTAAACGATGGGACGCGGGCTATAGCCCAGATTCAATCCGCCAGCGTGCTCAGATCTCCCGGATCCTCCCCCATCGCTTCGGCCTTGAGGGCGCGGCGGAGGATCTTGCCGGAGCGCGTCTTGGGCAGGCTGGCGCGGATCTCGATCTCGCTGGGCATGGCGATGCCGCCCAGATCCTCGCGGACATGATCCTTGAGGCTGGCGATGAGACCAGGGCCGGTTGCGAAGCCCGCCTTCACCACCACGAAGGCCTTGATGCTTTCGCCCTTGATGGGGTCCGGCAGGCCCACGACGGCGCTTTCGGCCACGGCCGGATGGCGGATGAGGGAGCCTTCCACGTCAGCCGTGCCGATGCGGTGGCCGGCCACGTTCAGCACGTCGTCGGACCGGCCCAGCACGGCGATGTAGCCGTCGGCATCCTTCACGGCCACATCACCCGCCGTGTAGTAGCCGGGAATCTCACTCCAATAGTCCTCGTAGCGCTTATGGTCGTTCCAGACGGTGCGCAGCATGTAGGGCAGCGGGAACTTGATGACCAGCAGCCCGCCCTGACCATCGGGCACGGGCGAGCCATCGTGGTTCACCACCGCGAGCTGCGCGCCGGGCATGGCCTTGCCGGCCTTGCCTGGACGGGCCTCGAAAGTGGGCAGCGTGCCGATGACCGGACCCGCGATCTCGGTTTGCCACCAGTTGTCCACCACCATGCCGTTGCCCTGACCCACGAGATGCTGCTGAGCCCAGCGATGGGCTTCGGGGTTCAGCGGTTCCCCCGCACAGGCCAGGAGCCGCAGGCGGCTGAGATCGAACTTGCCGGGGGCCTCGGCCCCATGGCTCATCCACATGCGGACCGCCGTGGGCGCCGTGAACATCACGTTCACGCCGAAGCGCTCGCAGATCTCCCAGGTGACATCGGGGCTGGGATAGTCCGGCGCGCCTTCGCGGCAGAGAACCGTGGCGCCGATGCTCATGGGGCCGTAGACGATGAAGCTGTGGCCCACCACCCAGCCGATGTCGGAGGTGCTCCAGTAGATGTCGCGTTCCTGGATCTGGTAGAAGGCCTTGCTCAGGTAGTTCACGCCCACCAGATAGCCGCCCGTGGTGTGCACCACGCCCTTGGGCTTGCCGGTGGTGCCGCTGGTGTAGAGGATGAACAGGGGGTGCTCGGCGTCCACCATCTCGGGATCGCAGTGGATCTCCCGGCCCTGCTGGATGTCGTAGAAGTCCTTCTCTCGTTCACTGGCGAAGGTCACAGGCGCATCGCCGGGACGGGAACCCCGCCGGTGGACGATGACATGGTCGACCGACACCAGGTCACGCACGGCCTCATCCACGATGGGCTTCAGGGCGATGGCCTTGCCGCGGCGATAGGTGAAGTCGGAGCACACCACCACCTTGGCGCCGGCATCCTCGATGCGGGTGCGCAGGGCCAAGGCGCCCATGCCCGCGTAGACCACGCTGTGGATGGCGCCGATGCGGGCGCAGGCCAGCATGGAGATGATGCCTTCCGGCGTGAGCGGCATGTAGAGGATGACCCGATCCCCGCATTTCACACCCAGGCGCTTCAGGGTATTGGCGAAGCGGTTCATTTCGCGGTAGAGGCGGTTGTAGGTGTAGGAGCGCTCGTCGCCGTCCTCGCCCACCCAGAGCAGGGCCGCCTTGTTGCGCCGGTCGCTGTGGACATGGCGGTCGATGCAGTTGACGGTGACATTGAGTTTACCGCCGATGAACCAGGCATGATTGGGCGCGTTGAATTCGAAGACCTTGGTCCAGGGCTCGGCCCAGTCCAGCGCCTTGGCCTTGTCAGCCCAGAAGGCCGCCGGATCCTCCTCGGCGAGGGCCCGCTCCACCTCGTAGTTGATGGCCGCCTGCTTGGCCAGCCAGCCCCGCATGGGGATGGCCTGTCCACCCTTCTGCAGCGCTTCGATGGTTTTCTGTTGGGTAAGGCTGATTTCCACATCGCTCATGGAAGGCTCCGAGAACGGGGTGCGATGGATTGGGATGGGTAGGTTGGGAGGGAAGGTAGCACGGAGCCCGGCGGATCGTGGGAAATCGATGACGGTCATCACAGCGAAAGGGGCCCCGGAGCCCCGCATGGCGAAAGCCGCCCAGCTGCCGCCTAGGGAATCGCCACACTCACACGATTCACCTTCAACACCCTGTCCAGATCCTTCGGATCGAGTCCCACCAGGAAGCCGCGGCTGCCACCGTTGAGGTAGATGCGATCAAGTCCGAAGATCGTGGCCTCGGCGTGGATGGGCATCGCCTTTTTCGTGCCGAAGGGGCTGGTACCGCCGACCAGGTAGCCGGAGTGGCGGCTGGCCACCTCGGGCTTGCAGGGCTGGACGGCTTTCGCGCCGAGGTGCCGGGCCAGTTCCTTCGTGCTCACTTCGCGATCCCCGTGCATGAGGATGATCAGCGGCACGCCCTGGTCGTCCTCCATCACCAGTGTCTTGATGATGGCGCGCTCCGCCACGCCCAGTTCCCGGGCGCTGACCAGCGTGCCGCCATGCGCCTCATACCGGTACAGGTGCTCTGAAAACGCGATCCCCGCCTGCTTCAGCAACCGCGTGGCGTGGGTCGATGGCGCTTTGGTCATGTGACCATCATTCCATGGCCCAGACCCGAATCGCCCCCATCACCGGCGAAGGCGGGATGGTGTCCGGGATGCTAAGTCACTTCCTGGGCGCCGAATGCGCATGGACCTCGGGGTACAGCGTTTCCGCGCAGTCGGGGCAGACGCCATGGGTGAATCTGGCGGCTGAGTGTGCAGAAATATAGGACTCGATGTGGTTCCAGTAGCCCGCGTCATCGCGGATCTTCTTGCAGGTGGCGCAGATGGGAAGCAGCCCGCGCAGCAGTTGCACTTCTTCCATGGCCCTGGCCCGCTCCCGCCGCCAGGCCCGATGCAGCAGCCAAGCCAGCCCGGAGGTAAGCAGGGTGAACAGGCCCACGAAGAGCCAGTGCTTGCGGGCCTCGGACCGCCACTGGGCGAGATAGTCCTGGGAGGCCAGCCCGGTGTGGATGATGAGTGGGTGGTCGCCGATTTTCATGAACGCGAAGGTCCGCTCCACGCCGTCCAACCCACCCCGGGCCTTGTAGACACCCGAAGTCCGGCCCTGCCGGAACAATTCCAGGAAGGTCGGCGAGGCCTCCCGTCGTCTGATCGGGTTCCCGAGGGACTCGATGCTCGGGTACTTCGCGTAGATGCCAAGATCACCGCCGCGAAGGGTCACGGTTCCATGCGGCTCGAGGTCGATCAGGGCCATGGACCGGGTGAGCTGTTCCAGGGTCACAGCGGCGTAGGCCACGCCCGCGAACCGCCCATCCGCGTGGTCAAGGCGCCTGGCGAGGATCACGACCCTCTGCCCGCTGATCCGGCCCACCAGGGGGTCGGAGATCAGCAGGTCTGCCTGGGGATTGCGCTTGGCTTCAAGGAAATAGGCCCGGTCCGCCACGCTGAAGTTCGAGCCCGGCAGGACGCCGATCCCATATTCGATGCGGCCCTCGGCATTGGCGGTGCGGATGGAATTCAGCTCGGGAAACCTGGTGAACAACTAGGCGATGTGGGCATTGAGGTCCTTCTCCCGGATGCCCCCGGAGGCCCTCTGACGCGCCATCTCCTGCCGCACGGAGAAAAGGGCGAGATTGATTCCTTGGAAGTCCCCCTTCATGTCCTGGACCAGCACCTGGGTCAGGTTGTGGGCGCTCGTGGCGGCGGCTTCCTCGGCGTGGTGACGACCCTGCCGCAGGGTCAGCAGCGTCATGAAAACGACGAAGAGGTTCACCAGCAGCAGGACGCCGATCACCGCTCGCGTAGACCCTTGGTGGCGATCAGGGGATCCCACAGCCTCTGGTTGGAACGCCACCGCGCCTCCCAAAATGGGCAGGACGCATGCGCCCGGCGTGCCGTCACGCTCTGAAGTCACATCGTCCAGCACTGATCCAGCCTTGAGCAATGCGATGACCAATAGGTCCCAAGGCAAACGATGCCGGGCTTCGCAGCGGTTCCAGCACGGCGCACCAGATTCTGAGGGGAGGCGGGCCGGGGGCTTTCCTTCCCCCTCATGGTTCCAGGGCCCAGAACCTGGCTCCTTCCGGCACTTCGATCCCAAAGGCCTCTCGCAGCACCGGGAGTATCTCCTCCGGCGCCAATTCACGGCCGGTCGCCTGGTCACCCCGAAGTTCTGCATAGGCAAGGTTCCGCAGAATGCGGCGCACTTCGGGGCCGGGCAGCTGGGCCGTGAGGGTCTTCGTGAACCGCGAGTCTGGATGGGTGCTGGTGTAGTAGTTCGCCATCACGAAATCAATGGCGAACCGTGGCTCGGGCTCAAAGGCGTAGAGGTCCTGCCAGCCGCCGTGATGGCGGGATTGCAGCACCCGTAACGGGCCTTCCGGCACGATCCGGTACGCGTTCAGGAACTGGGCATGGGCCTCCCCATCCAGGGGCACAGGCTCCAGCAGCCCCTCGCCGCCAAAGCCCACATCGCAAAGCCAGAACACGCCGTCCAGCCGGACCAGCAGCAGCATATGGGTCCGCGGCAGCACCTCGGGCGCGCCCAGCCGCACCCGCGCTTCGCAGGGGATCACCTCAAAGCCGAGGGACTGCAGCACAGCCAGGAACAGCGTGTTCTGCTCGAAGCAGTAGCCCCCGCGCCTGCGCCGGACCAGCTTGTCCTGCAGGGAGGCCAGGTCCAGCCGGATGGGCAGGCCCATCTGGATGTCGAGATTCTCGAAGGGGATCGTCGTCACATGGGCGAGATGCAGGGCGCGCAGACCCGCCAAATCCGCGCTGGGGGCCGCGGTCAGCCCGATGCGCTGCAGGTAGGCCCCCAGATCCAGATCAGCGGTCATGCTGCGCTTCACCGTTCCCAAAACACCAGGCCGCCACGTTCCGCCGAATCTGGGTCGCGTGGATCTCCAGGTGCAGGGCCAGTTCCGGATCCGATGCCTGATAGTCGAAGCGCTTCGCCCAGGTGGTCTCGTCATACCCGACGATGAGCGGCTCGGGTTCTGCCAACAGCAACCGGATGCGGATGGCGGCGTAGGTTTCCGAATCGGCGCAGTGCACCACCACCTCATGGGCGCTCCACTTGCCCTCGCCGGGTCGCCAGGACCGGGCCTCCGCCGGCGCCTCCACCCAGGCCCGCCGAAGCAGCGCCGCGCCCGACCGGTACCGGTCGAGGAGGGGTTTCCGGGCAGCGGCATTCAGGGCCATGGCTCACCTCTGCTGCCAGCATGGGCCGGACGCCCCGAAAATGAACCCTCAGCTTGCGAGGCAACTATGGTTTCATGGGGGTCGACCCGCCGGGAGCCACCTGTGATCCCACGCAGCCTGACCAGCCTCGCCTTGGCCCTTGCCGCCAGCCTTCTGCCCGCCCAGCGGACGCCGCAGCAGGCGCCGCCCGCCGCTGGCACACCGGGACCCGCCGGACGCCCTGCCTCGGCCACCGCCCCCGCCGCCGAAGCCAGTGAGCCCAAGCCCTACGACAAGGTGGTGACGGCCGAAGCCAAATCCCAGGACGGGCTCATCAAGGTCCACCAGGTGAAGAGCCGGGTCTATTTCGAGATCCCCAAGGGACGCCTGGACCAGGAACTGCTGCTGGTGATCTCTGCCAACCAGACGCCGACGGGCATCGATCACGCCGGGCGGGTGGTGGACGACACCGTCGTCCGCTGGGTGCTGAAGGAGAACCGGGTCCTGCTGCAACAGGTTGCCCACGCGGTGGTGGCCGATCCCTCCAAGCCCGTGGCCAAGGCCGTGGCCGCCTCTACCAGGGACGCCATCCTCATGAGCTTCCCGGTGGAAGCCTTCGCCAAGGATGGCTCGCCCGTCATCGAAGTGGGCCGCCTCTTCACCACCGAAGTGCCGGAATTCAGCGCCAGGCAGTTGCTCGGGGCCCAGCTGTTCGATGCGTCCCGAAGCTATGTGGACAAAGTGAAAGCCTTCCCGGCCAATCTCAATATCGAGGCCGTGCAGACCTACAGCGTGCCCTTCAGCCCCGCTGGCATACCCATGACGCCGGCACCGAGCCCCTTTGGCACGCCCACGCTGCGACCCGGATCCAGCGGCACCGTCACCATGTTCTATTCCTTCATCCAGCTGCCGGAAAAGGCCATGCTGCCGCGCGTCTTCGACGAGCGCCTGGGGTTCTTCAGTGTCCGGAATACGGACTTCGGACGCCTGGAGCATGAAGCGAACCGCCGTACCTACATCACCCGCTGGCGCCTGGAGAAGAAGGATCCGGCGGCCCCGGTCAGCGAGCCCGTGAAACCGATCACCTTCTACATCGATCGCGCCACGCCCGAGCAGTGGGTACCCTTCGTGAAGCAGGGTGTGGAAGCCTGGCAAACGGCCTTCGAGGCGGCCGGCTTCAAGCAGGCCATCCTCGCGAAGCTGGCCCCCACCAAGGAAGAGGATCCGGATTTCGATGCCGGGGATGCCCGGTATTCCGTCATCCGCTGGGTGCCCTCCCCGGTGGCGAATGCCTATGGCCCCCACATCAGCGATACCCGCACCGGCGAGATCCTCGAAGCGGATATCGTCCTCTACCACAACATCCTGCAGCTGCAGCGGGACTGGTACTTCACCCAGGTCGCGCCCCTCGATCCCCGGGCCCAGACCCTGCCCCTGCCGGACGACCTGATGGGTGAACTGCTGGCCTATGTGGTGACACATGAGGTGGGGCATTCGCTCGGTTTCCCCCACAATTTCAAGGCCAGTTCCCAATATCCCTTTGAAAAGATCCGGGACAAGACCTGGGTGAAGAAGATGGGCCACGTCTCGACGCTCATGGACTACAGCCGCTTCAACTACGTCGCCCAGCCGGAGGATGGTTTCGCCCCCGAGGACCTGATCCCGAAGCTCGGCCCCTATGATGTCTTTGCCGTGAAGTGGGGCTATGCACCCATTCCCGGGGCCAAGACAGCCGATGACGAGAAGGCCGTGCTCAACGACTGGCTCAAGGTCCAGGAACGGGAGCCCTGGCTGCGCTTCTCCACCGCCGGTGCGGCGGGCATTGATCCCGGCGAACAGACCGAGGCCGTGGGGGATGCCGATCCCGTGCAAGCCACCTCCTTCGGCACAAAGAACCTCCAGCGCATCGTGGCGATCCTGCCCAAGGCCGCGCTGAAATCGGGCCAGGACTTCCGGGACTTCACCCATCTCTATGAGGCCATCTGGGGCCAGTGGCGCCGCGAACTGGGCCATGTGGCGCTGATCGTCGGCGGCTTCGATACGGAGAACAAGCACGCCGGCCAGACCGGCGGCCGCTTCACGCCCATCGCCAGGGCCCGCCAGGCGGACGCGGTGAAGTATCTCGGGGGTGCGATCTTCAAGACGCCCCTCTGGCTGCTGGACCCCGCCCTGCTGGCCAAACTGGAGCCTGGCAGCGGGCAGTTGCGCCTGCTGGCCGCACAGCGGGGCGTGCTGAACGCGCTGCTGGACCGCGCCCGGTTGTCCCGCCTGGAAGAGCAGGAGGGCCTGCTGGGCGACAATGCCTACCCGATCGGCCAGCTCCTGGCGGACCTGAGGACCAGCATCTTCACCGAACTCCTGGGCGCGACCAAGAAGACCGATCCCTACCGCCGCAACCTGCAGCGCGCCCATCTCGAGCTGCTGGGCAACCTGCTCAACCAGCCGGCCACGCCCAGCATCGGGATGGGTGGCCTGAGCTTCACCGTACTGCCCGTGAACGCCAGCGACGATACGCGCGGCGCCGTGCGGGCCGAGCTGAAGGCCATCCTGACCCTGACCAGCGCCAAACCCGGTCAGGACCGGGCCACCCGCTCCCACCTGGAGGATCTGAAGGATCAGATCGGGCGCATCCTGGACCCCAAGTTCGTCCCCCTCCCGGCCTCTTCGGGCACTCTCAACACCACGCGCCGGTTCGGCCACACCTGCTGGCCGGGTCTCGATGAGCTTCCTGACTGAAGGCCAACCAGGGACTGCAGCCAAACCACCAGGGAGACGCCGTGACCCTCGCCCCTTGCCGTTCCATCCTCACCCTCGGACTCGCGCTTGCCTTGCCGCTCGGCGCGGGTGATCGCGTCACCGGCCGGGCCTTCGCCACGCGCTCCGAGGTGGCGGCTCAGCACGGCATGGCCTGCACCAGCCAGGCCCTCGTCACCCAGATTGCCCTGGATGTGCTGAAGCAGGGCGGCTCCGCCGTGGACGCCGCCATCGCCGCGAATGCGGCGCTGGGCCTCATGGAACCCACGGGCAGCGGTATGGGCGGCGATCTCTACGCCATCGTGTGGGACGCGAAGACGAAGAAACTGCACGGGCTCAATGGCAGCGGGCGCTCGCCAAAATCGCTCTCGCTCGACCATTTCAAGCAGCTCGGTCTGAAGCATATTCCGCCGCATGGCCCGCTGCCCGTGAGCGTTCCGGGTTGTGTGGACGGCTGGTTCGAGCTTCATAAAAAATTCGGCAAACTCCCCATGGCCCAGGTGCTGGCGCCAGCCATCCGCTATGCCCGCGAAGGCTTCCCGGTCAGCGAACTGGTCGCCTACTACTGGGACCGCAGCGTGCCCTCGCTGGGCAAGTTCCCGGGTTTCACGGAAACCTTCACCGTCGATGGCAAGCGGGCACCCCGCAGTGGCGAAGTCTTCCGCAACCCGCGCCTCGCGAAGACGCTGGAGCTTCTCGCCAAGGATGGCCGCGATGCCTTCTACAAGGGCGAGATCGCCCGAAAGATCCACGCCTACATGAAGGCCCAGGGCGGCTTCCTCAGCTACGAGGATCTGGCCGCGCACCACTCGGACTGGGTGGAGCCCGTCAGCGTGAACTACCGGGGCTACGACATCTGGGAGCTGCCGCCCAATGGCCAGGGCATCGCGGCCCTGCAGATGCTGAACATCCTCGAGGGCTACGACTTCACGAAGATCCCCTTCGGCAGCCCACGCCATGTCCATCTCTTCACCGAGGCCAAGAAGCTGGCCTTCGAGGACCGCGCGAAGTTCTACGCCGACGCCGCCTTCATGAAGGTGCCGCTGGCCTGGCTGCTGTCCAAGGACTACGCCGCCCAGCGCCGGGCGCTCATCGACGAGAACCGCGCTGCCCGCCGCCTGGAGGCCGGCCATCCGCCCTTGAAGGCGGGCGACACCATCTACCTCACCACCGCCGATGGTGAGGGCAACATGGTGAGCCTCATCCAGAGCAACTACCGCGGTATGGGCAGCGGCATGACGCCCGGCGACCTGGGCTTCTGCCTCCAGGACCGGGGCGAACTCTTCAATCTGGAAGAAGGTAACGCCAACAGCTACGCGCCGGACAAGCGGCCCTTCCACACCATCATCCCCGGCTTCATCACCAAGGGCGGTGAGCCCTTCCTCAGCTATGGCGTCATGGGCGGCGAATTTCAGCCCATGGGCCACGCGCAGATCGTGATGAACCTGATTGATTTCGGCATGAATGCCCAGGAAGCCGGGGACGCCCCACGCCTGAGCCATGACGGTTCCCCCGAGCCCACGGGGGAGAAAGGGAAACTGCCCGGCACCATCCAGCTGGAAAGCGGGTTCCCCTACGAGACCGTGCGAGAGCTTATGAACCGCGGTCACGGCGTCGGTTGGATGTTCGGCGGCTACGGCGGCTACCAGGCCATCCGCTGGGATCCCAAACAGAAGGTCTACTTCGGCGCCTCAGAATCGCGCAAGGACGGTCAGGCAGCCGGCTACTAGCTAACCGGCGTGAGGAAGGCGATGGGATCGAGGTTCCATTCCAGGGGGTCCTCGTAGTCCACGATCTCCTCCGAGGCATGGAGGAGATGGAAGTCCCGGGGCTGCAGCAGGAGTTTGCGGGCCGTGTCGTAGACCACGCGGACCGTGGGCCGGAGCAGATCCTCGCCCTGCTCCACCACGATGGCCAGCCGCCCCCCGCTGAGGCGCACCAGGGATCCCACCGGGTAGATGCCAAGGGCGCGGATGTACTGCTGGACCAATTCGCCATCGAGGTGGGGACCGCTCCATTCCAGCAGTTTCTTCAGCACTTCGGTGGGTTCCTTGCCCTTGTGATAGACGCGATTCGAGGTAAGGGCATCGTAGACGTCCACGATGGCGGTCATGCGGCCGATCTGGGAGATCTCCTCCCCCACGATGCCCCGCGGATAGCCACCGCCGCCCATCTTCTCGTGATGCTCCCCGGCGATCTGGATGACCATGCTCGATACTCCGGGCACACCTTCGAGCAACTCCCGGCTGATGGACGCATGGGACTTCATGATGTCGAATTCCTCTTCCGTCAGCTTTCCGGGCTTGTTGAGGATCTCGTTGGGGATCTTCATCTTTCCCACATCGTGGAGCAGCCCCCCCAACCCGGCCTCCTCCACCGAGGCGACATCCATGCCCTGGGCCTGGGCGAAGGAGACCAGCAGGGCGCAGATGCTGACGGAATGTTGGAATGTGTAGGTATCGGCGGCCTTGATCCGGCAAAGACTGATGAGCGCCCCTGGGTTGCGGAGCACCGAGGCGTGCATGGCCTTGACCAGGGGCCTGGCTTTGGCGGGATCCAGTTGTTTCCCGAGACGGACATCGTGGAGCAGCCCGTCCACCACACCGGCGGCCTCGCCAAGAATGCGCTTGGCGGCCAGGGCCTCTGCCTGCTGGGAAACCCGAGCCGGCGGGAGAGCGGGCCCCGAGGCAACCGAATCCTTCAACTGATGATTGAGTTCCTTCTGCACCTCCGCCTGGGTGGGGGCCCCAGTCACATCCTCACCACGGTCGGTATCGATATAGACATCCCCCAGGCCCTGCTTCTTCATCTTCTGGATCTGGGCCGGATTGTTCAGGAGGAATTGCGGGCGCAGGAAGCCATGCTGCAGCCACCCGCAGTTGAGGTCATGCACATACATCCCCGTCTTCAGAGCATCGACCGGCACCCGCTTGATCGTCATCCTGTGCTCGCCCCCACACATCTGAATCGGTCCAGCAGGGTGGGAGGTTGAGCTGTGGGCAGAATTCAGCGTCGGGGACCCGCGGCCGGGCCCGAGAAGCGGTCCTCATCCCCGGCTCGGCGGGATGTAGAATGGGGGTTCAGACCGCGCCCAGCGGCGCTCTCTAGGGGGTCGACCGTGTTGCAAGCCTATCGCCATCATGTCGCCGAACGCGCCGCCCTGGGCATCCCTCCCCTGCCGCTCACCGAGGCCCAGACCGCCGATCTGGCCGATCTGCTGGCTCATCCGCCCGCGGGCGAAGAGGCCTTCCTCCTCGATCTGTTGACCCGTCGCGTGCCTGCTGGCGTGGATGACGCCGCCCGGGTGAAAGCGGCCTTCCTGGCCAATGTCGCCAAGGGTACCGAGAAGGTCGCCCTGGTCTCCCGTGAAAAGGCCACGCAGCTGCTGGGCACCATGCTCGGCGGTTTCAATGTGAAGCCCCTCATCGATCTGCTGGACGATGCCCAGGTCGGTGGCCTCGCCGCCGAGGGCCTGAAGAAGACCCTGTTGATCTTCGACGCCTTCGCCGATGTGCAGGCCAAGGCCGATGCCGGCAACGCTCACGCCAAGGCCGTGCTGAAGTCCTGGGCCGAAGCCGAATGGTTCACCAGCCGTCCCGAAGTGCCCCAGAGCCTCACCCTCACGGTCTTCAAGGTGAGCGGCGAGACCAATACCGACGATCTGTCCCCGGCTCCGGATGCGTGGAGCCGCCCCGACATCCCGCTCCACGCCGTGGCCATGCTGAAGAACGCCCGCCCCGGCATCGAGCCCGACGAGCCCGGCAAGGTCGGTCCCCTCAAGCAACTGGACGCCCTCAAGGCCAAGGGCCACCTCATTGCCTACGTGGGCGATGTGGTGGGCACCGGTTCCTCTCGCAAATCCGCCACCAACTCGGTGCTGTGGTTCACGGGCGAGGACATTCCCTTTGTGCCCAACAAGCGCTTCGGCGGTGTCTGCCTGGGCGCCAAGATTGCCCCCATCTTCTACAACACCATGGAGGATGCCGGCGCCCTGCCCATCGAGCTGGACGTCAACGGCATGGACATGGGCGATGTCATCGAGCTGCGCCTCTACGAAGGCAAGGCCCTGAAAAACGGCCAGGTCATCGCCGGGTTCAAGGTGAAGTCCGAGGTGATCTTCGACGAAGTCCGTGCCGGCGGCCGCATCCCCCTCATCATCGGCCGCGGCCTCACGGCCAAGGCCCGCGTGGCCATGGGGCTGCCCCCCTCCACAGTCTTCCGCTTCCCGGCCATTCCGGCCGACACCGGCAAGGGCTTCTCCCTGGCCCAGAAGATGGTGGGTCGCGCCTGCGGCCTGCCCGCAGGCAAGGGGATGCGTCCGGGCACCTACTGCGAGCCCCACATGACCACCGTGGGCAGCCAGGACACCACCGGTCCCATGACCCGCGATGAGCTGAAGGATCTGGCCTGCCTGCAGTTCTCCGCCGACATGGTGATGCAGTCCTTCTGCCACACGGCGCCCTATCCCAAGCCCGTGGATGTGAAGACCCACCGCGAGCTGCCGCCCTTCATCACCAACCGCGGCGGCGTGTCCCTGAAGGTGGGCGACGGCGTCATCCACAGCTGGCTGAACCGCCTGCTGCTGCCGGACACCGTGGGCACCGGCGGCGATTCCCACACCCGCTTCCCCATCGGCATCTCCTTCCCGGCCGGCTCAGGCCTGGTGGCCTTCGCCGCCGCCACGGGCGTGATGCCCTTGGATATGCCGGAATCCGTGCTGGTGCGCTTCAAGGGCGAGCTGCAGCCCGGCGTCACCCTGCGCGATCTGGTGAACGCCATTCCCTACTACGCCATCCAACAGGGTCTGCTCACCGTTGAAAAGAAGGGCAAGAAGAACCTCTTCAGCGGCCGCATCCTCGAAATCGAGGGCCTGCCCAAACTCAAGGTGGAACAGGCCTTCGAGCTGTCTGACGCTTCGGCGGAACGCTCTGCCGCGGGCTGCTCGGTGCATTTGGACAAGGAACCGATCATCGAGTACATGACCTCGAACATCACGCTCATGAAGTGGATGATCGCCAACGGCTACGAGCACCGCGCCACCCTGGAGAACCGCATCAAGGCCATGCAGGCCTGGATCGCCAGGCCCGAGCTGCTGGCCCCGGACGCCGACGCCGAGTACGCCGCGGTGATCGAGATCAACCTCGCGGATGTGAAGGAACCCCTGCTGGCCTGCCCCAACGATCCAGACGATGTGAAGCCCCTCTCCGCGGTGGCCGGGGAAACCATCGACGAAGTGTTCATCGGTTCCTGCATGACGAACATCGGCCACTTCCGCGCCGCCGGGAAGCTGCTGGATGGCAAGAGCGACCTCCCCACGCGCCTCTGGATCGCCCCGCCCACCAAGATGGATGAGTATGTCCTCACCCAGGAGGGCTACTACGGCATCCTCGGCCGCACCGGCGCCCGCCTGGAGATGCCCGGCTGCTCGCTGTGCATGGGCAACCAGGCGCAGATCCGCAAGGGCGCCACCGCCATGTCCACGTCCACCCGGAACTTCCCCAACCGCCTGGGCATCGATACCCGCGTCTACCTGGGTTCCGCCGAGCTCGCCGCCATCTGCGCCCTGCTGGGGAAGATCCCCACCGTGACCGAGTACATGGCCCAGATCGGCGTGGTGGATGCGAAGGCCAAGGACATCTACCGCTACATGAACTTCGATCAGATCCCGGATTTCCGCGAGATCGCGGACACGGTAGAGGTCTAACCTTTTCTATCTCAAAATGGCCCGGGGCAATGCCCCGGGCCATTTATGAGTGACCGTAAAAGCTGGATATGTTAGCCTCGACCCTCACACCTTTCGGGGGGTTCCCATGGGGATCTTTGAGGGCCACATCCGCGTCCACGACGGCGACCGTTTCGCCCTGGTGGCCTCGCGCTGGAACGACTTCATCGTCGAACGCCTGATCGAGGGTGCGAAGGACTGCATCCTCCGCCATGGCGGACGGGAAGACCAGATGGACCTCATCCGCGTCCCGGGGAGTTTCGAGCTGCCCCAGGCAGCCAAGATGGCGGCCCTGAGCGGGCGCTACGCCGGCATCATCGTGCTGGGCACAGTGATCCGCGGGGGCACCCCGCACTTCGACCTGATCGCCGCCGAAGTGACCAAGGGCGCTGCCCAGGTGGCCCTGGATTCGGGCCTGCCCCTGGCGTTCGGTGTGCTCACCACAGATAGCGTGGAGCAGGCCATCGACCGGGCTGGCGCCAAGATGGGCAACAAGGGCTGGGAAGCTGCCATGAGCGTCCTTGAAATGGTGGACCTGACCCACACCCTCAGCAGCAAGAAGGGGCACAAGTAAATGGGAGTTCGCCGGCGGGGGCGCGAGTACGCCCTCCAGATGCTATACGCCATGGACCTCACCGGCTATGCGCCGGACCAGGTCTTTGCCGGTTTCTATGCCATCCAGGACCTGAACCGCGACGCCTTCTACTACGCCCGGCGCCTGGTGGATGGGGTGCATGGCCAACTGGACGAGATCGATGCGGTGCTGACGAAGTACGCGGAACATTGGAAGATTCACCGCATGGCGGCCGTGGATCGGAACCTGCTCCGCCTCGGCCTGTACGAACTCATGTATGTGAAGGAGGTGCCCTTCCCCATCGTCATCAACGAGGCCCTGGAGATCGTGAAGGAGTTCAGCGATCAAGAAGGCACACAATTTCTCAACGGCATTCTGGACGCGGCCCGCAAAGAGTTCCGCCCAGAAGAAACCGGCCCCCGCATCAAGAAGAAGGCCACAACGACCGAACCCGCGGAAGAATCGTGACCTGACTCGTCCCCACCGGTTTGCTATGCTCGTTCCCTTCCCCAGCTTGAACCGATCGTTGGAGCCTCGATGAGCATCTCCCGCAAGAAGTCTGTGGCCGTGAAGAAGGCCCCGCTTCCATCCAAGGCCGTTCCCGCCGCCAAGACCGTCACCAAGGCCCCCGCCAAGACCTCTGGCCACCCCCTGGGCCTCGATGAGATCAAGGCCCTGATTGCCCTGGTGGGCCGCGAGCCCTTCCAGGAATTCGAATTCGAGGCTGGGGATATGCGCTTCCGCATCCGCAAGGATGGTCCGGCCCCCGTGTTCCAGGCACCCGTCGCCGCGCCGATGATGCTGGCCGCCCCTGCCCCCATGGTCCACGCCGCTCCCGCCCAGGCTTCCCAGCAGCCTGCCGCGCCTGCGGAGGATCCCGGCATCCACTTCGTCACCAGCCCCATCGTCGGTACCTTCTACCGCTCTTCCAATCCCACCTCCGCACCCTATGTCTCCCCCGGCGACTTCGTGAAGCCCGGCCAGACCCTCTGCGTCATCGAGGCCATGAAGCTCATGAACGAGATCGAAAGCGATGTGGCGGGCGAAGTCGTGAAGGTGCTGGTGGAGAACGGCACGCCCGTCGAGTACGGCGAGCGCCTCTTCGCCGTGAGGATCGGGTAGGCCATGGGCGCAGCCATCAAGCGCAAGGCCACTGTCCCGGCTCCGACCGCCGTGGATGCCCCGCCCTTCAAGAAGATCCTCATCGCCAACCGCGGCGAGATCGCGCTGCGCGTGATCCTCGCCTGCAAGGAGATGGGCATCCAGACCGTGGCCGTCTATTCCGAGGCTGACCGCAATGCGCTGCATGTGCGTTTCGCCGACGAGGAAGTCTGTATCGGACCGCCGCCCTCCACCAAATCCTACCTGAACATCCCCCAGGTCATCGCCGCTGCCGAGGTCACCGGTGCGGAAGCGATTCACCCGGGCTATGGCTTCCTCAGCGAAAACGCGCACTTCGTGGAAGTCTGCCTGGCCTGCGGCATCACCTTCATCGGCCCCAGCGCCGAGATCATCCGCAAGATGGGCAACAAGGCCCAGGCCAAGGCCACCATGCTCGAGGCTGGGGTGCCGCTCATGCCGGGCAGCGACGGTCTCGTGGAAACCGTCGAAGAGGCCCTGGTGGTGGCCGAACAGATCGGCTATCCAGTCATCGTCAAGGCCAGCGCCGGTGGCGGTGGACGCGGGATGCGCATCGTCAACAACCCCGAGGAACTGCCCGACCTCTACAACAACGCCCGCAGCGAGGCCAGGAACGCCTTCGGCGACGACAGCGTCTACATGGAGAAGTACCTCCTGGAGCCCCGCCACATCGAAGTCCAGATCATGGGCGATATGTTCGGCAACGTGGTGCACCTGGGCGAGCGCGAATGCTCCATCCAGCGCCGCCACCAGAAGCTCATCGAAGAGAGCCCCAGCGCCGTCCTCGAACCGGTCATGCGCCAGCGCATCTGTGACATGGCCGTGAAGGCCGCCCGGGCCGTCGGGTACTACAACGCCGGCACCATCGAGTTCCTGCTCGACAAGCGCGGCGACTTCTTCTTCATGGAAATGAACACCCGCGTACAGGTGGAGCACCCCGTCACCGAGCTGGTGACGAGCATCGATATCGTGAAAGAGCAGCTGCGCATCGCCGCGGGCCAGAAACTCAGCTTCCGCCAGGAGGATGTGGTCCAGCGGGGCCACGCCATCGAGTGCCGCATCAACGCCGAGGATCCCTTCAAGTTCACGCCCAGCCCCGGCCGCATCACCGCCCTGCACTTTCCCGGCGGCCCTGGCATCCGCGTCGATACGGCCATGCACCAGGACGCGGTCATCCCGCCCCACTACGACTCCATGGTGGCCAAGCTCATCGCCTACGGCGCCAACCGCCCCGAAGCCATCGCCCGCATGCGCCGCGCCCTGGACACCCTGGTGATCGAAGGCATCAAGACCACGGCCCCCCTGCACCGCCGCATCATGGACCACCCCGACTTCATCGCCGGCACCTTCTCCACCAAGTGGATGGACACCTTCCTCGAAGAGCTGAAGCGCAACCCAACCGGCGATCCGCGCTGACGCGGAATTCCGATAAACTAGCCCCGCGCCGCCTTAGCTCAGTTGGTAGAGCTCCAGCTTTGTAATCTGGAGGTCGCCGGTTCGATTCCGGCAGGCGGCTCCAATTTCCCGCCCTGTTGAAGAAACCGCATCATCGTGCCCTGCCTTCGGCAATCGCGCGATGTTGAAGGATCCGGATGGCCACCATGGCAGACTCCACCCCCACCAGCCCTGTCGTCGACCTTTGCCGCGAGTTCGTGCAGATTCCCAGTCCTTCGGGCCACGAGGGACGGTTGGCAGCGGTGGTGGCGGCCCGCATGGCGGCCATGGGGTTCGCGGTGGAGACGGATCGTTTTGGCAGCGTGCTGGGAACCCGGAAGGGAACCCGGCCTGGACCGACCCTGCTCCTGGACGCCCATCTCGACGCCGTGCCGGTGACGGATCCGGCTGCGTGGACGCATGACCCGTTCGGCGCCGAGCTGGATCAAGGCCGGCTCTGGGGGCGGGGTTCAGCGGATACCAAGGGCTCCCTCGCGGCGATGCTATGCGCCGGAGCAGCCCTGGACGCATTCCCGGGAACCCTCATCGTCTCGGCCAGCGTGTGCGAAGAGGACCTGACGACCGCGGCATTGGCCCATGTTCTGGAGCTGCATCCGGCGGCGGTGGTCATCGTGGGCGAACCGACTTCCCTGTGCCTGGGCATCGCGCAGAAAGGCCGCGCCGGACTCCTGGTGGAAGCCCGTGGCCGGAGCGCGCATACCTCCCGCCCAGAGCTGGGTGATAACGCCGTTTACAAGATGCTGGAGGCCATCGCCCACCTCCGGGCCCTGCCCCTTCCCACGGATCCGGAGTTGGGCCCGGGCGTCTGCGAACTGATCGAGATCAGCTCCGAGCCCAGGCCCTCCCCAGGCATGGTGCCGCACCTGTGCACAGCCCGCCTGGCCCTGCGGCTCCTGCCCGGCGAAACCGCGGATTCGGTACTGGCCCGCACGACCCGCTGCCTGGCGGGGCTGGAGGGCGTCGACCTGCGCCTGGTCGAAGCCTCCCAGCGCTGTTACACCGGCCTGCCGATCACCATGACGGAATGCATCCCGGCCTGGCGAAACCAGGACCTGGAGCTCCAGGCCCGGCTGCTGGCGGCCCTGGGCACGGCCCCCTTCGCCGCCCCCTACACCACCAACGCCTCCGCCGCCGCGGCGCGGAACATCCCCACCTTTCTGCTCGGTCCCGGCTCCATTGAACAGGCCCACACGGTGGACGAATGGATTGCCCTCGACCAGCTGCTGGCCGCGCCAGCCGCCTACCTGGCTGCCATCAGGACCTGTCTCGGGGCGTAGGCTGTGGCAGGGCCTCCCGGCACGCCCAGCAGCGGGTGTTTCCAGGCCAATCCGCGCGGCCTTCCAGGCTATCCTCGGACCATGTTCCTGCCCCGTTACCCGCTGCTGAAACCATGAACGACGCGTCCCGCCCACCCAGCCTGCTGCGCTCGGCGGCTGTGGTGTCCTTCATGACGCTGCTGAGCCGCCTCACGGGGCTGGTGCAGACTTTCTTCCTCAGCCATGTGCTGGGTGCGGGGCCGGCCGCCGATGCTTACGCCGTGGCCTTCCGGCTGCCCAACCTGCTGCGCCGCTTCACGGCCGAGGGCACCATGACCGCGGCCTTCCTCCCGACGCTGGCCGAAGCCGAGGCGGCCGAGGGCGAGGCGGCCGTGAAGGCCGTGGCCGCGCGGTTCCTGGGCACCCTGCTGGTGATCCTGCTGCTGGGCGTGGCGCTGGTACTGCTTTGCATGGGACCGCTGGCGGGCCTCCTCACCCTGGGACGGCCCGAAGCCCAGGGCGCCCTCACGGCGAAGCTCGGCCGCCTCATGTTCCCCTACCTCGCCCTGGTCAGCCTCACGGCTGGATTTGCGGGCCTGCTGAACCTTCGCCACCGCTTCGCCCTCGCCGCCTCGGTCTCGATTTTCTGGAACCTGGCCTTCATCGGCTTCGGCTGGACCACGCTGCGTGTGCTCGGGCGCGGCGGCCCCGTGCCCTTCGAGACAGTGGCAGTGGTCTGTGCCTTGGCCGTGCTGGCAGGCGGCGTGCTGCAGCTGCTCATGGTGATCCCGGCCGCCCGGAACGAGGGCTTCGGCCTCGCCTTCGGGTGGCACCTGAGCGATCCCTGGGTGCGGAAGGCCTTCCGGCGCATGGGGCCTGGCCTGCTGGCGGCGGGCATCTATCCGATCAATGCCCTCATCAGCACCATGCTCGCGTCCCGACTGCCGGACGGCGCCCAGATGGTGCTCTACAACAGCGGCATGATGGGCGAGATGGTGCTCGGCCTCTTTGCCATGAGCCTGGCCACCGCCGGCCTGCCCACCCTCGCGCGGCAGGCCGAAGCGAAGGACTGGCCGGGCCTCAACCGGAGCCTCACCCAATCCATCTCAGCGTCGGCGCTGCTGGTGCTACCAGCTTCCGTCGGTCTCGCCGTGCTGGCCCGGCCCATCTGCGCCCTGCTCTTCCGCACCGGCGCCTACACGCCCGCCGCCGCGGACTGGACGGCCCTAACCCTGGTGTTCCAGTCAGTGGGCCTCGTCTTCGTGGGCGCCCAGCGCCTGGGCAATCAAGCCCTGTATGCACTCAAGGATTATCGCGGGCCGGCGGCCCTCGCCGCCTGCTCCCTGGTGCTCAATGTGGCGCTGAGCCTGGCCCTGTTGAAGCCACTGGGAACCGGCGGCCTGGCCCTGGCCAACGGTCTGGCGAGCCTCGCGGGCCTGCTGGGTCTGCTGCTGCGCCTGCGCCCCCGGTTGCCCAGCCTGGATCTGCGCCCCCTCCTCCAGGCCGCCGCCAAGGCCTTCCTGGCCGCGTTTCTCATGGGCCTACTGGCCTGGGCCGGCGCCCGGCTCCTCGCCATCGACGCCCCCCACGCCTTCACTCGCCTGGCCCTGGCGCTGCGGCTGCTGCCCCTGGTGGCGTTGTGCGCAGCGCTCTATGGCCTCGCCGCGGCCGGCTTCGGCCACTCCGAAGCCCGGGAATTGGCAGCGAAGCTCCGGCGGAAGCTGCAAGGACGCTGATCCAAACCCGCGCCGCCGAAGCAGCCCAGGCACATGGAGAAAAACGGAAATCACCGGTGAAGATCGATCTTGAATCCACAGATTTCAGAAACCGGAAAAGAACTGCTTTTAAACCACCGATAAACGCCGATGAACACCGATCAAGATCATTCTTTTATCGGTGTTCATCGGTGTTCATCGGTGGAAAACGTTTGTTCTTCTTTTGGGGTTATAACGGTGGCTAAGGTCGCAGGCCTTGAAAAAGTCTCAACCCATTCTTTTGCAACAATATAATGGAACTTATGGGCTCTCTGAAACACCAGATTGATAGGGACGACCCCTCGATTCTCGGTGTACAGATGCGGCCAAAAGAGAAGCAGAAGACCCATGAACAGGCCTTGTTCGGGGCCAATCGGTTGGACCTGATGCTGAACAT
>JBBQEL010000032.1:0-37430 GCA_038320645.1 Holophagales bacterium | reverse complement strand
TACCAAAAGATGACTTCGGTGGAGATGGGGGAGATGGGGGAGATGGGGGAGATGGGGGAGATGGGGGAGATGGGGGAGATGGGGGAGATGGGGGAGATGGCTTCTGTGGTGGCAACTGTGGTGGTTCTTGTCCACTAAGTTTGATGAACTTCAAGTTCAGGTCCAATCTACTGCGGAACTTGCTCCCCTCGTGCGGGTTCAATTCCAGCAAGCGAGGAATGTCGCCACGCCCCATAGCCCTGTCAAGGATTCCCACTCGAACAGGATTCAGATGGGGCTCAAGCAATTCGGCTCGGGGACGATCCAGTAGGGCCACAATACGAGCAAGATCACGCACATCCTTTTCGCCCTTAGCCGAGCCCCATCGATCCTTGGCCGCATCCAACTTTAGGATTAGCAGGTGTTCCAACGCCGCCACGCGAATACCGTCGATCTCCTGGGATGTGGAGTAAATCTCAGGGAAATCCAGTCCGAGGTGATGTGAACGCTCAACATAGACATCCAGTTCCTCACCTTCAATGGAAACGGAATCCTTGTTGAGGTTAAAGTTGCGGTGCATCTCGAATCGATCCCGCATCGCACTCTTCCCGACAAAGGACAGATAGAGATCCGCATCGTGGCTGGATTCCTGGAATTTCTCACCGAGTCGGCTGGAGTGACAGGCAACTGCGACCCCGCCGATGAACACAGCATCGCTGTAATCGGAGGTCAAATTCCGAGAGATTTGGAGGATGTGGAGCCAAGGGTCGCTCATGCCTCAACAATAACCTAAGCGGCTTAGGGTGCAAGAGACATTGTTGGTTTATTTGCCCTGCGAAGGTCGCCAGTGTGGACTGCGTGGCGTCTTTCTAAGCTGAGGGTCGCCGATAATCAGGTTATCTCTTTCTGTTGAAAGTCGATCCAGAGTACCCCCCTGAATTTTGTCAATGGCTCAATCGACAGATCGCATCGGATTCACGAGGCGAGACGGAATCGTTCAGTCCCGATGCAGAAATACTTGCGCCACATCTGGCGCCAGCCTCGATCCCCGCAAGTTCGCGGAGCTGGTGCAGCAGGCGGGCTGATCAGCTCTGATCGAGAAAGATCTCGGCCACATCAATGGCCAACCCCACCAGGCCTGCGGCTGTCAGCCAGTGTCCCTGCGCGTTCATCTGTTCATGGAACTCATAGGACGAGGCTGCATGCTGGGGCATCAGTACGGCGGCGCGCTTGGCTTCCTTCAGCGCGCCGATCTCGAGCTCCCGGGCGCGATCCAGGCCGCCGCCGGCGATGAAGGCCAGGACCCGGCGCAGTTCGTCCTTGTCGAACCAGAGACCATGGCCCTTGCAGACATCCAGCACCACGCCGGACCGCTTGGCGTAATTCACCCGGTTCATGAACTGCCGGCACGCCGGACAGGGCCGGTACTTCACCGGCTCGAGCCTTTTGGCTGGCGGTGGCTCCTGGGCGGGCAACGCGCCCAGCACGGCGCCCTGCCGCTCGCGGCTGGCCCCCAGCTGCTCGAACACGGCCCGGTCCAGCCAGAGGCCACCGCAGGCCCGGCACTCCTGGATCTCAAGCTCACCCACCTTGGCGGTCGCCAGCGGCTTCGCACAGGCGGGACACGGGGCGCCATCGGCCGGGCTGGATTCTCGCGGGGCCAACAGCGCGCCGCAACCTGGGCAGTGCGCAGCCCTCACCGGCACCAAGGCGAAGCAGCCCGGGCAGGCCATACTGGCCAGCTGGGCCCTGCAATAGGGACACTGGGGAGCCTCCGGCGGCACCGAGGCGCCACACCCCGCACAGCGGAGGAGGCGGGTCTCCATCAGTCCTTCTTCGGCTCGGCGGGGGTTTCCGGCTTTGGCGCGGGGGGGAGACCCACGGTCTTGGGCGTGGGCAGCTCTTCCTGGCGGACCGTGGGTTCTTCGTAGAACCGCTGTTCCGTGAAACGGGTCCACTGGAAATAGGAGGACAGTTTCTGCACCACCACCCGGGCGAAGCCCTTGGCCTCCTCCTCGCGGATCCGGCCATCGTCGTCCCGGTAGCCCCGGGGCAGCGGATCCATGGCCTCCACGACCTCGACCGGCTCGACGGATTCCGTCCAGAGCGGCTCGGGATTCCCCGGTTGCATCAGGCGCACCTGGGCCCGCACGACCTGCGGGCGGTAGCCCAGGCGATCCTGGACGCGTTCCTGATGCATGGCCGCGTGGCTCCCGGCCCACAGGCCCCAGAACAGTCCATCCACCACGCCCCACCCGCGGTTGCCCGCCAAGGCGCTGATGGCACCGACGGTGACCCCCGTGGCGACCCCGATGGCCGCCGGCGTGGGTGAGCCCGGCGCGGGGGTGATGTCATGGATGTCGATCTGCAGTTCGGCGGCCCCGGCGGGCGGCTTGACGCCTTCGGGAACAACCATCACGCGGGTGGCGAGCCGGGCCCGCAGCGCGGAGGCATACTCCTTCTGGAAGCTGTCCCGCTCCTGCAGGCGGGCGGGCAGGCTCACCGTCACGCGCACCGGTGTGGGCCGCTGACGGAAGGCTTCGACCTCGGGCCGCGTGCAGCCGAGGACCAACAGGAGGGGGGCGATGAAAAACCAGGGGGCGCGCCGCATGGGAGTTCTCCAATACGCGCCCAGTGTGGTGCCGGGAGGCTGGGTCTGTCCAGGCTCCCGGTAGAATGGGCGTTCCCCGAGAGGCTACGAACCATGCTCATCCTGATGGAACCCAGTGCCACGCCAGACCAGGTGCAGGAAGTTCTGGCCCTGATGGAAGCCGCCGGCATCCGCTGCCAGGTGAACGAGACCCCGGAGTCGCTGAGCATCGTGGCGCCGAACGCTTCCAGGGCCCTGAAACCCGACCGCATCGAGCCCATGGCCGGCGTGCGCCGCGTGGTGCCCATCACCAGCCCCTACAAGTTGGCCAGTGCCGATGCCGTGGCGGGACGCACGGTGGTGGATGTGCGGGGGGTCAAGATCGGCGGGCCCGAGCTGGCCTTGGTGGGCGGCCCCTGCGGCGTGGAAAGCCGGGAGCAGCTTTTCACCGTGGCGCGCTATGTGGCGGAGACTGGCGTGAAATTGTTGCGGGCCGGTGCCTTCAAGCCGCGCACGAGCCCCTATGCCTTTCAGGGCCTGGGCCTGGAGGGCCTGCGCCTGCTGGAGGAGGCCCGGGCCGAATTCGATCTCGGGATCGTCACCGAGGCCACCGAAGTGGAGACCTTCGACGCGGTGGAACAAAGCGCCGACATGGTGCAGATCGGCGCCCGCAACATGCAGAACTTCGCCCTGCTGCGCCGCGCGGGGCGCTGTGGCAAACCGGTGCTGCTCAAGCGCGGGCCTTCGGCCACCCTGGAGGAGTGGCTCTACGCCGCCGAATACGTGCTGGGCGAGGGCAACCGGAATGTGGTCCTATGCGAGCGCGGCATTCGCACCTGGTCTGATCACGCCCGGAACACCCTGGATGTCAGCGTGGTTCCCGCGGCTAAGCGCCTCACCCACCTGCCGGTGATGGTGGATCCCAGCCATGCCACGGGCCGCCGGGATCTGGTGATCCCCTGCGGATTGGCCGGCGTTGCGGCCGGGGCAGACGGGCTGCTGGTGGAAACCCACTGTCATCCGGAAAAGGCCCTCAGCGACGGCCCCCAGGCCCTGCTGCCCTCGGACTTCCTCCGGCTTGTGGCCCAGGCCCAGGCTGTGCACGCTGCGCTGCAGGCTCCCAGCCTCACTGGGCTCTGGATGTAGCCTCCGGCCTGTGTCAAGCTAGATGGTTCGGAGTTTCCATGAATGGCCTCGCCCTCGCACTGCTCATCCTCTTCGGCGTCCTCCTCATCGGGGGGATTCTGCTGCAACCCGGCACCAAGGGCGGCCTTGGCGCCTCCTTCGGCGGCGGTGGCGCCAATTCCGCCTTCGGCGCCCAGGGCGCGACCCCCTTCCTTTCCAAAGCCACCTATTGGCTGGCCGCCGGCTTCCTCGGCACCACCCTGTTCATCGAAGTGCTGATCATCCGGCAGAACCGCTCCGTGCTGGAGAAGACCGTCGACAAGCCGGCTGCCTCCGCGCCCGCCCCGATCGTCCCGATCATCCCGGTTCCTGCGCCGGTTCCAGCGCCCGCCAAGAAGTAGTCCCTCGCTGGCCGCGAAACGGGTCATTGACCGCATCCGCGCTTTGCGAGACACTTTGGATTCCTCGTTGCCCGCGTGGTGAAATTGGTAGACACGCCATCTTGAGGGGGTGGTGGCCACAAGCCGTAGCAGTTCGAGTCTGCTCGCGGGCACCAAAGAAAAGAGCGCCTTCGGGCGCTTTTTTTTGGCTATCAGCGATCAGCTATCGGCCATCGGTAACTGATAGCCGACAGCTGATAGCTTCATTCCATGTCCTGGCCTTCCTCAGTCGCTCTGCTCGCCCCGCTCGCGCCCTGGTTCGACCGGGTGCGGCGCGACCTGCCCTGGCGGGCCGTGGATCTCGACGTACCCCACCCCGATCCCTACGCCGTGCTGGTCTCCGAGCTGATGCTGCAGCAGACCCAGGTGGCCACGGTGGTGCCCTATTTCGCCCGGTGGATGGAGCGCTTCCCCACGGCGCAGATACTCGCTGCCGCGGACGAAGACTCGGTCCACAAAGCCTGGGAGGGCCTCGGCTACTACCGGCGCGCGCGCTTCCTGAAGGCCACTGCGGGTTCGGTTGTTGCCGAGGGCTGGCCTAACGACCTGGACGGCCTGACCGGGCTGCCCGGTCTTGGCCCCTACACGGCTGCGGCCATGGGCTCCATTGCCTTCCAGTGGCCCACCCCCGCCCTGGATGGCAACGCCTTCCGGGTGCTGGCCCGCCTGCTGCTGATCGAGGGCGACCCCAAAACCAGGGCGGCAGCATTGCGGACCTGGCTCGCCGCGGCCCTTGAAACACACGGCCCCTCCCGCATGACCCAGGCCCTCATGGAGCTCGGTGCCACGGCCTGCCTGCCCTCGCCCAGCTGCGGTGGTTGCCCCCTCTCGGAGCCTTGCGCAGCGCGCCGCGCGGGGCGCACCGGCGACATTCCTCCCGTCGCGAAACGGGCGAAGCCGAAGGCCTCGGCCCTGTGGCTGGTGGCCTTCGAAGCGGAGGGACACTTCCTGCTCCACGCACCTGCGGCCAGGGGTCTGCTGGCGGGACTCTGGCGCTGGCCCGCCCTCGAGGCCAGCCAGGCCACCCTGCAGAACCACCCATTGGGCCCGCAGCCGAACCTCTCCGCGTGGCCCGGCTGGACCCAGATCTACACCCACCGGCGCGAAACCGTCCGCCCCCTTCGGGTTCGCCTGGAGGCGCGTTTCCCTCCCCTCGAGGGGCAGCGCTGGATCTCCCGCGACGACCTCGGGAACCTGCCCCTGGGCAAGCGCGATCAGCGCCTCCGGGACCTACTCGATGGCCCGGGCCAGGTTCCGCTGGAGGCGCCGGAGTTGGCGGCTCTCATCCAAGCCTGTGCAGACCCTTCGGTGTGATTTGCAGCTCCAGCGGGGGCAGGCCCAGATCCCGCAGGGCGGCCTCGGCGGCCTCCCGCCGCCCCTCCTTCACCACCAGCAGGCAGCAGCCGCCGCCACCCGCGCCGCAGGGCTTCAT
Organism: Holophagales bacterium; assembly: GCA_038320645.1. GTDB lineage: Bacteria > Acidobacteriota > Holophagae > Holophagales > Holophagaceae > Geothrix. The sequence goes on along the minus strand of JBBQEL010000032.1, from coordinate 31,864 downwards.
GCCCGCATACCAGCCCTCCCGCCGGCCCCGGTCACGCACGGCGCGCATGGCATCGGTCTCCACGGCGGGGGAGAGCTCGACCCTGGCCCGGCCTTCGCGCTCCAGCAGCTCGGCCACCGCCATGGGATCGGTGGGCACCACCAGGGCCATCTCGCAGGCGATCTCACGGATATCGACCAGCGCCTGGCGGGTCCGGCCATCGCCTTCGATGAAGCGCTTGTAGGCTTCCCAGTTGGTCAGGCCGGAGTGATGTGGCTTGCCGGTGTAGAACACCACCAGCTCCGCCAGGAGGCCAGGATGGGGTGCGAGCCGCTCCCAGCGCGGGGTTGGACCGTCCCAATGGAGGGCCAGGGCCCCGCCCAGGGCCGCCGGGTAGTAATCCTGCCAGCCGGTTGGTGTTTGAAGCTCCCTGCTTTCCAAGTCCCGCAGCAACGCCACCTTAGAAGCAAGACCTTCACCGGCCTCCTCACCCAGGGCGGCCCCCAGCAGACCGACGGCCAGGCAGGAGGAAGCGCCCAGGCCGGAGCCCTGGGGCACGGGACTGTGCAGTGTCACGGCGGCCGGTGGTGCACCCGAAGCATCCAACACCCGCCAAACCCAGGACAGGTCCCGGGGCGGTAGGGAGGGCCAGGCTTCATAAGCAAGTTCCAGTTCCAGATCGCGGCTGACGATCCGGTGGCCCACCCCCACCCGGGTGATCTCGAGGTCGATCCAGAGATCCACCGCGGCATTCACCGTGACGCAGCCGCCCAGCATGGCGTAGATGGGCCACAGATCGAGGGTGCCGCCCGCGAAATCGATGCGGACGGGGACGCGCCAGTGCTCTGCCACCACGGTGGTCAGCCTAGAGTCCGAGATCGCTCAGTTCCTGCTGGGCGGTGCGGGCTTCCGCACTGCCGGAGAAGCCGTCCACGAGCTCCCGGAGGGCCTTGACCGCGGCGGGTTTCAGCCCCTGCTTGAGCAGGCACTGGGCGCGCTTGAGCTTGGCGGGCAGGAACTGGGGCGAGGCCGCATGCTCCTTGATGATGCGTTCGAACACCGGCTGGGCCTTGTCGAAGGCGCGCTGGTTGTAGTGGCACAACCCCAGGAAGAACAGGGCGTCCGGCCGCTTCGCGCTCTGGGGGTAGGTCTTCAGGAAAGTCTCCAGCCCTTCCGCAGCCAGGGGATAGTTGCCGCGGTTGTAGTCGACCGCGGCGATGTTGAACGCGCGCTCATCCTCAGCGGCCGCAACCGTCGGCTGCGGTTCGGCGGCCGGTCGGCTCGCGACCCTGGGCTGGCTGCCGAGGCGATTGTTCAGCACCCGGGTGGTGTCCTGGATCTGCCGCAGACTCTCCTGCAAATCCGCCTGGAAGCGCCGATCCTGGCCGCGGCCCTCGGACGCGGCCTGCTGGTCGGCCTGGGCCCGCTTGTTGCCCTCGTCCACCGCCTGGCGGAGCTTGAAGACCTCGAGCTTCAGGTCGCCCACTTCCTGCTCCACACGCCGGAGCTGGTCTTCGGAGCCGCAACCGACCGCAAGCAGCGCAGCCAGGGCGGGAAATAGCAACATGCGGGCGCTCATGGGAACTCCAGGAGGATTCTCTTCATCCTAAACGAAAAGCGGGGGCGACTGCCCCCGCTTCACGCGATGCGATGTCTTCTACTTGAGCTTGAACTCGCCGCGGCGGTTCTGGCTCCAGCAGGCTTCCTTGGCCTCGGTGCAAAGGGGCTTTTCCTTGCCGAAGCTGATGGTGGTGAAGCGGGCCTCGTCGATGCCCAGGGTCTTCAGGTAGGCGAGGGCAGCGGCGGCGCGCTTGTTGCCGAGGGCAAGGTTGTATTCATTGGTGCCACGCTCATCGCAGTGGCCCTCAACTTCGACCTTGGCGGCGGGGAAGGCCTTCATGAAATCGGCGATGCCCTGGAGGATCGCGCGATCCTTCTCCTTGATCTCGGACTTGTCGTAGTCGAAGTGGATGGTCACGAGAGCAGCTTCGGCGGCCTTCTTGAAGGCGGCGGCCTTCTCGGCCTCAGCGGCCTTGCGGGCAGCTTCCTCGGCGGCAGCCTTGTCGGCAGCGGCCTTGGAGGCGGCAGCCTTGGCATCGGCAGCGACCTTCGCGTCAGCAGCGGCCTGGTCGGCGGCAGCCTTGTCGATCTTGGCCTGGTCCCAAGGTCGGCGGCAGCCTTGTCGATCTTGGCCTGGTCCCAGCCAGCGAACCAACCCGTTGCCTTGTGCGGATTTTCCTTGTCGTTCAGGTAGGGATTGGTCTCACGGGCCTTCCCGTCCTTGAACGCCTGAACGCCCTCAGCCCAAGCAGCCTGGGTCTCGGCCTTGATCTGCTCAGCAGTCTTGGGCGGCTTGCAAGCCAAGCTGCCAAGGGTGAGTACGATGGCCGCGGGGACGAGGTAGATTCCGTGTCGCATGGGGTTGTTCCTCCTGGATAAGCCTGAGTATAGATGGAGGTTACTCAGGGTGTTGGCATAAATTTTCAACGGCCGCGAATCCAGCGGGGGCTCTGGCAGGCCCCCAGTTCCGTCAGGCGCACGATCTGCCGCCCCGAAAGGTCCGTGGTGAAGAGCTGCGAGGAGCCGAAGCGGTTGCTGGTGAACACCAGGCGCCGCTCGTCGGGGGACCAGGCCGGTGACTCGGAGGTACTCACCCCGGTGGTGATCTGATAGGCCTTGCCTTCACCCAGCTTGTAGACGAACAGATCGAATTTCCCCTCGAAGCGCGAGACATAGGCCACCATCGCGCCATTGGGGCTCCAGGCGGGGCTGGCGTTGTAGAGCCCCTCCGAGGTGAGCCGACGGAGGTTGGAGCCGTCGTCCTGCATGAGGAACACCTGCGGTCCGCCTTCGCGGTCGGACGTGAAGGCGATCTGGGTTCCGTTGGGATTCCAGCTGGGTTCAGTATTGATGCCCGTGCCGTCCGTGAGCCGCCGGGCCCGGCCGGCGGCGAGGTCCAGCACCATGATGTCGCTGTTGCCACGGCGGTCGCCCTGCACGAAGGCCAGGCGCTTGGCATCCGGCGACCACACGGGGGACGACAGCATCCCTCCCGCCCCGCTGGTCGGGTAGAGCTTCTCGTGGGGACCGTCCTTGCGCCGCTGGCCCCAGATTTCCGGCGCGCCGCCCTTGTAGGTGACATAGGCCAGACGCCCATCCACGGCCACCGTGGGCGACAGGGTCAAGCTCCCATGGCGGGTGAGCTGCATCAGGCCCGCCCCATCGCGATCCACCTGGAAGATCTCCTTCACGCCGGGCGAGGTCTGCCGTACGAACACCATCCGGCTGGAAGCCACGCCCTTCTCGCCTGTCAGGCGCCCCACCAGATCATCCGCCAAGTAATGGGCGAGGTGACGGAGCGGCACGATCTTGTTGGCGTTGTAGGTGCGAGTGAACACGCTCTTTTCGGCGGCGGTGTCCAACGCGGAGGCCTCCAGTTGGAGATCCCCATTGGCCGCCTTCGACAGCCGCGCGTTCAGCAGCCACTGGGCGCCTGCCTCTTTCCAGGCTTTCACCGGCGCCGAATCGGCCGGTAGCCGTTCCAGCAGCATGGCGATGACGCCGGTTTCATCGAGATCCCGCTTGAGAACGGCGGTGAACTCCGTGGCGACCACCGCCTCGTCCAGCCCGGTGACCTTGGGGGCGGGCATGGCCAGCACCAGCTTCGCGCTGCTGGTGGCGCTCAGTACCACTTCCGTCTGCTGGGCGCAGAGCCCCGAGGCGGCAAGGACACAGAGGAAGGTCCGAATGAGGAATGGCGGCATGGGTGCTCCGGGCCTGGGAGTCTTCAGACTATCAGAGTGGGTTTTCGAGCCATGGCGGGCCGCGGCGGCTACCTGTGGTCGTCGTTCCTGCCATGTCTCATTCAATCAAAAAGTTCCGCGCCCCCAGGATCTCTGGCCAGTCTTCTGATCAGCGCCTCGTTCCTGGGCGGAACCGGCAGTTGGAGCATCTCCTCGACCGTGAACCAGCCCCAGGCCAGGTCTGTACGGGGAGCCCCGTCCACTTCGACGAGAAAGGGGTGGAGCCTGATCGCTCCTTCCAGGACCGGACATGGCCGGGCGCTGCGCAGGTTCAGGCCGACCTCCTCCCGCAGTTCCCGTGCGAGGGTCTGCAGGACCGTTTCATCACCCTCCATCTTGCCACCCGGAAATTCCCAGCGGCACGGCCATACGGGATTCCCGGGAGCACGCCGCTGGAGGAACCAGCGCTCCCCGCGCCGGATCATGGCAAGGGGCACTTCCGTCATCCGGACTCTCCAACCCCATCCGTCAGTTGCACCAGGCGATCCGCGTAGCGGCGCCGCAGGGTCTCGACCCAGGCCAGCTTCAGTCGGCCGTAGGCCGGCCGAAGCGCCGAAACCACCCAAGCCTGAAGTTCGGCCACCGAAGCACAGCGGTCCAGGCCGTTCCGCAACGCATCGCGCAGGTCCTCATCCACCCGCTGCAACGCCGCCACCGGCGCATAGCTGATGCGGTGGATCGGGCTCACGCCCAGTTCGGCGATTTGGGCCCGGTGGAGCGCGGTGCCATAGCCCTTGTGCTGGCCAAAGCCGTACCCCGGATAGGTTTCCTCCAGGCCGCCCATCAGGGCGTCCCGATGGGCCTTGGCCAGGATGCTGGCGGCGCCGATGGCACAGCTGAGGGCATCGCCCTCCACCACCAGCCGTTCGGGCAGGCCCGTCCTCGGGGCGCGATTGCCATCGATGAACAGGATCCTGGGCCGGATCGTCAGTTCCGTCACGGACTGTCGCATGGCCATCATCGTGGCTTCGAGAATGTTCTCCCGGTCAATGGCCAGGGCGTCCAATTCAGCGATGCCATAGGCGGGCAGGATGGCTTTCAGCTCCCTTGCCAGCACCTCGCGCCGTTCGGGCTTCAGTTGCTTGCTGTCCCGCACGCCCCGCAGCACATGGCCCCACTTGCGGACCGTTTCCGCATCGAGTACCGCACAGGCTGCCACCACCGGGCCAGCCCAGGCGCCCCGCCCCGCCTCGTCCACGCCGCCCCAGGCCACGCCCGGTGGCACATTGCCGAGATCCCAGTCGAGGGGGTTGATCATACGTAGGAAAGTAGCAGGCTTCAGGCTTCAGCATTTCAGCGATTCCCAGGCGATCAGCCAGGTATCCATCACACCTCTAAAGTGGCTGCGGTGAGGCCCCGGCCGGTAGATGGCCTGGATGGGGATATGGGCCCAGTGCAGCTTCCAATCGGCGGCCTTCATGGCCATTTCCATTTCGATGGCAAAGCCGCTCGCGTGAAGGTCGAGGCGATCCAGCACCTTCTTGCGGATCATGCGGAAGCCGCTCTGGCTGTCCTCCCAGGTCACGCCGGCGATACGGCCCAGGGTCCAGGTGCCCAGCGCGTTGGTCCGCCAGCGCTTGGCCGGAATCTTGGCCCGGTCCTGGAAGCGCGATCCGATGAGGAAATCAGCCTCGGGATGGACCTGGAGGTACTCGATGAATCCCTGGAGATCGGCCGGGTCATGCTGGCCATCTGCATCGAGAAAGAGGTAGAAATCGAAGGCATCCGGTTGGAGGTGCGCAATGCCCGCCCGCATGGCCTGGCCCTTGCCCCCACCATGGCCCGCCGGCAGCCGCAGCACTTCGGCGCCCGCAGCGGCGGCCACGGCGCCCGTGCCGTCCCCGGAACCGTCGTCCACGACCAGCACCCGGTGCAGGCCGAAGGGCTTGAGCCCTGCCAGCACCGGCAGGATGTGGTCCGCCTCGTCATGGGCGGCGAGGATCGCGGCTATTTTCACCGGCGCGCACCCCGCTTCACGGTGGCGGCAGGATGGGGCTGGCCGTAGCTGGCCAGGAACGCCGCCCGCTGCATCGCATCGGTGCTCGCGTCGGCCGTCAGCCGGTGCGTGCGTTCAGGGCTCTCGACCACCGGGAGCAGAACCTGGAAGATCCGGCCCCGGTCCGAGGCCAGGACCACGGCCGTACCGCCTGGACCAGGGTGGGCGAGCGCACGCTGCACCTCGGCCGCCGTCGAGGTGCGCCAGTCATCCACCGCCAGGATCTCCATGCCGAAGCTGAGCCCGACCTCGGCGGCCGGACTGCCGGGAATCACGTTCTGCACGGTGGGTCCATTGGCGGGAAACACGAGGCCAGTCCAGGCGCGTGCCCGTTTCATGGCGGCGGGATCCTGCTGTTCGTCGGCCGTCAGCCCTTCCCAGGGGGTCCGGGCCTCCATCGACAGGCCGAAAGCCCGGCGCAGCAGCCCACCATCCAGTTCGGCCCGGCCCGAGATGTAAGCCTCCCAGAAGGGGGCGGCTTCCTTTCCGGCGAGTTCCTCGAAGGCGCTGCGCACATCCCCATCCGCCAGGCCCCGTTCGCCGTGGCGCGCCCACAGCAGGGCGAAGAGTTCCGCCAGTCCCGCCTTGCCGCGGCTGCCTTCCCGGAGCGCGGCATCCATGAGCCAGGCGACCATCTCCCCCTTGTCGTAATAGCTCACGGAGCTGTTGGGGCTGAACTCGTGGGACTTGTAGAGCCGGATCCAGGCATCCCAGCTGGATTCCTCAAGGCTCTGTTCCAGGCGGCCGGGACGCTGCACCTGTTCGCTCCAGCAACGGGCCAGTTCTCTCGAGGTGTGGCTCCAGGGCACCACGCCCGCGCGCACGACGATCAGGTGTTCCATGTAGGAAGTGAGGCCTTCGTGGAACCAGAGCATTTTCGTGGGGTTCTCGCGGCCGTAATCGAAGGGCCCCAGCACCGCATCGTGGAGCCGCTTCACGTTCCAGGCGTGGAAGAACTCGTGGGCCACCAGCTGGTACAGCGCGTAGTAGCCCTCGGGCTTGTCGAAGGCATGGCTATCGGAGATGAGGCTGGTGCAATCCTTGTGCTCAAGGCCACCGCGCAGCCTGGGCGTGAAGGTGAACAGGAACAGGTAGCGCTTGAACGGGAAGCCCCCGAAGATGGCGCCCGCCGCCTCGACGATCTGGGCGGTGGCGGCGGTGATGCGGGCTTCATCGCCGTTGTGGGCGCCCGTGAAGATCAGCTCGAAATGGGTGCCGCCGTTCGTGAAGTTGCGCGACCGGAACGTGCCCAGTTCGAAGGGGGAATCCACCAGCGTGTCGAAGTCCCGGGCGAAGTAGCTGCCCTGCTTGGACGGCAGCGCCGAGGCCACCCTCCAGTCCGCCGGAAAGGCCTCGAATTGCACCTCCACCGGCCGCTCCAGCTGACCCTCGAGGTAGAGGAAGGTCGCGGCCGGGATGATCTGGGCGTGCGTGGCATCCACATGATTGGTGCGCACGGTCAGGTCGTTGCCATAGACGCGGTAGCGGAGGGTGAGGTCCCGCTTCGAGGCGGGTAGCTGCCAGCGCTGCTTGTCGAGCTTCTCGAGGGGTTGTTCCCGCCGGCCGACCTGGAGCCGCACCCGGTCTACGAAGCGCGCATAGTCCCGCACCAGGTAGGAACCCGGCGTCCAGGCGGGCATGGCAACGACAGCGCCGTGAATGACAGCTTCGGCGGGAATGATGAGCTCGACTTCAAACAGATGCTGCGCAAGATCCAGGGCACGGAGGGTGGCGCGGATCGGAACCAGTTTCGGCATGGACAGGCTCCTAGGGTCTGTTTTCAAAGTGGATGCCCCTAGCCCAGAACGCCGCGCAGCCACCGCCGGGTGACCCACTGGATTTCGGCTTCCGTGATCTGGTACTGCGGATCGCGGAGTTTGTCTTCGATGAGCGAGCCCATCAGCGACGTGAACAGCAGCACTTCCTTCCGGGCCTGCTCAAGGGTGGTGCCGAAGACATGGTGCATGAAGAGTCCCAGCGGGCTGAGACCTTTTTCCACCAGGGGCATCAGATCGCGGAAGCTGGAATCCGGGGAAGGCACCGCAATGGACCGGAGGATGAAGCCCGTGAATTCCTGGCTTTCGAGCAGCAGGCCCAGATAGGTCCTGGACAGCTGGAGGCAGGCCGCTTCCTGGGCCTGTTCGCCCTGGATCGGGGCCGCCAGGAAGGGCTCCACCATGGCCTGGATCCGCACGGCCATGCTGGCCAGCGCCACGAGGCAAAGCTGCCGGAAGAGTCCTTCCTTGCTGCCGAAGTGATAGTAGAGCGTGGGCTTGGAGACACCTGCCTCCTCAGCCACTTCCTTCACCTGCACCCCGTCGTAACCCTTGGCGGCGAAGTGGGACAGGGCGGACAGCAGCAAGCGGGCCTTGAGGTCCCCCTGTGCGCCCAGGTGCCCGAGGGCCGCATGGAAGCTGCCGTCGCTGCCCACACCCAAGGCCTTGGGCCCGAAGACCGGAACCATCTCTTTAAGACCATGGTCTGGAACAGTGGACATGGGTGGCCTCGGAAGTCCCTCCAGGATGCCACGAACACCCTGACCGAGGGTTAAGGGACCTAATGGACTGCAGACCGCCAGGGCAGTGTCAGGATGACCTCCGCCTCCCGGTCCAGCCACCAGTCCAACCGCGTTTCCGCCTCCCCCTTGAAGCGCTCCAACGCGAGGCTCCGGTAACCCAGCGCGTGCCCGGCTTCACAGCGTTCCAGTTCCAGCAGAAAGGCCAGCCAGGAGGCCGAGCCCAATTCGGGGTGCTCCGCCCCGGCGCGCTCCAGCAGCCATAGCCGTTCGCAACTGCGGGCCTCGATGAGCGCTGCGATGAGCAACCGGTCGAGCAGCCCCTTGGAGGCCTGCTTGTGCAGGGCCTGGGCATAGGCATTGCCACGGTCTGGGCGCAGCGGCCAGCCGAACCCCTGGAGGGCCTCCAGCACCCGCCGGAAGTGGTTCAGTTCGTCCTCGGCGAGACGGGCCAGGAGCACGGAAGCCCAGGGCAGGTCCGCAAAGGACAGGCTCAGGTTGAGGGCATTCAGGGCGGCCTTCTTCTCGTTGTGCGCATGGTCCGATAGCAGCGCACCCGGATCCACCAGGGCCGCAGCGGCCCAGGCGGCCGGGGTCTCGGCCCGAAGCGGCAGGGGTGGTCTGAAACCGTTCATGACCGAACTCCGGTGCGGGCATTCAGGCCCAGGGCCAGGGCGAGGACAGCTCCGCCCAGCAGCAGCCGGGACCAGTCGATGGCTTCGCGGAACACCAGGCCCGAGGCCAGGATGGCCAGGGGGATCTTCAGGTTGTTGAAAACGGCGAGGGTCCCGATGTCCGTCCGGCGGGCCCCGGCATTGAACAGGAAGAACCCCAGCCCCGATGCCACCAGGCCCAGGTAGAACAGCACCGCCCCCTGGCGCAGGCTCATGACCGCCACCTTGTCCCACTGGATCGACGGCAGCGCCGCGGCCAGGGCGATGACGGCGGCCCCCAGATAGAGCAGGCCCATGAGCTCGCGGTCGCGCTTCCCCGAGGCTGGCGCGGCGCGACGGTAGAGCACCTGGCCCAGGGCGAAGCAGAGATTCGCCCCTTGCATCAGCAGGAAGCCCCAGAGCAGCCCGCTGCGCCCCAGCCCGTTCCAGACGCAGATGCCCGTACCCACCACGGCCAGAGTGGCGGTAAAGAGGAACCGCCAGGACATCCGCCGTTCAAACAGATCGCTGACCAGCGTCACTAACAGGGGCGTGAAGATGGTGAACAGCGCCACTTCCGAGGGCCGCAGCCAGCGGAAGGAGGCGATGTAGAGCAGATACATGAGCCCGAACTGCAGGGCCCCGATGCCCGCGAAGGCCAGGATCTGTCGCTGCGGCATCCCCCTCAGATTCAGGAACGGAAGGAACACCAGGGCCGCGAGCACGATGCGGACCGCAGCCACGAATGGCGCCCCGAGGTTGCTGACCTGGGCCGTGAGGCCAAAGGACAGGGCCCAGAGGACCGAGACGATGAGCAGCAGGGACATGGCGCTCCAGATGCGTGCAGGGTCAGTCGAGGCTGCGCCCCAGCTTGAGGAAGATCCCCCGCCAGGGTTCCGGCAGCGCCTCGGCGTCCCGGGCGATGGTCGTTTCGTCGCCCCGGGCAAAGGGCCCGGTGCGACCAGCCGCGCCGCCTTCAGCCACATTCCGCAGCGTCGCTTCCGCCAGGGGCAGCAGGCCCCGCCCCGGCAATGCCACGCCCTGCGCCCGCAACAGGGCCTCGGCACCCAGCCACAGCGTGGCCGCATGGCCCGAGGTGAGCACGGCGGTTGCGTGGTAGAGGGGCTTCAGTTCCGCGGGCAAATCGAAGGCCGCGAAGCCCAGGTCGCCAAAGGCCCGGCGCATTCCATCCGGCACGGCGCCGGTGATGGCCAGGGGCGTTCCATTCCAATCGCGGGCCCGGCCATCGAAGCTGGTCAGGGGATGGGCGCAGGGCACCCCAGGCAGATCCAGGCTTCCCGCCAGGTGCACACAGCGCTCCGGGAAGTGCGCCGCAAGCTCAGGAACGGCCCAGTCCGGCACCGCCAGCAGCACCAGACCCTCTGGCCGGGCCAGATGATCCACCAGCGCCACCCGCGGCCCCCAGGCCTCCGCCAGCGCGCGCCCCGCACGGCCCCGGCCCAGGATGGTGAATTCGGAGGTCATCGAACCAGTGTGGCGCAGTTGGGCGGTGGCGTGTGGGGTGTGGGCGGTGGGCTGTGGGTACGGATGCCTGAGGCGCCGCGAGCGGCGCAACCATGGTTCAGTTCGGCGCCGCCCCTGATGAACGGCCCAAAGGCAACCATCGGCGTGGCCCAGCGCGCCACCCAGAAAGCAGTTCCCACGGCCTACAGCCCACAGCCTGGTGCCAACAGCCCATCCTCCACCCCCGATAAGCTGTTCCCCATGCCCCACCCCTCCCCAACCCCCTGGGCCCTGCCGCCCGAGGTGCCGTGGCCGCGGTTCCTGCGGCTGCTGCGGCAGCCGGATCCGCCGCGGGGCTGGCTCGAAGCCGCGGCCGAACTGCCGGAAATGAAGAAGCGGCCCCTGCTGCTGCGCTGGATCGCCCAGCATCCAAAGGCCCCGGCCCATCTCCGATCCCGCCTCCTGACCCGCCTGCCCTGGCGGGCCCTGGCCGCAGTGGCCGTGGATGCGGCAGCCCACCCGCAGGCCCGGCAGCAGGCCACGGAAAAGCTGCAGCAGCTCTGGGGGATCATGACCCTCGGCGAGCGGCGCAGCCTCGCGCTCCACGCGCCACGGCCCCTCTGGCAGCTGGTCTGGCGCACGCCTGCTGCGGGCGTCCTGACGGCCTTCCTCCAGCATCCGAAGCTCGGGCTGGAGGCCCTGGTCGCGCTCATTCAGCCGCCTTTGCGTCCCGTCCAGGCCGAGGCCCTGGCCATGTCGCGCTGGCTCGAGGCTGGTCCCCTGGCGGAGCAGGTGCTCCGGGCCTTGGATCGCAGCCTCGCCTTGCCGGATTCTGGCCTGGTCCTGGGCCATGCCGCACCATGGATCAAGGCGCTGGATGAGGAAACGCGCATCCTGGTCGCCAGTCGCACCCTCACCCCGACCTTGAGACGGATGGTGCACCCCAGGCGCGATTAAGCCCGCTTCAGCACTTCCGCCACGCAGCGTTCGATACCCACCCAGACATCCGACAGCCTTGCGTCATCGAACATATACGCGGGTGTCGTGATGAGCTTGTGCGCCTCGTCTACGACGATCTCGCGGGCGTTGGGGGTGTTCTTGTGGTGCTGGCCGAGCTTTTCCATGGCTGCGGCGCAGCCGGCGTCGTTGCCCAGCGTGATCTCAGTGGAGGCCTGGCCGGCCAGCGTCAGCGCCACCAGGGCTGGCGCGATACAGATGGCGCCCACGGGTTTCTTCGCATCGAAGAAGCCCCGCACAAAGGCGGTCACATCCGGCCGGACTTCCCCCTCAGCGCCCTTGAAGGCAAAGGAACAGTGGTTCTTGGCCACACCGTAGCCACCGGGCATCACCAGCGCGTCGTAGTCCTCCACCTTCGCCTCGGCCAGAGCCAGGCATTGGCCCACCCGGGCGATGCGGCTGGCTTCCTCCAGGATGTTCCGGACGGCACCGGGCACGGGTTGGCCCGTGGCGTGGTTGATGACGTGGAACTGCTCCGCGTCCGGGGCGATGCACTGGGAGGTCGCGCCATGCTGATCCAGGGCCAGCAGCGTCAGCACCGCCTCGCGCACTTCCGCGCCATCCAGATGACCGCACCCCGCCAGCAGCACCGCGACCTTGAGCGTCCTCGCCATGGGAACCTCCTGATGATCGGATCTATTATCCATCGAAAGGCAGCGCCAATCGCGGAGAACGCAGGCGCCTCCCAATCATCAGCAGCTATCCCCGTCCATCCCCGTGAATCCCCGGCCGATTTTTTTGCCGGAGATACACGGGGATTTTCGGGGATGAAGAGAACGCTTGGTTGCGGCTCGGGTCGCACGGAGTAAAGCTGCGAAATAGCTGGGCCCCAGGCCTTTTCTGCGTCATCTGCGCCATCTGCGGTTCCCTGGTTTTCAATTCGTCTACTCTGATCCAATGCGCCTTTCCTCCCGCCTGCCGCCTGGCTTTGAGCCGAATGCCCTGTCCGCGGCCCTGGCGCGCATGAAGACCGGGGGACGGGAAATCCTCGATCTCACTGTTTCGAACCCCACGCGCTGCGGGTTCACCTATCCCGAGGCGGAGCTCCGCGCCGCGCTCTCTTCGCCAGAGGTGCTGGCCTACGATCCGGATCCGCAGGGATCACGGTCAGCCCGCGAGGCCCTCGCTGCGCACCATGGGCATGGGGTGCGGGCGGAGGACCTCCTGCTGACGGCCTCCACCAGCGAAGGCTACGGCTTGCTCTTCAAGCTGCTCGGCGATCCCGGCGACGAGGTGCTGGTGCCCAGCCCCAGCTATCCGCTCTTCGACTGGCTGGCGCGGCTGGAAGGTCTGAAGGCCTGCGCCGTGCCCTCCTACTTCCACGATCGTTGGCACCTGGATCTCGAGGCCCTCGAGTCAGCCATCACGCCACGAACCCGGGCGGTGGTGGTGGTGAATCCCAACAATCCGACCGGACACTTCCTGGCGAAAACCGAGTGGCGAGCACTCACGGACTTGTGCAGGCAGCAGGGCTGCGCCCTGCTGGTAGATGAAGTCTTTGCGGACTATGTCCTGGAAGCGCCTTCGGATCACCTGCCCACGGTGCTTGCGGACCCCGAGCCACCCTGTCCCGTCTTCGTGCTGTCCGGCCTCAGCAAGGTCGCCGCCCTGCCCCAGCTGAAGCTGGGCTGGATCGCCGTCCGGGGCCCCGGTGCGGCGGAGCATCTGGAGGCCCTGGCCTTTCTGGCGGATCAGTACCTGACCGTGTCGGCGCCAGTCCAGGCCGCCGCTGCCACCCTGCTGGCCCTGGCCCCCGCCATCCAGGCCCAGGTGCGGGCCCGGCTCTTCAGTAACCTGGCCATCATGGATGCGGCGCTCGCGGCGCACCCACGCCTCTCCCGCTTGCCCGTGGAGGGTGGCTGGTCGGTCCTGCTGCGCCGCCCGGCGGTGGATGCCGACGAGGCCTGCGCCCTGCGCCTGCTGGAGCAGGCAACCGTGCTCGTTCATCCGGGCTCCTTTTTCGATCTGCCGGGCGACGGGCACCTGGTGCTGAGCCTGCTGACGCCCGAGGTTTCTTTCCAGGCGGGACTCGGCCGCATCCTGCCCCTGCTCTGACATAATCACCGGGATCCCATGAGCACACTCGCCTCCTGCCCCAGCTGTGGTGCCGCCCTGAGCTTCCGGCCGGGGACGATGGTGGCCGTCTGCTCCTATTGCAAGGCCCTGGCGGCCCGGAAGGACCGGCATCCCGAGCTGCTCGGCAAGGTGGCCGATCTGGTGGACACGGGCTCTCCCCTGGGTCTGGGCGCCTCGGGTCGCTACACGGGCCGGGCCTTCACGCTGGCGGGCCGCGTGCAGCTGAAGCATCCCCTCGGTGGCGTGTGGGATGAGTGGTACCTGGCTCTGGATGATGGCCGCTGGGGCTGGCTGGCGGAAGCCCAGGGCCGCTTCTACCTCACCTTCACACAGACGCCCCATGGCGTCCTTCCCCTGGCCGACAGCCTGCAGGCCGGAGGGCTGGCAGACCTGGGCCCCGATGGTCTCTGGACCGTCGGCGAGATCAGCGAGGCCACCTTCCACAGTGCCGAAGGCGAGATCCCCTGGGGCGTGGAACCCGGCGGCACCTACCGCTTCGCGGACCTCTCCGGCAAGAACGGCGCCTTCGCCACCCTGGATTTCAGCGAGGAGCCGCCCCTGTTCTTCCTGGGCCGCGAGATCGCCCTGGCCGACCTGGGCATCCAGGGCGGCACCCGGAAGCCGACCAAACTCAGCACCCAGAACCTGAACTGTCCGCACTGCGGCGGCGCGCTGGCCCTGCGGGCACCGGACCAGACCCTGCGGGTGGGCTGCCCCAGCTGCGGCAGTCTGCTCTCGGCGGAGGACGGCAAGCTGGCTTTCCTGAAGAGTCTCAAACAGCCCCGCCAGGATGTGGTGATCCCCCTGGGCGCTGAGGGCACCCTGCGGAGCGAGCGCGTCACCTGCATCGGCCAGCTGCGCCGCAGCTGCACCCTTGAGGGCACGGTCTATCCCTGGAACGAATACCTGCTGCTGGACAGCCAGCATGGCTTCAAGTGGCTGGTCCAGAGCGACGGCCACTGGAGCCTGGCGACAGCCGTCCCACCGGGGGAGGTTCCCCAGGCCCACGGCCAGCAGAAGAACCTCTCAGCCCTCGGAACGAACTGGCGGCGTTTTCAGGATGTAACGGCCGTGGTCGAGGGCGTCTGGGGCGAGTTCTACTGGGCCGTCGAGCAGGGCGAGCGAGTGGAGGTAAGCGAGTTCGTGGCGCCGCCCCGCAGCCTCACGTGCGAGCGGCAGCAGCACAAGGGAGGCGGCGAGGAAGTGAACTGGAGCCTGTCCACCTATCTGGAACCCGAGGAGGTCTGGGCCGCCTTCAAGCTCGCAGGCGGGCCATCCGCGCCCGTCGGCACCGCCTCCTTCCAGCCCAATCCCCACAAGGTGGCCCTGGCGAAAGCAGCCCTGTGGCTGGTCGGCGCCCTGGGTCTGCTGCTGCTGATGGTGATGTGGGAGTCCGTCACTCACCGTAATGTGGAACTGTTCAGCCAGCGGCTGGATCTGCTGGAGATGGCCCGCCTGCAGCCCGAGACCGCCGTGGCCCCCCGCCGAGCCATCCCCACGCGCAGAGCCCCAGCCCAGGCACCCGCCGAAACCCCCGCGGCGGAGCCCCAGGAACCGGTGTTCTTCTCCGGCCCCATCGAGATCAAGGATGGCCGCAGGAATCTGGCCGTCCGCCTGAGCGCGCCCGTCAACAACGGCTGGGTCAGCGTCGAGGGCGCCCTGGTGAGCGAGACCACGGGCGTCGCCGAACTGTTCCTCATCGAATCGAGCTACTACCACGGCGTGGATGGCGGGGAGTCCTGGTCGGAGGGCGAACAGTCCCAGACCGTCTTTCTCAGCGCCGTGCCCCTGGGCACCTACGTGCTGAGGCTGGCCCCCCAATGGGATGGCCGGATGCCCCCCGTTCGCGTCATCGATGTGCAGTTGCGCCAGGGCGTCATGCGTTGGCTCTATCCCGGCCTCGCCCTGCTCGCCATCCTCCTGGTGCCCCTGTTCATGGTGTTCCGCCTGGCGGCCTTCGAAAGCCGCCGCTGGCAGGAGAGCATGTACGCGCCGAATGCAACCACCA
Source organism: Holophagales bacterium (assembly GCA_038320645.1). GTDB lineage: Bacteria > Acidobacteriota > Holophagae > Holophagales > Holophagaceae > Geothrix. The sequence continues at coordinate 16,353 of JBBQEL010000032.1, read as the reverse complement.
GCGGAGGTGAAGATTGATGCGGATCCTCTACATGCTCTTTCTCGGCGGCGGCTTCAGCCTGCTGATCGCCAACGGCTTCTTCGGCCGCGAGTTCTTCGGCAAACGCCGCCGCGCCGATCTGCCGCCCAGCGTGCGCCAGACGCCCGGCGCCTACCGCACCTTCCTGCACAACAACGGCTTCCATGGAGGTAAGTGATGATCACGAACCAGATGCTCCACCAGCTCCTCGTCGCCGCCATCTTCTCGGCCCTGGGCCTCCTCATCCTCGGACTGGTCTGGCTGGTCCTGGTGAAGGTCCTGCCCTTCTCCCTCCGCAAGGAGATGGAGGACGACCAGAACGTCGCCCTCGGCATCGTCCTCGGCTGCCTCATCCTCGGCATCAGCATCATCATCGCCGCCGCCATTCATGGATGATTTGCCACAGCCAACGCTCAAAGCCCCGCTGCTGTTCCTCAGCGTGCTGCTCATCGCCTGTTGCGGGCTGATCTACGAGCTGGTGGCGGGGACGCTGTCGAGCTATCTGCTGGGGGATTCGGTCACGCAGTTCTCCACGGTGATCGGGGTGTATCTCAGCGCCATGGGGCTGGGTTCGTGGCTTTCGAAATTTCTCCAGCGGGGGCTGGCGCGGCGCTTTGTGGATCTGGAACTGGCGGTGGCTCTGGTGGGTGGTTTCTCCGCGCCCATTCTCTTCCTGGCCTTCGCCCACACCCACGCCTTCCGGGTGGTGTTGTACGGCGTGGTCGCCGCCGTGGGCACCCTGGTGGGCCTGGAGATCCCCATCCTCATGCGGATCCTGAAAGATCAGGTGCGCTTCAAGGACCTGGTCGCGGGCGTGCTCACCCTCGATTACATCGGCGCCCTCTTCGCGTCGCTGCTCTTCCCGCTGCTGTTCATGCCCAAGCTGGGCCTGGTGCGCACGAGCCTGCTCTTCGGCCTGCTCAATGCCGCCGTGGGGCTCTGGTCCACGCACCTGCTCCAGTCCCAGCTGGGCCCCACGCGGATGCTCCGGCTGCGCTGCCTGGCGGTGATGGCTATTCTCGCCGTGGGCCTGGGCTTCGCCGGAAAGTTCACCCTGGCCATCGAAGAGGAGATCTTCGCGGACGAGATCGTCTACGCCAAGGACAGCGCCTACCAGCGCATCGTGCTCACCCGCGGGCGGGGCAGCTTCCAGCTCTTTCTCAACGGCAACCTGCAATTTTCCTCGGCCGACGAGTATCGCTACCACGAAGCCCTGGTGCACCCGGCCTTCGCCGTGAAGCCTGGCGCGAAGCGGGTGCTGGTCTGCGGCGGCGGCGACGGCCTGGCCGTGCGCGAAGTGCTGAAACAGCCCTCGGTCCAGGAAGTGGTCCTGGTGGATCTGGATCCCGGCATGACGGACATGGCACGGAACCAGCCCATGGTGCGCCAGCTCAATGGCGCGGCCCTGGAGGATCCCCGCGTGAAAGTGGTGAATGCCGATGCCATGGTCTGGCTTCAGGAAACAGCCGGAGCACCCTTCGATCTCGCCCTGGTGGATTTCCCCGATCCCAATACCTACGCCCTGGGCAAGCTCTACACCGCGCGCTTCTACCGGCTGCTCCAGCGCCGGTTGACGGACGACGCCATGATCGCCGTGCAGAGCACCTCGCCCCTCATGGCGCGGCAGTCCTTCTGGTGCATCACCACGACCATGGAGGCTTCGGGACTGAAGGTGCGCCCCTACCACCTGGCCGTGCCCTCCTTCGGCGTCTGGGGCTTCGCCCTGGCCTCGAAGCGCGAGTTCGCCGTCCCCACCCGCGTGCTGCCGGGCCTGCGCCACCTGTCGGACGAAGCCACCGCCGCCATGTTCGCCTTCCCCAAGGACATGGACCGCGTGCCCGTGGAGGTGAATCGCCTGGACAACCAGGTGCTCGTCCACCTCTACACGCGGGAATGGCGTCGCTGGTCATGAAACGCCGCGATTTTCTTGCGGCCACGGCCGCTTCGGCATTGCCTTTGGCCTGCCGCCCGAAGCCCGAATTCCCCTTCCCCGGCGAGCTGGTCGGGCCGAATCTGCCGCTGGGCCACTGGCTGCGCGGCGGCGCCTTTCCGGAGCCGGAACGCTTCGAACCGATCTCCACGCTCATCGTGGGCGGCGGCGTGGCCGGCCTCAGCGCGGCCTGGCGGCTGGCGGGCGGGGGCCTGGCCGACTTCCGCTTACTGGAACTGGAAACGGAACCTGGCGGCACTTCCCGATCCGGCCGCAATCATGTCAGCCCCTTCCCCTGGGCGGCCCACTACCTGCCCGTCCCTGATCGCGGCAATCGCGCGGTCCTGCGGCTGCTGCAGGAATGCGACGTACTGGAGGGCTACGACACCAAGGGCGAGCCGGTGTTTGGCGAGGAGGCCACCGCCCGCGCACCGGAAGAGCGCATCTTCGCCTACGGGCAGTGGTGGGAGGGCCTCTACCTGCGGGCCGGCGCCAGCCGCGAGGACGAGCACCAGTACCATGCCTTCTTCCGCGAGGTGGACCACTGGGCCGCCTTCAAGGATGCGCGGGGCCGCCCTGCCTTCAGCATTCCCCGATCCCGCTGCTCGGACGCACCCGAGGCCAAGGCCCTGGACGCGCTTTCCTTCGCCGCCTGGCTGGACGCGCGGGGTCTCACTTCGCCCCGCCTGCGCTGGCTGCTGGACTACGCCTGCCGGGATGACTATGGCTCCCGACTGGAAACCACCAGCGCCTGGGCGGGCCTCTTCTATTTCGCCGCCCGCAAACAGGGCCCCGGCGAAGATTCCCGCCCTCTGCTCACCTGGCCCCAGGGCAACGGCTTCCTCATCGACCATCTGCGCCGGGCCAGCGGCGACCGCCTGCTCTGCGGCGTGGCGGCCACGGCCATCCGCGCGGACGGGGCCAGCCTGCTCGTCTCCGCCTGGGATGCCGTCAATCAGCGCCGTCTGGGCTGGCGGGCCCAGCGCGTGATTTTCGCCGGCCCGCAGCATGTGGCGAGGCAGGTGATCGACGGCCTGGGCGCGGCGCGGCCGGCCCAGTCCCGCATCCAGAACGCGCCGTGGCTGGTGGCCAACCTCACGCTCCGCGCCCGCCCGAAGGAAGCCTCCTTTCCCCTGGCCTGGGACAATGTGCTGCGGGACAGCGAGGCGCTGGGCTACGTGGTCGCCACGCACCAGAGCCTGCGGGATCACGGCCCCACCGTGTGGACCTGGTACCGGCCCTTCGCGGGGCCCGACTGTGCCGCGGAACGGGCCCGGCTGCACGCCCTGGACTGGCCGGCCTGCGCGCGCCTGGTCATGGACGACCTGCGCCCCGCCCACCCGGATCTGGAAGGCCTGGTCACCCGCCTGGATGTGATGCGCTGGGGCCACGCCATGGTGCGGCCAGCGCCTGGGCTGCTGTGGGATCCCGCCTTCCTCGCCCTGGCCCGGCCCTTCGGCGCCATCCACTTCGCCCATACGGAACTGAGTGGGCTGGCCCTCTTCGAGGAGGCCCAGGATCATGGCCTCCGGGCCGCGGAAGAAGTTCTGGCGGCCCTGGCATTCCGCGGTGCCAGCTGGCGCTGACAGAACCGGGGTCTGGCCCAGGAAGTGCGCCGGGAATCCGGCGGCCAGCCTGTGACGCCAGACACATGACCTCTAGGGCGCATGAGTCTTTGCTGCGCATGGAGCCATCTGTTTTTCCCCATGGGCCCCATTCCCCGCGCCTCCGTGCGCGACCTACACTGTGCCAACATCATTCATTGTTTTCTTTATGAATTATTTGGAATGTTTTATTTGCCTTGACGCACCCTCCCCGCAGGCGTGGCATGGATCTCAACAGCAAAACCCAACATCAACTGCCACCTCTTCAAGGGAATACTCCTTGTCCACCGCCGAGGTCATCCCGCCCAGGCGCCCCCTGACCCTCTTCCTCGGATTCATGTGTTTCGGCGCCACGCTCATGCTTGCGCCGCGTCTTCTGAAAGCCCCCTCCCCTGGACGGCGGCATTGCCGATCGGAGCACGGAGTGAGACTGATCCCTGGTTATACGGAGGTGCATCCATGAACAGACGCCTGAGCCGAGCCGCGTTCCCTGCCGCCCCGGTGGCGGGTCTGATGCTGGTATTTGCGGTGGCCGCGGCCTTCGCGAATCCGCCCGGCGCCAAGGCCCACCCCGCAGCCCTGGAGGGCATCCAGGTGCCCACGCCCCCTTTCTCGGAGGGAATCTTCCCCTGTACTTCATGCCACGACGGCAAGCAGCTGAAGGTGGATACCAAACGCCGGGAACTGGCCATGCACAGCGAAATCGAGCTCAAGCACGGGCCAGATAGCCGGTGGTGCCTGGACTGCCACGATGCCAGCAGCCGCGACAACCTGCACCTCGCCAGCGGGGAGAAGGTGCTGTTCACCGAATCCTACAAACTCTGTGGCCAATGCCACGGTGACAAGTACCGGGACTGGCGGGTGGGCATCCATGGCAAACGGACAGGCCGGTGGAACGGACCGAAGCAGTACCTGCTCTGCGTGCACTGCCACAACCCGCACGGGCCTCATTTCAAGCCGCTGAAACCCATGCCTCCGCCCACCAGGCCCGAGGCGATCAAGGTCAACCAGGGGGGTGCGCGATGATGGACCAGGACTCCCACCAGCCCGCCGGGAGCTGTGACGGCACCGCCACGGGTTGCAGCGAGGGCCGCCGCGAATTCCTCGGCGCCGCTGTTGCCGCGGTGGCCACGGCCCTCACCGGCTGCGGCAAGCTCACCAAGGAGGAGTTCCTCCAGCACAGCTTCCGTGAACTCTCCAAGGATGAGGTGCTCAGCGTCATCGCCCGGCTGGAAAAGGAATACAAGGAGAAGTACGGCAAGGAGGTCAAGGTCGCCAACACGCCCGCCATTCCCGGCGTGATCTTCGGCTACGCCCTGGATCTCAGCCGCTGCATCGGGTGCCGCCGCTGCGTCCATGCCTGCGTGCAGGAGAACAACCAGTCCCGCAGCCCGGAAGTGCAGTGGATCCGCGTACTCGAACTGGACAAGGAGGAGGGCGTCAACCTCCAGCACGCCGAACATTACTACAACCCCGAGGAGGTTCCCCGCGAGGGGCACTTCTATATGCCGGTCCAGTGTCAGCAGTGCAAGAAGCCGCCCTGCGTGAAGGTCTGCCCCGTGGGCGCCACCTGGCGCGAGAAGGACGGCATCGTGGTGGTGGACTACAACTGGTGCATCGGCTGCCGCTACTGCATGGCGGCCTGCCCCTACGGCGCCCGCCACTTCAACTGGGGTGAACCCGGGCTGGCGGCCAAGGATGTCAACCCCGACACCCACTACCTGGGCAACCGCCCCCGGCCCAAGGGCGTGGTGGAGAAATGCACCTTCTGCGTCCAGCGCACCCGCAAGGGCCTCTACCCGGCCTGCGTGGAGATCTGCCCCACGGGCTCGCGCAAGTTCGGCAACCTGCTCGACAAGGACAGCGAGATCCGGTACGTCCTCGAGAACAAGCGCGTCTTCAAGCTCAAGGAAGAGCTGAACACCCAACCCAACTTCTTCTACTTCTACGGGGTGTGAGGCCATGGCCACGCTGAAGAACTTCTGGCAGTTCATCACCGACACGCTCCGGATCATCACCACCGGCAGCCGCTACTACTACGCCTGGATCGGCTTCCTGCTGCTGCTCATCATGATCGGCGCGGTCGCCTACGCGGGGCAGCTGCGCCACGGCCTCATCGTCACCCAGATGCGGGATCAGGTCTCGTGGGGCTTCTACATCGGCAACTTCACCTTCCTGGTGGGCGTCGCCGCCGCGGCCATCATGCTGGTCATCCCCGCCTACATCTACGACTGGGAGCCCATCAAGGAGATCACCATCCTGGGCGAGATGCTGGCCATCAGCGCCCTCATCATGTGCCTGGGCTTCGTGATGGTGGACATCGGCAGGCCCGACCGGTTCTGGCACATCATGCCGCTGGTGGGCAGCCTCAACTGGCCCCAGTCCATGCTGGCCTGGGATGTCCTGGTGCTGAACGCCTACCTGCTGCTGAATTGGTTCGTGGTCACCTACCTGCTCTTCTGCGCCTACACCGAGCGGCACTATGTGAAGAAGATCGTCACGCCGCTCGTGCTCCTCTCCATTCCCATGGCGGTCAGCATCCACACCGTCACCGCCTATCTCTACAACGGCCTCGGGGCCCGGCCCTTCTGGAATTCCGCCATCCTGGCCCCGCGCTTCCTGGCTTCGGCCTTCTGCTCCGGCCCCGCCATCCTGCTCATCCTGCTGCAGGTCCTGCGGAAGACCACGAAGCTCAGCATCAAGGACGAGGCCATCTTCAAGATCGCCGAACTCATGGCCTACACCATGGGCTTCAACCTGTTCCTGACCGCTGCCGAGTCCTTCAAGGAGATCTATTCCGGCACCGAGCACATGGTGTACTTCCAGTACCTGCTGTTCGGATTGAAGGGGCACAACACGCTGGTGCCCTATGCCTGGGCCTCGATCATCTTCGGCTTCGTGGCCTTCATCCTGTTCCTGGTGCCCCGGTTCCGCACCAACTGGGTGACGCTGAACATCGGCTGCGTGCTGATCTACGCCAGCGTCTACATCGAGAAGGGCATGGGCCTGATCATCCCCGGCCTGACGCCCGACGCCCTGGGCGAGATCTATGTCTACACGCCCTCCTTCACCGAGATCGCCGTGGCGGCCGGCATCTTCGCCATCGGGTTCCTCGCCTTCACGCTGATGCTGAAGGCCGCGGTGCCCATGATGCTCGGGGAGTTCACCATCTCCCGTAGACGGAAGGCCAGCGACCAGCAGGAGGCGGAAAGGCCAGCCTAGGGTCTGAAGTGTCGCGGGGCCCCGGGGTCAGATCCCCGGATCCTCGTCGTGGGGCTCGTCCGGGTTGGCCGCGAGGATGGCCCGGAAGCGCGCGAGGTTGGTCAGGAACAGGTCCGCCAGCTGCGGATCGAAGTGGGTGCCGCTGCCTTTCCGGATCAGTTCAACGACGCGGTCCTCGGGCCAGGGCTCCTTGTAGTGGCGGCGGTTGCTCACGGCATCGTAGACATCCACCAGCGCCGTGATCCGGGCTTCCAGGGGGATCCCTTCGCCCCGCAGCCCTTTAGGGTAGCCGCTGCCATCCCACTTCTCGTGGTGGCCGATGGCGATGCGCGCCCCCATCCGGATGAACGGCACGGTGGAGCCCTTCAGGATCGCGGCGCCCATGGTGGTGTGTTTCTTCATGGTCACCCACTCGTTGTCCGTGAGGGCGCCAGGCTTCTGGAGGATGGCGTCCGGCACACCGATCTTGCCGATGTCGTGCATGGGGGCCGCGGCCCGCATGGTGTCGATGCCCAGCTGATCCCAGCCCAGCAGCTGCGCCAGCTCCGCGGCATAGAGGCCGATCCGGCGCACGTGCATACCGGTTTCATTGTCGCGGTGCTCACTGGCGCTGATGAGCCGGAGGGCGATCTCCTCACGGGAATCGCGGATCTCCACGGTCTGTTCCCGCACCTTCTGGGCCAGCTGGGCTTCCCGGTCGCGGAAGGCGATCTCCAGCATCCGGCGCCGCAGGGCACCATTCACCTGGACCAGGATCTCCCGGGGCTGGAAGGGCTTCAGGACATAACCGAAAGCCCCCTGGTGCAGGCATTCGATGGCCGTTTCCGCATCCTCGAGGGAACTCACCATGACCACCGAGGTATCCGGGATTCGGGGCTGGATGGCCTTCACCAGATCGAGCCCCGAGGCGCCGGGCATCTGCATATCGCAGAGGATCAGATCAATGGTGTCCTCGGCCAGGACGCCTAGAGCCCCAGCAACATCCCCGGCTTCACGGCAGCGGTAGCCAGCCTTGGTGAGGATCCGCTGGAGGGACAGGCGCACAATGGCCAGGTCATCCACGATGAGGATGCTCACCTGTTGCGGAACCACCTGGATCGCGTCGGCCATGGCCTCCCCGGGACAGCAACTCAACGGCCCACATGCTGGATGGCTGAAGTTCAGATCATCGCACAGGCAGAAAAACCATAGATTGTCTTTCGCCGAGGGGTCAATCCCTTGGAATCGGCCGCCTCAGCGCGCCCATTCCAGGGAATCCCGTTTGGCCGTGTAATGGCCGCCGAGGTCCAGGGCGATGGCCTGCTCGCACAGTTCCAGGGCGCCATGGAAATCGCCGAGTTCGCTGTGGGCCTGGATGCCGCGCTCGAAGCAGGTCAGTGCCGCCAGCAGCCGCCGGTATTCGTGTGGAAAGGCCGCTTCCAGTTCCGGCAAATACCCCAGCGCCAGGTTCACCGACGCCACGCAGGCCTCCCACTGGCCGCACTGCGCCTGGGCTTCGGCATTCAGATCGTAGGCCATGGCCTTCACGGCATTGGGCAGGCTGCCCTGGCCCTCAAACGTGCGGCGCAGGTACTTCAGCGCGGCTTCGGGACCGTTGAAGGCCGCCTCGCGGTGCCCCGCCAGCAGATCCTCCAGGACATCCTTCACCGACTTGCGGACGGGTTCGTTGCGCTTGGCCACTATTCGTACTCGATGGTGGCGGGTGGCTTGGAGGTGATGTCGTAGACCACGCGGTTGATGCCCTTCACCTCGTTGACGATGCGCTGGGCGATCTTCTCCAGCAGTTCGTGCGGCAGGCGCGCCCAATCGGCGGTCATGAAGTCCTCGCTGGTCACCGCGCGCAAGGCGCACATCCACTCGAAGGTGCGCTCGTCGCCCATGATGCCCACGGTCTGGACGGGCAGCAGCACGGCAAAGGCCTGGCTGGTCTTGCGATACCAGCCGCTGTCCTTCAGTTCCTGCATGAAGATGGCATCGGCGTTCTGCAGGATGCTGGCCCGCTCCCGGGTGATGGCGCCCGGCAGGCGCACGGCCAGGCCGGGGCCGGGGAAGGGATGCCGCTGGTTCATTTCTTCGGGAAGCCCCAGCGCCAGGCCAGTGGCCCGCACCTCGTCCTTGAACAACTCCCGGAGCGGCTCCACCAGCTTCAGCTTCATGCGCTCCGGCAGCCCGCCCACATTGTGGTGGGACTTCACCAGGATCGCGCCGCCAATGCCGCTGCTTTCGATGACATCGGGGTAGGTGGTGCCCTGCCCCAGGAAATCGGCCTGCACCTTGCCAGCCTCGCGCTCGAAGACCTCGATGAACCGGCCGCCGATGATCTTCCGCTTCTGCTCGGGATCGGTCACGCCGGCCAGCGCGTTCAGGAACTCAGCGGACGCATCCACCCAGATCACCTTGAGCTCGAAGGGCGCGAAGTAGGCCTGCACCTGCTTCATCTCGTCCTTGCGCATGAGGCCGTGATCCACGAACACGCAGGTGAGCTGCTGGCCGATGGCCTTGTGCAGCAGCAGGGCCGCCACGCTGGAATCCACGCCACCGCTGAGCCCCAGCACCACGGTGCCCTGCCCTACCTGCGCGCGGATGGCCTTCACCTTTTCGTCGATGAAGTTGCCGGCATTCCAGTCGAGGCTCATGCCGCAGTGCTTCATGAAGTTCAGCAACAGGGGGGTGCCCTGGGTGCTGTGCGTGACCTCGGGATGGAACTGGATGCAGAAGATGCGTCGCTCGGGGTTCTCCATGGCCGCGACTGGTACGGTGGGGGTCTTGGCCGTCACCGTGAAACCTGGCGGCGCCACTTCCACATGGTCGCCATGGCTCATCCACACCTGCTGCGTGTGGGGCAGGCCCTCGAAGAGCATCGAGGTTTCAGGAAACGCCTGGATCTCGGCCTTGCCGTATTCGCGGCTGGACGAGCGGTGCAGCTGCCCGCCCAGATTCCGCGCCAGCAGCTGCTGCCCGTAGCACACCCCCAGGATCGGCACGCCCAGCGCGAGAATGGCCGGGTCCAGATCCGGCGCGCCCGGCTCCAGCACCGAATTGGGACCGCCGGAAAGGATCACGCCCTTCAGATCCGGCCCGGCGATCTCCTTGGCCGTGGCGCCACTGTTGTAGACCAGGCCAAACGCCCCCAGCTCCCGCAGCCGCCGGGTGATGAGCCGCGTGTATTGGCTGCCGTAGTCGATGATCGCGATGCGTTCGTGGTGCATGGAGGCCTCTACAGAATCATCCAGGACCGCCAAAGGAGGCTCCAGGAGCTACCTCCAGTGTGCCCGATCCGCCCTTGCCCCAGGTCTCCGGGATGGGAACGCTCAATGCCCGGCCTTCCTCGCCTTGAGATGATCCAGCAGGGCCTTGAGGGAAGGTTTTTCGTAGGGGCCCTTGGCCTTGGGAATAGCGGCCTTGACGCTCTGGATCGCGTCGTCCAGCCGGCCTTGCATCACCGCGACCTGCACCTCCTTGGCCAGGGCAGCCAGAGTGTCTGGCAGCCAGAACTTCAGGGGTTTGACGCCCGGCTGGCCCAGCGGAGTGGAAGGGGCAGACTCAGGAGGCGCCCGTGGTGGCGCGGCGGAAGCCTTCGCCATCGCAGCTTGGTATTCCAGAAAGCGCGCCAGCTGCGCCTGGTAGGTCACTGAAGCCTGCTTCTCCCACGCCTCGCTGGCCATCCGGGCCACCTGGTCCCCGATGTCCTTGGCTTCCGCGTCCATGCCCAGAGTCATGAGCACACTGCCGAAGTTCAGGCGCATGGTGATATCCGATGGTGCCAGTTGGATGGCCATCCTCCCTGCCTGGATGGCCTTCTCCGCCTCCTGGGGGACCCTCGAATGGAATCGGCAGAGTGCCATGTGGATGCCTGGGAAGTCGGGTTCCAGACGCCGCGCCTCCTCCAGCCAGCCGAAGACTTCCTCCGGCGGCGCGGGAGGATCCAGGACACCCTGCAGGGCCAGTTCGGCCAAGTGCATGGGCACCCGGAAATCCGTGGAGCCCGACTCCCGGGCGGCCCTGAAGGTCCGTTCGGCCCCCCGCCAGTCCCCCTTGCGGAGCGCGGCCAGGCCCAAACCTGCCTGCACCTGCGTGGACCCGCTCCCCAGCGCCTTGGCCTGATCCAGCAGGAACCCCGCCTCCTCCTCCTTCCCGGAGTGGGTCAGAACCTCCGCCCTGACCACCAGGGCCTCGGCCTCGCTCACCAGGCGGACCCGAAAATCCTTGTCGGACAGGGTTACCTGGAGGGGCAAATCCATGAAGGAGAGGGTGGGACGCGAAACGTACCGCGCGATCTGCCCCTCGAACTTGGCCAGGTCGCCGAATCCCTCCTGAGCAGCGGCTAGGGGATCAGGCTGGTTGGAGAGGGCCCGGAGGTAAGCTTTGAGCGTACCGGCCTTCCGGGCCTCCTCGTCCAGGAAGAGGTAATGCACCATGGCCCAGCTCTGGGCGTAGAACAGGTTCGCCTTGCTCCCCTCCATGTACTCCGGCGAGCCGTGGTTGACCTGCAGGACGGCCTTCAGGGGCATGCAGCCGCGCCGGAGGATGTCCAGATGCCGAAAGGGGATGCGCCCCAGGTACACGCGTTTCGAACGGATCTCAGTCGATCCGTAGAACTCTGCGATGCCCTCGTCCAGCCAGGTGGGCAGCGCCGAGAAGTTGTTGTGCACGATGGCGTGGGTGTACTCGTGGAAGACCACGGCAAAGGGCTGATCCTCCTGTAGGCCCGCATCCAGCCGCACGATTGCAAGGTCCCGCTCCCGGCCGCGCAGGTACATGCCGGAAGCTCGTTTGGGATCCTTCCCTGCAAACTGGTCCGGGACGAACCGCCGCATGGACGCCTCGTTCTCGGCCACGATGACGACGACGGGCTTGTGGAGGTCCACTTTGATGCCGGGGAGAACGGCATTGAATACGCTCCGGATGCCTTCAAACCCCTCAAGGATCCGTCGCGCTTCGGCTTCACCGGCGTCGCTGTAGGCCACGAAGTGGGGGGACCTCACTTCCACCCAGGCCTCTTTCCGGGCCGCCTGGAGGATCGCCCCACACACGAGGATGGCGAGCGCCAGGCCCAAACGGTATGGTCGTCGCACGATCATGGCCTGCTCCCTACCCGGGGTGTCAGAAACCGAAGCCCTATTGCCAGAGGCTGAAGTCCGCCACGCGCAGGAAAGCCAGGCGGAGGCGGTGAAGCAGACTGAGGCGGGCGGCGCGGAGGGGTAGATCGTCGCACTTCACCATGACGGCGTTGAAGAAGGCTTCGAGGGGTTGGGCGAGGTCCGCTAGCGCAGCCAGCAGAGAACCCTGATCAGTCGAGGACTCGACCCCTCTAAGCCGCATAGCCAACACGCGTTCCTCATCCTGCGCCAGCATGGCGCCATCGAAATCGCCAACGGCGATTTCGTCCTTCAGGATGTTCCCGATGCGCTTGGCGCTCTGCGCCAAGGACGCGAAGCGAGGATCGTCAGCGAAGGCGGAGAGGGCTTCACAGCGGGCCTTGAGATCAGGCAGCTCGGCCCAACCGGCTGCCAGGGCCGAGCGGCGCACGGACCCGGCATAGCCAGCCACTTCCAGCTGATAGGCCACGCGATCCCTGAAGAAGGCCAGCAGGGCTTCGGTGGTTTCGCCCACAGGCTTCGTGGCCTTGGCGCCCACGACACCCAGGGCCGCGGTGATGAGCTCCGTGAGGCTAAGGGCCCAGCCCTGCTCCCACAGGATGCGCACGATGCCCTGCCCGGCACGGCGCAGGGCCAGCGGATCCTTGGAGCCGGTGGGGATGAGGCCCACGGCGAAGCAGCCGACGACGGTGTCCAGCTTGTCACAGAGGGACAACAGGCAGCCCATGGGCGTGCCGGGGATGGCATCCTCGGCGCCGATGGGCCGGTAGTGCTCCTTCACGGCCTGCCAGATTTCCTCGTGGGCGCCCTCGTGCTTGAGGTACTCGCCGCCCATGATGCCCTGCAACTCGGGGAACTCGCCCACCATCAGCGTCCGCAGGTCGGCCTTGGCCATGCGGGCGGCTTCCAGGGCCCGGTTGATGTGTTCCTCATCGTTGGACAGCTTCATGGCGAGGTTCTTCACCAAGGCCACCACGCGGCCGGTCTTGGCGTGGTAGCTACCCAGGTCCCGCTGGAAGGTGAGGGCCTGCAGCTTCTCCAGCCGATCCGACAGGGGCTGCTTGCGGTCTTCGGCGAAGAAGAAGCGGGCATCGTAGAGCCGCGCCTTCAGCACCCACTCGTTACCCGCCTTCACGAACCCCGCGGGGTCGTCCACGCGGTTGGCGGCGGTGAGGAAGAACGGCAGCAGGGCGCCGTGGGCATCTTCGATGCAGAAGCTTTTCTGATGCTCGCGCAGGCTGGTGACCAGCACTTCCTTGGGCAGTTCCAGGAAGTTCGCCGGGAACTCGCCCCGCACGATCTTGGGGAACTCCACGATCTCGGCCAGGGTGTCCAGCAGCTCCGCATCGGCGACCACCCGGCCACCGATCTCAGCCGCCAGTGTCTCCAGCTGCTCGGCGATGCGCTGCCTGCGCACCGCCACGCTGACCACCACCCCAGCGGCTTCCAGCGCGGCCTCATAGGCCTCGGGCGTGGTGATCGTCACCGGCTCGGGGTGCTGGCGATGGAACAGGCGATGGCCCCAGGTGGTGTTCGTGGCCGTCACACCATCCACCGTGATCGGCACCACCTCGCCACCGAAGAGGCAGAGGAGGTTGCGGATGGGCCGCACGAATTCGAACTCCGAATTCCCCCAGCGCATGGCCTTGGGCACGTGCAGGCTGGCGATGAGGCCCGGCAGGGCCTCCAGCAGCAGGTCCGCCGTAGGTCGGCCGGCCTTGGTGATCGTGACCACGGCGCAGGGTTCCTTCTTGCCCGCAGGCTGCTCAAAGCGTACGGCACTGAAAGGTACGCCCCACTTCTCCGCGAACTTCTGGCCCTGGATGGTGGGCTGGCCAGCCTCGTCCACGCACATGCGCTGGGGGGGGCCGACCTGGGTTTCGACCTGATCGGGCTGTTCAACCGGGAGGAACTCAATCAACCAAGCCAGCTTTCTTGGTGAATAGGAGAAGCTGAATAAAGCGCTGGGGTTGATCTCACTCGGGAACGGCTTGAATAGATCCAAAGGCCAGTCGGCCCCTGTTCCGCTGCGGCGCTGGATCGGGCACTTGAGGGTCTCGGCGACGAACTGATTGAGCTTGATTGCGAGTTCTTCACTCAAAGGCGCCAGGAACCGCGCTGGAATCTCCTCGCAGTGCAGTTCCAGCAGGAAAGTCCTGGTGACGCTCACTTGCCACCTCCCTGAACCCTGCTTTTCAAATCTGTGTCCTCTGTGGAATCTGTGGATGAACTTTCTTCGTGTTCCAGGTACGCCTTGGCGCACCCACAGGCCAGGTCCCGCACCCGCTTGATGATGCCGGGGCGTTCGGTGGTGCTCACGGCGCCGCGGGCGTCCAGCACGTTGAAGGTGTGGCTCATCTTGAGGGCCTGCTCGTAGGCGCTGAGGAAGTGGCCGTGGTCCTTGAGCAGCCGCCAACCCTCCTTCTCGAAGGCCTCGAACAGCGTACGGTGCAGCTCGATATCGGCGTGCTCGAAGCTGTAGGCGGACAGCTCGAATTCCTCGCGCTGGCGCATCTGGCCGTAGGTGACGGGGAACACGCCCGCGTCCGTCTTCACCTCGCCGTGCACCAGATCGAAGATGTTGTCGTAGCCGCCCAGAAACATGCAGATGCGCTCGATGCCATAGGTCAACTCGGCGCTCACAGGCCGGCAGTCGAGGCCGCCCACCTGCTGGAAGTAGGTGAACTGGCTGATCTCCATGCCATCCAGCACCACCTGCCAGCCCACGCCCCAGGCGCCCAGGGACGGGGATTCCCAGTTGTCCTCCTCGAAGCGCAGATCGTGCTTGGAGAGATCGATACCGAGGGCTTCGAGGCTTTCGATGTAGAGGTCCTGCACCTTGGCGGGGCTGGGCTTGAGGATCACCTGGAACTGGAGGTGCTTGTAGACGCGGAAGGGATTCTCACCGTAGCGGCCATCCGCCGGGCGTCGCGAGGGCTCCACATAGGCCACGTTCCAGGGCTTGCTGCCCAGGGCACCGAAAAAGGTGAGCGGGTTCATGGTCCCCGCGCCCTTTTCCAGATCGTAGGGCTGGCCGATCAGGCAGCCCCGGTCGGCCCAGAACCGCTGCAGGCGGAGGATCAGTTCCTGGATGTGCATGGGGGCCCGCCAAAACGAGCATTCTAGCGGGTTTTAGGCACTTCGGTAAGCATGGAGCATGCGCATCCGCCCTGCCCTCCCCACCGATGCCCAGGCCCTGGCGGCCCTGGGGGATCGCCTCTGGCGCGAGACCTACACGGGTCTGATTCCCGCCGCCAACATCGACCTCCATCTGGCGGCAACCTTCGGCCTGCAGCAGCAGCGCGCCGAGTTGTCGGATCCGGCCAACACCACGCTGGTGCTGGACGGGGCCGGTGGCCTCCTGGGCTACGCGCTGCTCCGGGCCTGCGGCCCGGAGATGGGAAAGGACCCGTTCCGCTTCACCCACCCGTTGGAGGTGGCCCGCTTCTATGTGGACCGCGGCCTCCACGGCACCGGCGCCGCCCTGACGCTCATGACCGCCGTGCTCGACCATGCGACCACCGCCGGGCACGACGGCGTGTGGCTGCAGGTCTGGGAGCAGAACCCCCGCGCCCTCCGCTTCTACGCCAA
The DNA here is from genome assembly GCA_038320645.1 of Holophagales bacterium. GTDB lineage: Bacteria > Acidobacteriota > Holophagae > Holophagales > Holophagaceae > Geothrix. The sequence continues at coordinate 889 of JBBQEL010000032.1, read as the reverse complement.
GGCCGGGTTCACCGACGCCGGCGCCGCCACCTTCCGCATCGGCGAGCAAGTGGACCGGGATCGCCTGCTGGTGCACGCCCTGATGGCGCGGGGGCTGTAGCGCCTCATCAGGCCTTGATCACATGCGTATCGGCCAACAGGTCATGCAGGCAGCGGCGGGTGGGCTGGAAGATGAGCAGGGCGTCCACGAGGTGCACGATATTCCCGATGCCCCTCACTTTCAGGACCAGCTCGATCACCACCGACACCACGACGAAGGGCAGCCAGCGGAGGAAGAACACGCGCCAGATGCTGGGGATATCCCCAGCGCTGGTGATCATCCGGATGCCCAGCACCTTCTTGCCGATGGTCTGGCCGTATTTCACCAGCAGCACGATATGGGTGATCAGCACCGCCACGGCGATCAGCCCCGCCAGGCCGATGAAGCCCAGAATCATCCCGGCGCTGCGGGAGACCAGGGCGACCGGCACCAGGAACACCATGGCGCCCAACGGAGCGAAGCCCACGAGCAGATCGACCAGGACCGCGCCCAGGCGGCTGAGCCGGGTGGCGGCTTCGACTTCGTAGGTGGGCTGGGGTTGGTAGAGGTCCATGTGCGTGTGCTCCATGCTTTACAGGGTGCAAAAGGTCGGGGGCTCCGGCAAGGGATCTCTGCGGCTTTTGGGCGTCTGTGACGACCGTTCTTGGTTCCACCCCCCAGCCCAAGTAGAATCCTCGTTTCCCGGGGAGCGGCATGACCCGAAAGATTGCACTACTGGCCATCGGCGGTAACGCGCTACTGAAAGAGAAAGAGCGGGGGCTCCAGGAGGAGCAGCTGGAGAATGCCCGGGAGACGGCCGAGATGCTGGCCAAGGTGGTGGCCGAGGGCTATTCGCTCTGCGTGGTGCAC